>CAXXFT010000014.1:0-75023 GCA_963675125.2 uncultured Sedimentibacter sp.
TTTAAAACCATCTGAGAAGAAAATAAAATCAAAAGGTATAGATTCTGTTCGTTCGCGCGTTACTAATATAGTAGATGCAAACAGTGAAGTTACAATTGAAAATCTTAAGGATAGCTTGGATAAGAGCTTTTGCAAAATTTACAATGGGGAATGTACTTATGAAATATATGAGCTTGATGTTGACCCGTTAATTAAAATATATGATAAATATTCGTCATGGGAATGGATATTTGGTCAGAGCCCTCAATTTGATATTTCATATTCTGAGAGATTTGCTTGGGGTGAGTTTGAATTGCAGCTTTCACTTAAAAATGGTGAAGTAGTAGATTGTAAAATATATACTGATGCAATGGATGTCAGATTATTTGATGAACTAGAAGAAAAATTAAAAGGCTGTGCTTTGCAAAAAAGCATGATAAAAAGTATAATATTAAACTCATTAAAAGATGAAACAATAAAAAATGACTTGTCAACTTGGATTGAAACACTTGAAATTTAAATTAAATCTGTAAATATACTTTTAAAATATGAAACAAAAAAATAGGAGTTAAGGTACTCGGCTGTAACCTTAACTCCTTTATATTATTTTGATACCTTATCTCTTTCTTTTATTTTAAAGGATAATGCTAAACCGATTGAAGCCGCTACCGCAGAAAAAATAAATGTAGAAGTATAACTACCTACCATTGATTTAATGAATATTCCTGATAATGCAGCAAGTCCATATGCTTGATAAACTACACCATAGTTAGATGCATATCTGAATGAACCAAATTCTTGATTTGTGAAAGTTGGGAATAATGCTAGAAACCCACCATAACCAACTGCAACTCCAATAACACTTAAATAGAATACTGCTTTTATTTCAGCTAAGAAACTAAGTGATAGAAGTGAAGTAATTGTTATTACAAATATTAGCTTTAATACATTAAGTGTTCCAAATTTATCTGATAAAGTACCTGAAACTAAACGACTACCTGCATTAGAAATAGCTAGGATTGAAATAATCCCTGCAGCAGTTGTTGCATCCAAACCTGCAACTTCAATTCCGATATTTTTAGCAGCGCCTAATACTAATAATCCTGGGATAACTGCCAACCAATACATAATCCAAGTAATGCGAAATTTTGATGTCTTTATCATTTCTAAAGTTGTAAAATCACCTTCACCTTTTTCAGCTTTTTGTTTGACTAAACCTTCTGGATTGTTTGTGAATATAGCACCAACTAAAATTAATGCCATAGAAATTATACCAAGTTTTAAGAATGCACCAGATACGTCAGTAACTAATAGAAAATTAGAAATAACTTTTTGGAAAATAATACTTCCACCACCAAATACACCAACAGATAATCCAGTAATCATTCCTCTGTGTGTAGGGAACCATTTAATTAAAGTTGACAATGGACATACATAAACAAATCCTACGCCTGCACCGGTAATTACTCCATATGTTAAATATAGTAAAGAAGGAGAAGTTACAAATGATGATAGAATTAGTCCACCACCATACAATAAACCACCAATAAATAGTGCTATTCTAGGTCCTTTTTTATCAACCAACTTGCCTGAAATTATTGTGCTAAATGCAAATATGAATTGTGCAAGTGAATATGGAAATAAAATTTCATTGCCTCCCCAACCCCTTTCATGTTGAAGGGCTGTGCCAAAGATACTCCATGCATAAAGACCTGCAATTGTTACCTGTGCTAATAATGCACCTATTAATACCAAATACTTATTTTTAATATTAAACATAAACACCTCATTAAGTTATTTAACAACAGCTTCGGCTGTTATTTTTACGTAGTATATCATTCCTTTATCATTTTGACTACATTTATTTTATGGTAAAACAAATGTTTAATTATGCAGCTCGTGTATATTAATTGAAAATAAGCCAAATGGCTTGCATAGTTAATATTTGGATTTTAAGTAAATATAAGTAAGTATAAACAAGTTAGCGAGACTAATAGTTTTTAAGTATCATTAATATAAAAATTAACAATGGAAAAGATATTTAAGAGTTAAAATAAAAAATGGATTATAGAATTTATTTTTTGTTTTTAAAAAGTACTTGAAAATATTAAAAAATGATGAGAAAATGATTTAAGAAATGGAGATGAATTTAAAAAATATGGAAAGACCCGTAGTGTTATTAAGTAAATGTATAGAACATGAAGCTTGTCGTTATGATGGTTCAATGGTTGGAGATAGTTTTGTAAAGAGGCTAGAGAATTATGTAGACTTTATTCTTGTATGTCCTGAAGTGGAGATTGGATTACCAATACCAAGAGAAGCTATTAGAATTATAGATGATAATGGTGTTGAAAAACTTGTTTTCTCAAGAAGTGGTAATGATTTAACAAAAAAGATGCAAACTTTCGTAGAATATACTGTAGATAATTTGAAAAAGAAATCTATTCATGGTGCTATATTAAAGAGCCGCTCTCCGTCTTGTGGAATCAAAGACGTTAAAGTATATAAGTATATAGGAAAATCTCCTTCTGCTGGATATAAAACAGCAGGATTTTTTGGCAGAGAGGTTATAAGCGTATTTGATGGATTGGCTATTGAAGACGAAGGAAGGTTGACTAATTATGATATTAGAAATCATTTCTTAACTAGAATATTTACCATGTATTCGTATGAGTCTGTTAAAAAAGAAAACTCGATTAATGCGTTAATAAAATTTCATAGTAATAATAAGTATTTATTAATGGCTTATCACCAAACTAATCAGAAAGCCTTAGGGAAATTAGTGGCTAATCATAATAATGAGCCTATCGAGAAAATTATTATTAATTATGAACAAATATTAAAACATGCTTTAGCAACTCCTATGAAAACAAGTAAAAATATAAACATGTTAATGCATTTATTTGGTTATTTTAAAAACAAACTCTCAAAAGATGAAAAATCATATTTTTTAGATTTGTTAGAGCAATATTCATCAAAAAAAGTTCCTTTTTCAGTACCACTTACATTGATAGGTGGTTGGGTAGTAAGGTTTAATGAGCCATATTTAAAAGATCAAACAATTTTCAGCCCATACCCTAGAGCAATATTAGATGTTGCTGATTCTGGTAAAGGAATTGATTAATTACATAACTAGGAGGCGAAGATGATTAACGAAGAATTTTATGAACAAATATATGAAGAGTATTTTGATAAAACATACAATTTTATAAAATCAGGACTATCAGATGATATAGAAAAAGAAATTGATATGCTAGATAAGACTCTTGAAACACTTTATAAAAGCCAAGGTGATGATTGGATAGGAAGAGGAGAATTAGCTTTAATAAAATCTAACGCTACTATTGCTTCAATAGAAGTTATAAAATCTGAGCTTGTGGAAAAGATCAAAAGTAGAGTAATATAGAAATATTCAAATAGCTTGAAATAAATTGATAGAGAATATATAATACTCATAAATTATAAGTTGCAACCAATAGTTGCACAATGGAAACTATTAAGTGGTTGCAACAAACATTCATTAAGTAGTATATTAGATTCACGAGGAGTGATATTATGAGATTATATGAAACAATTCAAAAATTGCGAAAGGATGCAGCATATTCTCAAGAGCAATTAGCAGAAAAATTAGGTGTGTCTAGGCAGGCTGTTTCTAAATGGGAAAATGGTACAGCTAGTCCGGGAATGGATAGGTTGCAGGATATATGTAATGTATTTAATGTTTCTTTAGGTGAATTGGTTGGTGCAGATACAGATGATAAGGAATCTAACTTAGAACAAATTCAATTGTATGAAGATGAAATAAAAAAACTAAAAGGTCAAAAACAATTTCAGAAAATTTTAATTTTTGGTACTGCAGTTACTGCAATAATACTATTGATTTTATTTGTTACTTTATTTTATCGTATTGACTTAATGAATAATCACATACAACAGTTAGATAGTCAAGTAAGCCAAATATATAACAATGTTGATTATAAGATTGCGCAAATTGACTCTCAATTTTCTTCTATTCTAGAAGAACAAGAAAGTCTAGTAGCAGAATATGCTATAGATGTTAAAAGTCTTAATATAAAAGATGGGCAATTAACTTTGAATTTACGGTCTACACCTAAATATTACAAAAAAGGTATGACAGCAGAATTTGTTATAAATGGAGAAAAGAGTTATTCGGCGAATTCGGTTTTTCAAAATGGTAGCTTTTGGGCCGATATCCCAGTAGATGTTAATGAAAATAATTTAAAAGTATTAGTACGCTTTACAAATGATGGAGAAACTAGTACTCAATATTTAGACTCCAATCCAAATATAATCAATAGTTTTATAATGGAAGTAGGGGCAGAAAATAAACTAAATTTTTTTAATGGTAAAGATGGATTATTAATTACTGGAGAAGTAGTTACTATGTATGATCCACGTTATGATAATCAAAATTCGTATTCAACACAAGCGAAATTAATTAATTATCCAGTTAGTGGAGAAGTTATTGTAGAAAAAGATGGAATAGTTGTTATACAAAAGGAAGTAGAATTAGATATCGATCTCTCTGATGGTCAATATTCTAGTTGTAGCATTTATACTCATTTTGAAGACAGAATTGTTGATTATAATAAAGATGATAAGATTAAAGTTATTAGTAGGATTGTTGATAATTTTGGCAATGTTCGTGAAACAGAAGTGTATTTTGATTCTGTTAGATAATTATTCACAAAGAGATATATTTAGATATAAATAATAAATTGATTATATTTGAGCAAATCAAGTACAGTTAAACAAAAATTAACATACTATTTTTTATTGATGAAATAGTATGTTAATTTTTGTTTTCTTTTCTAATAATTATTCCAGGTCTAATTATAGAAGAGCCGTATTTTTGACGGATATTATGAATCGCGTTTTCAACACTTTCGATTTTATTCGAGTTTTTTTCATTGATTACATTAGGTAGCTCAAAAAGGGATATTTGTTCGGAATTTTTATTGCCATCAAAACCACTTAGACTTATGCCAAGTAATCGTATAGGCTTGTTATTCCAATTGTTTTTTAAAAGCTCAACTCCAGTAGTGTAAATATCTTTTACTAGAAAAGTTTCAGGAATTGTTGTTTGTCTAGTTATACTTTTAAAATCTGAATATTTAATGTTAATTTGTACTGTATGACCTTTTTTGCCATATTTTCTGGCAGTCATCCCTACTTCATCAGAAAGTTCAAATAAAACAGCTTTCGCATATTCAATATCTAATGTATCATGAGGCAATGTAGTTGACCTTCCAATTGATTTCATATCACCTACAGCGTTAGGTGTTACTAAAGATGTATCAATTCCATTTGCTAATAAAGAGAACTCCACTGCCATTTTTCCAAGGATTTTTAAGAGGAATTCTTTATCGGTTAAAGCTAGATCCTTTATAGTTTTAATTCCATTATTTTGAAGTTTTTGAGCTGTTTGTTTACCTACCCCATACATGTAGTTTACTGGAAGAGGCCACATTTTTTGTTTTACATCTCTTTTCCAAAGTTCTGTTATGCCAAGTGGCTTTTTCATTTCTGATGCCATTTTGGATAGAAATTTATTTTCGGATATTCCGATAGAGCACCATAGACCTAATTCAGATTTTATACGTTCCATAATGTTATTTGCTGCTTCTATAGGTTTACCAAAAATTCCACCACATCCAGTCATATCAAGCCATGCTTCATCTATGCTATTTTGTTCAATAACAGGAGTGTAAGAGGCTAAAATTTTCATAACTTCTTTAGATTTTTGTTCATAGAATTGGTGATCAGGCGGAATTATAATTAAATTTGGGCAAAGCTTTAAAGCTTCTCTAACTACCATGGTTGTTTTGATGCCATATTTTCTAGCTTCATAGTTTGCAGTTAAGATTATTCCTGTGCGATTTGTAGGATCACCAGCTACTGCCGCAGGTTTACCATCTATCTCAGGATGGCGTGTACGTTCACAACTTATATAAAAAGCATTCATATCAACTAAGAAAACCACTCGTTCCATTTTTTCACCTACCTATTATAAGTGATATTTGGTAATCACAAGAAATTACACTTACATTTACAGTATATATATTTGATTTTTTCCATTGTTCTTTGCACCATATAGTGCTTTGTCAGCTCGTATCATTAAGCTATTTGCAGTGTCCAATTTTTCTATTTGTGTCAATCCTAAACTAATAGTTACCTTATATTTTTTTAGTTCTAGGTCTTGTCTTATTTTTTCTGTGATTAAATTCGCTATTTTTTTTGATTCTTCAAGGTTTGTATGCAATATTCCTGCAAATTCATCTCCGCCCCATCTTGCTAACATTCCATTCTCACCTATAATTTCACTTGCATATTTTGCAATAAGACAAATGACACGGTCACCAAAAATATGGCCATATGTATCATTTATGATTTTAAAATCATCTATATCAAATACGAAAACAGTAGAATCTTCTGTCTTAAAGTCTTTAAAAAGTAATGTTAGTGCACTATCAAAACTTCTACGATTTGGTAATCCTGTTAGGTGATCAGTGTTTGCAGTTTTTTCGATTTGGATGCCATATCGTTTAATAAGGTTATTTATTATCAATATTGTTATGCAAATTACTGCAAAAAGAATTAATAGCTCATTAACTGTTTGAGACATAAAAGTTCTTTTTAATACTGATGTATCCTTTTTAACAATTAAGTACCAACCTAAATTATCAATATATTTTGTGATTAGATATCCATCAGTAGAACCTACTTTATATGGAAAAGTTTCTAAAGACATTTTGTTATTAATAATATCATTCTTTAATGAATTCATTTCTTTATTATTAAAAATGTTATATTTCTCTATTAGACTATCTGTTGTATGTACTTGTACTAATCCGTCGGAGTCAATTAAAAATGCTTCTAAGTTATAGTTCTCTTCAAAAGACATAAGCATTGACTGTATTTGATTCATTTCTAATCCAACACCTGTAACACCCATCAATACATTGTTTTCATCTTGTATACGACAATTTATAAATACTGTCAAAGTATTATTATTAGCCTCGTCATTATCAACATCAAGAATATTTGTTTTGTTACTATTGATAAAATTAAAGTACCATTGGTCATGATCATTGTTTTTGTCAATGGTTTTTAATATACCATCATAATAATAGTATCTCTTGGTATTGTCAGATACAAGAAATACTGAGTTATATCCGTACTTGACTTCAAATCCTTTTAAATAGTTTTGAAGTTTAACTAAATGTTTTTCATCATTAATCATTGTAGTTTCTTCAAGTAGCCAATCTTTTAAAAATGAGTCATTTGCCATAGTTAATGATACAAATATTGGTTTAGTTAATTCATTATTTATATCAGAATATATATTTGTAGATGTAAGTTTTGATATATTCTTAATATCGTCTTTAATGATTTTACTGTAGTTATTGTAATTAATAAAAATAATTGATATAAACCCAAATATAATTATTGTACTAATTAACAAATTAATTTTATATTTTATATTCTTTATCATTTTGTTCTCCTAAATTGATGTATGTAATATTATATCATAATTAAGCGGTATTTGTCATAAATTTTTTGATAGTTAAATGATTAATAGTTAGTTTTAATTATATTGATAAAATATAATTTTTTATATATTAATTGACAGTTTATGTAAATAAAATTACAATATAATGGTATAAGTTTAAAAAAATATTGAGTGTCTTAAGGTGTGTGTATATCATATGAGTACGAAATTTTATAGTAATAAAAATATTGAGTTTAAAATAGGTGGTAAATCATATGCTAATTTGCCAGTATTGCTTAAAAGTATTAAATATAAAAAATCAGGAAAATATTCAACTATTTATTTGCAAAAAGAAGGGCTGTTTAATGTATCAGGCTATGTTGTAGAATATAGTGAGCCTTTCCCGTGCTTTGATACTTCTGATTATATATATGAAAATCGTTACAGATGTGAGTTGTTTTTTGTTGATTCCTTAGAATGTGCAAAAAAATTGTATGCAGAATTTGAAAATGGCAACAGAAATAAAATAAATGGATATGATTATGAAAGGCTTAGTTTTGTAAAAAATGATCCAGTTGATAAAACGTTTATTATATATACTAAAAGTAACAATGACTAAGTGACTAATTATAGAGATTTATCTATGTAATTAATTTATGAGAATATGTTTTATTTTTAGCTGATTAAATTATGAGGTGATCTAAATGGGTGTTAAGAGATTAATAGGAATTGATTTTGGAACAAGTTCAACATATATAAAGGTTAAACATTATGAAAATAATAAGCCTGTAAAAGAAGACAAGACAAGTGTACAGTATGTTGATTTTAATGGTAATGCATGGGTACCATCTATTATTCAGAATCTTAATGATAATTTTTGGTATGGTTATGATGCTCAAACAAAAAAATCAGACAACTCAGTAATTTACCGAAATTTCAAAATGTCATTAGAAGATTGTGATGAAAAAAAGAGAAATGAAGCTATGCATTTGACTGAATTGTTTTTTTCTTATTTATTTAAAATTTATCATGATCAGTTTACATATATTGAAGACAAATATGATGAGATCGAAACAATTGTTAGTTACCCTGTCAAATGGAAAGAAACAACAATTCAATTTCTAGCTGATGCAGCTAGAAAAGCTGGTTTTCAAAATATTAAAACTATGGATGAGCCTACAGCTGCGTTAAATGCAGTTTTAATTCAAAATACGTCTAGTATTATGAAAAATATAAATATGAAAGAGAGCAAATCTTTCAATATATTGATGATTGATATGGGTGCTGGAACTACTGATTTAGCAATTCTTAAGTGTAGTTTGGTTAAAAATAATGATGAAAGTGGAACTGTTGCTAGTAAAATAGTATCTACATGGCCAAGGGAAAATGAGCTACTGCATTTTGGAGGACGGGAAGTAGAGGAACTGCTTTATAATTATCTGCTTAAATATCTTACTTCAATGCCAAATGTTACAGAGAGCATGGCTCGAAATATTTTAATTCAACAAATGGATAATATTAAAAGTTGGAAGGAAAATACTGTTTCTAGTACACTAAACAAGAAGATAGATGTGACTACATGCCCATTTCTAGCTCCAATTATTCCTCTTATAACTGATAATCAAGTTTCATTTCCTAGTTTTGGAAGAGTACAGTTTGAAAAGGAATTTTCAAATTATTTAGAATGTTTTATTGAATTAATTAATGGTTGTATAAATGATTCTATTAAAAATATAAATGAATTTAATGGTATGATAGATGTAGAATTTATTGTTTTAACTGGTGGTCATAGCCAATGGTATTTCGTGAAAGAAATGTTAGATGGATCTATAAATAAAATAGGAAATACTTTAATATCACCGACTATAGTGAAAGCTAGAGACAAGATATTTTCATTGCCTAGACCTCAAGAGACTGTTTCTTTGGGATTAGTATATTCACCAATGAAGTTGGAATTGAATTCTGAAGAAAAACCTCTTATTGAGTATGACAAGGAACAATTAGGTTATACCTATGTGTATTTTAATAAAAGAATATACAAGATTGATAATAAAGGCAATAATATTCCAGTTCATCTGAAGTGGATTGAAATTGAACATGATGAACGTTCTGATTCATTACTTTCATTAATAAATAAAAAATACGGGTTAGATTTGGGTAAATACAGCTATTATATAGTTTGCTTTTGTAAACAATTTATGATTGTCAATATATATGCTTTTAACAAAGCTCGACTAATTCGTATTAACCTTGATGTTCCATATCCCGAGCTTGAAACCATATACGAAACTGACAGTTCTACATACAATGTCGTGTCATATGGTGGTGTACTGTATGTTTATGAGGTGAGCGAAGAAAAAAAGACCTTGATTCAGATATCTCTTGATGGTATTAAAAAGAAAGTTTTACTAGACATAGATAATTTAGACCTAGGTTCACGAGAAAAAGCGTCTTTAGATATAAAATATGCTGATGATAAATATATCTACGCAAAGTTTGCTTATTACATGAATAATAAGACAAAAGAGAAAATGATACAACTGAATTATAACCAGAAACCTGCAGTGGTTAATATAATGGATGAGGTTAGGTATGAACCATGTATTAACATGCGTAATGATAATTTTTATTTATATAAAAATAGCATCTACTACTATAATCAAGCAGATGGTATATGTGTTATGAATTGTGCAACAAAGAAAAAGCAGATTATACTGAAAGGAAATTACATATTGTGGGGTGTAAGCGAAAAAGGCTTAGTATATTCAGAGTACATTTTAGATTCGTATGTTGGATTGTATAGAATGGATTTAAATGGCTCAAATAAGAAACAGATTGTGAATAAAATAATTGAGAAATCATTAGTTGTAGGTGATTGGGTTATTTTCCTTGGGAAAAACAGTCCTCGGGGAATTAAAGGGGCATTTATTGAAAAATACTTAATTTCTTTACCAGTTGAACCTTATTGTGTGAAAGTTGATGGAACTGATTTAAATAAGCTTATGTGATATGACTAATTTTATATTTATTGTATGAGAGGGTAGTGAATAGTATATGGAGACAACTAAAAAAACTTTGAATGTTAATTTTAAGGATTTGTTTCAAGGAATTGATATGGAGCGATTAAGAACAGATAATGAAATAGAAGTTCCCAATGAATTCTTTTTGCATTTGTTGGATTATTCCATGGAGCGAAGCTATTTAAACAATATTGGAGAAAGAGAAAAATTTAATGTAATTCCTTCTAATCACAAAGCTATAACTTGGCTTCAAATTGTGAGATTGCCTGTGCATCCAGACAATATGGAAAATTACGATCTTATAAGCAGATGGCAGGGAACATTAGCTACATTACACGCTTGGGGTTATAGATTATTATTTTTGCTCAAACGTTCAATGGGAGAAACACATTTATATATAGGAACTACTTCTTTATCAAGAAAAATTAGTTCAGAAGATGCAATAGAACAAATGAGAGAAGCAACAAGTGCCAATATGCCAGGGGTTGAACTGAGGGCTTTAACAAAAGAAGATACATATAATGAAATTATGATGAAGATGCAGCATTTTAATACTTTAGGTGCAGTGACAGGAATACCATCATTTCGAAGTAGTAATGAGCAAGATACAGGCTTGATTCAAACATTAGATCAGCTTGCATTTGGAATTCGTGATATGAAGGGATTTGAAAAGGACTATGCATTGCTAGTTATTGCAGATCCAATGTCTGATCGTGACACAGCAGATATAATCAACAGAATGAGAAGACTTGGTAGTGAAATTCATATTAATGTTTCAAGAAATGTAACAGAACAGGAAAGTCAAAGTGAAAGTAAAGCAGCAAGCATTGGAGGCGGTATAGTTCAGGGGATTGGAGCAATTGCAGGAGGGTTATTGGCTTCTTCAGCAGGCATGCCTATGCTTGGTGCCGGAATTGGAGGTAGCCTTGGAAGTGCAGTTGCAGGTATATTTGGTTTAAATAAAAATGTTCAGCTAAATTTCTCAAGATCTCTATCATCGGAATATCTGGATAAGTTTGCACAATATGCAGAGGAAATTACTGAAAAGCATATAATGAGGCTCAATGAAGGAAGGAATCTTGGATATTGGAATGTTGGTGTATATATTCTAGGAGACACTAAAAAAGAGGTTACTACAGTGGGGGGAATGCTTCGTTCTATTTATTCGGGAAAAGAATCATACCTTGAGCCTATTCGCCTACATGTGTTAAAAGATAATTCTGGTGCGCTAGAGATAGTAAAATTTGGGCATGATCTAATTCCAATTGTTAGCGAGGAAGTTAATGGAAATAATTATTTAGATAAAGAATGGCATATATTTGGAAAAGCATATCAGTATTTAAGTACCCCTATGAATACAAAAGAATTAAGTTTAGCAACTTCACTTCCAAGAAGAGATGTTCCAGGGCTGAGATTTGTAAAAACAGCAGTGAGATTTGCAAATAATCCTGCTGTTATAAAGGGTGATTCTATTTCTCTTGGTAAAGTGGTAGATATGGGTGTGGAACAAAACAACGAATACTTGATTGATCCCAATGCTTTGGTTAGACATGCTCTTGTTACAGGAAGCACGGGCAGTGGAAAATCGACTACATGCAAGCGTATTATACAGGAAGTATTAAGCCGAAATGTTCCTGTAATGGTAATTGAGCCAGCTAAAGATGATTATGTCAGATGGGCAATTAATATGAACAAAACGCTTCCTAAAGATAAACAGTTTCAAATATACATGCCTGGAGTTACAGAAATAGATGGAGTAAAAATGGAAGAGCTGCATTTAAATCCATTTGAACCAGCTGCAATTAAGGGAGCTAAAATAGACATGCTTACTAGAAGTGAGAACCTAACTGACCTGCTAAATTTGAGTCTTCCAATGTCAGATGTTTTACCAGTAATAATCGATGAAACTGTATTTGAATACCTTAAGGCATATTACAAAGATGAATTTCTTAAGGGAGAAATGGAGCAAAAAGATGAATATCCAACATTAGATGGGTTGAAAGTTATGGCAAAGGTCATTCTTGAACACAGAAATTATGAAAAGAAAGTTCAGGACAATATATCAGCTTCTGTCGAGACACGGTTTACGTATCTATCGAGAGGAACAAGAGGAAATATATTAAATGTAAGTAAATCTACTGATTATGATAAGTTGTTCAATCAACCGACAATTATAAATTTAAGTCGTATAGCAGGAGCTAAGGACAAAGCGCTAATTATGTCACTCTTGATGATTAGTTTATCAGAGTATAGACAATCCTATTATATTAACGATAAAGATTATAGAGAGAAGGCACAAAGAAATATGCTATTGCATCTTGCATTGGTAGAAGAGGCTCATAATCTGCTACTAAAGCCGTTGAATTTATCTGTTGATTCTGGAAATCCTCAACAGGCAGTTGCGGATTTGTTCAGTAATATGATGTCAGAGATTCGAGGTTATGGTCAAGGGATAATAATTGCAGATCAAATTCCTACTAGATTGATACCAGATGCAGTGAAAAACACCAACTATAAAATTGTTCATCGTCTTACAGCAAAAGACGATTGTGAAATAATGGCATCAAGTTTAGCACTCAGGGAAGACCAAATTTCAATTATACCGTCATTAGATATTGGAAATGCAATTATCTGTGGCGATATGGATGATGCAGCTGCTTGGGTAAAAATCCCCGAAATATAAATTAAAATTCATATTTAAATAAACAGGAGGGCATATGGAATTCAATGAAAATATAGAAGATATACATGAAATCAATAAGGAAACAAACGAAAAAACAGATATTGAAGCATCTGTTACTGAGGATTTCTTTGAACGTCTTGAACATGAGAAAAATTCTAAAACTGTAGCTTTTGGAAGTTCTGAAGAATTGAAAGATTCAATGGAGAAGTATGAAAAAGCAATGGACGAATACAATTACAGATTAGAATTATTAAACAAATCAATTGGCAAGGGTGAAAAAAGCTTTAATGAGAGTATAGATGTCAAATATGCTAAAAGAGCTGTGGAGCGTGCTGAAATTAATTTGAAATATGCTAAAAAAAGTAACAGCTAATACAATTATTATTTTTTAAAAGAACAAATAAAACAAAAAAAGGCTATCGGTTTATTGCCAATAGCCTTTTTCGAATCAGTATCTTTAATACACATATTGTAAGTTTTATAGAACAACCGTATACTAAATGATACAAACATCAGGAAGGAAATTTAAATAATAATTAATTACCTATTAAAACATACCTTTGCCATAAACACTATTTTGCATTTCTTTTTTTGCATTTTGTAATTCTTCAGATTCAACAGATGTAGAACTATTTAAGCTAGGAACAGAATTTGTCATATTTCCTTGGCTTGCAGTATTTGAACTCAGGTTAGCGCCTAAAATCATGTTTTGACCTTTAGTTGAGTTCATACTTTGCTTAGCATTTTGAATTTCTGCCTGACCAATTGATTGTGAATTTCTTAGACTAGGAATATTTCCATTTGTAATTGACATATTATATTACCTCCGTTAAAAGTTTTGTAAGTCTTGCTTACATAATAAGTATCTACAAAAAATGTCTAAGTATTCTAGTAGTAATTTATTAAAATTAACAAAATTAAACAATTATGATTTCATTTGATATAAAATATGGTTACTTATTTTAAAAATTACTAAATATAATATCAGATTACAATAATAAAATAACGGAGTTGTATTTTTGCTTTAACAATTTTAATATATGACTTACAACATAGAAAAGACTAATATATATAATTAAAAACACACTTTCAATGATAGTTGATTTAGAAAATAAGATATGATATAATTTACAAAATGTACAAAATGAAAAGAATGAGACTATTCAAATAAATACTGATTAAAGATGTTGTTATTATTTAGTCAAATGAAAAAGCTCTGTTCAAAAGTTGATTACTTGGAGGCGGAAATGAATAATCGAGGAAAATTTAATTTGGGTGATGAAATTCGTTTTATTGTTCAAGATGCTGTGAACAATAGGGATTTTAATAGACTAAACCATGATATCAGAAATATAGTTAATGGTGCACTTGATGAGGTTAAAGATTCACTTGGAGTAAATCGTGGGTATCATGAACCATGGAATCATCAGACATGGAAAGTAAATGATTATTCCCAAAGTTATGATCAAGATTCACAAACCTGGAATTTTAGTAATAATCAACAAGGGTATGAAAATAAATCAAACACAAGAAATGCTCAGGATTCTACTAAACAGAAATATAGTAAAAATACGGATAATTATGCTTACACTCATAGACAAAGGTATAAAAACAATAAACAGATATCAAAGTACGATAAAAATGCAGTTCCTGTTGGAAAAGTTTCAAGTACGCTATTGACAGTATTTGGTTCAATCGGAAGTATCGGGCTACTAATTGCAATAATCGTATTATCAATAATTGGTTTTTCATTAAGAATTAATACTATGTTTAATATCATTTCTTTTATATTGTTACCATGCTTTATAGCAAGTATGACTTTGTTATTAAGTGGTGGCAGAATACGTAAGAGATTGAAGCGATTTAAGAGATATATATCACAGTTGCATAATCGTAATTATTGTATGATTAATGAATTGTCTTCTGTAACAGGTCGAAGTGTTAAATATATAGTTAAAGATTTGCAAAAAATGATTGATATTGGAATGTTTCCTGAAGGCCATATAGATGATAAAAAAACTTGTTTCATGTTAAATGACGAAAGCTATGAGCAATATCTCAAATTACAAGAAAGTATGAGAATGAGGGAAGCTGAGGAAAAGAAAAAAGAAGAGAATATTCGCCAAAATCAGGATGATAAAAGTGATAAGAAGGTTACATTAGATCCAAAAATTAGAAAAGCAATTGATGAAGGCAGGCAATATGTAAAAGAAATTAGATTTGCAAACATCGAAATACCAGGGGAAGAAATCTCACGTAAATTAGACCAACTTGAAGATGTAACTGGAAAAATTTTTGATTATGTAGAGACACACCCTGAAAAATTTCCTGAAATAAAGAAGTTTACAGAGTATTTTTTACCAACGACATTAAAATTATTAGATGCTTACAGGGAGTTCGACTACCAGCCTGTAAGAGGAACAAATATTACAACTGCTAAAAAAGAGATAGAGGAAACTTTGGATACCATCAATCATGCATTTGAGAATTTGTTGGATAGCCTTTTTGAAGATGTAGCAATGGATATATCTACGGATATATCTGTTATGGAAACTATGTTTGCACAGGAAGGATTATCACAAAAGAATATAAAAAAATAAAATAAACTATAGGGGATTAAGCCATGGATAATAAGGTACCTACATTAACCTTTGAACCTTTTGATGAAGAAACATCTGAACAAGGGGAAGTGTACAGTGAAATAGTTAAGAAAGAAAGCACTCAGATTGAAAAACCAACATTTGATGAAATTGAAATGACACCGGAAGAGAAAAAAATGGTCGATGATTTTGTAAGTCAGATTGATTTGAAAAAATCAAATCAGATTCTTCAATATGGTGTAGGAGCTCAGAAGAAAATAGCAGACTTTTCAGAGTCTACATTAAATAACGTTAAGACCAAAGATTTAGGCGAAATAGGTGAAATGTTATCAGATGTTGTAACAGAACTAAAAAGTTTTGATGTAGATGAAGAGGAGAAAGGATTTTTTGGACTCTTTAAAAAATCGTCAAATAAACTTACTGCAATGAAGGCTAAGTATGATAAGGCTGAAGTAAATGTAAATAAAATATGTGAATCATTGGAAAAGAATCAAATACAGCTCCTAAAAGACATAGCAATGCTTGATAAAATGTATGATCTTAATAAGACATACTATAAAGAGCTTTCTATGTATATATTAGCAGGTAAAAAGAAGTTAGCTAAAGTTCAGGAAGAAGAATTACCTGCATTAATTGAAAAATCTAATGCGAGTGGTCTGCCTGAGGATGCACAGGCAGTTAACGATATGGTTGCAATCTGTAATCGATTTGAGAAGAAAATTCATGATTTGGAATTAACCAGAATGATATCTATTCAAATGGCACCACAGATTCGTTTGGTTCAAGGAAATGATACTATAATGGCTGAGAAAATACAGTCAACAATTGTAAACACAATTCCTCTTTGGAAAAGCCAAATGGTTCTAGCTTTAGGAGTTACCCATTCAAGCCAAGCAGCAAAAGCTCAGAGGGAAGTAACGGATATGACCAATGAGCTATTAAGAAAAAATTCAGAAATACTTAAAATGGCGACAATAGATACAGCTAAAGAATCAGAGCGAGGAGTTGTTGATATTGAAACACTTCGTATTACCAATGAGTCATTAATTTCAACTCTTGATGAAGTAATGCATATACAGGCAGAAGGACGTCAAAAGAGAAAAGAAGCAGAAATTGAATTAAACAGAATTGAAATGGAATTAAAAAATAAGCTTTTAGAGGTTAGAGGAAAATAAGAAGTTGCGTATTTGCATCTAATTTAATAATAAAACTTATTAAATAAAGTTAACGATTGGGACAGTTGAAGGTTTTATATAATGGTGGCTTTTAAAGCAGAATTTATAAATTATTGATGCTGTCCTTTATTTGTATGGGTAGTACTATTACTAAATGATAATAAATATGAGGTAAAAAAATTAAAAGAATGAGGACATGAAACATATTGACATTTATCTATATAATGTGTATAATTTTATAAAAAATAGGTATCAATTATGTAATTGTTTTTAAAGTCATTGTAACAAATAGTTTTTTATGGAGATGTACATGCGTATATGCTCATGTGGTAATATGGTTTTATATTTTTAAAAATAAAGTACAAAAATATGAAGGAGGCAATAATTTGATTGAACTATTAAAAGCGTTAGCAGATGAAACAAGGCTTCGAATAATATCTCAAATAATTAAAGGTGAAATGTGTGTATGTGAAATTGAAGAATGTCTAGGGCTAACCCAGTCTAATGCTTCTAGACATTTAACTGTATTGAAGAAAGCAAGAATATTAGAAAGCCATAAAACTGCACAATGGACTTATTATAGAATTAGCGATACATTTATTAGAGAAAATAAGGAGCTATATGATTATCTAATAAATAAAATTGGTGAATTACCCTGTTATAAAAATGACAGTATCAAATTTGAAAAATGTAAGTTACAAGATTTGTGTAACTGTGATAATTAAAATGGAGGATTATGTTATGAGTAATGAAGAGACACAAGGAATAGGCTTTTTTCAAAAATATTTAACACTATGGGTAGCAATTTGTATGGTAGTAGGTGTATTAATAGGGAAATTCATACCTATAATTCCTGAGTTTTTTGGTCAATTTGAATATGCTAATGTATCTATTCCAACAGCTATACTTATTTGGGTAATGATATACCCTATGATGATGAAAGTAGATTTTCAAAGTATTAAAAATGTTGGAAAAAACCCAAAGGGTTTATACGTCACTTGGATTACAAATTGGATAATAAAACCTTTTACAATGTATGCTATAGCATCATTTTTCTTGTTTATAGTATTTAAAAACTTGATAACACCTGAATTGGCGAAGGAATATTTAGCAGGTGCGGTATTATTAGGAGCAGCCCCATGTACTGCAATGGTATTTGTTTGGAGTCAATTAACAAAAGGAAACCCAGCATATACTATAGTTCAGGTTGCAACTAATGATATAATAATTTTAATCGCATTTGTTCCTATTGTGAAGTTTTTGTTAGGGGTAAGTAATATTTCTGTACCCTGGGATACTCTTGTTTTGTCAGTAGTGCTTTTTGTAGTAATACCATTATCTGCTGGAATTTTAACTAGAATGAATATTACTAAAAAAAGAGGATTAGAATATTTTGAAAGTGAGTTTTTACCTAAATTTGATAATGCCACAATAATTGGATTATTGCTTATGCTTGTATTGTTATTCTCATTCCAAGGAGAGGTTATTTTAAATAATCCACTTCATATAATTTTAATAGCAATACCATTAACTATACAAACATTTTTTATTTTCTTTATTGCATATATTGCATGCAAAATATTTAAATTGCCATACAATATTGCAGCTCCTGCTGGAATGATTGGTGCATCAAATTTTTTTGAGTTAGCAGTAGCAGTGGCAATTGCATTGTTTGGTATGGAATCACCTGCAGCATTAGCAACCGTTGTAGGGGTTTTAACTGAGGTTCCTGTAATGTTGTTTTTAGTTAAAATAGCCAATAATACAAAGCATTGGTTTCCAATATCAAAGAATAATTGAAATAATAGCAAGAATGGAGAAATTTTTTAAAAAAAGAAATGTTTAAACTAGCCATGTGCTATATTAGTAAAATAAAGGAGACCAACTATGAATAAACCAAAGGTAGCATTTATATGTGTTCACAACTCATGCCGTAGTCAAATTGCGGAAGCTCTTGGAAAACATTATGCAAGTGATGTTTTTGAAAGCTATTCGGCAGGAACTGAAGTCAAACCACAAATAAATCAAGATGCAGTAAGGTTAATGAAAAAATTATATAATATTGATATTGAAAAAACTCAATACTCAAAATTAATAAACGAGCTTCCGAAGATAGATATAGCTATAAAAATGGGGTGCAATGTAATTTGCCCATTTGTAGACAGTAAGTATGAAGAGGATTGGGGTCTAGATGATCCAACTGGTAAAAGTGATGAGGAATTTAAGGTAGTGATTGCAAAGATAGAAGCTAAAATAAAAGAACTTGCTTATAAAGTGGAAAATAATGAATTATATTAATGAAATATGATAAAATCATGATACGGAATATTATAAAACCTTAAAGTGAACATTTCATAAGACTATGGATTAAATGTTCACTTTAGTGTTAATGTAATGGAGGTTAAATTAATGAAATATGTAAGTACATTAATAGCTGTGAAAGATATGGAGAAATCTAAAAAATTTTACTATGACGTGCTGGGTTTAGAGGTTGTTGCTGATTTTGGTGCGAACGTTACTTTAACAGGCGATATAGCGCTACAGACAGTAGAGACATGGAAAGGCTTTATTGATAAGAAAGAAAGTGAAGTTATTTATGGAAGCAATGCATATGAATTATATTTTGAAGAAGATAATATGGATGGTTTTATAAACAAGCTCAATAATCTTAAAGATATTGCATACATACATGCTCCAATAGAACATTCATGGGGACAAAGAGTAGTACGTTTTTATGATTTAGATAAACATATTATAGAAGTTGGTGAAAATATGAAAATAGTTATCAAACGATTTTTAGACAGCGGACTTTCTGTTGAAGAAACAGCTGTACGAATGGATGTGCCGGTTGACTACATAAAATCAACTTATTCGATTTAAGAAAGTTCGCAGTAAAAAATATTGCGAACTTGGAATACTTATAAGTGTATATTGTTAAATATCACAATGTTCTTAAATATTGACGCTTATCTTTTTCATTGATATAATAAAGTACTGACTATTAATAGAAGGGATGATAAATATATGGGAAAAAAGGTAAAGGTATGGACAAAACAACATGCTAACATCTTAACTGATTTAGAAAAAAATGGGCGATATATTGTGAAAAAAGAATATATACAACAAAAAATGGGTGAGCATGCCCAGTTATATTTTGAGGTATATAATTGGTACCATAAAGCAGCAGGAAAAATTGTACCACCCCCAAGTGATGTAGAGTATCCTGTCTGGGTATCTTTAAGTGAAAATGAGAAAATAGGAAATAGTGATGGTAATGTTTTATTAGAAATTGAGGTTGATGAAAATGTTCTCATAACTATGGATATGGATAAATGGGGACGTATTGTAAATTACATGTATATACCTAAAGATGATAAAGATCAAGTCGAACATGATAAGTTAATCAAAAGCTATAATACTAACGATTGTCTGGCATATATGTCACCTTTTTTTCCTGTTATTAAGAAAAAAATACAAAAAAGCTGGGATAGGCTTTTTGATGAAAGCTTTTCTTTAACTCCTGTCCGAGTGGGAACACTATGGGAGGTGAAAAAAGAATGGATAATAAATGTACACAGGTAACACTTTATACTATACAAACTGATAGTGTATTGGAACAGCTAAAACAAAATGGGTTCCACACTGCAAAAATGAATTTTATTAAAGAAAAATACGGTGAGGTTGCTCCAACGTTTGTAGATGCTTATAAATGGTATACTTATAACGCAGAGCAGATTATTCCTAGACCTGAAGAAGCGGAGTCAGCTATTTGGAGTTACAGGGATCCGATATATATAGAGAAACATAGTGGATGTCATATTTTACAGCTACTTGTGCCTATTAAAAATGCTGTGTTTTTTAGAATGAGCGACTGGAATAAACGTTTAAATTTGCGTTATATAGGTAAAACTACAGAAGAAGAAGATTCATACAATAAAAAACTTCTTCAATATGGAGTGGACTATGAAGGGAATGTGTTTCTTACTTCGTTTTATCCTCAATTGAAAAGTGAACTATTAAAAAGCTGGCAGAACTTATTTCGATACGATAGCCTTGTTAAAGAGCAGGGCGATTTGTTGTTTCCAGATATGCAAGCTGGATTTTGGCGACTTGAATGGGATTGGGTAAAAAAAATACTCTAAACTTAATCTATATATGTTATATTATTGGGGCTTTTTTATTTAATTTGAGTGGGATCAATGTCGTTAATATAATTAGAATTATTTTATAAAATCCCACTCTATACAATATTCTTTTGTACTATTTTACTTAGTTATTAAAAAGTTTAAACTAAAATAGTTTTCTGTTGAATTTTCAGATGGAAACATAAAATCAGACTGCGTATTACCATAATTACTATAACCAGAATACTCGGTATCGCATGTAAAAGTAATACCTGCCTCTTTAAATTTGAAATCCTCAAAGGTTTTATCACTAATTTGTTTAGCAATTCGGGTTGGAATCTTTGAAAATAGATTCATTTCTTCCTGGGCACCGGCAAAAGCAAGGGAAGCTAAAAACATTTGTGTATCATAGGAACTAAGCAAATTTTTATTGTTTTTAATTTCAACTTCAAATGAAATACTTGACACATATCCGTTATCTAATGTAAAGTTATACTCTGGCTTTTCACTATGACCAATTTGAATATACATAGTCCCATCCTGATCATTTTCTACCCATTTCCCGTTTTTATCTAAGTATTCATTACCAAAATCAATATCAAAAGATTTAACATAGTAATTGTAGTTTTCAACAAATTCTTCTATTGTCAAATCACCTCGATTAGGTGGTAGCTGCTGTGAGTATACTAATGCAACTAAAACAATCAGAACGACAGCATTAGCCCCAATATAAAATAGACCTCGATACCATTTTGTATCCTTGATGGTGTAAGATATGGACTCATCCCAAGGCTGAGTTTCATTATCATTGCATATGCTGTAACTTTTCCAGAGACGTACAAGGTTATATATTGGAATATTGTATCCCATTCCTATGCCTATAACTCTCCAAGTTCGTTCTAAACCCTCACTATAAGAAAGAAGTGAGCCATCAGCAGTTTCTATTTTGAGGCCAAAAATTGCCTTTCCTGGCGTAGTCCCAAACAAATGAAGAAGTAGTGGTTCTAAAAACAACATGATGGTAATTGCTATAAAAACATCAAGGATGTTTCCAAGATTGCTTCTGCCTGTCAAAGGCACATTAAATGCAAATGCTAGAAAAGCTGACCAAAGGATATTGTATATGGTTATGTCAAAAAGTCTAGCTAAATATCTGCGCCATGGGTGAAATACTTGTGGAAGTTCTTCACTTTTTAATGGTAAATACGAGTTGTCTGTTTCCATTGGTGTACAGCACACATTCTGTGCAGAGGAAGCATCTCCTTTCTCTTGATTTTCAATTTCTTTATTAGTCATATAGTTTCCCCCTTTTATTTACTACCTTCATTATAAACCATAACGACTATTAACAGTCAAGTGTTTTTTGACGTACCTTTTATGTATTTTTTACATATTATATATGCAGGAGGGATATATATGAATAATAAAGACTATTGCTACAAAGCAAACATCAGTATGAAGAAAATTGAGGAGACATTTGATTATGATTTCATTGAAATGCTTAAACTTACTATTAAATATCCAGTAATAAGCATGAAAAATAATCCAAGAACAGAATGGACAATAAATAATCAAATAGCGATTAATGTTAATGAATATATAGTATACGCTGAATATTTGTATCAACAAGCCATTAATTATTACAAGGATTCAAAAATCAATGATTTTCCGTTTCATCCATATGAAGTATATATGGAATACAAAATAACTTATAATGAAAATTGTTTTTTAAGTGTATATGTTGACAAATATGAATTCACTGGAGGGGCTCACGGTAATACACTAAGAAGTTCGGATACTTGGGAGTTATGCAACGGTATGAAGTTACCTCTTTATAGTTTTTTCAAACCTGAAATAAACTATAGGGATTTGCTTATAGAAGAAATTACAAGGCAGGCAGAATATAATTTAAATCAAAATCCTAACATTTATTTTGATGAATACAAAAGCTTAATCATAAAGAATTTTAATCAAAATAGTTTCTACCTCACCCCTAGGGGAATGGTAATTTACTATCAACAATATGATATTGCTCCATATGCCGTTGGCATTGTTGAATTTTTAATACCATATGAAATAATAGGATGGTATCCACAATGCTGATAATCTAATTAATCTGACACATAATTAATTAAAGCCCTTTATCGCAATTGATTAAGGGCTCAATTTAATTTAACTAAACAGTAAAGGAGATAATGTCAAAAAACTTGCTAACAAAGGGGGCATGAAATTTTGAGATATTTATTTTTCTTGTAATAAAATTTTCAATAATTCTTTTCCAGAGTCGGAAAGTGAACATCCTGAACGACCTTTACCAATAGTAATGTATTTATTTTGACTTAGGTAGTCCAGCAAACTTCTCAATCGATATTCAGTAACATCAATGTTGTCTTCTTCAAGAGATTGCATCATTGATCGTCTCCCCATGGGTTCATGTTTCAAAAGTGCTAATATTGCTATTAGTTGTTCTTTGTCGCTTTTGTTAATATTTTCGATAGTACTTTTGATATATGAGTGTGTATGAACTGTATTATTGTATTCTTCAAAAATATAATCAGGAAGATGTTCAGCTGATATGTATCCATCTGAAATATTAGCAGCATACTCTATGCAATTTTTTAGTTCACGGACGTTTCCAGCCCATTGATAGTTAAGAAGAAAGTTCCATACTTTTGGATCAAACTTTATTTCTTCTTGATTTTCTCTAAGTAAAAACTCATTGATGAGAAGTGAAACATCTGAGCGCCTTGAACGCAACGGCGGAATATTTATTATTAGTGTATTAAGTCTGAAAAATAAATCTAATCTAAATTTACCCTCATCGACCATAGCTTTTAAATTGCGATTTGTTGCTGCTATTATTCTTACATCTACACTTATCAGCCTATCACTTCCGACTCGCATGATTTCTTTTTCCTCTAGTACACGAAGAAGCTTAGCTTGGGTTGAAAGCGAAAGTTCACCAATTTCATCGAGAAATAATGTACCTTTTTGAGCCATCTGAAAAAGACCTTCTTTGCCCCCTTTTCTTGCACCTGTGAAAGCCCCGTCTTCGTACCCGAAGAGTTCTGATTCGAGTAAAGAATCTGGTATTGCAGCACAGTTCATGGCTACGAAAGGATAATTAGAACGTATTGATGTGTTGTGAATGGATTGAACAAATAGCTCTTTTCCTGTGCCACTTTCTCCAATTATTAGTGTAGGCTTATCAATTTGTGCTATCTTCTTAGCTTTGTTTATGCATTGTTCAATCTCAGGGCTTGAGCCTTTGATATCTGAAAATGTATATTTAGCTATTAAACCTTTTTTTGTGATTTGTCGGCGTAAAGATGCTTCTATGTCGGTTAATTCTGTAATATCTTTGATAATAAGCATATATATGCTTTCTTCATTAATAGTATTATTAATCTCCTGTTTAGTAACAGCAAGGTTAATACCTCTGTTTTTTAACGTGCATAATTGATTATAGATATATGACTTAGAATTAAGAAACTTACTCAACTCTGAATTATTTAGAAGTTCATTAATATTCGTTTTATAAATATTTGAAGGAAGTCTTAAAACTCGGGTAAAATTCTTATTATAGTTTATAACCTGAAAATTTTTATTATAAATTACCACTCCATAGTCTATGCATTCCATAATCGTTTTTAGTTGTATAGTAGTAGCTGACGATAAGTCGTGAAAATGTGAAAGATAGCTGGTAGGGGTTGCAATTTCTTTACAATAGCATGTTATTGATTCTAACAGTTTGTCATCAAGAATATTTGCTTTGACAGCGATATCAAGCAAAGTGGAAAGTGCTATTTTTCTTGAACCCAAATCAAATATTCGTGTTATGTTATCTGGAAGTTTTTCAGTATTATCAGAAATAATTGCCAGATCAATTTTTTTATCTATCACATTATGATTTCCAGGATAATCGATATATAAATTTAAATTGGATACACCTGATTCATAAAGCGTATTAACAGCTTGCTGAGCTGAGGAATAGTAATTAAAACAAGCTAACGCCTCTGTGCCAACTGGAAATTGCTTGAGATCTTCAACTTTTTTTCGAGAAAAAGTAAAGTTGAGGTTAATAATATTAGCATCTTCTCGCATTTGTCTTCTGGCTACAGGGAAAGAGTAGATATTAGTAATAAGTACTATATCCGCATTTGAAATACCACTTGTAAGCAAAAAAGTGTTATCTTCACTCACATGAAAGCAAGGGATAATATTTAATCGATCTCCAAACACCTTCTTAAGTTCTAAATAGTATAAATTCTGAGCATATTCGCGTTTAGCGACAAGTAATAATGTCTTCAATAGTAAACCTCCCGTTTTAAACCCATAAAATTTAAATTAAACCCATTTTTCTAGTTTGTTTAACAAAAGTATAACCAAAAACTAAACAAAATACAACTAAAATATAAATAATAATTACAAAAGTAAATTAATTGGTTACTATATTGAAAAAATGAAATCAACACCCCATTAGTAACCCCAATATGATTATTTTTAAGATAATAGAATGAGGCAATTTTATAAAAAGAGGTATACTTTAACATTTATCAATGATAAATATTTTGTTAAGAAAAAAATGCAACTGGCATAGAAATTGCTTATAGTAGGTTGTAAGTAAAAATACTATATTAAAAATGGAGGAATACTTAATGGAAAATGAAATGAAAAAAATCGTTAAGCCAAGACAAGCCTTATCAATGCTTGTGGTAGGTATCGCAATTATTGTTTTTGGATTATTAATTTTAAAAGTTAATAATCGTATTGTGTTAGCCATAGACGGTGTTGTTATGTGCTTTATGGCATGGTGTTTCGGAATAAAATATGACGATTTACAAAAAGGTATTAAAGATACTATATCGTCAATGATAGTAGCAATGCTAATCCTTTTAGCTGTAGGAACATTAGTAGGAACTTGGATGGTTTCTGGTACAGTACCAATGATGATATATTATGGTATGAAAATTATAACGCCAGGTTTGTTCTTGCCTATCGCTTGCTTGCTTTGTACGTTCATGTCTGTACTTGCAGGTACATCATGGGGTACATTGGCTACTGTTGGTGTTGCATGCATGGGAGTTGCACAAGGTCTTGGAGTTCCGGCGGCAGCAGCAGCAGGTGCTATATGTGTAGGTGCTTTCTTTGGAGACAAGATATCACCATTATCTGATTCACCGGTTATTGCTTCTACAGTAACAGATGTGCCAATGTTAGAAGGAATTAAACACTCACTTATTTCAACTGGTCCTGCATATATGATTTCCCTGATTTTCTATGTAATTTATGGATTACGATTTAGTGGGGGAACTGTAGGTGGAGATGTTTATGGGGATATCCTGTCAACTGTTTCTTCTAACTTCAATTTAAATGTATTTTTATTACTACCTGTATTAGTAGTTATAGTGCTTATAGCAATGAAAAAACCTACTATACCTACATTTGTTGCTGGTATCATAGTAGGTGGAATCTTAGCAGCGATTTTCCAAGGTGCAAACTTAAAGGAGATCATTACTTCAATGTATTCTGGATTTTCTGGAGATTCAGGCTCAGCAGTAGTAGATTCAATGATGAACAGAGGTGGTTTCACCAGTATGTTTAGTACCATTGGATTGTTAATAGCAGCAGGAATATTTGGAGCACCACTTCGTACAGCAGGAGTAATAGATATATTGCTTGATTTTGTTAAGAAAATTGCAAAGACCGGAAAAAGTATGTCATTAGGAGTTCTTCTTATGCATATGTTGTTTTTTGTAATCGTAGGAGCATATTATGTGACTTATCCAGTAGTAGGTGGTATGGCTAAGGACTTATTCCCTGAATATGGTCTTGATAAAAAGAACTTAATGAGAATTATGCTTGATACAGGAACAGGCCTTGCACCATTAGTAGCTTGGTCAACAACAGGTTCATATACAGCAACTACATTGGGAGTAGCTAATATGGCATTTTTACCGTTTGCACCAATGCTTTGGCTATCTATTATTTTTTCAATGTTTTATGCAGCAACAGGAATTGGAATGGCAAAATTAAAAAAGGATAACCAAGCAAAATTAGTTATTTAAAATTGAAAGAGAGGTATTGTTTTGGAAAAGATAATTAAACGTTGGTATGACATGATTGGTATTGATTCAATAAATGGACATGAAGTAAGAATAGCAGATTATATAGCTAAGGAATTGCGTCAAATGGGATTAGATCCGCATTACTGTTATTTTCCTGAGGATGAAGATGCAAAAGTAAGACCCTCCATATGGACAATATTAGATAGCGGTAAACCTGGCAAAACTATGATGTTAATTGGACATTTAGATACTGTTGCGGTTGCAAATGGCTGGGAAACTGATCCTTTTACGCCTACTGAAATTGATGATAAAGTTTATGGTCTTGGATCAATGGACATGAAGGGTGGCTTATCTGCGATATTGGAGACAATAGAGTATTATACACAAAATAAAGACGAATTTAATGGTCGTATAGTTGCTTGCTTTGTCTCGGATGAAGAAGGACTTAGTAAAGGAACATATCAGTTGGTTAAAGAAGGAATTACTGCAGATTATGCGATTATGGCAGAATGTCGTTATGATAATGTAGCAATTGGATTTCGTGGTCGTTATAGCTTTGAGGTAAATGTGCATGGAAAAGCGGCACATGCTAGCCATTATCCAAAAGTTGGTGAAAATGCACTTATAACTGCTGGAAAATTTATAGCTGAAATTGAGGCTTTACCTACTTTAACTCATCCACATTTAGAATGTGGAACATGGTGTGTTCGCTACATAGAAGGTGGTAATCCGGGAACCCTTGTAGTTCCTGATAATTGTTACATATTCGTGGATCGTTATGTTGTTCCAGGAGAAGATGATAAATCATGTATTAATCAAATCATGGGTGCAGCAAAAGCACTTGGAATAGAAGATAGAGTAGATGTGCGTTTGAAACCTAGAGTTTCACCTTATATGCAGTCATTTGCATTAGAAGAGAATGATTACCTAGTAACAACCCTTCAAAAAAAATTCAAAGAGGTTGTAGGTGAAGATTTGCCTGTAGCATATGATAAATCCGTATGTGATTCTAATATCTTAGCAGTATCTCTTGGTATTCCTACAATTACATTTGGACCTTCAGGTGGCGGAATGCATGCAGCAAATGAATACGGTTATAAATATCAGGTTAAAAATTGTGCAGAAATTTATAGGCTAACAGTTGCTGAATTATTAAAATAGTTTAATAATCATATTTTCACATTTAGATTTTGATTAAAAACAATAAAGGTTATGCATTTATATATGCATACCTTTCCTTGTTTTAAAACGAGATATTATTAAATCACTACTAACATGCTCAATACCCGGTAGTGAATACAACTTCTCACGTATAAAAGATTCCAAATCTTGATTCATTTCAAGAAGAGCATGGACGTGTAGCTTGCTTGCGCCAGTCATCAAATAAATGTCAGTAACAGCTTTCTCTTCGTTAAGTGCATTTGCGACTTCATAAAGATGAGACGGTGCAACCTGGATGTCAAAGAAAACTGAAACATTTCGTCCAACTTTTTCTGGGTTTAGTATAACTGTATACTGCTTAATGATGCCGTTTTTTTCTAATGCATTAATTCTTTTTTTAACAGAAACTCTACTTAAACCAACTATTTCTGCGATTTCAAGTAGAGATGCTTTAGAATTTTCAATTAACAAGTCTAGAATTTGCTGGTCAATGTCATCAATACTAATTCTTGCCATTAATGGCCTCCTAAAAAGATTAATATAAGATATTTTTATTTTAAAGCAAAATTTGGATTTAAGCAAGTTATTTAAATGTGGAATTAATAGAGAAGGTTGTATATATTAAGGAGGAAAGAATGTTAACTTTATTTTCGTTTTTACCAATATTATCCATATTGGTATGTTTGCTTGTTTTAAAAATGTCAGCTGGTAAATCAGGAGCAATTGCGTTGCTTATAGCAACAGCAGTAAATCTTTTTACTTTTAAGCCTGGGTTGATAGGTCTTTCGATTAGCATGGCCAAGGGATTTGGACTATCTCTATTTGTAATCTTTATTATATGGGGAGCAATGTTCCTTTACAATTTGGTTAAAGAAGTAGGTGCTCTTAATGTAATAAATAAAAATATTGCAATTATTGTTGAGGATAGATTTTTTCAATTTATATTACTTAGTTGGATATTTGCAGCATTTTTGCAGGGAATTGCAGGATTTGGTGTACCTGTTATTGTAGTGACTCCAATTCTAATTGGAATGGGATTTGATCCTTTTATTTCTGCTGCTGGTGTATTGGTGGGGCATTCATGGTCGATTAGTTTTGGATCAATGGGTTCATCAATATCGGCAATAGATATGGTAACAAATACTGATATCCACAATATTGTTATATATATGGCTATTTTTGGAACAATAGCTATGATTATTACGGGTATTGCTGTCTGTGCTATTTATGATGGAAGAAAGGGTATTGTAAGAGGTTTTCCTTATATATTATGCATTTCATTAACAATGGGAGCGACGTTATTCGTACTGGCACTACTTGATATGACCTCAGTTATGGGATTATTATCAGGACTTGTTGGATTAATTACATTATTGATAATATATAATTTTAAAAATAAAGAAAGAGAGCGCAGACCACTATATAAAGGTAAAATAAACTTAGTTCAAGCAGTATTACCATACATACTAATTGTCGGTTTTTCAATTTTGTTCTTTGTTATTGGACCAAAATGGAAAATAGAATTAGATTTTCCGGGATATACCAGCTTGACTGGAAAAGTAATAGGTGCAGAAGAAGGATACACAAAATTTAATATTTTTAAATATCCATTTTCCATAATAATGCTATCTTCATTCTTTAGTGGTATTATTTATTGGAAGAAGAAAGTTTTAAATAGAACTATCATGAATATAGTAGTAAAAGCTACTGTTAAGAAGTGTACTTCAACTACTATTACGCTAGTATTTTTGCTAGTAATGGCTCAAATTATGATGGATGGGGGAATGATTGATAACTTAGCAAACTTTTTAGTAAAAACTACAAAGGGATTATATCCATTTGTAGCACCATTCATTGGGTTGTTGGGTGCATTTGTAACAGGGAGCAATACTAATTCAAATGTTTTATTTGGAAACTTGCAGGAAACAGCAGCAAATGCTTTGGGTATAAACGAATCCGTTACATGTGCTGTACAGTCAATAGGAGCATCAATAGGAGGGGGTATCGGACCTACCACAGTAGCTCTTGGTGCAACAGCAGCTCAGGTATCTGGACAGGAATCACAAATCTATAAAAAAACATTGTGGCCTATTTTAATAAGTGCAGCTATTCTTGGTGTTGCAAATATTTTAATTGTATATCATTTTAGTTAATGGAGGAGAAAATGAGCAATACATTTTTGTCAATTATGTTAATTCCTACATTCATATTATTGTATGTAGGAGGAGTTATGGGTTCAACAGTAATGTGTTCTGGGGGAATAGTAATAATGGGTTTAATTGTAGCTAATGTACTATTACAGAAGAAAATAGAAGTAAAAAAATAAATAATTTAAATTAACATTCGTATATACTTCCCATAAACTATCTCACGAGGGAAAACTATGTTATTTTTAAGTGCATATGTTATATAAGAAAAAAGATAGTCTATAAAATTTGTATTTGGTTACTCTACAATAATATAATATTGAAATTCACCCAAAAGTTAGAAAATAATAAATTTAACTAGTAGGGTGAATTTTTGTCCAAGTATAATTTCGAATAATGAAAGGGGTGTGATATTATGAATAGATTGAATAGCTGTTAAACAAAGCGACAAAATAATGAGCATATTGCGAGTGTATAAAAGTAATTAAATAAAATACCATCAATAGAAATTTTTAACAATTAGTATTTGTTGAAATTGGTAAAATATTCTGTTATATTAAAAAAGTAAATTTATAATTGCTCTCATATAATTCCGATAATATGGTTCGGAAGTCTCTACAAAATAACCGTAAATTATTTAACTATGGGTAGAATGACAGTAATAAAATGTTAAGGTAAGAAAATAACTACTACCTTTATTTTTTGATTTGAAAAACTGAAATTCTTTCCCAATTGGGGAGTTTCAGTTTTTTGTTTTTGTATTTCTGTTTTTAGAATTGTAGCAGGAGCATTAGGAATGTAAAATTAAAGGAGATAATGACATGAAAGATATCTATGCTATTGAAGTCGCTGGAGTAAAAAGAGAACTTCCGATTATTAAAATTAGTAATAATCTTAGCATTGCAAGCTTTGTAATATTAGGGGACACAGAAATTGTATGTGCTGCAGCCCAAGAAATTGTTAAAAGATTGCCAGAAGTTGATATATTGGTAACCGCTGAAGCAAAGGGTATTCCACTTGTATTTGAAATATCAAGACTTTTGAAAATGAAAAAATATATAGTTGCCAGAAAAAGTGTAAAACCATACATGAATTCTCCAATTATAGATGAAGTTGTATCTATTACAACTCAAAAGAAGCAAATTCTTGTTTTAGACGAACAGGATGCAGCTTTTATAAAGGGAAAAAGAGTTGCAATAATTGATGATGTAATAAGTACAGGTGAGTCTATACAGGGTATTGAAAGGCTTGTTGAGTCTGCCGGAGGAATAATTACGGCAAAAGCAGCAATTTTAGCGGAAGGTGATGCTGCAAAAAGAGATGATATTATATTTCTTGAGCCACTTCCTTTGTTTGTTGAGTAAAAAAAATTGACTAATATGAAAGTGAATAATGGTAACAATGGTAAAATAAAGTTTGTTTAAATTTGAACCTCTCGGGTATTATGACGAGAGGTTTTTTTCTAGCCTCAATTCTATTATTAATTATTAAGTGTATACCACATGAATATGGCGAATATAGTCTATTGATTTGAATACTACATAACAAATCAATAAATCATAATAGAATTATAAGAGTAATAGATATATAAGATATGAATACTTAGATAAAGTATCGTTTTGTAAAATTAACCAAAAAAAATATATTTATATAGAAATGCCGTTTAGAGTGGAGTATAATGGAAATGTTTAGAATAAATTACTTAGAAGTGAAGAAGTATATTATTACGATGTGGAGTAAGTAACAGACAAATTTCAATTTGTCAATTATATAAATTTCTAATTATTTATATTAGGAGTTATTATCAAGACAATGCGAAATACAAATTATTTATATAGGATTATTTGAAAGGAGATTTTATTATGAAATATAAAGGATCATGTCTTTGTGGTGAGGTCACTTTTGAGATTGAAGGAGAATTTGAGAATTTCTTTCTTTGTCATTGTGAGCGATGTCGTAAGGATACAGGCTCAGCCCATGCGGCCAATCTGTTCTCTTCTACAGCCAAGTTAAGATGGCTGTCTGGTGAAAATAAAGCTAAAATTTTTAATTACAAATCAGAAGGTCACATAAAAAGCTTCTGCTCCAATTGCGGGTCAGCGCTGCCAAATATTCAGTTTGATGGAAATCTGCTGGTTGTTCCCGCAGGATGTATTGACAGTGACATACAAATGAAACCGCAAGGGCATATCTTCTGCGCGAACAAAGCAAGTTGGGATAATGACTTAGAGAGCGTACCAAAATTTGAAGAACTTCCTAAAGAATGAAGAAAGATCTTTTTACAAAAAATAATAAATTATAAATAGAGGAATAACTATGTATGAGAATATTTTAAATTTTTTGAAAGATAAACCTCAACCATACCAACCGAGTACGGCTCCATTTTGGGATGATGAAAATATTTCTAAATATATGTTAGATGCACACTTGAATCCGAATATAGAAGCTGCTTCTAGGCAATTGAATTTCATAAAAAAGTCTGTTGAATGGATTAGCTCTATGTCAAATAAAACATCAGGAAAAAAATTATTAGACTTAGGGTGTGGTCCTGGAATTTATGCTGAATTGTTTGCAGAATTAGGATTCAAGGTTACAGGAATTGACTTTTCAAAAAGATCAATAGAATATGCAAATAGAAATGCTTGTTTAAATGGAAAAAATATAGATTACATATATGGAAACTATTTGGATATTGAATATCGTAACGAATTCGATTTGATAACATTGGTTTACTGTGATTTTGGAGTGCTATCTCCAAATGAAAGAAAATCTCTTTTAAAAAGAATTATTAATGCATTAAGAACAAATGGTATTTTAATATTAGATGGATTTACAAAGAATCAAATTTCTGATGTACCAGAAAAACAGGATTTATATTATGCAGATTCTGGTTTCTGGTGCTCGAAGCCGCATGTATGTATACAACGTAATTATCATTATATTGAAACAAATAATTATCTTGAGCAGTATGTAATTATTACGGAAGATAATTGTGACTGCTATAATATATGGAATCAGTTATTTACTATGAAGTCACTTTCGGATGAGATAAAGTCGACTGGTTTTAAAAAGATAACATTTTATGATGATGTTTGTGGTAAAGAGCTCTCAGATATATCAAAAACTATATGTGCAGTGGCACAAAAATAGATAGGTGGGATGAATGGAGGGTTATTATAATGTCTCTTGCTATTTTAGGAATTGCTTTAAATTATATTAAAGATATATTAGAAGTGATGTTTTATATGTCGGCTATTTTTGTATCATACAAAGCATTACAAATGTTGAATATTTATATTAATAAGAACTCAAGATAAAATTTTGGGTTATATGGTTGATATGGTCATATTATTAAATAGCAAAAAAGTGAAATAGCGATATTTTATATTTTATATTTTATTGATGAAACCATTTGAATAATTTATCGTCTAAATAAATATCAAATAAATAATAACAGGAGGCTTATTATGAAAAAAATATTCGCTACTATACTATCTGGTGCAATGCTTTTTTCACTTTTGGCATGTACAAATTTATCAATCAATGGCGGGAATAGTATAAAGCCGCAGGTTGAGGTAATTTATCCTAAAGCAGTGGCTTTTGATGATTATGATACCAAACATAAACTACGGGAAGAGAATCCAATCGATGATAATTTCGTTACAGCTGTAAATTCTTTTTCTTATAATACAGCACAAGCAATTATAAAAGATAAAGTGGATAACTTCAATTATTCTCCACTGTCGCTTTATTATACACTCGCTCTAGCGGGGACTGGTGCAGATGGGGAAACACAGCGACAGATTTTTGAATTGTTAGGGGTATCATCTGCTGACGAGCTGTCTACTAAGTGCGGAAATTTGTACAGACTTCTATATACTGACAATGAAATAAGCAAATTAAAAATTGCAAACTCTTTATGGTTAGATAACAATACAACTTTTAAGGATAGCTTTGTTTCGAATGCAGCTGATAATTTTTATGCTTCATCCTTTTCTGTTGATTTTTACAATAAAGATTCAGCAAAAGCCATGAGTAAATGGATTTCCGACAATACAAGCGGTACTTTAGCACCAGAATTGGAGATAGGTTCAAAGCAGATACTCTCTATTATAAATACAATCTATTTCTATGACGAATGGATAGATCGTTTCAATAAAGATTCAACATCAGAAGATGCATTCCATACAAATGATAAAGATGTAACCGCTGATTTTATGAATCAGACATTTGGTTCAGCTGGATTTGCAAGAGGCGATAATTTTACACGTTCATCTCTTAGCTTAAAAGATAGCGGGCAAATGATTTTCATTCTTCCAGATGAAGGAGTGTCTGTATCTGATTTGCTTTCCTCTAAGGATTCTGTCCAAGCTTTGTTTGAAAGCGGAGAACGACATTATGGTGAAGTAGTATGGAAAATCCCAAAATTTGATTTTGGTACTGAATGTAAATTAGCTGACACACTACAATCATTGGGAATCACAGATGCTTTTAAACAGGATGCCGATTTTTCAGGTATTACAGATGGCATTGCTTATATTTCAGATGTTACACAGCATACTCACATTGCCATTGATGAAAATGGAGTTGAAGCATCAGCATTTACACAAATAGATTACGCTGGTGCTGCAATGCCAGAGGGCAGAGCGGAAATGATACTAAACAGACCGTTTGTTTACGGAATAACTTCATCTTATGGTACACTGTTGTTTGTAGGTGTATGCAATAATCCAACGGTATAGTTTTACGTATCAATATAGACAATATGATTAATTAACAAATGAGAATATTATTTATAAGGTGGTTTTAAAATGGAGTTATTTGCTAAACCTGGGGTAGGAGGAATAATAGAAAAAAATATTGATGGGATTGATTACATATTGATTCAAGATAGGTGCAAGGATGAAGCTATATTGGAGTATGGATTGTTAGAAATTCCTGCTGGGAAAATAAGAGAATTTGAGAATATTTTCGACTGCTTGAGAAGAGAGATTTGGGAGGAAACTGGATTAAAGGTTACACATATTAAAGGTGAGAATGAAGCAATAGTTTTAGAATCTAATGGATATAAAGTATTAAACTACACTCCGTTTTCTTGTAGCCAAAATATTGAAGGAACATATCCAATAATGGTGCAAACATTTATATGTAATGCTGATGGAGAATTATTTAACGAGAGTAATGAAACGAAAAATATTAGGTGGATACCATTAATAGAATTAAAGGAATTATTAGAAGGCGATAAGAGTTTGTTTTACCCAATGCACATTACTACCATAGAAAGATATTTAAAAACGAAATTAAAATATTAATAGTTTTCAATATTCTTATAAAAAAATCATGAAAGTTAAATATTAGAATTTAGTATTCAAGATGCTATAAATCCAAAATAAATATTAATTATAGTTGCGTAGTGAAATGGAAAGAGCTAAATAACGATAAGGTTATTAAAGATAATTTATGCTTTGCGAGGTATGAAAAAATGTTAATAAATGAATTAGAAAATGTTTTATCAGAATACATTATAAAACCGATAACCAAAGAAAATATTGAAGATGTATTTCACTTAATGAGAGGTAATAAATATTTCTACTCTAAAACACAAAATCATGAAGTGACAATAGAAGAGTGCTTGGAGGATATTAACGCTCTGCCACCCAAAGTTGAAAAGACAAAGAAGACATTTGTCGCTTTATATGACAAAGATAAATGTTTAGCAGTAATAGATTTCATTGAAGGATATCCTAAAGAAGACATTGGGTATTTAGGTTTATTAATGTTAGATGAAAGTATTCAAAGAAAAGGTGTGGGAGAAAAAATATTAACTAACATTTTTAAAGTTGCAAGGGATAAAAAATTCAAAATTATAGAATTGGCATGTCATGAAACCAATAAAAATGGGTTTGACTTTTGGACTAAGATGGGTTTCTTTGATGTGAGAAAATCCGAAAGAGAAATAGATGGGAAAATTTATAATTTAATTTCAATGCAGTTTAGATTATGAGTAATAATCAGGCACTATAAAGAGAATATGTATTGGTTGACAATTTCTTTTACTAATTATGTTAGGATTATCATCAGTTTTATATTACACAAAGAAAAAAAGTGGTGAAAATGAAATATGCTCTATTTTAAAAGATAATGGATATTTTCTTAATAGTCCATATGACTCATTATCTTATTTTCTGTTACAATAATACTATTATATTTAATAATATGTAAAATCTTTTATAAAGGTGAAATTTATGTTTGTTTTGAGAATAATGTTGATTCTAATTGGTTTGTTATTCATTGGTTTTGGATATGCGATTTGGTTTAAGCGTAAATATAATTTGATTAATAATTTTAAAGATGATAATAAAAGCGGTAAATCATATGATTCCTTTGCTAAAAGGGTTGGTATAATTGAGTTTATAGGTGGTATAGTATGCTTTATTTTAGGAGTGGTAGCTATATTTTTAGATGATGTTTTTACAATGATATTCTTTATTTTTTGCATAATAAGTATTATTGTTGCATTAACTTTCAATAATGCAAAATCTTCAAAGAAGTGATATAAGTACGTCATGATGATAGAGTAGGAAATGAATCTGTATAGTAATTTGTATTATTAATGGAGGAGAACATGAAACTTAAATATGTAGAACAGAGATATAAAGACTTTTGGATGAGCATCGATGGTCATGTGAATGAATTAGGATTTCAAAATCGTGTTTTTACTAAAACCGGTTATATTATGTGGGAAAATGAAATTCCTGTTGGAATTCTACATTATTGTGTTCTTTGGGACAATATACCTTTCTTGAATTTTATTTTTGTTAAAAGTGAATACCGCCATAAATCCTTTGCTTCACAAGCAATGCATCAATGGGAAGTAGATATGAAACAAAAAGGATACAAAATGCTTTTAATTTCAACTCAAGTAGATGAAACAGCGCAGCATTTTTATCGAAAGATAGGATATATTGATTGTGGTGGGTTATTGTTAAATAATCCTCAGTTTGCACAGCCTATGGAAATGTTTATGCAGAAAGTAATTTAGGTAAGCGCACAAATTCTGTTTGAACACAAAGATTATAAGCATTATCTACACTCCTACAAAGAGGTGAGTAAAATTTATCATAATTTTATACAATTGCTCTGTCGTATCTTTCGAATTTACGTCGTAACAGTATGATTATACGAAGTAGATAACCACTTTGGGGACAGGTGGACTACTGAATCAGAAATGGAAGTTGACATTTTGTAAGCTATTGCAAAGATAAATTCTAGTTTTTGGAGGAAAAAATTGAAGAAAATAGAATTTAATGTTGCAGAAGAAAAAAATTTACAAGAAATATTTAATATATTTTCTGCTGCAATTGAAGAAATGAATAAACATAATATTACGCAATGGGATGAAGTATATCCAGATAAGCATACCCTTCAAAATGATATTAGAAAGAAACATCTTTATATTGGTAAGATTGATAGTGAGATTGTTTGTGTATATGTTCTGAATAGTGATTGCGATGAACAATATATTAATGGAAATTGGAAATATCCAAATGCAACATATCGTATAATTCATAGAATGTGCGTAAATCCTAAATTCCAAAATCAAGGGATAGGAGTATTAACTTTAAATCATATTGAGAGAAGATTGAAAAGTGAAGGAGTAGGAACAATAAGACTCGATGCTTTTTCACAAAATCCCTTCGCTTTAAAAATGTATTTTAAACAAGGTTATATTAAAGTAGGAGAAGTAAATTGGAGAAAAGGTAAATTTTATCTTATGGAAAAGAAATTAGTCCCCGATTAAATAAAGAAGGAGATGTGTTTTCTCCTTCCTATATACAAGAAATAACTATCTGCTGTGTATTTCTTCGGTTGTAGGTTGTATTATAAAATCAAACCTTCTTTGGTCTATTGATTCTTTAGAAGTAGGGCTCAAATATATTCTGAAAGTTGTAGTGTCGTCTTGAAATATCTGTACATGAAATAAATGTGCATCATAAAATCCATCAGCATATACAGAAATAATATAAAAATTATGGTTATGTTGACCCATCAATTCGTTATGAATTGGCAGTTCTGTAATAGGTATTCTTCCGTTTTTATCTGCTTTGTACTCGTACAGAATTCTCCCCTTACCAAATTCATAAAACTGTCCCGAGTATGAAACACTCGAAATTAATATTGTAGCACCTTTTATTGGTATATTTGTAACGTTACTATATACGCTTACGTCAAGATAACCTGTTTCTTCTTCATTTATTCCTTGATTACATCTTAATAAATTATGATAGATATAATTTGTAGGAAAATAGAATTTCCTTGGATACATCATTTTCATTATCCTTTCTATAATATTCTTTTGATTCATATTATGTAGTAAAATAAATTTTGCGCCGATTAACTGTATTTCAATTATTAGAGAGGAAAATATAAAGTATCATTAACATAAAAAATTTTATTGATGTGGTTTTAACTTTTCAATGATTATAACATAGGGGGGATGCCCGGCCTAATAATTTACTAGTTCTTTTTATTTTGTAGAAAAAATCATGGAACTATTTCGAAAACAGTACCTTGATTATAATCTGTTACTTTTGAGGAACCGTATACGCCTAAATATAGGTTGCTTTGACTTAGATTTGTTCCCAAACTAACATAATAAGCTGATTGAGAGCCAAAATTATAATCAGTTTCAATAACACTATAATCGTTTAGTTTACAGTCTGCTCTAATTTTTGTATAAGCTAAAACCCCTTTAACTGGAGGTGGAGATTCATGGTTTTGTGCAAAATCAGTAAATATAACACTTCCTGTTAAATCAGGTATTCTATTTCCTAAATATGACTGCACTCCTGTCAATGCAGTTCCTTCGAACTTATCTGAACGTGAATCATGATGATAATAACAAGTCAGAGGATTGAGTCTGTGCGTTGAAACCTTTACTGCCTCTTTGTAATATGAAATTACTTTCTCATCTAGAGTTGAATTTTCAGAGCAATTCTTTAAAATTGGAGTAGGAAAAGAACCTTCCCATCCCCGCCAACCAAGGTTTATAAATCCTTCTTGGTTAGGTTCGGATGTCATTAAAGAAGATTGAGATATCTGAGTAACTGGTATTGGTTTATATTGAACAAATGAAAAAACTGATTCTACTAAATCCTGACCCACATTTCCAACATATTTGATATACTGATTAAAGAATCTCTGAAACGAAATTCCAGGTATATTGCGAACCCCTTTGGCAATTACCGCAAGTGTTTCCTGTATGTACGTAGGTAGCTCATTAAAACGTGAGACTACTGGTGGATTATTCATAAATGTATTTTTAGTTACATCAATCTCTATTATTTTACCGGCAATTTCCATATTATTTTGGCTTAAATTAAATGGATCATATCCAGAACCACCATCTCCAGTTGTTAGAACAAGTTTACCTGTTTCAGGTGAAAAGTTTAAACTGTTTACACCATTATGATTTAAAAATGGTCTTCTAAGATTAAGTAATGTTCTTCTCAATTGCGGTAGACCATTAGATGGTAAAATCCATTCCTCAACTGTATCGATATGATCATAATTAGTTTCTCTATTTACCCACTTTAGGTTTTCTGTTTCAATGTCACACGGGTTAGGCTCAAATGACTTAGAAAGAGCGCCTGGACCTTGTGTTCCTGCTACGGAGTAGTGTAGATAAAATAATCCGTTAAATTGAAATTGTGGATGAAACGCAAGGCCAAGTAATCCTCTTTCATCATATCCACCACTAGCTGTACCGAGTTTTATGATTCGGTTGCGAATATCTAAAAAAGTCGCTATAACTCTGTCTCTTATGTAAAATATTTCTCCAACTTGTGTTGCTATAAATAATCTTTCCACCGATTCACCTGGAAGAATAGCTGTTTTTATAACAGTTGGCAAATTAATTTTATTAACGATGGGTTGTAAACCTACTTTAACTTTTATCAATTAATTTAACACTCCTTTTTATTCTTTTGTTAATAATTATATGATTATAACTATTATGTTAGTACTGTATTACTTGTAAGATGAACTTTCCAATTTGAATCATTTATCTAAACTTAAACATTGGTCTTTAAGAATTGTAATTGGAGATGTTATAAAATGTTTTTATTAAGTATAATTGATAATTATTGAAAAAAAAGAATAATATGGTATAATTATATATTAGAGGTGAAGGCCATGAATGGAAATTTTAGCATTCTGCAGAGGAATAGAGTTAATAAAGAAATGAGCAATATATTAAAGTATTCTCTCACAGTTATTACAGCCCCTATGGGTTATGGAAAATCTACTGCAGTGAAAAATTTTTTGTCAGTAAATGAAGTTAAACATATATGGATATCCCTCAATGAAGCATCTAGAAGCACTGGATATTTCTGGACTATCTTGACACAGCGTTTATCAGAGAGTGGTACTAGCTTTGAGGATATCATAGATGGATCGGGATTTCCACAAGACAAAATGCAAACGGCAAGGCTTATAGATAAAATTTTGTCATATAAGGTTTCTGATGATTTTATTTTAATTTTAGATGATTATCAATTTGCGGAAAACGATGAGCTAAATATTTTATTGCAATCTATTGTCAAGGGTGAAATACCAAAGTTACATTTAGTTGTAATAAGCCGACATCTACCTCATTTTGATCTAACAGAGCTTATAGTTAAAAATATGGCTTATCAAATTGATAAAAAAATATTACGTTTTAACAATACAGAGGTACAACAATATTTTTCCATCATGGCAATGCCTATTAAAAAAGAAATGGTATTAAAGATTCAAGATATAGCTGACGGTTGGGTGGCGGCACTTTATTTGATTTATAGAGGCTTAAAGTGTGGAATACACATTGAAAATATTACTGAAATACAGGATTTAATAAAAAGTGCTATCTATGAACATTATGATACAGAAACAAAAAAAGTTTTATGTGCATTATCTGTATTGGATGATTTTACAATTGAAATGGCCGCTTATTTAACAGGTATCCAATCAATAGGAGATATTATAGCAAAACTGCATAGAGAAAATGCTTTTATCCAGATGGATGCTAAAACAAGAGTATACACTATACATAATGTATTTCGAAATTTTATAAAAAAAGAATCAGTTAAATTGAAGATGAACAATAAAGAAATTTGCTGTAGAGCAGGTTATTGGTACATTGGGCGAAATGAAATAGATCAAGGTTTTCACTACCTTTTCCATGGTGAAGATTATGATACAATGTTAAAAGAATTGGAGAAACCATCTTTGTATATCAGGCAAAATGACAGGCCTATGATGTTTTATTATTTTGACGAGATTCCAAAACTATATAAGGACAAACATCCAATTGCATGTTTGAAGTTTATAATGCTATTTATAATTACTGGAGATAAAGAAAGGGGTTGCCATCTTTTAGAACAATTCGAGAGCGAAATGAAAGGCAAAATATTAAAGAACGAGGATCAGGCAGAAATACAGGCAGCAATACATTTGATAAAAATGTTTCTTCTATTTAACGATTTAGAAAATATGATAGATCATATAGAGGCTGCTTTAAAGCTGCTGAATGGTGGCGTTTCTGTTATAGCAAGCTATCAAGGGCCTTTTTCCTTTGGAAGTCCTCATTTGACTTACTTGTATTATAAAGAAGTAGGATCCTTCAAAAAAATATCAGAAATGTCATATGAAAAATATGCGCAGGTTTCAGGAGGAGCTGGATATGGTTCAAATGCCTTAAGCTCAGCAGAATATGCATTAGAAACGGGAAAATTTGATTCGGTTGAAATAAATGTCCATAAAGCAGTTTACAATGCAAAGACTAAAAACCAAACATCCATGGTCGTATGTGCTTATTTCACATTGGCAAGGCTATATTTATATCATAATAAATATTCTGAAGCTGTTGATTTGCTTAAAGATTTATCTGATGACGTATCTTCTAATGTTGAGACTATTTTGTTAAATACATATGATTTATGTTTGGGGTATATTTACGCGTGTACATGTGAATATGATAAAATTCCTGATTGGATTAAAAATGGTGATATGTCGGTGAACTCTCTTTTAATTCAAGGTGCTGTATTTTCCTATGTTGTATACGGCAAGTCTCTTATATTATCTAAAAACTGGTCAAAAGCAGAGGCATTATGTGAATTATTCAATAATTATTTTGGTATATTCAATAATCAACTGGGTTTTTTGCATAATTATATACATCTGTCTATTGCTGCTTTTAAAAGAGGACAAATTGATAGGTCGAAATTCTGGTTGAAAGAGGCATTGACTATTGGACAGGCTGACTGTATAATAACACCTTTCGGTGAAAACAGTGCGAATATGTTAGAACTGCTGGAATACTTTAAAAAACTTGACGGTATAGACGTGGATTATTTATCAAGCGTAAGAGAATTATGTATCAGATATAAATCGGTTATATCGACACTTTATTTATCAAATAATCCGCTTTCTTCTAGGGAAATAGAAATTCTGAAGCTTATGTCAAAAGGTCTTAGCCGCAGTGAAATAGCACAGGAAATCACTATATCAATAGGAACGGTCAGAACTCATATCCAAAATATATATATAAAGCTCGGTGTCAATAAAAAAAGCGCGGCTCTGAATAAAGCCTCAAAGTTAAATTTAATATAAAATACGCCTTTTTGACTGATACCAAAATAAAAAACATTCCTTTACACTAAGAGTAGGGGAATATTTTTTATTTTGGGGGTGGTTTTTATAATTTATTTTAAAAAAGTAGTTCCCAAGGATGATTATATATTAGACATATATTTTGATGATGGCAGCAAAATGAATTTTTCCATGACAAATCTTATTAAACAATTCCGATTTAGTCCCCTAAAAAACCATGATGTATGGATTAATATTGATTTATTTCCGACTCATCTTGAATGGAACAAAGGAAATTTCCAAACAACTCTTAATTTAGAAGAAATCGTTATTGACTGCTTACATAAGGACAATAAGTGAAGTAATCTAATTAAAATTAAAAAATTATTTATTTGAGGAGGTACTAAAATGAAGAAATTTCTATGTTTACTACTTACTGTTATGCTTATATTCCAAATGACGATGCCTGCATTTTCATACACTCTGGATACAATTGGTAATACTCAACAGATCAATCAAACAATTCTGGAAAAATTAAGAAATCTATACGGAGACAGCATTACAGAGGATGATATTGTCAATGAATTATCCGATATGGGACTGCTTGATGATGAAGGCAATATTAACGTAAGTGAAAGCATCATGGTTGACGGTACTCCCATGACTTTAAATCAAGTTAAAGCTATGCTGAATTCCAGCAATACTGATTTAAGTAAAGAAGTGGGTGTGGACGGTACGGTTCTTACCCTGAACGATTTAAAAACCATGATTGAAATTGAAGATGAACTGGAGCGTATTGAGGAGACGTATTTTTCTGATGCAGTACCATTTACCGAAGAGCATAACGAGTCCTTTGACAGCCTGCTTAATCAAATACAAAATGACGGTATAATGCTCGAAAACAGTATTTCTGGAGAAAATACAGAAATTAGTATCAATCATGATGCTCGAATGAAAGCAACAGTAAGTTCAGATGAAATGAGTACCGATATTAATCAGGTGGTTACAGTGGATTTTACCTTGATAGATAAAACAGGGAATCCTCTTTCGGAAGGGCTTGACTATGATGTACAGTTTGACTGGAGGTTGGCTGATGGCTCTGCTTTAAAAGGAATACATTACAGTGTTGGATATGACGGTGTATCAGAAGGAACCATTACAATAGCGGCAGGACAAACATCGTCAGTTGCATATGTTAATATTACATGGATCAGTTCATCGGAAAATGCAATTAACAGATGGAAGGGCGATAAGGTATTTTTGATAGAGTTATATAATCCCGTAAATATATTATTTGAAGGAGGTACTCGTTCAAAAGATATCCCTATATCAATAAGCCATAGCTATACATGGACGACAGCTGTCTCATATGAAGAAAATAATACAGATATGGACTTTGGGGGAGATTTAGGTGAAAGACTTGAACCTGGTTTTGCAATAAATATCGATTATAACAACAAAAACAATTTGCTACGTGCAGTTAATGACATTTTTGGAGGTATAGATGATGCCAGCTTTGAATTGTATTATTATATGCAAATGAATAGCGGTACTGGAGTAAGTTATGACATGACTAATAAACCTTTACTTTTGGATGATGACAGACAACCCATAGCCAATGCCCAGTACAAGGCTATAGACGATACCATTCATAATACTAGGTATTTTTCATATGATGAACAGCCAGAGGTAACTTTTCACATTAATTCTGTTAATGAAGTAGATGTACAATCATTCGAACGCTGGGCAAGGTGCTCGGGAATTATCCCTTTTGTCTATGAATTCAGCAATGCAAGATATTCGCCGGAGTATCCGACAAATAAGATTTATGTGCCTTTCAGGCAAGTAAGTTTTAGCATTTTGGACGATAAGGCACCTAAAATTAATTCAATAACTGCTCCTGCATCTGACTCATCTGACGGTTATTACTATTCGGGGCAGACTGTTCCCATTACAGTTGAGTTTTCCGAACCGATAAAAGCAGGAGAAGCAAAAATCAAGCTGCAGGGGCAAAACACAGCTATAACATCTGCGGAATCCTCGGGGACTAATTCAAATTATGCAACATTTTTATATACTGTTCCTAAAAATCCTGATCCGTTACTGAGAATTGGGTCTGTGTACAATGTTGAGGATATGAGTGGGAATACAACTTCGAGCAGCTCTATAACAACAGTGGGGACGGTTAAAATGAAGACTGATCCTGTTTCGGCATTTCTTGGGCTTTCGGTTGAGAATGTGCCCACGGGAGGATTGTATACATCAGGTGATTCGATTGACGTTAAGCTTTCAGTTGACAGAGAGACCTCTCTATGGCTCGAAAATGATTATGACTTGACGAAGGATCAGCTGAAATCGGTTTATCTAAAGGCAGGAGACTATACATATACCCTTAAAATGGGAGGTGAAGGTGCTGAAGAAGGCTCATATTATACGTCGAAAATTCCTGCGTTAAACTATTCTGGTATAACAGGGCAAACAGTTAAAATCGAACTGTACAGAGATGGAACATACAATTCAGAAACAAACCTGTTTAGCGGGGGAAATATTGTTATAGGTATGTGCGCTTTAGCTGAAACAGAACCTTTAGTATTAGCTGAAAATATAAATATTGATACAAGTTCATATCCTGTCAATAATATAATTTATTTGACAGATACGAAAACAACAATGCTAAAAGCAAGTATTTCTCCGGAAACTGCCACATTTACTGGTATTGAATGGGAGAGTAGCGATGAATCAGTGGCCTTAATAGATAAGACAACAGGTATAATTACTCCCGTAAGTCAAGGTACGGTTAAGTTCAGGGTAATTGCGGATAACGGCGGATTCGGAACTGTAATATCTGCGGAAACTCCTGCTTTTACTGTTGTAGATGGTGGTCCTCCAGCAATAGTTTTCCCGGAAGGAAACAATGCTTTTATAACTAAAAAGAATGAAGAGGCAACTATAGCTTGGAATCAAAATCTCATAGGCAGGACTGAAGGCGTAATTCCTGAGTTTACTATTGAAATATACGAGGGGTATTATTCTGATATTGCACAATTAACAGGAACACCTGTTTATGCAGATGCTGTTTATGATAAAAACACTTATACCATATCGGCTAATATACTTTCAAATTTATCAAATGGTACAAATCCAGCTTATACAGTGAAAGTTAGCTCCAATAACCCGGACAATACAAGTCAGGTATTAAGTGCAATAGGATATATTATTGTTTACCCTCAGCCGGTTAAAGTAAAATTTGATACACTTGACAGCTATTATATTACAGATGAAACGAAAAACGTTGATATAGGTTGGTCTGTTTCGGAGTTTACGGGCGGCGAATTTGAATTTAAAATAACAAAAAATAAGACGGTTATATATACGGATACTTCCAGTATCGATTCAGACAACCATAAACTTAGCATAGATAGTGTACCTTCAGATTCCTTGAAGGATATTTATACGGTAACCATAAAGGCTAAAAATACTCAGGACAGTGGATGGTCGACAGACTCCTTCGTACTTAACGTCTATAACAGAAATTCTTTGAATATACTAATTGACAATCAGGACCAAGAAGTTGTTTCTATGGATAACAACAGCTATATTAAGAATCTATATGACGATAAGGGCAGCGAAGGAATTCTTGATCTCGATAGAAATATATACCTGAAGAAATATATTGGAATCAATTACAGCCAGTATCCTTGGGGTAATATAACAGACCAAATAAAATGGTCCTCAGGAAATTCAAAAATTGCTTCGATAAATTACAGACAGGGCAATTTGTATGAAAATGTTGAAACATATAATTATTCAGGATATCGCTCTTCTATAGAATTTATGCTTGCGGGAAATTCAGACGGAGATACGGTTATTACCGCTACTCACGCGGCTACAGGCATGAAGGATACTGTTAATGTAAATGTTACGACATTGAAAAATAAGCTTTATATATTTAATTTTTATCCAAAACAGGAAACTAGCATTGCCTACGTTAACGGCAATGGAGAAGCCAGAAGTCTGAATACCAATTCAGAGGGTGAAATTGCTGTTTATGAAGAGTATGGTATAACAAGTGATATTACATTAAAATCGGGTAGTTCTGATAATCTTTATCTTGGGACTTTATACAATAATAAATTAATTTCCTCTGAGGGAAACCCGGGAATTTATGAGCTTTATCCAGTAAATTCATTTAAACTTAGACCTGCAGCTAAGGTTAAGCTATTCTTCAAAAACTCTGACGGTGAACCATATACAAATCAGGTTACATACAGAGGGGCAGTGTACAAAAACGGAAAAATTTGTACAGAAACTATGGAGAAGGATGGAACACAACTAAATTTAGGAAGTGACGGACGATTTACTCTGAATCTTGATTCCACAAAGTTTTGGGTGAATGATAATAGCGAAGAGCTTCATGGTTCTGATAAACTGGAATTTATTTATGAAATTATATTCGCGGATGATTACTATCCTCAGCTATTAACAGTTAATGGAAATATAAGTGTTGGTGATGCTGTTAGATTCGGAGAAAGTGTTGTTAACTTAAGGGCAGTATCTTCTGAAAATAAAAATAAACCATTTGTACTGAGAAATGCAGTAAATTATAATCTGAATGACGGACGAACGATAGATGTAACAAATTATAAAGGTTCAATAGGTCCTGGAAATACATATCCAACGGCAGATTTAGAAACAATAGTAGCATGGTGGGGCAAGGATAAAATTGATGGTTACGATGTTAAGGTAGAAGATGAATATGGCAGTATAATTGCCGGCCAAAGGGTTAAAACAATACTCTATCCTTTTGCTACATTGGCATATACCAAAAATATAACAACTATGAATAATTCTACATTGGCACTTGGAATAGGTGAAAAGAAGGGAGCGGCCACATCGTTATATAGTACCGACGGCAGTTTGTTAAAACATATTGAAAGCTTCTTTACATTCTCAAACATGGTCGGGGCACCAGCAGCAAATGATGAGAGCAAGGGAGTTAAGAGTGCAGTAGAGGATTTAAATGAATCTGGCAGCTTAGAATTTGATGCTTCTTCTATGAATACCGGGGATGAAGTAATTGGAAAGGCTCTAAATCTCATGTCAGGAACATCTCTTGGAGGGCAGATAATGAATCTTTCTGTTCTTGCGACAGAAGATCCACTTGTATACCACGGTCTCATCACAATGTACCAAGGCATGGGTAATACGGATGCAAGTAGTGTGGAGGTAAATATCGGTGGAGTTGACGGTGAACTTGATTATACTCCAGATGCTGCTGAAATGATGGATTTAATGCAGAAAAGTACCGATGATATTGCAAAAGAACTGGACAAAAACATGGAAAAAGCAGTATCCGGCGGAGTTGATTACGGTGTATCAATTACTGGATATTTCGAGGTTGAGGTACGCTATGACAATGATGCTGACAAATGGATAATAATAGTTACAGGAGGCGGTTTTGACGTAGATTCTGTAATAGGGTATACGTGGACGATGAATTCATCGATTGGTCCTGTTCCAGTAACAGCAGAATTTGGACTTGGAGCAGCAGCTAAGCTTGAATTCCGAGCAGTAAAGCCATATGGAAATGTACCAGCAAATATTAACGCTGCTGATGTTAACGACTTTTTTACAGCTTTAAGGTTGAATTTTTATGCCAAAGCATTTGGAGGATTCGGATTTGACTATTCTGTAGTTGCACTTAAAATAGGTGTGTTCGGTCAGATAAATGTTCTTTACAACAGTGAATTTTTAAACAGACCATATCTTTATCCTCATCCAAACGGATACGATAAAATTTTTGCCATGGATGTTTCCTTAAAGGGACAGGTAGGAATAAAATTTGTAGCTAAGCTGCTGTTCATTTCATATGAAGCAGTTCTTGCTTCTATGGAATATTCAGGAGCAGTATGGGAGGAAGGTAATCCTGAATTAATTGATGATTGGAAAAACAGCCAAAATTCATCATTGATAACCTCACTTAACGGTGGGATGTACAATAATAAAATATATTTAAACAGTACAAGACTACAGACAGTGAGAGAAAACATAGGAATAGAAAGCAGAGATTATTTATCACTTTATGATAGAACCTGGGAAAGCGGCAATAATCTTAGAATGAAAATACTTGGTTTATCAAATGTAAATGATATACAAACAAATGCTTACCCATATGCTAATCCTACAGTTACAAGAGACGGTTCAATTCTTGCGTATATGTCTGACAGCGGCAGTGCAGATGTAAATGAAACGAGAGCAAGCTGGGCGACCTTGAATTCAGGTCATTATGTTGACCAAGGTCCTTTACCTCAAGTCTCATCGGAAACAGCTTTTGCTGATAATAACCTTAAACTTGATGGTACAGAAGCTTTTGCTGTTGCTGTATGGGAACAGCAGGGAGTAAAGATAACAACAAGCGGAGCCATAACCTACCAAGACATATCAGCTATGATGAATACATCTGATATTATGACTAGTGTATATGACTCAGGCATGTGGACCACATCCTGTTTGACAGACAATATGGTTCCTGATATATCTCCCGTAACTGCAGTAAATGATGGTCGTGCCGTTGTCGCATGGAGGAGTGTTGCTGGAAGCAACATGACTGAGGATCCTTTTAATTATGATGATAAGCATGATACAATATTGTACAAAATATATGAAAATGGAAGCTGGAGTAAAACATATACCATTTATAACGGAACTTCTGGAAATGTAAAAGGAATATCTTCAGCTATGATGTCTGACGGAACAGCTGGGATAGCATACACATTGGACTGTGGTACTGACAGCACTAATCCTGCATTCGGGTATGAAACCGTATTTTCGATTATTGGTAGTGATAACAGTTTAATAAATGATATCCGCTTGACAAATAATGATTCTGTGGATGAAAATCCTCAGGTAACAGCAGTTAATTTTGAAGAGCTAGGAGAAATATCAGAAAAATTTGTAATTGGATGGCATAATGTAACAGCTCAGGGGAATTCGGATATAAGATTTGCAGCTGCGGATAATAAAGGTGTATTGTATGATGGTTTTATAGATTCTATAAGCAGTATCAATGAAAATTCCAAAGTTAAAATTACCGATAAATTCCGTTTTGTGAAAGGAGAAAATCTAAATATTGAGGATTTATCGCTATTATGGGCCGAACCATCCTTAGAATATAATAAAGCCTTAAGCACAAATGCAGAAAAAGATTGTCTGAAAGCTGTTAAATTCATGAGAGATAAAAATGGCAAAATTTATTTAACTGGAGCTTTAGATGTTGCGGATATGGACGATTATATTTTAATTGATCATTTTGATGCTTATACTCTCCAAAAAGACACAGTCGATGCTGTAATTCTTGCAAGTTCATATACAGGTGAGCTTATGGATGAAGGAGGCGGAGTATATACTGTCGGATCAGTCAGCTCAATGAAGTCTGCATCAGCAGAATATGCAAATGATATAAATATTGATAATATATACATGGATTATGGTGAAATTAAAAATGATTTTATTGTACCAATACAATTTACAGCTGTAAATATGGGAGTTAACTCAATTAACTCAGTGAACATTAAATTGTTTCCAGATAATGTAACAAAAACATTTGATAATTTAAATCTATTGCCAAATCAATGTCAAGTACTTACGGTCGATTATCAGATACCTGATGAGATTATAGGTATTCATGATTTAAATTATACTGTATCAGCAGTTTTCTCTGGTAATGATATAATAGAAAAAAACGGTACGCTGAACCTCGATATTCCAGATACAGGAATTTCAAAGGTAGAGTTAATTAGTGATGAACAGGGTAAGAGAGTAATTCAGGCTACACTTCACAATATAAGTGATGTAGACATTGCCAATAATCCTAATCGTAAAGTATACGTAGGTTTTTATACCTCTTCAGAATATACGGATGAATCTACAGTAGATGTGCAAGAAATTACAGTCAATGATTTAAAGCTTTTGGATGAAAGTGCATTGACTATGAGATTTAGTTATAATGTACCGTCAAGGGGAGTACCAAATGGAGGAATAAGATTATATGCTAAAATTTGGGTTGAAGAAAAGAAAGAAGATAACAGCTATGAAGAAATTACTGAATATAATCAAAGCAACAATGAGCGGTCAATCTTGCTTCCTAATCCGATAGAGGCAAATAACGGTGAGCAGTTCCTTGTATCAGTTGAACAGGAAAACAGCACAGATAATACTACGGCTTTGATAACAGTAAAGAATCTTTCAATGGAACCATCTTTCAATGGAAATGTTATGGTATATATGCTAGATGACAAAGGAAACATAATCGAATCAAAGATGCTTGCAACATCACAAGGGGATCTGTTGAACCTGACCGGAGAAGAAAGTATAACGAGAAGCATTGCTTTTTCTGGTCATGGAGCAAAGATAATAGCAAAATATTTTACAGCCGATCCAAACACAATGAATGCTGAGATTTCAGATATAAGCCTTGTAGGAATTAATATAAACTTTAATAAAGAAGTTACTGACTATACTCTTAACTCTACAAACCTTGATACAACTAATATTTTGGCGATAGCAAAAAAAGCAGGAGACATGGTTGAAATAAGAGATACAAGCAGCAAGCTTCTTGCTAGTGGATTAGGTTCAGCAACTTATATGTTAAAACTGCCAAAGAACAGTTCACATGCAAAGGTTCAGATTTCAGCTACTAATATTGAAACAGGTCAGGATTCTGACAACTATAATATCAGTATTGCTAACACATCTGATACAAACGGAACAGTAACACTTAGCACAGAAGAATACAATTACAGAAATGCCTATGTTACAGTATTGGCAAATAATCTGGTAAACTTTACACCCGTTAAGTGGCAGTATAAAAAGGATGGAACATGGTCTGAAATGATTGACTGGAATTCATTAGGCACAAATAAATTTATAATTTCTGGAGCAGGAACATATACTGTTAGCGCAAGGTTGGTTGACGAAAATGGATATTACATGGATTCAAACAATATGGTAATCCTTGTAAAAAGTTCATCATCCAAAAATAAAGATAAAACAGATAAAATTACAGAGGAGACGGGCGATACAGTCACAACATCTGCCTTTGTAGACGTATCTGAGAATGCGTGGTATTTTGAAGCTATAAACTATCTATCATCTTTAGGAATTATAAAAGGAGTAGGAAAAGATATTTTTGCACCAGAAGCAAATATTACTAGAGCTGATTTTCTCATAATGGTTATGAACGCATATGGGATAACAATTGATGAGGCTTATGGAGATAATTTTGCTGATGCCGGAAGTAAATATTACACTGCATATCTTGGTAAAGCCAAGCAAATGGGATTGGTGTCTGGGGTAGGCGAAAATCTCTTTGCTCCAGAGGGTCTGATAAACCGTCAGGATATGGCAGTGATTCTTTATAGAATTTTGGATAAAATAGGAAAACTGCCAGCCGGAACAGATGGAATGAGCTTTGAAGGTTTTTCTGATAAATCAGAAATTTCTAATTATGCAGTTACTGCACTAAGGGTATTTACGGAAGCTGGTATTTTATCCGGTTATGACAATATGCTTTACCCAAATGGATTATCCACGAGGGCACAAGCAGCGCAAATATTGTATAATTTGTTAAAATAGTTAGTTGTTAAGAAAAATAAAAATGTTGGGTATCAGATCTCAACATTTTTATTTTTTGTAGGGAATCAATTATTCTTTCCTATTTAACCTTAAACTTTAATTAAGCACAACGTACCATTTCAGCTAAATAATAATTTTGCGAATATTTATTTTAAAGTTAATGTATTAAATGAAAATTGTGGTATAATGAGGAATATACTTTATTTAAAAGGAGAAAAAAGAAATGAATGATGAAAAGCTTGAAAAATTAAAAGAAAATTTTAAGTTAAGAAATATAGAAGTAAAATATTTTGATAGTTTAGAAGAGGTTAAATCATACATATTAGATATAATACCAGTAGAATGTTCAATTGGTATAGGGCATTCTGCTACGCTGCAGATGATGAATATTACTAATCTTCTTTTAGAAAGAGGGAATGTTGTATATGATAAAGAACTTGCAAAGAATTCAGAAGAAAGTAAGGATTTAAAAAGAAAATCCCTTACCACAGATTGGTATGTCTCTGGTTCAAATGCTATTTCTGTTGATGGGAGAATTGTAAATGTTGACCATAGTGGTAATAGGGTAGCTTCGATAACTTTTGGGCCTGATAAAGTAATAATTGTAGTTGGAAAAAACAAAGTTGTAGATACTTTAGAAGATGCAATTAACAGAGCAAAGAATATAGCAAGTCCTTTAAATGCTAAAAGGGCAGGATATAATCCACCATGTGTTATTCTAAACAAGTGTGTTGATTGTGTATCAAAGGAAAGAGTTTGTAATACCCTTTCAATAATTGAAGGACAATCAGATAGCAATAGAATAAAGTTATTCATAGTCAATGAAGAATGTGGATTTTAATATCTTATAGCTCTTCTTGCTGACAACTGTATATGAGTGTATATAATAAAAAATGATAAAAAGACCATGCCTGGTTTATTTTAGAAAACTGACTAATATTGTATTGCCCTGCCATTAATTGAAACGAAGTTATAAAAACCTTTATGATATAATAAATACATCAAGACAAAGACTTATGTCTTTGTCTTGATGTATTTATTTAATCGTTGTGATGCAAGCCTTTATCTGGCTTGCTTTATTATATAATTCATTATCAAATCATAGAGGAGACAAATATGAGGAAATTTATAAAAATAAGTAATGCACTAACCCTTGTGATTGCATTTTTTCTGTTGTTTTACACAGCTGGCACTTATGTATTTGCTAAAAATTTAAAGGTACCAAATTCGCCGTCTGATTTAACAGTCTCAGAGGTTACTGAATCTTCAGTTACTTTAATATGGAATAATCCTGAAAGCAGCAATAATATACTAAAATACAGGATTTATAATAACAGTACATTTATTGATTCTACAAAGGCAACTACATACACCATAAACGATTTGAAACCTGAAACTGAATATAATTTATACATAAGATCTGAGTCTGAAAGGAATAACATATCAATGGCAAGCGAGCGTGTAACGGTGAAGACTTTGCCGATTTCAGGGACAATTAATTCAGGAAATAAAATTATAGGCTATTACCCGTCATGGAAGTCATACTCAGGATTTACACCTGATAAATTAGATGCTTCTAAACTTACTCATATAAATTATGCTTTTGCATATATAGGACAAGACAATAAAATTAAGCTAGGTTATCCGGATAAGGACCCTGAAAACTTTAAGAAAATTAATGAACTTAAGTCAATTAATCCTGATTTGAAAATACTTATTTCAGTAGGTGGATGGAACTGGTCTGGAAATTTTTCTGATACAGCATCAACAGAAATCTCAAGAATAGCATTTGCAAAGAGCTGTATTGAGTTCATAACTGAGTATGGAATTGATGGAATAGATTTGGACTGGGAATATCCTGTAGGTGGAGGATTGTCAACCAATTCAAAAAGGCCTCAAGATAAGCAAAATTTCACATTGCTACTTAAAGAGATTCACAAGAAATTAGATGAGCAAGGACAGAAGGACAATAAAAAATATCTTCTTACTATAGCAGGAGGAACAAGTAATTATTATTTAAAAAATATTGAGCCTAACAAAATCGAAGAATATATTGATTTCGTGAATATAATGACATATGATCTTCACGGACCATGGGATTTATATTCTGATTTTAATGCACCTCTTTTCAATAGTAGTGATACTTCGCCTCAATATAAAATAAGTGTAGAATCTAGCGTAAATGCTTGGATAAATGCTGGTTTTACAAAGGACAAGCTGGTTGTGGGAGTTCCTTTTTACGGTTATTTGTATAAACTAAATTCAAATGCAAATAATGGAGTATATCAAAAATTTACCGATGGAAAAGCATTGAGTTATACCTCAATAAAAACAAATTATATGAATTACGATTATTCCAAATTTTTTGATTCAGAGTCCAAGGTGCCGTGGCTATATAAAAACAATACATTTATAAGCTATGATGATGCTGAGTCTTTAGCCTTAAAGGCAGAATACATTAAGAACGAAAAATTGGGAGGAGTTATGATTTGGGAGCTTAGCCAGGATTACAACAATGAGCTTCTAAATTCCATTTTTGAAGTATTGAGGTAATTACTTAATGTATTGAAGTAAAGAGTATGTAATACCCTTTCAATAATTGAATAGCAATCAGATAGCAATAGAATTAAGTTGTTAATTGTCAATGAAGAATATGGATTTTAATATTTCATGTTTCTAATTTTACTATACTATTAACTAATAACAAATATTTAACCATATAAAAATATATATTTACAAGTAATTTACATATTAATGATTTTATTTTTATATTCCTCGGATATTATATCGCTGTAATAAAAAAATATATTGGAGGAAAAAAATGAAAAAAGTATTATCTTATGTATTATGTTTAGCAATGATAGTAACATCTTTAACAGGTTGTGCAACTGTTAGTGCACAAACAAAATCAACTTCTAAAAAACAGGAGCAAGCTATTAGTCAACATCTTGCATCAAAATCTAATTTACATAAAGCTCCTAAATACATATTTATGTTCATTGGAGATGGTATGAGCTTTGTACAAGTTAATGCAGCTCAAGTTTACGAGGGTAACAATACAAAAGGAGAAGTTTCTCCTGCGTTAGTTAATTTTACCCAATTTCCTGTAGCAGGTGTTGCTACTACACAGGATTCTACATCATTCTGTCCAGATTCAGCTTCTACAGCTACTGCATTATCAACAGGAGTTAAAACACATAGTGGAGTAATTGGATTAGAAGTGGATAAAACAACTGTGGCACCAACAATTACTGAACTTCTTAAAGAACAAAAAAATATGAAAATAGGTGTTGTGTCAAATGTTACTATTAACCATGCAACTCCTGCAGCATACTACTCACATATTGCATCTAGAAATAGTTACTATGATATAGCTATACAAATGGCTGATTCAGGTTTTGATTATTTTGGAGGCGGTTCAATTAATAAACCCACAGGCGAAAATAAAGATCAAAAAGATGCTTATGAAATTTTGAAAGAAAAAGGTTATACTATTGCGGATACAAAAGAAAAAATATTAGGTCTTGATAATAATTCTGGAAAAACATATGCAGTTAGCCCTATACTTCAAGATAGTGGTGCTATGCCTTATGCTATAGACACTAAAGAAGGTGATTTACAACTTGCTGACTTTGTTAAAAAAGGTATTGATGTACTAGATAATAAAAATGGATTTTTCCTAATGACTGAATCAGGAAAGATTGACTGGGCTGCTCATGCGAATGACGCTAAATCAGTAATTAAAGATGTACTTGCCTTTGAAGACTCTATACAAGTAGCAATAGATTTTGCAGAAAAACATCCTACGGAAACATTAATTATTGTAACTGGTGATCATGAAACAGGGGGTATGACAATAGGTTATGCAGCAACTGGATATAGTACGGCTTTTGATATATTAGATAAACAAAAAATGTCGTATGTAGCATTTGATGAATTATTAGATGATATGAAAGAACAAGATAAGGAAGGACTAACTTTTGAAAAAGTTATGCCTGTAATTACTGAAAACTTCGGACTAGTTGCTCCAAACGGGATTGATGAAAAAGCAGCAGGTTTAGAAGTGAATCCATTAGAAATGACCGATGGGGAATACAAAAAATTGCAAAATGGTTTTGTTGAATCAATGAAAGTAGAACGAATTAAAAACGAAGAAACATCACTTCTTTACGGAGGATATGATCCATTGTCAGTTTCGCTTACACATATTTTGAACAACAAAGCAGGTATTGGTTGGACATCTTATTCTCATACAGGAGTACCGGTAGGAGTATTTGCAGCAGGAGTAAATTCAGATATATTCAATGGTTCATATGACAACACTGATATATTCAATAAACTTGCAGAAATCACTAATGTTAAAGTTGGAAAATAATATATAAGACTAGTTTAAAGCTGGAATCTTTCCAGCTTTTTTTGTAAAATGAAAGGGTGATACTTTGAAATATATACTAAAAAAAATAAATAAAAAAGAAATTGTTTTTGTGATAGTATTTCTTGTTTTTATATGTATAATGGCAATTGTGCCTACAGGGTTTGAAAAACAAATTTATGTTAATTCTGAAGGAGTTCGTGCAAAAATACTTTCTGTAAATAATTCAACCATGTATAAAACAGGTATGATTACACAAGGTGAACAAAGGTGTTTAATAGAAATTGAAACGGGTTCACATAAAGGAGAACAGACAGAAGGGATTAATTTATTTTCTGGTAAACTAGAATTTGATAAGATTTTTGAGGAAGGAAACAAAGCATGGGTTCTTCTTGAATATGATGAAGATAGAAATATAATCTTTGCTAATATGGTAGACCATTACAGAATAGATAAAGAATTCATTCTAATAGTACTATTTGCTGCAACTATTATCGCTTTTTCAGGCTTCACGGGAGTAAGGACTCTTTTATCATTTGCTTTTGCTATGTTAAGTATTTGGAAAATATTAATTCCGTTTATGCTAAGAGGATATAACCCATTAATAGTGGGATTAGTTGTAGGGAACGTGTTAACAATTACAACTCTTTTACTAGTAGCAGGTTTTACTAAAAAATCATATGCTGCAATTATTAGTTCTGTTGCATGCTCGTTAATAACTGCTCTCATGGCAGTTATGTTTACAAATTACTTTAAAATTGACGGGACAGTTATGCAATGGTCGGAATCATTATTGTATGCAGGATTTATGTCATTAGATCTGACTGCGATTTTTTATGTAGGAATTTATTTAGCTTGTTCAGGAGCGGTACTTGACCTTGCCATTGATATATCAGCAGCTTTAGAAGAAATTGTTAAAAGTAAACCAACAGTTTCAAAAGTTGAGTTGGTAAAGTCCGGTCTTACTATTGGAAAATCCGTTGTAGGAAGCCAAACAACAACACTTCTTCTGGCGTATATGGGAAGCTATATATCTGTAATGATGGTATATATGGCTCAAGGAACACCTATAATGAACATATTAAATTCTAAGGCAATAGCAGCAGAAATATTGCACACATTTGTAGGCTGCTTGGGATTAGTATTAGTATCTCCTTTAACATCTGGCATATGTGGATTTATGTATATGAAAACAAATCAAGTTAAGTTTACCCTATAGAGTAGATAATAAGAAAAGTATGCTCTATAGGGGATTTCGTTAATCTACATAAGGATTTATATCAAGTAATAAACCTCGTGCAAAATTATTACATCCAATTCAATGTTATCGTATTGGGCATAAAAATTTTATTGAATAAAGCAAGGTAAATTTCTCAATTTTAATGCTATTACATTTTCTTTTGTAAATACCATAATCGTGTAACAAACGATATTTGAGCAATCAGAAATACAATAAAAAAAGTAAATAATACTACTTTATTTAAATAACCTAACAGTGCCAATACTAATATTACAGCTGAAAACAATGATGTCATCACGTCAAAACCAGTAGCTTTAGCGGCGTTTGCAATTGCTACATTTCTTTCATCAAATTCTTCAATTATCATTTCTTTAGTTTTTTTGAAGAAAAGTTCACAAGTTCCTGAAACAATCAAAATGATTCCTAAAAGGCTACTTGCCCAAGGAAATAAATCTGGACGTGGAAAAGGCATTATTTTATGTATTTCCAATCCATATAATAGTAGTCCACCTAGTAAAAATATCATTCCAAGTATTATTAAAGCTAAATTAAAGTGCTTTCTCATTTTTTATCCTCCTCATAAATAAAGATGTCTTCAATGCTCATATTAAAAAATCGAGCTATTTTAAATGCGAGAATAATCGAAGGATTATATCTACCATTTTCAAGAGAGCCTATAGTTTGTCTTGATACTTCAAGTTCAGAGGCTAAATCTTCTTGTTTTATACAGTTTTTTTTTCGTATTTCTTCTAATCGGTTTTTCAATTTTACACCTCTTTTGATGGAAAGTTTACTTTCCTTAAACATTGTATCAGTTGAGAAAAAGGATGTCAAGTATACTTTCCATAAAAAATCAGACGAAACCTTCATCTGCTAACAGCTTCTTTTACTGGAGGATATGGATATAGGTATTTTACTTGGTGCACCATGGTTGTTCATCATACTGGCTTGAGATCTGCTGTACATTTGATGCAATAATTCCTCGTGCCATGTAGCTTCCCATAATAAAAATAATATTATCAATTATATTATATTGATTCACGTCCTGAATATAATCATTATTTACTAATGCACTAATTCCATATGATTTTAATTTAATATATTGGTACAGCAAAAATTTCCATTGATTTTCGTCCCAGTATACATTAATTTTACTTAAATATGAAGATAATTTATCTGCAGATTGGTACCATTTTAATATTCTTAAATTTGTTAAGTCACTTTCACCATACTTTTTAAATTCTACTAGTTCCATTGCGGATTTAATAAAATCTAACAATAAATCTGTTATATTCTGTGCAATATTAGAACCATAAAACATATTAAACGTTGGGTAAAATTCATTAGGTAAAGAAATTAAATAATTAGCAACATGCTTCTTGTCTCTTGTATCATAAATTACAGATCTTATATATGTTCTAATCCAAATTGCAACCTTTAACCATAATTTCTGAAAAGAAAATATTATATTCATTTGCCCATATGTTAGGTATTTATTATTTGTTATTTCCTGTTCGAATTTGTAAATCATTTAAAGGCCTCCATGTATTTTGTTTTGTTATTTAGTATATGCTTTAGTATTGCGAAACGAAACTGTTTTTGAAATTGAAACAATAATATATATTTTTATTAACGAGTTAATAGACAAATCGTTTATGAAGCTGTTGATATTATTATTTTATTAATAATTTAGTAATAAGAATATTGGGAGATATTAATAAGTATGCTATTTCATATTATGGAGCAAAATATTGACATACATATATATATAATACTATAATATATAGTATTGCTGATAGCAATTTAACAATGGCATATAGATTCTAAAATTAATATTTGTTTAGGCAGGGTTCTTGCTTAAAATGTAAGATTAGTTAGCCGTTGAGAACTGTTCTTTTTTTACTTGCAAAGAATATGATATTAGAATAATAAAGGAGGACATATGGAAAATAATCAATATATAAAAAATAAAATACATAGTAATAGAGAATTTATGAAAAGCACTTTTGCTGAGGAAGGGTATGAATCTGACCAACAAAAACAGCTTCCTCAGCCACCTTTGACAAAAGCTCCTATTGCCAATAATACAATTAAATTAATTAAGGAATTTTCTTCGTTAATAAAAGAATCAGATTATTTAAAATTGGTGCAGGAAAGAAAAAGTCAACGGGTTTATAAAAAAGAAAGCTTGACACTTGACCAGTTATCATTCCTGCTATAGACTACTCAGGGAATTAAAGAAATAAAGGGAGATAATTATGCAACAATCAGGACAGTACCATCTGGTGGAGCAAGGCATGCATTTGAAACATACTTGGCGGTATTGAATATAGATGGATTAGAAAAAGGTATATATCATTATTTACCACTGGACCATTCTTTAGAATTAATTACAGAAGTGGATGATATTGAAAATAAAGTATCAAACAGTTTGTGCGAACAGAAATTTGCCGCAAAATCAGCAGTTGTTTTTTATTACAGTGCAGTTGCTTACAGAAGTGAATGGAGATATGTTTTAGAATCGCACAAGGTTATGTTATTAGATGCAGGTCATGTAATGCAGAATTTATATTTAAGCTGTGGTGCTATAGGCTGTGGTACCTGTGCAATAGCTGCATTTAATCAAGAATTGGCTGACGATTTACTTAAGCTTGATGGTGAAGATGAGTTTGTAATATATGCAGCACCTATTGGCATTATATAATGATTAAATATATGTTGTAATGATTATATGTTGTCCATAAATTTCATCCGTGAGAACGCGTAACACAATTTTAGGAAATTTATATGAAAAAACAATGCAAACATACTTATGCTTGCATTGTTTTTTTATAGATACATTAGTTTACCAATTAATCTTCATTATATAGTTTTCTATCGTTGACATGAAATGAAATGCAAGTTATAATGATTTGTACAGACTATAGTCTGTTAATTTGGATTGTGAATTAAATTAATACTACAAGGGGTTATATTATGAATAAGAGAGAGCTTCAAGGTATCGAAACAAAAAAAAGACTTATAGAATGTGCACGAAAACTGTTTAAGGAAAAGGGATTTAATAGGACAACGGTTGATGACATTATAAAGGAAGCAAACTCGTCAAAGGGTAGTTTCTACACTCATTTTAAATCAAAGGAAGAGCTGTTGTTTAATATGGTTCCATTGATAAATGAGATATATGATTCGTTTTTGGAAATGGATTTTAAAACGTCAAACTCTATAGAAAAAATTTCCATATTCATTGAGTATGTTTTCAAAACTATGACTGATGAAATAGGTTTGGAGTTTATCTCAACAATTTATGCCTCTCAGATTAAAGACTTGAAAACAGAGAGTTTTTTAATTATAGATTCTGAAAGAACATATTATATTGTGCTTGAAAAATTTATAGAGGAAGGCAAGAAAAAAAATGAAATTAAGCCAGAATTGGTTACAAAAGATATTATAGACATTTTTACCACCTGTTTTAGAGGAGCAATTTATGATTGGTGCTTGCATAAAGGAGAATTTAATCTTGCAGAGTATGGTGGAAAAATAATGGATATAATTTTAAATAGTATAAAAGTAGAACAAAAAAATGGACATACATTGTTAAACAAGGAGGTTTAATAAATGAAAAGAATCATTAGTTTTATTCTTGTAATCATAATGCTATTTACTACAAACGTGCAATATGTCTTTGCAAATGAAGACGTATACACTGATGAAGTAATTGTAGCGATGGACACAGAGTGGTTGACATCGGATTTAGTATTTGGAGTAGGCAATTATGATGAATTTACGACATACGATGGAGAAATAATTTATTATAATATAAACGGCAATCTTAATCTACCCTTAGTAGGTGAGAACGGCAGCTCCTTAGTTTGGTCTTCATCCGATGAGACATTTATTGGAACAAACGGAGCGATACATAAACCATCGTATTTGGAAGGGTACAAAACGGTAGTTGTTACTGCTTCATTGATAAAAGGTACAGCACAGGCCGAGAAGCTTTTTGTTATAGAATTAAGTCCATTAGAACCAACAGCTGATGAACAAGCAGTACAAGCTGATTACGATTGGCTTATAGGCGAAACTGTTATTCATTATGGCTGTTATTACAATGATATTAGAAGTAATGTAACTATGCCGACACAGGGTCCAAATGGCAGCACTATTACTTGGGAATCATCAGATGAAGATTTGATTGCAATTAACGGCACTGTACAACCACCTCTTTTCTCTTTTGCTATGGGTAATGCTCCGGTGACACTTACGGCAATCATATCTAGTGGGACAGTATCAAAGCAGAAAACATTTGAATTGGAAGTAGTTGCACAATCACCTACTAGTGAGGATATTGTTTTCATGGGTAAATCTTGGCTTACATATGAAATTATATTGAACAGTAATAGTAATGATAACGTTAAGACTAGGCTTTCGCTTCCAAAAACCCAAAACATTTATTTACCAGATGGTAATTATAAAGTATGTGATATAGCTTGGGAGTCATCAAATCCTAATGTTATTGCAGTGGATGGAAGCGTAAGTAGGCCTACAATAAGTGAAGGAAATCAAACTGTAACACTTAAGGCTACAATATCATATGGTGGGGCTACTGACACAAAGACATTTAGTTTTGTGGTTACAGCTGTTGAAGAATTTCCACTTGCAATTATGTACAACAGTTTTGACGATTCATCTCGATTACAATTCAATGGTATTTCAGGAACGGTTGTAACAACAGATAGAGACAATAATGAAATTACTGCATTACAATTTAACAACGATAGGGTGGCAGAACCAACTACAGGAGGAAGCATTTTTACTAAAAATAAAATTCGTTTGGGAGATGACTTATCCTTTAGCGCAGCTTTTTCTTATAAAAATCCACATCCCGATTTTACAAAGGGCGAAGGCGGATTTATCTTTACTTTGCAAACAGTAGACAACACTGGTTATGAACAGAGCATAGAAGATGTAAAGCCAAGCTTTAATATTGCATTTAATACAAATTATTATAGCGCAGCTGGCTCGGGTCAGTCTACCGGCTATGGCTATATTGAAAAAGCCGCAGTGTATTATAATGGAGACTATGAACAGCGAACAGAAGAACAATATTTGGACTCAGGGTCAACAAATAATCCATCAACTTACAATTACGTATGGATTGAGTATGATGGTACATCAAAGTCACTGGAGGTTCGTTTTAGTACAGATGGTATTAGACCAGTAAACAGTAAGTTTAAGTTGGATAATCTAGAACTTGAGCAGATTTTAACAAGTGCAGGAGAAGGTCTAGCCATAGAAGATGTTCGTGAAGTCTATGTAGGTTTCATGGGTTCAATGGGAAATGCAAAGGATAAAACTGAAATAGGAAGCTTATATTTTAAAAACGATTGTATTCCTATTGATTTTGAGCCATATAACTTCATTGATTTATCTAATGTTAATATTACTGCAAATCCTCCCGCAGGACAAGCAAGTACTACTATGTCAGCTATTGTATGTAGCTTAGATGGAACTCCTGTGGCTGATATACCAGTTTATTTTACAACCTCATTTGGTATGCTTGACTCATCCTATGCAATAACCGACAGTTCAGGACATGCTTCAGTAGTATTATACTCAGGCACATCAGGTACAGCAGATGTAAAAGCCTATACTATTGGTGGAGCAATGGCTATGAATCAAGTTCAATTATCAGCAAATGATACTGACCGGTTGTCTTTTGATTCAGCTTGGCTAACAGGTGATAGAATAAAAGGTGAAAATACAACACTAAGTAGTGTTACTGTTAATTTGAATTTACCTTTAAAGGCTCCAAATGGTAGTATTATTAGCTGGGAATCCAGTAACTCTGTTTTTTTAAGCGCAAATGGTGTAGTGACAAGATCTTCAATTACTCAAGGAGATCAATCTGTAACACTTAAAGCCAACATATCCATAGGCACTGAATCCATTCAAAAAATTTTTAACGTAAAAATTAAGGTGTGTGATGATGATTTGGCAAATGCTGACAGAGATTGGTTAACTGATGAAATTATCTTAGGAGAAAATAATAGTAGGGAGAATATAATTTCCGATTTAAACTTTCCAACTATTGGTCAAAATGGCAGTGTTATAAGCTGGAAGTCTAACTTTGTAGGAGTGGTGGCTTTAGATGGTACAGTGACCCGTCCTTCGTTCACTCAAGGAAATCAGCCTGTTACTCTTACTGCAAATATAAAAATGGGGGAATTAACATTAGTTAAAACATTTAATATTACAGTGGTTGCATCAGATGCCACAGATGAAGAAATAGCATATACTGATTTTGAATGGCTTACAGCTGAAATCATACGTAATGAAAATGTAAGTCTTGATAATGTATTGACAAGTTTGGCTCTTCCTACAGTTGGATTAAATGGCTCGCAAATTAGTTGGGAATCTACAAATGAAGCATACGTAAAGATAGATGGTACAATAAACCGTCCTACCTTCAGTCAAGGCACTCAATCTATAACGCTGACTGCTACTATAAGTAAAGGATCTTACGAATATACAAAAACATTTTATATATTAGTGTTTCCATTGGCAACAGATGATGAAGCACTATCGCTTGATAAGGAGTGGCTAAATTACAGTAGGATTTTAGGAGAAAATAGCATTAATAGTATAACTGTTAATCTTAATCTACCCGTTTTTGGATTGTACGGTTCCTCAATAAGCTGGAAGTCAAGCAATGATACATTTATAATGCCTGATGGAACAGTTAACCGCCCAACCTTTATACAGGGAAATAAAACAGTTACACTTACTGCTACTATATCAAAAGGTGGCGCGACTATTGATAAAAGCTTTTTATTATCAGTTAAAAAGTTAGAACAAACAGATGTGGAGGCTGTAACAGCTGATAAAAGGTGGCTTCAAGTATCGAGAACCTTGGGAGGAAATCTGTCACAGTATTCAATAAATCAAAACTTGGCACTTCCTACATTAGCACCTAACGGCTCTTTTATAACATGGGCTTCGGATATGCCAGATGTGATTTCAAATAGCGGTGAAATCACAATACCTGAATATAACGAAGGACATAAAAATGTAGTTATGACTGCAACCATTGAAAAGGGAAGTATTGTGGAAAATGGTACATATAAATATACAGTTCTTTCTAAGCCAGACACATTTTTACCTGTTGTTATAGGAACAACACCAATTAATAACAGTGATAATGTTCTATGGAATACAAGAGAGATAACTATATCCTTTGATGAAGATATAAAAGTTTTAGAAACTGTAAATAACGCCGAGAATTATGGCATTACACTTAATGGTTTGGAAGTACCAGAAATTTCTATAAGCATTTTTAAAAACAAGCTAACAGTTAATCTAATGGACTATTTAAAGGATGGGGAAGAGTATGAGCTTATAGTTCCTTCAAACACTATATCTGATAAATCTAATAATTATCTTGATGAAGAATTAAGAATAGCATTTAGTGTTGAACAGAAGCCTAAAAATATAATAGAGGTTATTTCCTCATCTCCAAATCACAAGGGAAAAGAAGTTTCTATAGACATTGAACAATTATCCTTTAGATATAATAATAGCAATATTACCAAAGGAAGTGGGTTTGAAGATATTTCACTTCTTGATATTAGTGGTAATAAAGTTAATGTAACAAAGGATATAACAAACGATACTGTTACTCTCACTCTTGATGTGGGAACAAAGCTGAAATCAGGTTCGGTCTATGAGTTTGCTATATCAGCCGATGCGGTTGTAGACAGGTTTGAAAACAGCAGTGTAGGCAAATCTATAAAATTTAGAACCAAGAGCAGTAATACCCTGCCGTCAGTTGTTGGGTATTATCCAAATAACAGTCAATCTAATGTTGACATACACCAAAAAATAGAAATAAATTTTTCTGAAGCAATAGATGCAAAAGATTGTAATTTAGTGCTGCTAGATGATAAAGGAAACAAAGTGCGTACAGAATTAACAACCTTAAGGAATGTTGAAAATACTGTATTTATGGAAACTCCATACTTTGACAGCCTCAAGCCAAATACTGTGTATACAGTTAAAGGGGCATATGATAGTTCAGAAGGCAGCTCAGACTTAGGTCTTGAAATATCTTTTACAACAGGAGACAATAAACTTTATATCACGAAGCCTAGTATGCTTTCTGGTGGTGATTTACCAATAAATACGCCAATTGAAATTCCATTTTCTGAATCTATATCTGAAGGCGCTGACTTTGCAAATATTAAAGTACTAGATTCAAATAATAATCTGGTTAATTTTAGAACAAGTGTTGTTAACAATAAGCTTGTTTTAGCACCAGATTCACCGTTGAATCCATCCGAAACATATGCGTTTTACATACCAAAAGGTGCGGTTAAAAATCAAACTGACAAAGAAAATGATGCTATAAAATTTTACCGCACTGCTGCAGAGCGTTTAAATTATGGAAACTACTCGTTTTATATGCCATCAACTTGGGTAACAGAAAAGGTGATTTCATTTAATGCAAGATGGCTGGGAGAAATCAGCCGTCCATTGAAATCAATTACATGGGATTTTGGAGATGGAAAACAAGGAAGTGGTTTATTTCCAGCTAATGTATATTGGAATGCGGGCAATTACAAGGTTTCTTTGACATTGGTTGATAACAGAGATATTTCATATAAATTTGAACAAAATATAACTATTAACGGATTAAACTTAGATGATTTAAAGATATCAGTTTATCCAAATGATAATTGTTATTTTACTGTTTTTGAAGACAATAACCAATACGGCTTGAAAAATCTTGAACCATTTAGTATTACCATGTATTCACCGACCATTGGGTATATTTCAGATGAGACTGTCAAGATCAGCCTTTATAAAAATGGTTCTTTAGTCGAAAATCTAGGAAATGTAAAAACAAAATATAACGGTGAAGCTGAATTTTCATTCCAATATGGGAACAAGGGATATTTTGGAAAGTATGAGTTGATTTTCGAGCATGAGGGGTCTAAAAATCAAAAGATCCGGGTGCCTGTTAACTTTTCTGAGGAAACAAAAAAGCAAAGTATGGTCATTCAGCTTTATAATAAAGAAGACGGCGGATTTATTGACGACCCACAGGATATGTATTTCGAATTAAATGGGAAAAAAGTATTAGCTAAATATGATAAAAATGATGGTTGGTCAGAAGGCAGTTATGTAATCAATAGTTTAGAAACAGGCATAGATTACTCACTAAAGCTCGTAAACTCAGAGGATGTTGCATATGTCACTGAGGAGCAAGCGGTTTATCATCAAGGGTCTGATTATCCTGTGTATTTGGCAACTAAAGTAAAACAACCCGGACTTAATTATATTAAATCTGCCTTGACAGATTCGAGAGTTGGGCACAGGTATAAAGGGCTTTTTATTAATAATATAAGCATACCAAATCTGCATTTTGAACTAGATGGTAATTGGGACGGATTAGCTCCTGGATATTATGAACTTAAGTCATCAATGGGCAGCATTTCCCTAAAATCAGATAAGCCCATTTTTGAATTACAGCCAGGATTGCAGATGCAAGTTGGTGAGGAGTTATGGGCGCGAATGGTTTCAAAATCCGGTGTTGCTACTTTATGGCAAAATGCTAATGTAATAGTAGCTCCTTATCCAACGTTAGACAATGGTAACAAACTAGATGTTAGCTACATAAATGGCAAGTATATTGTTGATTCACCTGTAACAATAAAAGGTCTCACAGGCGGTAATGTAGATATACTTGATGGAGTACCTCTGCTGGATAGCGCTCAAAGTTTTGGACTGGGTAGCAGTACTAATAGATTTGAAGGTTCAATAAATGAAAGCGGGTTTTTAAAGCTCTTGTATAAGTACAGTTCAGGACATGGTATGAGTACCAAAAAATCTAAAACGCTTACAACAGGTTATGAGGTTGAAACTGACATTGCTTTTTATGGAAGTCTTAAATATGATAGATATGATAGAAAATGGAAGTTAAACTATTACTACTATTATTTGAGTGGCAGAGGTGAATATTATTGGAAAAGACCATATACTATACCAAAGCTTGATATAGGTGGATGGGGTAAAGTGGCAATGTGTCCTAACATAGACGCAGTCTTAGCCGTTTATGGAGATGAAAACAGAGATCGGGATTTTGAAGGTATTTTAGAATTCGATCCTTCTGTATACGTTTCAATAGGTGCAGGAATTGAGAATACATTGTCTGTTGAAGGTTATGTTACAGGTAACATTCCTGCGGAGTTTCACATACCAACGGGATATATACAGGTTGAACCTAGCATTTCTGCTGGAATTGATGTTTATTATGTATATGATTCAAGTGAGCTTTATTATAAGGAAATAGCAGGTACACATTGGGATAATGGCAAAGAAAAAGTTAAATTACTTATGAGACAGTTTGTAGGTGAATCTAAAGAAGACGATATACAACTTGCTCCTACGGCTAGAAATTACTTGAAAAGAGGATCACAATGGCTTGTAGGAAGCAGTAAAAAACAAAACAGCAGGATGATGACAGCTTCCAAAGCAACAGTTGAAGTGGATACAAGTTCTCTTGTAACAATGACAGAAAATATTTATCCAAGGGCAGAGGTTCAGCAAATAAATGGCGGAGATGATCAATGGCTTGTTTGGACAGACGACAATCCAATTAGAGATGCAAATAACCGTACACAATTGAAGTACTCGGTTAATAAAGATGGAAGCTGGTCAGAGCCAGAATGGTTTGGACAGGATGACACCGCTGATTTTACTCCTGTAGCTACCACTTTAGGAGATGGTTTACTATTGGCTTGGCAAAATATTAAAAATGTTATGACTGAAGAAAATAAAAAAAATTCATACGTTACAGATTCTGAAATTAGCGTTACTAACAGTATTTACAAAGCTGATGGCAATGAACCGGATATAATAACATTGACAGATGACGATAAATTTGACCATTCACCGGTTATTGCAGCTGATGGCAAAAACGCAATTTTGGTTTGGACAAAATCAGAAGGCTTGAGCCTTACATTTGGGGAAGATATGGATTCTCTCAAGTCTCCTGCAGACAGTGATTGTTTGTATAGTTCTGTATGGGATGGTAATGCTTGGAGCACACCAGAAGAAATTGAAGGCTCACTACCAACTATTTTAGATTCAAGTTTGACAATGCATAATGAAGAAGGACTGCTGACTTACACTATTGATATGGACAATGACCTATCAACTCAAGATGATAGAGAGGTTTATTGCAGAATTTATGACGGAACATCATGGGGTAATGCTATTAGCCTATCAAACAACAATGTTGAGGATTCCAATCCAAACGCAGTAAATATCAATGATGAATGGTTTGTTTTATGGCAACAGAACGGAAGTGTTGTGTACAGAGCAGGTTTAAGTGAAGAAGTTAAGACTGATGAATTCCTTTCAGCAGTGCCCAATAACTATAAAATTGCAATTATGGAGGGCGATAATCCTCAACTTGCTGTAGTATATGCAAATACTAATCAAGATAATACAACGTCACTGTTAGCATCTTTTTACGATATTAAAAAGGGCATATGGAGCAATACAATTACGCTTAGTGAAGATACAGGTTACATTCGTTCCTTAAGTCCTATATTTACACAAGAAGGGAAGCTTAACGTTGTTTATACTAAAGCTGAGGTTATAAATAAAGTCATTGAAGAAACTAGTTTTTTATCTCCAAGTGATAAGGTTGATTTGATGCTTTTGAGTTATACTCCTAAGCATGATATTGCCCTTGACGAAGTTAGTAATTTACAATTAAATCCTTCAATTCCAGTTCAAGGAGCTTTGACAACAGTATCAGCAGTTGTAAAAAATCTTGGTGATTTTGCTGAAAATGCAACCTTAGAAATGTATGATGGAAACCCTGATAACGGTAAACTTTTAGGCGAAGTATCAACAACTGAGCCAATAGCTGCTGGTTCTACTGCAAATCTTGAGGTTGAGTGGCTTGTTGGGTTAGAAGAAAAAAGCGAGTATGAGCTATATGCTATTGTTCGCCCTGATAGAGATATTCATGAGTCAAATAAAATCAACAATACATTAAGCTTAAAAATAGAAACCTCAGATATAGCAGTTGTTGATTTGGACTGTGAAAATATAGTAGGAAATGATTACTTAGCGAAAGCAACTGTGGCAAATACAGGTAGCACAATACTTGAAGATGTTGATGTACAGGTTAAACATGAAAAGAGCGGGCAACTTTTGGGGTTCAAGTCAATAGACCGAATAATGCCTGGACAGAAAATAGATTTAAGCTTCCTATTTACTTCCTCTGGATTAATTGAAGATGAAGACGGAGAAATAAACATGTACGTATGCACCACACTTAGCAATGCTGAGGAAGAGTATTCAACTGAAAATAACATATATAGATTTACTTTAGAGAAAGCTGCTATTACAGTAGATAAAATTGAGCCTTCGCCTAACGAGACACAAATAAGCATAGCAAAACCTATAACAATTAGTTTCAATATGAAAGTTGAATCAGATTCAGAATTTGAGGAGATAGAACTATATGATGATGATTTAAATGAAGTTGAAATAAATAAGGAACTGAATGGTAGAATCTTGACAATTACACCACAAAACTCATTAGAATATAACACAGGGTACACCCTCACATTACCTGATGAAGCTGTTTCAGATTCTTATGGGCATAAAATGAATGAATCATATAGTCAGCACTTTGTGACTATGTCAAGTAACCCTGAAATAATTTTTGCTTATCCAGGTGAGGGTATGTCAGATATAACATTGGATACAGAATTAAAGGTTAAATTCAATCAAAATGTTATGAATGGTAAAACTTTTAATGACATTGCACTGTATGCTAAAGATTCTCAAAAAGCATCAATATCAACTCTTATAGATGGAGAATGGATGTATATAAACCTTTTAGGTCACTTGAGTGGCGGCACGTCTTACTCACTTGTTATTCCTGGGGGAGCAGTAAAAAATATTAACAATGAGATGCTTGAGAAAGATTATATATTAAATTTCACTACTATAAAGGAAAAAGAAAATGATAATAATAAATCAGATTCAAATGCAAAACAGGAATATAAGCTTACAAGGAATGAAAAAGGTAATTTAATAATTGATATGGCCCAACAGTCATTGTCAAGGGCTCCATTTACAATATCAATCCCTTATACACCTACAGCAGAAGAAATGTTAAGTCCTGAAAGCATTATAGTTAGATATGTAGATAATAGCGGGAATTTAGTTGTAATTCCTGATGGTCACTATGATACTGATACTGGGGCTTTAATTTTCAAAGTAACTGGATTCAGTCGCTATGTAGTTGGCTTTAACAAGGTGAATTTCACCGATGTAGCTTCTGATGCATGGTATAGGAGGGCTATAAACTTTATTGCAGCAAGAGGTATAACTACTGGTACGGGATATGGCAAATATAGCCCTAATGCTAAACTAACACGCAGTGATTTTCTTGTATTGCTAATGAGGTCATATAGCATAGACCCTGATACAAACCCTACAGATAACTTTGTTGACAGCGGAAATACTTATTATACTAATTATCTAGCTACTGCAAAAAGACTTGGTATAACTGCTGGTGTGGGTAACAATATGTTTTCACCAGAAAGTGAAATTACACGACAAGAAATGTTTACGCTTTTATTCAATGCCTTAAAAGTTATAGATAGTCTGCCAGAAAAAGTCTCTAACAAGACACTTTCAGATTTTACAGATGAAGAGTTAGTTGCCTCTTGGTCTAAAGAAGCCTTGACACTGCTAATTGAAACAGGAATCATCGCAGGAGATGCTGGCAAGCTGTCGCCTACAAGCACCACCACAAGAGCTGAAATGGCACAGGTATTATATAATATGCTGTCCAGATAGTCACACAAATCATATGTGTTTCAATTCAATAAAAACCCCTCGGAAAATAATTTTGAGGGGTTTTTATAATATATATTGTTTTTAATCGCTAAATTTCTTTTAAAGGCAATTCAATTGTTTTATATATAAAACTAGCTGCTTATCAGTAAACTCGTATAGCTATAAAAAAAGAAAAAAATTATTACAAATAGTTGTTAATTAATAGTATTAATGATAATATTAGTTGACAACTTATCTATAAAATTATTAAATTAACAAAAGGTAAAACTTAATCTATCGGAGGATACTGTGAAAATTAACTGGAACCAAAAATACACTACAATAGCAATGTATAGTTTTATTGTTATTGCATCTGCAATTCTATTCTTTCTTGCTTTTTCAGGATTAGATAAAATTATCAAGATAATTGCTAGCTATTTTAATATTTTATACCCTTTTATTTACGGGTTTGTAATTGCATATCTCATAAATTTCTTATTAAATTTTCTCAAGAGACAACTAGGAAAGATTTTAGTGATAAAAAAAATGAAAAGTACACAGTTTCATATGATTTCCTTGATCTTATCTTATTTAATTTCAGGGCTAATTTTGTATCTTTTTCTTGCCTTCGTTTTTCCACAACTTGTCTCAAGTATAGCTGGACTTGTACGCAATATGCCAGATTATGTTCGATCAAGTTCTGAATATATTGAAAAAGTAACGGATGATGTTTTTCTTCCTACTGAAGCAGTTGATTTTATAAATAAAAGCTGGAATGATTTAGTTGTGTTCATAAATGATAATGTACAAAATTTAGTTTCTATTGTGCTTTCATTTCTTCGTAACACTGCACTTTCCCTTTGGAATGTATTCCTAGGAATAATAATATCAATATACATGTTAGTAGAAAAAGATAGGTTGATTAGCTTAATAAAAAAAGTAAATTATGGTATATTTAATGAAAAGATTGCAGATAAAATTCTACAGCTTTCAAGACGGTCACAGAAAATTTTTAGTAATTTTTTAGGTGGAAAAATTTTGGATTCGTTAATTGTGGGTGTTATAGCAATTGCTGTTTTTTCCATAGTAAAGATGCCATACACGTTATTGATTTCATTTATAATAACTGTAACTAATATTATTCCTTTTTTCGGTCCTTTTATAGGAGCAATCCCTTCGGTTGTGATTATTTTTTTTGAATCACCAGTCATGGCTTTTTGGTTTCTTATCATAATCTTAATTCTACAGCAGGTTGATGGGAATATTATCGGACCGAAAATTATAGGAGATTCATTGGGTATTTCTTCGTTTTGGATTCTTTTTGCAATTCTTGCAGGTGGTAAATTTTTTGGATTCATTGGTTTAATTATTGGAGTGCCGGTTTTTGTCCTTATATACTCCATTATCAAAGAACTTGTGGAAATGAGTTTGAAAACTAAAGGACTTCCGATAGAAACGAAAGATTATCTAGAAAAATAGAAAGTTTCCTTGCGAGAAACTTTGGAGGAAATTGTAGTTTGCCAATGAGGAAACGAGATAATTTTAACAATTATCTCGTTTTTGTGTAACAGATACATGTCTGTGATTTTCAAACTAATTGTCACTTGAAGCAATAATATTTTAAGAACATAATAAATTACTAATATTTGTTAATCATGTCCTTGATTTCATCAGTCTTTTTATATTTTTTCTTTTCTAGATTAATAAAATTTTTTACTTCATTATCAGTTGGAGATTCGGTATTAGTTTGATCCTCTGTTTGTCTTGATTTCATACTTGTCAAAATTATTTCATTATCCGAATTTATAGTCATAATAATTTCCTTTCGTTATACTTTGTGGTCACTTAGATTGTCACAATATTATAAGATAAGAATATGTAGATATTTTATAACTATACTGATAATTCTATCTTTTTTTGGTAAGATTTTTATTTTTAATGTCTTTGTTTAAACAACTATCTTACGAAGCAATGTAGTAAATAAGATTTTTCCATGATATGCGTACTTGTGTACATGCTAAACAGTCATATGTGGAATAACCATAGGGGCTAAGTTTTCTAATATAGTAAATATTATGTATATAATAAAAATTATTGTTAAAAGATATGAAAATAATATAAAAAGAAACCAAAATATAAGCGTAATATGCATAATTATAATATATTGTGAGTTAATGAAATTCGTAAAATTTGAACGGTTAAAGCGTGATGGAATAAAATGGAATATGTGCTTGAAGCAACATTGAAATTTAAAGGGTTTACAATGATGTAAAATTATGCTATAATGCTAAAGGTAAATAAGTCGATTAATGAACAGAGCGGAGATGATGCATATATGATTATTTATGAAAATGTTACAAAAAAATATGATGATGTAATGATTATAGACAACCTTAATTTAACCATAAATGATGGAGAGTTTGTAGTATTAATTGGACCATCAGGTTGTGGAAAAACCACAACATTAAAAATGATAAATAGATTGATTAAGTTCAATGAAGGAAATATTTATATTGATGATAAAAATATTAAAGATGTTAATACTGTTGAGCTACGTAGAAAAATTGGTTATGTAATTCAACAAATAGGTTTATTTCCTAATATGACTATAGAAGAAAACATTTCAGTTGTACCTAAATTATTGAAATGGAGCAAAGAAAAACAAATTAAAAGGGTTAAAGAACTATTAGAATTAGTAGATTTACCATACGAAGAGAATGCTAAGAAATATCCAAATGAATTAAGTGGAGGGCAACAGCAACGTATTGGTGTTCTTAGAGCATTAGCTGCTGAGCCACCTATAATTAATGGA
>CAXXFT010000015.1:0-80737 GCA_963675125.2 uncultured Sedimentibacter sp.
GAGGATTTTAAGGAATTTTTTAAGGGGTTTGTAAATAATTCTTTGACCACATTACATATTGAGTTATTGTATGGAGAAAATGATCACCACAAAATTGAAGGGATATTTAAAGGATTTGGAAAGGCATTAAAGATTGCAAGCCGCGTAACTTCTTCCACATTACAATCAACGAAAGGAAACTTATAAAATGCATGTTATAATAGATTATGGAATGGGCAATTTAGCTTCAGTTCAAAGAGCATTTGATAAATTAGATGTAGAAACTAAAATTAGCAATAAAATTGAAGATTTAAAAGATGCAAAATCACTAATATTACCTGGTGTAGGAGCGTTTAGAGATGCTATAAAATCTCTTGAAGAATTTGAGTTAATAGATGAAATAAAAAATGAAGTAGCAAAAGGTAAAAATTTAATTGGTATATGTTTAGGCATGCAATTACTGTATCAAAGAGGTTTTGAATATGGGGATTATGAAGGCTTAGGACTTATTAGAGGAAATATAGAGTATATGGATATTAATCTTAAAATACCTCATATGGGATGGAATAATTTAAAGTTAAAAAAAGATGATCCAATATTAAAGTATATAAAAGAAGATGAATATGTGTACTTTGTGCATTCTTACTATGCAGTATCAGATAATACAGAGTTAGTTGCATATGCAGAGTATGAAAAAACTGTTCCTGCAATAGTTAGAAATGAAAATGTTTATGGAATTCAGTTTCATCCCGAAAAAAGTGGAGAAACGGGTCTTAATATACTTAAGGCATATAAAGAAATTATAGAAAAATAAAAAGTTAAAAGTGAGAGGATAAATTATGATATTATTTCCTGCAATAGATATAAAAGATAATAAATGTGTAAGACTTAAACAAGGTAAATTTGATAATGTGAATGTATACTCAGATGACCCAGTTGAGATGGCTAAAAAATGGGAAAGTCTTGGTGCAAGTTACCTACATGTAGTAGACTTAGATGGGGCTAAAAATGAAAGTTTTCAAAACAGAAAATCTATAGAAAAAATAGCAAATTCAATTAAAATACCTATGCAAACTGGCGGTGGTATCAGAAATGCTGAGAGGATAAAAAACCTTATAGATATTGGTGTTAATAGAGTTATAGTTGGAACAATGGCTATAGAGAATCAAAATTTATTAACTGAGCTAACTAAAATATACAAAGAGAAAATTGCAGTTTCAATAGATGCATATAAAGGTAAGGTTGCAGTTAGAGGTTGGCAGTCGGTAGGAGACACAGATTCTGTTGATATATGCAAATTTTTAGAGAAAATAGGAATAAAAACAATCGTTTATACAGACATATCAAAGGACGGTATGTTAAATGGTCCGAATTTTGATATATATGACGAACTATCATATAAAACAAGCCTAGACATAATAGCTTCTGGTGGAGTAACAACAATTTCAGACATTGAAAAATTAAATGAAATGAAAATGTATGGTGCAATAGTAGGAAAGGCTCTATATGATAATAAGTTGGACTTTAAAGAGGCACTAAGAACAATTATAGAACAATAGGTGAGAGGTTGTAAAATGATCATAAATTAGTGATAAGGGAGTGAATGTAAATGCTAGCAAAAAGAATTATACCATGTTTAGATGTGAGGAATGGTCGTGTAGTTAAGGGTAAAAACTTTAAAGATATACAAGATGTTGATGATCCTGCTCGCTTAGGTAAATTTTATAGCGAATCAGGTGCTGATGAACTTGTATTTTACGATATAACAGCATCGAATGAAGAAAGAAAAACATCTCTGGAGTTTGTAAAAAAAGTTGCACAAGAAATCAATATACCATTTTCAGTGGGAGGGGGTGTGTCAACCCTGGATGATTTTAAATATATATTGAGAAGTGGTGCTGATAAAGTTTCTGTAAATTCATCTGCTGTTAAAAATCCAAATTTAATAAAATCGGCTTCAGAGCGTTTTGGTAATCAATGTGTTGTATTATCGATAGATGCAAAGAAAAATAATTTAGGATCATGGAGCGTTTATGTAAAAGGTGGAAGAGAAAAAACAGATTTAGATGCTATTGAGTGGGCAAAAAAAGGCGTGGAACTAGGTGCGGGTGAAATAGTAGTAAATAGCATAGATGAAGATGGAATGAAAAATGGATACGACATAGAACTTCTAAAAAAAATTACCGATGCAGTTCGAGTTCCTGTAATAGCTTCAGGAGGAGCTGGTACATATGAGCATTTTTTAGAAGCAGCGAAATATGCAAATGTTGATGGTATTCTTGCGGCATCAGTATTTCACTTTGGTGAAATAAAGATTGTTGATTTAAAGAAATATTTAAATGATAATGGAGTAGAAATTAGAACAATATAGAGAACTATTGCAATCGATAAAAGGAATAATTATAAAAAATAAATATAATATAAAGGATAAAATTATGGAAATTAAAGAATTATTAGAACAAATTAAATTTGACGATAAGGGGCTTGTTGTTGTTGTAGCACAGGATTATATAACAAACGAAGTTCTCATGGTAGCATATATGAACAAAGAATCATTAGAAGTTACATTAAAAGAAAATCGTGCATGTTATTTCTCACGTAGCAGACAAAGTTTATGGAGAAAAGGTGAAACATCTGGACATATTCAAAACCTCAAAGGGTTATATTACGATTGCGATGCGGATGCAATACTAATGAAAGTTGAACAAATAGGATGCGCATGTCATACAGGGGCATATTCATGTTTTTTTAACAAAGCATATGAAGATAATGTTACAGACCAATCTATATTAAATAAGGTATATAATCAAATTATAAATAGAAAAGAAAATCCAGTAGAAGGATCATATACAAATTATTTATTTGAAAAAGGCTTAGATAAAATATTAAAAAAAGTTGGAGAAGAAACAAGTGAAGTAATAATAGGAGCAAAAAATAAAAATAAAGAAGAACTTGTTTATGAATTAAGCGATTTAGTATATCACTCCTTAGTGTTAATGGTAAGTGAAGGTGTAACTATAGATGATATAAAACAAGAATTAGCAAAAAGACATAAATAGAAATTAAAACTATGAGTGCAATAATATATTGTACTCGTTTTTTATATACTAGGAGAAACTTTCCTAGTGTATAAAAAACGAGTATTGCAAAGGACGGGACGTCCTTGCCGTTAAGGGGGGTGCTCAGTAAAAAATGCTTAGTAATAAGCATTTTTTTTACGCGGAAGGGGGACATAGGTCCCCTTAGCGGAAGTTGCGTAGCAACTTTTTTACGTAGTAAGTTATTTAGCAGGGTATATATCATTCTCAGCACACTAAATTAACACATTTTCAACATAAATAAAATCTATTATTTGGAATAAGTGTAAATAGAGTAAACTAGGAGGATTGTATGGAGAAGGAAAAGATATTGAAGAAATGGAAGCTTAAGAAAATAAAGATACCTAAGCTTACGAAAAGGAAAGTAGTAACAATTGTTATTATTGTCGTGGTAGTTCTTGGTGGGATTATTTATGGATATAATAAACTATTTTCAGGTAAAAGCACTGAAAGGGTTAATACTGCTACGGTAACAAAAGGAGGTATAACTGTATCAATAGAGGGTTCAGGTGTAATTGAACCGATTGAGATGTATGAAATAACATCATTAGCTACAGGAGAAATACTTCAGTCAGATTTCGAAGAAGGGCAAGAAGTTAAAGAAGGTGATTTGCTTTATGTTATTGATACAAAAGATATAGACAATACTATAGAAAAAGCAAAGGTATCTTTAGATAAGCAACAATTATCTCATAGTGAGACTTTAGATTCATATGCAGGATTATCTGTAGCATCACCCATATCAGGTGTTATAACTGGATGTTATGTAAAAAATGGTGATTATGTTCAAAGTGGTACTAAAATAGCGGATATTATAAATAGTGAGTATATGATATTAGAAATTCCATTCAATTCAAACGATGCCTCAAATATAAATGTTGGAGATACGGCACAGGTAACTCTTGAAAATTCATTTTATGAAACAATTGGCACTGTTCAATACGTTTCGTCAGGGGAAATAGTAATAGACTCTGGGGCAACAGTATCCACATTAAAGATAAAAGTTAAAAACCCAGGCTCTATAACAAATGAAGATAGAGCAACAGCAATAATAAACAACATGGCATGTAACTCGTCAGGTACATTTAATTATCTAGAACAAAAAACAGTTTTAGCTGAAACATCTGGAGATGTGGTTAGCGTTAATCATACAACTGGGGATAAAGTTAATGTAGGCAGTGTTATAGTAAATTTAGAAAGTCAAAGCGCTGAAGTGTCACTTAAACAAAGTGAGTTATCCCTAAAAGATTCAGAACTTGCTTTACAAAATACATATGATCAATTAGATGATTACAATATTACATCACCTATATCTGGAACAGTTGTACAAAAAAACTCCAAAGCAGGTGATACATTAGATTCAACTACTAAAAGTACTACCATGGCAGTAATAGCCGATATGTCAAAGCTAATATTTGAAATAGATGTTGATGAGCTAGATATAGGAAAAATAGAAGTAGGACAAAAAGTTACAGTAACAGCGGACTCTTTAAGCGGTAAATCTTTTGAAGGAACAATTGAAAATATTAGTGCTATAGGTACAAGCAATGATGGTGTAGCATCATATCCTGTAAAAGTTGTGATGAATAATACAGGCGACTTAATGATAGGTATGAATGTTAATGCTGAAATAGTTATTGAATCAAAGCAAGATATTTTGAAAATACCATCTTCAGCTCTTTATAGAAATAATAAAGTACTAGTTGAAGATAAAGATGGTTCTAAAGCATCAATGCAAGAACAAAATACAAAAGCATATAATCAAAATAATAATGGCAAAAAATCTTTTGCTCCAGCTAATGCACCAGAAGGATACACATATGTAACAGTTGAAATAGGTATAAATGATACTGACTATGTAGAAATAGTAAGTGGACTTGAAGAAGGAGATGTTGTCGTAGTACCAACTGAAGAAACAACTACAACTACAACAAATCAGCAGAATTTTAGAGGAGGGATGTCTCCAGCCGGAATGTCTCCAGCAGGAGGAGGAATGCCTCCAGGAGGTATGTAGTGAATATTCGGGAGGACGAGCATGATAGATTTAATAGATTTATATAAAATTTACAAAATAGGTGGCAGTGAAATAAGGGCATTAGATGGAATAAATCTACATATAGATGAAAATGAATTTGTGGCTATAGTAGGACAGTCAGGTTCAGGAAAATCGACTTGTATGAATATGATTGGTTGTTTAGACATTCCAACATCAGGTAAATATGTTTTAAACGGAAAGGATGCAAGCAAGTTAAAAGAAGATGAGCTTTCAGAAATAAGAAATCTCACTTTAGGATTTATTTTTCAGCAATACAATTTAATTGCAAAGCTAAATGTATTTGAAAACGTAGAGTTGCCATTGATATATAGGGGAGTAGAAAAAAATCAAAGAAAGAAGATGGTAGAGGAATCCTTAGAAAGAGTTGGTTTAACAGATAGGATATTAAATATGCCATCCCAACTGTCAGGAGGACAGCAACAGAGGGTTTCAATTGCTAGAGCTCTTTCTGGAAAACCGCCCGTTATACTTGCAGATGAACCAACAGGTGCATTAGATTCAAAAACTGGCGCAGAGGTTCTTGAGCTCCTCAAAGAAATAAACAGAGAAGGAAACACCATAGTCCTTATTACTCACGATAATTTTATTGCCCAGCAAGCCAAGAGAATTGTGAGGCTGCATGATGGCAAGATAATTGAAGATAAAGTATTGGGGGTGGCAGAAAATGAACTTTAAACAATCCTATATATTAGCTATAAAAAGTTTAAGAGGAAGTAAAATGCGTTCATTTTTGACTATGCTAGGAATTATTATAGGTGTAGCATCAGTTATACTTTTAGTTAGCTTAATAAGTGGTATGGCAGCTGATATGTCAGAAAGCTTTGAAAGTATGGGAACAAACCTTATATCCGTAAACATTAGGGGTAGGGGTGGAAACATAACATTGAATCCAAAGGAAATGCAGGAACTTGCCGAAGAAAATCCAGAGTCAATAGCAGCGGTTACTCCTTTAGTTTCAATAAATAATGCTACTGTAAAATTTGAAGATAACAATATGACAACAACTTGTACAGGAAGTAATGAATATTTTCCCCAAATTAAAAATTCCACTGTAGAAACAGGTAGATACATAAGCTATTTAGATGTTGAAAAAAGACAAAAAACATGTGTTATTGGTTCGTATGTTAAAAATGAACTCTTTGAAAATGAATCACCAATAGGAAAACAGATAAAAATAAATGGAACAGTATTTACTGTAGTTGGAGTTTTAGCAGAAAAAGCAGATTCCGAAGAAGGTGGAGATGATGATATAGTGATGATACCATACACTTCAGCATCAAGACTATCGCGTATGAGGTCAATAAGCAATTACTCATTTAGCGCAACTTCTACTGAAACTGTAGAAATGGCAATGGAAACAATAAATAAAAAAATGTCAGAAGTATTTAGCAGTACTAATTACTACAGTGTATTTAGTGCATCTCAGGCACTTGACCAAGTAAATGAGTTAATGGGAACCGTAACATTGGTACTAGTTGGAGTCGCGGCAATATCACTTCTAGTAGGTGGAATAGGAATTATGAATATAATGCTAGTTTCAGTAACAGAGAGAACAAGAGAAATAGGCATAAGAAAATCACTAGGGGCAAAGAGAAAAGATATAATGAGTCAATTTGTTGTAGAAGCTGCAACTACTAGTTCAGTAGGAGGGGTAATTGGTATTATAGTTGGAGTAATATCAGCATATGGAATTGGATCTTTACTAGATATGACTGTTAAACCATCCTTTTATGCAGTGATAATTGCGTTTTCAGTTTCAGTTATAATAGGAATAACATTTGGGTATTTCCCAGCTAATAAAGCAGCTAAAATGCACCCAATAGATGCATTAAGACAAGACTAACGCAATCAACAACATAATTACAACCTTAAAAAAAGAAAGGATTGATATAATTGAAAAAAATAATAGTACTTACATTAATTGTATTAACATTTTGTACCACATTTGCTACAACATATGCAGCTGAAACATCATCTGATGATATAGCACAGATGATGAAATCACTCAATATAATGAGTGGATACACAGACGGAAGCATGCATCTAGAAGATAAACTTACAAGGGCACAATTTGCAAAAATAATAATAAATGCATCTCCTTATAAAAATAGTGTGTCATCGAAATCAACTACATCACCATTTAAAGATGTACCGTATTCCAGTTGGTCAGCACCATACATAAGCGTTGCAGTTGCAAGCAAGCTTATAACAGGGTACCCAGATTCTACATTTAAGCCCGATAAAAATGTAACACTTGAAGAAGCTGTAACAGTCGTACTTAATTTAATGGGTTATACAAGTGATGATTTTGGTTCGTCATGGCCATATGGTCAATTGAGCATTGCGACTAATATAGGTTTATTAAAAAATTCTTCGACACAAACAGGTAAAGAAATAACCAGAAATGATGCAATGCAAATAGTATACAATTTGTTAAATAGCAATACAAAATCAGGAAGTGCATACGTAGACTCATTAGGATATGAAATGCTTGAGGATGTAATTTTAATTGCAACATCTAATGAGGATTCATCGATTAGTACTGGAAAAATTTCTACCTCATCAGGTACATATAAGATATCTAGTACATTTGATTCAGAAAACACAGGAAAAAAGGGAACAGCTATACTGAATAACAATGATGAAATTATATGCTTTATACCTTCTAATGAACAGGTTGAAACGTATACAGCATATTCAGCAATTGATGGAGATATAATAGTTTCAACATCTGGTCGGTATACAGAATCATTAGGTCTCGATGAAAATACGACTGTATATTATAAAGGTATGAAAACAACGGTTGATAATATAGTATCCAACATAAGTTTAGGGGATATTGTAAAGGTATCCTCTTCAGGTGGAAATATAGATTTTGTAGTAATATCAGGAAATAAAATGCAAGGACCAGTTATAGCTAATAATTCAAATTGGAACAATATATTTAATATTAATGACTCAAATATAACAGTAATAAGAAATGGTAATAAGGTCAGTTTAAGTGACATAAATACTAACGATGTATTGTACTATTCACAATCATTAAATACATTGTGGGCTTACAATAAAAAAATAACAGGAATATACGAAATTGCATCACCAAATAAAGACCAACCATCGTTAGTAACTATATCAGGAACAGAATACTCTTTAGAAACATCGGACGCATTTAATAAATTATCATCTAAAGGTACATTTAGTATTGGAGATAGTGTGACTTTACTAATTGGCAAGGACGGTAAAATTGCAGATGTAGTGTCACCAACTGAAACAAAGATTAATGTTACTGGATATTTAATTGGCAATGGAACAAAAAATGTTACAAATGATTCAGGATATACTTACAATGTAAATTATGTAGAGATAGTTACTACTGAGGGAGATATATTAGAATATGAAGCAAATAAAAATTACTCTAGTATGGTTAATTCAGTAGTTACAGTTAAATTTTCAAACGGCCTTGCGGTTTTAAGCAAAGCGAGTGGAGGAAGTTTAAGTGGAATTTTTGATTGGGGAAATAAAAAACTTGGTTTAACATCAATTTCTGCGGGTATAAATATAATGGATGTAGGAACTGTTGATTCAAGCATGAATTCAGAATATGTAATCACATACCCTCAAAGAATCAATAATGTTAAAATTGATAGTTCAAACATATTATATTACAGTAAAAACAAAAATGGTGAAATAGAAAACTTAATATTGAAAAATGTAACAGGAGATTCACTTAAATATGGAATAGTTATAGATGCAGAAGTTACAACTGTGGATATGAGTATAGCATCAAAATATGAATGTGATGTAAATGGTACAACAATGACTCTTTCAAGCAGTAATTCAGCTTATACAAATGTAAATACAGGTCAACCTTCAGCGTTTTACATAGATGGTAGCAGTATAGTTTCTATTAAACCACTATCAGTGGTTTCTACGGCTATTACAGACATAAATGGGGTTCAATTAGAAACTTCTAAAGGTGAAATATATTTATTGAGCAGTGATGTTGTTGTTTACGACAACACAAAGTTCACCGGATATGATATAATACCATTATCTGATATTATAGGAAATGGCGGATATAATATAAAAGCATATTATGATAAGTCAGAATCAAGTGGTGGAAGAATAAGGGTAATTATAGTAACTAAAAAGTAGTTTTATTACTGATATTAATAATCTAATAAAAAAAGTATATATAGAAATTTAAATAAAAAATATAAATTTCAAATTATTTACACTCAAAAAACACACTTCTATCACAATATAATAATAAAATTACATTATAAAAAATATATAAAATAATTAATTGTTATATAAATATTAGGAGGAAAAAATAATGGATGATAATGAAAGAAACTTATTCAATCAAAATGAGGAAACAAATAATTCAGAGGAAATTGAAGAAAAAATCTATAAATCAGAACAATTTGAACAATCAGAAAAAAGCAATTCAACTGATTATAGCAGTTCTTCAAATGAAGTTAATTTTTTAATTAGAGATGAAAGTCAATATAGCAAGAAAGAAAAACAGAAAAAACCACATAGAATTAAAAAAAGATTAGTTGCAAGTTTTGTTTCAGTAGCTCTAATAGCATCATTGCTTGGTGGAGTAGCAGGAGGGGCACTTGTAAATTACCAATTAAATAATTCAGGTAATAATCAGACTAGTAATGGAAAAAATACCTCAGCACAGCAAGTAAATATTAATCTATCAGACAACATGTATTTTGCCGCTGCGGTAGCTGAAAAGGCGCAGAAATCAGTTGTAGGAATCACTACAGATATGACACAAACAATTAATACATTTTTTGGACCACAAACCCAAAAAGGAACTAGTATGGGCTCTGGTATGATAGTAGATCCAAATGGATATATTTTAACAAATGCTCATGTTATTGGAGATGGTGAATATGATAAAATTACAGTATCTCTAATTGATGGATCAAACATAGAAGGTAAAGTTTTATGGTATGATTCTACACTTGATTTGGCTGTTGTAAAAGTAGATAAAACTGGGTTGCCAGCAGTTGAACTTGGTGATTCTGATGAATTAATGGTCGGAGAACCAGCCGTTGCAATAGGAAATCCAATGACACTAGATTTAGAAAGAACAGTTACGCAAGGCGTTATAAGTGGATTAAACAGGTCTATAACATTTGAAAATGGAACAACAATAAAACCTCTTATACAAACTGATGCATCTATAAATTCTGGAAATAGCGGCGGGCCACTATTTAATGCTGAGGGTCAAGTAATAGGTATTAATACTGCTAAGATGAGTACAGCAGAAGGTTTAGGATTTGCAATCCCTATAAATACAGCAAAATCAATTTTAGAGCAAATTATAGGCAATGGAACAGTTTCATCTCTTTATGTTGGTATTAAAGGAGTAGATGTTACAACATATGAAAAATCACTTGGCGTAGATGTAAGTGCCGAATATGGAGTAGTTGTAATAGAAGCTATAAAAGATTCACCAGCAACACAGGCAGGACTAGAGATGGGTGATGTAATTACAGCAATTGATGGTAATAAAATAGAAACTATGGCGGATTTAAAAAGGCAGTTGTATCAATATAAAGAAAATGATGTAGTTAAAGTAACTATAAATAGAGGTGGAGATGAAAAAACAATTGATATGACATTAAAACAAAAACCGGCAAATTACTAAAAAACAAAGGATAATTATATATTAACTATTATATTGGTTTTAAATAAATAATAAAAAACAGGTATTGTACGTAGCAACCCACCCCCCCTAAGTTATTGCTATTATAAAATACCTGTTTTTTATTTAAGGTATATTTTGATAAATTATAAGTTAGGTTATTTCAAATTTATAACCTATTTTTCGTATTGTTACTATATTTTTTCCATATTTACCTATTTTAGATCTTAGGCATTTTATATGTGTATCTACAGTTCTATCATCACCAAAATAGTCCCAGTCCCAAACTGTTGATAAAATTTGACTTCTAGACAGAACTATGTTTTTATTTTGAAGTAAATAGTAAAACAAATCAAATTCTTTTGGGGTTAAAATAGCTTTTTCACCATCAATTAATACTAAACGCTCGCGGTATTTAATAGATATACCTTCCAATTCTATATCCTGCATGCTATTCATTGATGTTCTTTTCAATAAATTTTTTACTCTAGTTACGAGAATTCTTGGACTGAAAGGTTTTGCAATATATTCATCAGCACCAGAATTAAATCCAGTTATTTCATCTGTTTCAGTATCTCTTGCTGTTAACATAAGTATTGGAACTTCAGAAATTTTCCTAATATAGCGACTAACCTCATACCCATCTATTTTTGGCATCATAACATCAAGTATTATAAGTGAAAAGTCATAATTGTTGTCAAAAGTAGATATAGCTTCTTCACCATCAGCTACAGCTATAACCTTAAAACCTTCATTAACCAAATAACTTGAAATTAATTTCCTTATATTATCCTCATCTTCAGCTAGTAAAATTTTGCTTTCCATATATTATTCCTCCATATCACTATCTATTTCAACATTTTCTAGTTCAAACCAAAATTCAACTCCATTATCTATGTTTTGTACACCAAAATTTTCATTGTGCATATCCATTATTACCTTAACTATTGCAAGTCCAAGACCATAGCTGCCCATATTTTTTCTTGACTTGTCAGATCTATAAAAACTAATAAAAATATTTTCCAAATCTTCATTTGAAACAGGTTTACCAGTGTTATAAATTCTAACAATACATTTATTTAATTTAGTTGATGTTGATATTCTAACTTCACCGTTATTTGGTGCATATTTTATTGCATTTTCATATAAATTTTGAACAACTTGATTTATTCTATAATAATCAGCAAATACAATACTATTGTTTGATATATCCTTATTAATGGTTAAGTTTTTAGATTTAGAAATTATTTTATTTTTTCGTATTGTATCATTAACAATTTCATTGATACTAAAATTTGTTTTCTCAAGTTTTATCATTCCACTCTCAAGCTGTGATAATTTTAATAATTCCTGAACAAATTCAGACATTTTATTTCCTTCATTTACAATTATGTTTAAATAATCTATTTTAGTTGTTTCGTCCATATCCTTCATGTCTAGTAAGGCCTCAGAATAGCTCATAATTAGTGTTAAAGGAGTTTTAAAATCATGAGATACATTTGCAATAAATTGTTTTCTCATTTGATCGGTTTTTTCCTGTCTCGATAAGTCATCTTTTAACTTTTCATTAGCAATCATTAGTTGAGATACATAATCTTGAAGCTTTACAGCCATATTGTTAATGCTGTCGGACAATAGTCCTACTTCATCATTTGAAAGTACATCGCATCTATACGAAAAGTCTAGGTTTGAAATTTTGTTTGCAATTTTTTGCATCTCACGAATAGGTTTAGTTGTGCGGTCTGCTATAAAGTAAATTATTATCGCTCCAATTAAAAATGTAAAAATAGAGATATACAAACCATATTTTACAGCCAAATTAGAAATATCTCTTATAAATTTTTTGGGTGTCTGCATTATTATATATTTATTTTCTTTTATATTAGATACAACTGTTATATTATTTCCAATATGATTTTCTTCGTCATTAATTATATAATATTTGTTTTTATCGTTTAGTTTGTTAAATGTATTTTCATTATATAATTTTTCTATTAAGTAAAGAACATCCTTTTCAAATGGATTTGCAGAAAAATATTTCTGTCTAGAATAATATTCAAGTTTACCATCACCTGTATTAACATCTAAGGAAAATATGCAAATTGACATATTTTGAATTTCATGATTTATGATTGTATTAACTATATCGTCTAAGTTATTTTTAAGATATGATGTTTTTATTTCGTCTACCCCCTTTTTTAAGCTGTTGATTTTATCAAAAGTATATAGTTTATCAAAAAAAGTGGTTCCTAAAATAAGTGATAGAAAGATATTAAATATTAGTACAAATATAATAGCCATAAAGAGTTTATTTTTTAAACTATACCTTAGTTTCATTCATTGCTCCTCTTTAGAAGTGATTTGTTTATTAACTAATCAATCATGTGAATTTTTAGGTAAAAATTTTATTTTGTAGGGTAAGCATTTTATGCTACCGTCTGTTAATAATATATAACATAATTGTGATAAATAGGTGAAGATTACAATCAATTATAACAAAAAAGGATATATTTTCATATACCCTTTTATAGTTTACGCAATATTTAATTAATTATCTAAACCAAATTTTTTTAGGTTAGGAGATATTATTAATTCAGCTTCAGTAGCAGCTTTTACATCTTCTACAGTAGCTTCTGGGCCTAACTCTTCAAGTACTAATCCTTCCTTTGTCACTCTTATTACTGCCATTTCAGTAACGATTAAATTAACTTGCTCTTTAGCAGTTAAAGGGAGAGTACATTTGTTTAATATTTTAGGTTTACCTTTTTGAGTATGTACCATAGCAACTATAACTGTGTTAGCTCCAACAACTAAATCCATAGCTCCACCCATTCCAGGAACCATCTTGCCAGGTATTTTCCAATTAGCAAGATTTCCATGCTGATCAACTTCCATTGCACCAAGAACAGTAGCATCAACATGACCACCGCGAATGATACCAAATGAAGTTGCACTATCAAAGAACATACCACCAGGAAGTATAGAAGAAGGCATACCGCCTGCATTTACAAGTTCCCAATCTTCTTTACCTGCCTCAGGTGCAGGTCCTAAACCTAAAAATCCATTTTCAGATTGGAATGTTACATCTACTTCCTTTGGAATATAGTTTGCTACCATAGTAGGTAAGCCAATACCTAAATTTACAACATCGCCATCCTTCAAAAACTCCGCAACTCTTTTTGCAATTACAGCTTTAGCATCCATTATTTGTCACCTCCAACAATATAGTCAACAAAAATTCCTGAACTCATTACATCCTCAGGGTCAATTTCTCCAACCTCAACTATTTTATCAGCCTGTACAATAACAACATCAGCTGCCATTGCCATAAGAGGATTGAAGTTTTTGCATGATTTTGTAAAAATCATATTTCCTTTTTTATCTACTATTTTTGCTCTTAATAATGCAACATCAGCTCTTAATGGAAGTTCTAATATATACTCTTTACCATTGATAACTTTCTTTTCTTTTCCTTCTTCTACTTCTGTTCCAATTCCTGTTGGTGTATAAAATCCTCCAAGACCTGTACCACCACATCTTACTTTTTCTGCAAGTGAACCTTGTGGAACTAAACAAACCTCTGTTTCTCCGGAGTTCATTTGATTAGCTGTTTCTGGATTTGTTCCAACATGAGATGCTATCATTTTTTTAAATTGTTTAGCAACAACCATTTTTCCAACACCTCTGTCTGGGAATCCAGTATCATTACATATAAGTGTTAAATTTTTAACATTTTTTGCTACTAATGCATCAATCAAATCTTCAGGAGTTCCATTAGCTAGAAATCCACCTACCATAATAGTCATGCCGTCTTTTACTTTATCTACGGCTTCATTAATAGATATTACTTTATTAATCAAGATTAATCACCCTTTCTTGTGTTATATATATAATTTATTAATCTAATAATGCAGGGAGAATTCTCACCTCCCTACATTATTATTATAACAAGCTATCTTATCTTTCTACTAATAATGCTGTTCCCATTCCGCCACCAATACACAATGTAGCAAGACCTTTTTTAGCATCTCTTTTTTTCATTTCATATAAAAGAGTAACAAGAATTCTTGCACCAGAAGCTCCTATTGGATGACCGAGTGCTATAGCACCACCATTTACATTTACTATATCAGTATTGAAACCAAGGTCTCTATTAACTGCAATGGCTTGAGCAGCAAAAGCTTCATTAGCTTCAATTAACTCTAAATCTTCTACTTTCCAATTTGCTTTTTCTAGAGCTTTTTTAACAGCAGCAACCGGACCAACACCCATTATTTTAGGATCAACACCAGCTGATCCATACCCAGAAATTTCTGCTAGATATTCTACACCTAATTCTTCTGCTTTTTCTTTACTCATTAGTACGAGTACAGCTGCTCCGTCATTTATACCAGAAGCATTTGCAGCTGTTACTGTACCATCTTTTTTAAATGCAGTAGGTAATTTAGCCATTTTTTCTATTGTAGCACCATGTCTTGGATATTCATCAGTATCGATTACTATTGGATTTCCTTTCCTTTGAGGGATAACAACTGGAACTATTTCATCAGCGAATTTACCTGATTTTTGAGCAGCTTCAGCTTTGTTTTGGCTTTTAACTGCAAGTTGGTCTTGTTCTTCTCTTGTGATTCCATATTGTTCAGCTACATTTTCAGCTGTAATACCCATGTGATAGTTATTGAAAACGTCAGTTAATCCGTCATATACCATGTAATCTACAATTTTACCATCACCCATTCTATGTCCCCATCTTGCTTTAGGCAACAAATAAGGAGCATTTGTCATACTTTCAGTACCACCACAAAGGATTATATCATTATCTCCATTTGCGATTAATTGTGCAGCCATGCTTACTGTCCTTAAGCCAGAGCCACATACCATGTTTATTGTAAGAGCAGGAACTTCGTTTGGTATGCCAGCACCTAATGAAACTTGTCTAGCAACATTTTGTCCTAATCCAGCACCAAGTACATTTCCTAAGTAAACTTCATTAATCATTGAAGGCTCTATGTTAGCTCTTTTTATAGCTTCCTTTGCTGCAGCAACTCCTAAGTCAACTGCTGATACTGATGCAAAAGCACCACCAAAAGAACCTATTGGTGTTCTAGCTGCAGATGCAATAACAACTTTTTTCATAATAAATTTCCTCCTAATATTTTATAATCTAATTATTAGCAAATATCATGCCAATAATTAATCTTGCGCAATAAGCGTTGAAATATCAAACTCATATTTTTTTAAAAAAAACTTTAATAAAAATTCCAACTAGATGCATATATAATAATATGCATTGATGCATATTATCATGTATTATAATTGCAACATTGCATATATTATGTTACAATAGAGAAAAATAATTCTATATATTATATATTATACCTATTATACCATAAATGCAATAATTAATACTATATTAGAATGAGTTTATAAAATCAGTATACATGCGACATAATATAAGAATTTTTTTATAAAATGGAGGAAAAATGAAAACTATTAACAATGATAGTATGAATATGGGGTATTTGTTAACAGATGATAAATATAATATAATTTATTTTAATAAGTTTTTTAAAAAATTTGTTAGCAATAATGAAGATATACTAAATAAAAAAATTACAGTGTATTTTCAAGATATTAAGCTAGATAAAAAACAAGAAATATATCCTGTTAAGTATATAGATAATTATGTATATTATGTAATGATAGAAGAACTTAAACTTTATGAGCATGATCTATATGCATTTTTCTTCTATGATTTTTCATTAGATAGCGAGTTAGAAAAGCAAATACTTAGATTAAATCGACAACAATATTTATACAATGAAATGTTTAATAAGCTAGACGATGGAATTTACGTTACCGATGAAGAAGGTAGTACGCAGTATGTTAATGATGCTTTTATAAATCTTTCGGGACTTACTAGAGAGCAAATAATTGGAAAAACAGTTTATGATTTAAGAAATCATAATATTTTGCCGAATTCATGCTGTGCTAAAGTTATTGAAACCAGAGGTCCAGTTTCTACTATTAATAATTATTATAAGGGTCAAAGATGCCTTGTATCAGGATCTCCTATATTTGATGAAGAGGGAAAATTTTCTAAGACTATAGCTGTAATAAGAGATGTATCTGAACTAGATATTTTAATGAAGAATATCGCAAAAGAGGAAAATCTATTCATTAAGAGTAAGAGTACTTATAATACAGAAACAATTGAACACAAAAAAGAGCCTGTAATTAATAATGAAAATATGAAAATCATTTATAATAAGGCCCAAAAAATTGCATCTGTAGATAGCACTGTACTAATACTTGGAGAAACTGGTGTTGGAAAGGATTTTATTGCATCATATATTTATAATACATGTAATTGGAAGAATAAAGGTAAATTTGTAAAAATAAATTGTGGTGCAGTACCAGAGCATCTATTAGAATCTGAGTTTTTCGGGTATGAGGAAGGTGCATTCACAGGAGCACAAAAGGGAGGAAAAAAAGGTCTCTTTGAGGAAGCGAATGGAGGTGTTCTATATTTAGATGAAATAGGGGATATGCCATATACTTTGCAGGTAAAACTTCTCAGTTCTCTAAATGATAGAATGTTTTACAGAATAGGTGGAACAACACCTGTTGAATTTAACGCTAGAATTATAGCTGCTACGAATGTTGATTTAAAAAAATTAGTAGATGAAAAAAAATTCAGAGCAGATTTGTACTATAGATTAAATGTTGTTAGGTTAATCATTCCACCGCTAAGACAAAGAAAAGAAGATATTATACATCTTTCACAGCAATTTTTAGATTATTATAATAATAAATACGGTAAAAATTGTTACTTTTCAGCAGGTTGCTTAGAAAGCTTTTTAAGCTATGAATGGTCGGGCAACATTAGAGAAATGAAAAATATAATTGAGAGAACTGTTTTGATGTCAGATAATGCTTGTATAGATACTGGCTTATTTAGAGAAAACCTTATGAATGGTGAAAATGTTGTTGAAGTTTCAGAAAATAAATCTGTAATACTTGATAATAAATCCCTAAAAGAAAAATTAGAAGAATATGAGAAGGAAATTATTGAAAAAACCCTACTGTTAACAAATAATATGAAAGAAGCTTCTGAAATCCTTAGCATAGACATATCCACATTAGTTAGAAAGAAGCAAAAATACAAAATGTAAAGAGGATATTATATTAAATTAAATTTATATATCTAGAATAAAAACACCTAAGTTTGCAAATATTACTATTATTGTAAATAAGGTGTTTTTTTATATTTAAATGGGGAGGTAGTGTACTAATATGTATTTCATAATTTATTTAAAACAAATATTAAGTAATGAAATAATAATACTCTTCTTAGTAATTAGTTATTTTCTAATTTTTAGAACCAGCAAAGGACTTAAGCGTAAAAATTATCATAAAGACTATAAAATAGTTAAAACTACAGGAATCTTTTATGGAATACTAGCAATAGTTATTGCTGTAATATTAAATATGTAAGGAAGTGGTATAATGAAAGAAAATAAGGAAAATAAAATAGAAACAAAAATTGAAACAGATTTAAATAAAAACATAGCTATTTTAAAGGAAACATTCAAAGATACAGATGACATAATATATAGAAGGCTTGAATGTGGCAAAAACCAGAAAATCAAAATGGGAGTTGTATACATAGATGGTATGACTGACAAGGATTCTGTAAGTGAATATGCCATTGACAATCTTATTTCAAATCTAGACTTAGCTGAATTAGAAAAAAACGCAGAAAAAGAGTTGCAAGGAGCTATAGCTAAGACTAGTATTTCTATACTAGAAGTAAAACCTATACTAACCATAGAGGACTCTGTACTCAAAGTACTATCAGGTGAAACGGTTCTTTTTATAGACACATGTTCTAAAGCAATAATGCTATCCTCAAGAGGATGGCCTATGAGAGGCGTTTCTGAACCATCTACAGAAACAGTTTTACGTGGTGCTAGAGATGGATTCAACGAAACTATGAAAGTAAACTTAACCTTAATAAGAAGAAGAATTCGTGATCCAAAGTTAAAGGTTAAATATATGCAAATCGGCAGCGTATCAAAAACAGATATAGCAATAATGTACATAGAAGACAAAGTTAATGAAGAGGTACTTGAAACAGTACAAAAAAGATTAAATAATATAAATATTGAAGCTGTATTAGAAAGTTCATACATAGAAGAACTTATAGAAGATGATAACTACTCACCATTTCCACAAGTTGAAAATACAGAGAGACCAGATGCTGCAGCATCTGCATTATTAGAAGGTAGAGTTGTAATAGCTGTTGATAATACACCTACAGTTCTTATGGCACCAGCTATTTTTACAGCTTTTATGCAATCGTCTGAGGATTACTATGAAAGATGGCTATCTTCATGTATGATACGTATAATTAGATATATTGCATTACCAATCACCATATTGTTGCCAGCGATGTATGTTGCAATAACCTCGTTTCACCCAAATATGCTACCCACAGAGCTTGCTCTATATGTGGCAGCATCCAGGGCTAATGTTCCTTTTCCTGCATATTTTGAGGCTTTTCTCATGGAACTTGTAATAGAACTTATTAGGGAAGCAGCAATACGTATAATCGGACCTGTTGGCTCCACCATTGGCTTGGTAGGAGGTTTAGTAATAGGTCAATCGTCAGTTGAAGCAGGACTCATTACGCCATTAGCGGTCATAGTGGTTGCACTGACAGCAATAGCATCATTTACCATTCCAAGCTATAATTTTTCAACCTCACTTAGAATGATAAGATTTGCTTTTATATTTCTTGCAGCTACAATGGGACTTTTTGGAATATCAATTGGATTATGTATTCTTATTATACATCTTTGTACACTAAAGAGTTTTGGTATTCCATATTTATCACCGTTTTCTAGTTTTGTTGAAAACAAAAAGGATTTAAAGGATACTATTATTAGACATAAAATACATAATTTAGTGCATAGGCCACAATACTTAAGATCAAAAAAAGAGAAGGGGTTATAGATGTTTGAAAAAGGGATAACACCATATCAAAATGTTTCAATATTAATATTAGTTTCGTTTGCATTTCAAACTTTAATGATGCCTATTATATTATCAGAGGTTGATGGACCTGTTGGGTGGATTTCTATAATAATAGGGGCAGTTATATTGATTTTAACTATAAAGCCAATAAATAAAATAATGGATGATTATAAAGAGGACACAATAGTTGGTATTTCAAGTCATCTTCTACCAAAGTATATATCTAAGTCTATAGGGTTATATTATATAATTTTGTTTATTGTTGCGAATAGTTTGTTGATGAAAGACTTTGCAGAGCAAATAAAACTATTGATGCTTTTTAAGACACCAATTAGTTTTATTATTATAACAATACTTTTAACAGCATCGTATGCTGCTAAAAAGGGAATACAAACAATTTCTGAAATAGCCCATATTACAGTGTTGATTGCTTTGATTCCATTTTTAGCGGTAATAGTGTTTTCAGCTTATTACTCAAATTACACGAACGTATTTCCTATGTATCCTATAGATATAGAAGGAGTAGTTAAGTCTGTTCCAAATACATTGTTTGGGTTTTTTGGATATGCAATTTTGATGTTTTCAAATAGTCATGTTTCAAAGACTGAAAAGAATATGTTGCTAAATAAGAAGTTTATTATTATAAGTATGGCAATATACATAGGATGCTATATACTAATAATTATAAAATTTGGAATGGAAGAGGCTGTTAATTTAGTGTGGCCATTTTTATCAGTTATGAAGTTTGTTAATATACCTGGATTTTTCTTTGAAAGTACAGAGATTGTAGGAATGTCATTTCAAATTATAGTAACATTCTCATGTGTTTGCATTCTTATGTATTTTACAAATCTTGCAATACAAGAAACATTGGAAACAAAGGAAAATGGGTATTTTATATTTATACAAATACCTATATTATATATAATGGCTGCAGCATTGCCTGGAATGTACATGTTATATCCATATGTTAAGATTCCAGCATATGTTTTCAGTGGATTAAACTTATTTATACCTATATTGATAATATTTAAGGGAAAGAAAAAAGGTAAAGCTAAAAATTGATTCTATAATAATTATATTTATTGCATAAAGTATGGAGGCCGTATGAAAAAGGTTTTATTTATATTAGTTACATTAGTAGTATTATTGACTGGATGTTGGGATAATGTAGAAATAAACAATAGAGAATATATTTTTGCTGTTGGTATAGATAAAGGGGAAGAGGATAATTTTATATTTACTGCGGAAATTCCTAAGATAAATGAGGGAAGTAAAGAGGAGAGATTAATATATACAGCAGAAAGTAAGAATTTTGCAAATTTTTATAATGATAGTTTTTTACGATCCGATAAAGTAATATCAGATAGATTGATGCAGGTTATAGTTATAGGTGAAAGTACTGCTTCTGACCCAAGCTGTATAAAAAAGATTTTTGATGAAATTGAACGTTCGCCACAAATAAATAGAAGGGTAAAAATTGCTGTAGCAAAGGGTGATGCTAAAGACATAATAACTACAGAAATACCTAGTAATCCAATAGTTGGTAGATACTTAAGTGAGTTATTAGTTAAATTAAGAAAAGAAAATTATCAAGATATTTATACATTTGATGAAGCTTTATTAAATTTTAAAGATTTTAATAGTGAGATGATTCCTTTAGTGGAGAAAATAGATAATGGATTAAGAGTAGAACGAGCAGCAATTATGAAAAATTACCAACATATAGGAAATCTAAGTTATGATGAAAATGAGATAATAATGCTACTATTAGATCCTTCAAATTCTAATATGAAAAATATAAATATTAAAGTAGATGATTCTTCTATATCGCTAGGTGCGGTAAGTATTAGAACTATAGAAAAAATAGATTTAGAAAACTCTAAATTAGTTGCAAATTATTACGTAGATTTGTTTTGTTACATAGATTCTTTTGAACTGGGAAACAAGAGTTTGGCTGATCAAAAATTTTTGGAGAAAATAAAGGTCACTGCAACAAATCAAATATCAGAGCAAACAGCTAAAACTATTAACAAACTTCAAAAGATATATAAATCAGATTTGCTTAAAATAAAAGATAAGTTATATAAATATCATAAAACAGATTATGACAAGATAAAAGATAATTACGAAGAGGTATTTGCAGATGCAAATATAAATGTGCATTACAGCATGGAAATTAAGAGTACTGGTCTAGTAAAATAATAATGTAAATAAATGTATAATATTATGCCATGTGGAAATAATAGTAAAAACATATTATGGAGGCGTTATGGCATATTATAAAAAAGTTACAATATCATTTTTATTAGTATTATCAGTTTTATTAATTTCCTACACAGTTGAAGCTTATGAAAGTATTTATCGAATTAAGGACAAGGTTATAAGACTTCATGTAATTGCAAATTCAGACACTTTTGAAGACCAACAGCTGAAATATGAAGTAAGAAATAATATAATAAAAACCTTTGATAAAGAATTTGAATTAATTTTAACAAAAGAAGAAAGTGAAAGAATAATTATAGAGAAACTAGATGAAATAAGAGTAATTGCTGAATCAACCATCCATGAAAGTGGATATGACTACAGTGTAAATGTTTACTATGGCAATTACATGTTCCCTAGAAAACAATATAAAGAAATAGTTTTACCAGAAGGTAATTACGATGCTGTTAGAATTGAAATTGGGAAGGCTGAAGGTCAGAATTGGTGGTGTGTCATGTTTCCATCATTATGTTTTGTAGATTTTGGAAATGCAGATAACTCGAAGCCTGTATTTGATATTGACACTGAAAAAAAACTACAAGAAGTTCTTACACAAGAAGAAATTGATTCTATTAAAACAAGAAGAGGGCTTAAAGACATAAAACTAAAATCTAAAATATTTGAATTAATAGAGAAGGGAAAAATTGAAAATACGGGTTTGTATTCTAACAAGGTAGAGAATTCATATGCTGTTTCATTGTCTCAAAATAATAAATAATTTTATATTTAGTTTATATATTTGAACTTAATTTAAAATAGAAATAATAAAAAACAAATTTTCAATTGACAAAAGTTGGTTCTTTAATTAAAATGAAAAAAAAGTAATCAATTAAAGTATCTATTAAAATATAGAGGTGAATTGAAATGATTAAAAAGGCAAATGAACTTAGAGTTAAAGATGAACCTAATCTCAAGGGAGGAAGGGGCACTATAAAAGTAATTAATTTTTTGGAAGAAGAAGAAAGTAATGGTGTAGGAAGACTTTTTGGAGTGAGTATTATCCCAACAGGTTGTTCAATTGGTTATCATAAGCATATAGGTGATAATGAGATTTATTATTTTCTTAAAGGTACAGCTAAAGTCAGTGATAACGGCAAGGAAGATATATTAGGGCCAGGTGATTGCATGGTGTGTTATGATGGTAATTATCATGGTATAGAAAATATTGGAGATTGTGATTTAGAGTACGTAGCATTAATTTTATATACTAACCAACATAAATAATTTAAAGATACTAATATATTAATAAAATACCCTATAGCGTATAGCTTATAGGGTATTTTTATGTTCAATTAGCAATTATTAAATTTTCTCAACCCAAATTAAATTAACACAACATGATAAAATTTAACTATTAGATTATCATAATGTGATAATGCTTAAATTGTAAATATCTTATATAATATAAATAGATTGAAAACGATTGCGTAATAGTTAATAAATTAACTTTAAATTTCATACTATAGTGTTGACATTATAGACACCAGTACTATAGTGGTAAACACTAGTGATCACTATGGAAGAAAAATCATAATACTATTTGCAATGTAGCCAAGAGGAGGAAAAAATGATTAAATATATTCTGAAAAGATTATTATCTCTTATACTTGTATTGGTTGGTGTTTCGATAATAGTGTTTACACTGCTATATTTGACACCAGGTGATCCTGTTAAATTGATGCTTGGGGAGTCTGCTGCACCAGAAGCAAAAGAGCAATTGAGAGAAGAGTTAGGATTAAATGATCCGTATATTTTGCAATATTTCAATTATTTAAAAAATATTGTTGTAGATCAAGATTTTGGAATATCATATGTAACACGAAGGCCAGTAATAAGTGACATACTGAATGTTTTTCCTAATACTGTTATGCTAGCATGTACTGCGATTGTTATAGCTATAGTATTAGGAATAATATTAGGGATAATTTCTGCAATAAAACAATACTCACTTATTGACAACTTTGTAATGGCATTTGCTTTAATTGGTACATCGGCTCCAATTTTTTGGATAGGAATTTTGATGATTTTGTTTTTTTCAGTGAAACTTGGGTGGTTTCCTCCATCTGGATATGGAACAATAAAGCAGATGATAATGCCCGCAGTAGCTCTTGGAATGCAAAGTACTGCAATGATAGCAAGAATGACTAGGTCTAGTATGCTTGAAGTAATACGTCAAGACTTTGTAAAAACGGCAAGGGCAAAGGGTCAAAAAGAATTTGTTGTAATTATTGGACATGTTTTTAGAAATGCACTTATACCCATAATAACTGTTGTTGGATTGCAATTTGGAAATCTGCTTGGAGGTGCTCTTTTAACAGAGACTGTATTTTCAATACCTGGTTTAGGAAGACTTATGGTCGAATCTATAAAGATGAGAGACTATCCTATAGTTCAAGGAAGTGTATTATTTATAGCAGCTTGCTTTAGCCTTGTTAATCTTCTTGTTGATATATTATATGTGGCTGTAGATCCTAGAATTTCAAGGTGTTAAGTTATATTGGTCGTAAAATTGAAAGGAGAGCACTAGCATGAAAAAAGAAAATAAATCAAAAGGTCAATTTTCAATGGTCATAAAGTCTCTAAGACGTAATAAAATGGCTATTTTAGGTCTTATAATTTTGTTATTACTAGTATTTTTGGCGGTTTTCGCTGATATTATAGCACCATATGACTACTACAAACAGGATCTACCAAATGCATATAAGCATCCAAATTCACAACATATATTTGGAACAGACGAATTTGGAAGAGATATATTTAGCAGAATTATTTATGGAGCTAGAATTTCACTAGTAGTAGGTTTTGTATCAGTAGGGATAGCATTGATTATAGGAGGACTATTGGGTGCAATCGCAGGGTTTTATGGAGGAAGAATAGATAATATTATAATGAGAATTATGGATGTACTACTTGCAATCCCACAGACTTTGCTGGCAATAGCAATTGTTGCTGCACTTGGGGCTGGGCTCATGAACCTAATGATAGCTGTTGGTATTTCAGCTATACCTAGTTATGCTCGAATTGTAAGAGCTTCTGTAATGACTATAAGAGGAGAGGAATATATAGAGGCTGCAAGGGCTTCTGGAACTAGTGATGCAAAAATAATTATAAAGCATATATTACCAAATTGCGTGGCACCTGTAATAGTTCAGGTTACCCTTGGAATTGCAGGTGCTATATTAACTGCGGCTGGTATGAGCTTTATAGGTCTTGGAATACAACCGCCTGTTCCTGAATGGGGCAATATGCTTTCAAGTGGTAGAGATTATATAAGAGAATATGCATATATGACAATGTTCCCAGGTCTTTCAATTATAATAACTGTTCTGTCATTAAATTTACTTGGTGATGGTTTAAGAGATGCTTTAGATCCTAAACTTAAAAATTAAAGGTGGTGGAGAAATGAAAAATGATAAACTTCTTGAAATTAAAAACTTAAATGTAATATATAAAACTGATGATGGAATAGTGTATGCAATAAATGATCTTAATTTAGAGGTGAATAATAAAGAAACACTGGGGTTTGTTGGAGAAACTGGAGCTGGAAAAACTACAACTGCGATGTCAATAATGAGACTGATACCAAGCCCTCCTGGCAAAATCGTAAGTGGAGAAATATTATTTGAAGGCTCCGATCTTTTAAAAAAATCGCAAAAAGAAATGAGAAATATATTGGGGCAAGATATTTCAATGATATTTCAAAATCCTATGACGTCCCTCAATCCTGTTATGAAAGTTAGTGATCAGATTGCTGAAATGATTTTACTACATAAACAGATAGATAAAAATAATGTTTATGAGGAAGCCTGCAAACTACTAGAAATAGTTGGTATAAAAAGAGAGAGGGCTAATGACTACCCCCATCAATTTAGTGGAGGGATGAAGCAGAGAGTAGTAATAGCTATGGCTTTGGCATGTAGTCCTAAATTAATAATAGCTGATGAACCTACTACTGCTCTTGATGTTACAATACAAGCTCAAGTAATGGATTTGATGAAAGATTTAAAGGACAAGTTTGGAACCTCTATGATATTAATAACTCATGATTTAGGAATAGTTGCTGAAATTTGTGATAAAGTTGCAATAATGTATGCAGGCGGTGTTGTTGAATATGCTACTAAAGAAAAACTATATAATAATCCATGCCATCCATATACACTAGGATTGTTTAACTCTATACCAAAGTTTGATACAGAAGAGGAATTTCTTGAGGAAATAGGTGGGCTTCCTCCTGATCCGACTGAAGTGATAGAGGGATGTATATTTAACCCAAGATGCCCAAGATGCATGGAAAAATGTAAAAAAGATAAACCAAGCATATATTATCTTGACAATGAGCATTATGTCAGATGCTTTTTGTTTGATAAAGAGCAGGATTGAGGTGCAGAAATGAATGGAAATAGTGAAAAACTAATAGAAATAAAAAATCTTAAAAAATATTTTAAAGTTAATAATGGTCTGCTACATGCTGTAGACGATTTGAGTTTTTATATAAATAAGGGTGAGACACTTGGTCTTGTAGGTGAGTCAGGCTGTGGAAAATCAACTACAGGAAGAACAATAATAAGATTGATAGAAGCAGATGGGGGAGAAGTACTTTTTCATAATAAGAATGTACTTTCTTTTGATAAAAAAGATATGAAGGATTTTAGGCAAAATGTACAGATGGTTTTCCAAGATCCATATTCTTCTTTAAATCCTAGACTGTCAATATTTGATTTGATCTCTGAGCCATTAATGAATAGTGATGAGTACAAGAAAGACAAAAATAAAGTAACTGTTAGAGTTAAGGAGCTCATGGATATAGTTGGCATATCTGAAAGATTAAAAAACTCTTATCCGCATGAACTAGATGGAGGAAGGCGTCAAAGAGTTGGGGTTGCACGAGCTTTATCAGTAAAACCAGAATTTATGGTTTTGGATGAACCTGTATCATCACTAGATGTTTGCATACAAGCTCAGGTTATTAATCTTTTGAAAAAGCTTCAGAAGGAATTTAATCTTACATATTTATTTATATCTCATGATTTAAGTGTTGTAAAACACATAAGTGATAGGATAGCAGTAATGTATCTTGGTAGAATGGTTGAACTTAGTGACCATAATGCAATATTTAAAGATCCCCTTCATCCTTATACACAGGCTTTACTATCTGCAATACCAATTCCTAAGGTAAACATAGAACGTACTAGAATTATACTCAAGGGAGATGTACCTAGTCCTGTTAATCCTCCCGAGGGATGCAGATTTGCAGGTAGATGTATGTATGTCAAAGATATATGTTTAAAGGAAACTCCTAAGTTGAGAGAAGTCGATAACAAAAAATATGTCGCTTGTCATATTGTGACCAGGTAATAAAAAAACTTATAATTATTTTTATAAGCAAATATTGAAAGCATTATTTAAATATAAAATAAAATAAAAAATGGAGGATTTTATGAATAAGAACATGAAAAAATTTATCAGCTTTACAATTATCGCATTGCTTTTGCTGACTACTATTCTTACTGGTTGTGCAAAGGATACAAAAGGAAATGTTAGTACAGATGTTTCTGCACCAAAACAGGATACTTTAACAGTTGCGTTTGGATCAGATCCACCAACATTAGACCCTCATTCATCATCATCTTCACCAAGTGTTAATGCTCTAAATCCAATATATGAAACACTTGTAAGATATGATGAAAATGGTGAAATAACACCTCTTTTAGCTGAAAGTTGGAAACAGATTGATGAACTAAGTATGGAATTTAAATTGAGAAAAGGTGTTAAGTTTCATAATGGAGAGGAAATGAAAGCTAGAGATGTTCTTTATAGTATGAAAAGGGCTACAGGACCTGATGGAGTTAAAGTATCATATATAATGCAAGCTATAGACTCAGAAAAATGTGAAGCTGTAGATGATTATACAGTTATTATTAGGACACATGAACCTTTTGCTCCATTACTAGGATATTTACCATATGTTGGGGCAGTTGTTGTAAGTGAAAAAGAATTTACTACAGATTCAGAAAAAGCAGCTTTAAATCCTGTTGGAACAGGTCCTTTTAAATTTGTTGAGTGGAAAAAGAATGATAGAGTAACGTATGTTAGAAATGATGAATATTGGGGAGAAAAAGCCGCATATAAAAACCTTGTTATTAGAACTATTGTTGAGGCAAATAGCAGAGTTATTGAACTTGAAGCGGGTGGAGTTGATATAGCGTACCAAATACCTGCAAATGATGTTAAAAGGCTTGAAGATAACCCAGATACAAAAATAGAAAGAAATGGTTCTACTATTTTTGAATTCTTTGGAATGAATACATCTAAAGAACCATTTAATAATGTTGAATTCAGAAGAGCTATAGACCTTGCTATAGATGAAGAAAGTATTGTATCATCAGTTTACAGAGGAAATGCTACATATACTCCAGGACCTGTAACTCCAAATATGAAATATTATGATGATAGCGATACAAAATGTAAATATAATCCAGAAGAGGCAAAGAAAATTTTAAAAGAAATAGGGATAGCTGAAGGAGCTACTTATGAGGTTAAATTAAGCGAGAATAAAGAGAGAATAGATTCTGCAACTATTATACAAAGTATGCTTAAAGAAGTTGGAATAAATTTAGAGATAAAGGTCTTAGAAGCGGGAACATTCTGGGATGCGCTTGAACAGGGGGATTCTCAATTCTTTATAAGTGGTTGGGGAGCAGTTGGATTTCCTGAGCCAGATAATAATATTTTTGGACCATTGCATTCAATTCAAATTCCAGCTAATAACTATTGCTACTATAGTAATCCTGAGTTAGACGAGTTGTTAAATGCAAGTAGAACAACTCCTGATAGCCCAGAAAGAGAAAAGATTGTAAAAGATGTTCAAAAACTAATAAGGGAAGAAGTTCCGTATATTACCTATGCTAATCCACAACAAGTGGCAGGTATGAGAAGTAGTGTTATGGGTTTCAAACCTACACCAGCGGCAAGTCATTTTGTTCACAAAGCATATTTTGAATAAAAATAAGTAAATAAAGGGAGTGCTTATTTAACAGCGCTCCCTTTATAAAAAGGACTTTTACAATTAAGATTTCGAAAATATATAAGTAAATTATTGAAATTAAATTTTATAAGGACAGGTTTATTATGGTTAAAAAAATTAAAAGTAAGTATGTAATTGGTTATGATGGAAATGACCACGAAATAATATTAGATGGTGAAGTAGTATATGAGCAAGATAAAATAATATATGTCGGAAAAAATTACGAAGGAATAGTTGAAGAAATAACGGACTTTGGCAATGCTGTAATAAGCCCAGGATTTATAGATTTAAATGCCTTAGGGGACATTGATCATGATATCATTCATCTTGAAGCAGGCCGAGAAGTAAGAAAAAGTCTAAGTCCTTCGGAGAGATATTTTAACAACGGAACTCAAGAACTTATGACACCAGAGGAAGAAGAATTTAAATCATTGTATGCATATACTCAACTAATACTTAATGGTATAACTACTGCAATGCCAATCACTTCTGTGTATTATAAAAGATGGGCCGAAACATATGAAGAGATAGAGGCTGCTGTACATAATGCAGGACGATTAGGTATAAGGATGTATTTAGGGCCAAGCTATCAATCTGGGATCAATGTTATGCAACCAAATGGAATAATGACTGTAAAATTTAATGAGGCTGAAGGTGAGAAGGGACTAGAAAGAGCTGTTAAGTTCATCAAAGAATATGATGGAGCATATAACGGCCTAATAAAAGGTGCATTAGAACCTGAAAGAATTGAATGTCAGACTGAAGTTAATCTTATTAATACAAAAAAGTATTCTGACATATTGAATTGTCCAATTAAGCTTCACGCTGCTCAAGGGGAATTTGAATATAACACAATTTATAATAAGTATGGTAAAACGCCAATTAAGTATTTGTATGATATTGGATTTTTGGATAAAAATGTAGGTATTCCACACTGTTATATAATCGCAGGTAGTAGTAGAGTTAAATTAGGTGAGGGAGATGATTTAGAAATTCTCAAAGAAACAGGTACAACTGCTATACATTGTCCAGTAATAATAGGAAGAAGCGGTCATTATATGGAGTCGTTTGCTAGATATAGAAGAAAAGGAATAAATATAGCATTAGGAACAGATACTTTTCCACCTGATTTTTTTCAGAATATACGAGTAGCAAGTATGTATTCAAGAATGTATGAGGGTGATGTTGAAGGTTCAAGATATGCTGATATATTCAGAGCTGCAACCTTGGGTGGGGCAGATATGTTGGGAAGAGAAGACTTAGGAAGACTTTGTAAAGGTGCAAAGGCAGATATAATAGTTATTGATCTTGATTCTTATCATATGGGAACAGTGGATGATCCTATCCGTACTATGATAATGTGCGGTTCTGGAACAGACATTAAATTGTCCATAATTGATGGTAAAACCGTTATGAAAGACAGGAAAATTGAAGGAATTGATTTAGATGATATGAAGAAAAAAGCTCAGAAATACTATAATAAAATGAAACTTGGATATATGAAAAGAGATTATAAAAATTTGTCTATGGATGAAATATTTAAACCATCATTCAAATTAAAATAGTAATTGTACTTGGCATGAAATATTGATATATTTGCATGGTGTTCTAAAAATAACATAATACATTATCACATTGTGATAATGTATACCAGTAAAATTTCATTTATAATAAAGGTGTTGAAATTAATATAGGAGGAAATTATGGGATATCCAAAAGATTTTTTAGAGTCAAGAGCAGTAATTAAACGCGGGCAATATGCAGTGTTACCACCAGAAGGAAGAGTAATAAATGTAATACCTGGATTTGAAGGATTTCAGACAACAATATTGACCTCTCCTAAGATGGGAGCTCAGAGCGTTTTTTACGTTTCTACAGTTAATCCAGGAGCTAAAACGACTATACCATTTTGTGGAAATGGGTTAGAAGCATTTGTTTATTTTATGGATGGAGAAGGGGTTTTAACTGTAAAGGTAGGAGATGAAGACATAGAATTAACACAGGGAGGATATGTTTTTACACCTGAAGACAAGTCAGTTGAGTTTTTTAATAATTCTGAAGAAACCTACAGAATACTGCTCTATAAACAAAAATATATTAAAATTGAAGGGCACAAAGCAGAAATTGTAGTGGGAAATGTGAATAGTATTGAGGAAAGAGAATATGACGGAATGGATAACATGTTTATCAAAGATTTATTGCCGACCCATATAGGGTTTGATATGAATATGCATATTCTTAGCTTTAAACCAGCAGGGTGCCATCCTTTTATAGAAACTCATGTTCAGGAGCATAGTGCATACATTATAAGTGGACAAGGGTACTATCAATTAGGAGATGAGTGGATACAGGTTAAAAAGGATGATTTCATGTGGATGGCTCCATTTGTTCAACAAGGATGCTATGCTACTGGTAGAGAAAGATTTACTTATATTTATTCAAAAGATTGTAATAGAGATGAAATAATATAACAATAAAAATATACAATTAATAGTATTTGGAGGAAAGTATCATATGGCAATTACTAAAGAATTTAAGACTTTAAAATTAAATGACTATCTTGAAAAAACTGAACTAAAAGGTAAGAACTTAAATTTTCTTACAGATTTGAGTAAAGATCAACTTTACAATTTATTTAAAGCAGCAGAAATGCTAGAACCATTTCATAAAAGTAAAATTAACCTGTTAGAAGGAAAAGCTCTTTGTACAATGTTTTTTCAACCTAGTACTAGAACGAGGTTTTCGACTGAAATGGCTATGCTTAGACTAGGAGGAGATGTAATAAGTGAATCTAATCCTGCTGCTAATTCTTCAGCAGCTAAAGATGAATCATTAGCAGATACATTGAGAGTTGTTTCGGAATATGCAGATATTGTTGCGCTAAGACACTATAATGATACTACCATATTTAATGATTTAGCCACTGCACAGGTTCCTGTAATAAGTTGCGGGTATGGAAATATAACTCATCCTACTCAAGGATTGTTAGATATGTATACAGCTTACAGAGCACTTGGAAATTTAGATGGTGTTAAAGTAATGGTTACTTCTCCTGATTTAACTAGAGCAAGAAGTGGGCAATCATTTGCTATGGGACTTTCAAAACTAGGTGCTGAAATAGTATATTCAGGGCCGAGTGAATTAAGAACTCCTGAATCTATACGTCAAAAACTTGATGAAACAGGATGTAAATATACTGAACATTTTGATTTAAGTGAAAAGGCACAAGAAGAGTTAATAATGGAATGCGATCTTGTATATCTGCCAGGATGTAGTGTACCTAAAGGATTGGATGCAAGAGAGACATTTATGAATAAGGCTAAAAATTATTACATAAAACTAGAAACTTTAACTAAAGCAAGAGAAAAATATGGGAAAACAATTGGAATAATGCATTCATTACCAAGGTTTGAGGGAGAATTTGATTTTGAAATAGATAAGACTGAGCATGAATTATATTTTAAACAAATAGGATTCAGTATTCCAATAAGAATGGCTTTAATTGCTTCAATGTTGGGATTGTCTTAAATAAGTAGATATATTATGTGCATTTGAAAATAAAAAGTGGTAACAATGGGGATAATTGTTGTTCCCAAAATTGAGATAAAGTTTTTTGAAAGTATATATATCTTGACAATTCTTTAAGATATGAGAAAATATATAGAAATTCATAGAAAAACTATAAAATTAATTGGTTAAGAGCATTTTGTAAATGCTAAAAATAATTAAAAAGGAGAACTACAAATGGAGTATGGTTTTTTATCAATTATACCACCTATGATTGCCATTGCGTTAGCATTAATTACAAAGCAAACGATTCTTTCTTTGCTAGTTGGTCTCTGGGTAGGAGTAACTATTATTAATGGCTGGAACCCTATAATTGCATTACCAAAAATGATATCAGATTTTTTTATTCCTCAAATAGGAAATGCATGGAATGCAGGTACTCTTATGTTAATTGTTTCATGTGGAGGATTTGTTTACATGGTAAAAATTTCTGGTGCAGCTAGAGCATTTGGAGATTTTACTTCGAAAAAAATTAAAACTAGAGAGCAAGCTCAATTGGTTGCATATTTCAGTGCATTTGCTTTCATTTACACGGAACCTACACTAACATTAGGTTCTATTATGAGACCAATAACTGAAAGGTTAAAAGTGTCCAGAGTAAAACTTGCATATATATGTGATGTTATGGGATGTCCTTTTGCAACTCTATCTCCTATAACAAGTTATAGTGCTTATGCAACAGGACTTATAGCAGCCCAATTTGCCATTTTAGAAATTGCTGATAATTCTTGGATGCAATTTGTTAAAAGCATACCATTTAATTTTTATGCTATATTTGGAATGTTAGCACTTTTGTTTGTTATAGTAACAAAGCTTGATATTGGTCCAATGTATGAAGCTGAACAAAGAGCAATAAAAACGGGTCATTTAATTGGTGAAAAAGATGTTCCAATGACAAAATATGATATTGATGAGGATATGATTTTCAAAGGCAAATCAATTACTATGGCAAATTTTTTAGTTCCAATAACATTATTGTTTATTACTTTGTTTTTGTCAATATTTTGGACAGGTGATATAAAAACAAATGGAATTGGCGGAGCATTTATGAATTGTAATATTGCATTGTCAATTACTACAGCATTTTTTATTGCATCAGTTGCCACAGGAATTATGGGTGCAAAATCAAAAATATTTGAATACAAAGATATAGTTCCACAATTTTGCAAAGGTGTATCTCTAAATTCAGATATACCAATAATATTAGTATTAGCATGGTCAATTGGTTCATTGACAGGTATGATGGATTTAAAAGGATATCTAATTAATATTGTTCAAAGTACTAGTATTAATCCAGGATTAATGCCAGCAGTTATTTTCATCGTTGGTGCTTTTGTTGCTTTTGCAACAGGAAGCTCATGGGGAGTATGGGCAATAATGATGCCTATAGGTATTCCTATAGCACATAAATTTGGAATTCCAATGGAATTAATGATAGGTGCTATACTTAGTGGTGGAGTATTTGGAGATCATTGTTCGCCAATTTCAGACACTACAATTCTTGCATCAACTGCAGCAGGAGCAGACCATATACAGCATGTAAGAACACAACTTCCATATTCTCTAAGTGTTGCAGGATGTAGCTTTATTGGATTTGCTATTGGTGGACTGGTATCTACTATAGTTGGGCTAGTATCTACAGCTATTTTGATATCAGTGACTTTTTTAACCCTTAATAAATATGCTAAAAATAAATTAGAAAGAGCATTAGTTTAGTAAATAATAGGCATTCCATTTTCATATATATGAAAGTGGTTTGTCTTTTGTCTTAAAATATAAATAATAAAGTATGAGGATAAAGCAAATGAAAATATGGAATATTGTTAAACCAGATTATATTTTTTATAATGGAAGCGTGTATTCGTCAGATGCAAATGATACAGTCTATGAAGCTGTGGCTATAGCTGAGAACAAAATACTTGCAGTCGGTACAAGTGAAGAAATAATGAATTTAAAAAGTGAAGATACTAATATAATAGATTTAAAAAGTAACAGCGTAATACCCGGTATAAATGATGGGCACAATCATCCTTGGGAGGCCGGGCTTATGCTTGATGGTTTAATATTGTTTGGAATTAATAGCATAAAGGATTTACAAAATAAAATTGCAGATAAAGTTAAAGAAGTACCTAAGGGCAGCTGGATACAAGGAGGAAGTTATATTGAATCGCAGTTTATAGATAATAGAAAGATTACAAGATGGGATTTAGATGTAGTATCTCCAAATAATCCAGTTACTTTAGAAAGAATTTTTGGTGCATGCGTCGTTAACTCAAAAGCTTTAGAATTAGCAAATATAACAAAGGACACTCCTAATCCTGAAAATGGTGAAATTGAAAAAGATGAAAGAACAGGTGAGATTACAGGAGTTCTTAATGGTACTGCAGTGCTTTTAGTAAGAACAGTAATGCCTGGACCATTTGGAAGTGATGAGTTTGGTGCTGGGAATGGAGAACCTTCTGTTGATTTAATAGAGAAGTCAATTAAACTTACTTTTAATGAGTACATTAAATATGGTATTACTAGTTCAGCAGAACCAGGAGTAAGTAGTGATGTATGTAAGGCATATCACACTCTTTTAAAGAACAAGGAATTGAGATGTAGAGTCAATCTTCTTTTAAATTGGCATGGATTTACCATAAAACAAAATGAAAGTCAATTAGATAGACTAATAGGAAATTATAATTTTACTGCAGGCTATGGTAATGAGTGGCTTATGTACAGCGGTTTAAAAATGGCTATAGACGGTGGTTTAACTTCAGGGACAGCATTAAAATCATGGCCTTATAAAGATGAAACTGAGCTCAGAAAATTTAATTTAAGGCTTGATTTAAAGAAGCTAGATAAATGGGTTGATGAAGCCCATAGAAGTGGTTGGAATGTAGCTATTCATGTTATGGGGGATATTGCGATTGAAAAAGCTGTTGATGCAATATATAAAGCGGTAATGGCTAATCCTAGAAAACATCAGCATCAAATAGTACATGCTTATTATCCAACCGTAGAAAGTTTGAAAAAAATGAAGGAAGCAAAAATAATGGTAACAGTACAACCTTCGTTTATATATGGTGAAGCTGATGGATATGAAAACTTATTACCCAAAGAAAAAATAAATGAATTTCTTCCTTTAAAAAAATATTTAAATAATAATATTGTAGCATCAATGAGCACAGATATGCCATGCGCACACTTTAATCCATTTTGGAATATGTATTCAGCTGTTACAAGAAAAGGTATGAGAGGATATTGTCTAGGAACAGAAGAATGTGTAACTATAAAGGAAGCTATTAAGATGATGACATACTATGGTGCTTGCTTAACAGATGAACAAGATATCAAGGGTTCAATTGAACCTGGTAAATTAGCTGATCTTGTAGTTTTAGATCATAATCTTGATAATATTGATCATGAAGAGATAAGAAATATCATGCCTGTATTAACTATGCTTGATGGAAAAATAGTATACAATAAATAAGTTATGGAGGCTGTATGACAGAGAAATTTGATTTAGTAATTAAAAATGGAAATATAGTGCTTGAAGATAAGTGTATTAAAGGTAATATTTATATAAAAGATGAAAAGATTGTAATAATATCAAACCAAGATTTACAAGTAGATGTAGCAGAAATAATAGATGCCACAGATAAATATGTTTTGCCAGGTGGAGTTGATTGCCATTCACATATATGGGAACCTACAGTATATGATTACAGGGAGGATTTTTATACTGGAAGTTGTGCTGCCGCATCTGGAGGTATAACCACAATGATTGAGATGCCATTAAGCACACCTCCTGTGAAGGATAAGGAAAGCTTTATGAATAGGTTAAAGTATGCTAAGAAATCAATTCTTGATTATGCATTATGGGGTGCATTGATAGATCAATCTATAGAAAATATAAGGGAACTTAATGATTTGGGATGTATAGGGTATAAGGGATTTTTATCAAAGGCTAGCCCTGAGTATCCTAGTGTAGATGACTATTTCTTGCTAAAGGGAATGGACGAAATAAGTAAGGTAGGAAGTATTGTTGGTCTGCATGCTGAAAATAGTGTAATAATAGATGGATTAGAAAAAGAATTTAATAAGAAAGGTTATAATTTAGGAAAATACCATGAAATGTCTCGTCCTGAAATAAGTGAAATAGTAGCAATACAAAAAGCTTTGCTATTTTCTGAAGAAACGGGTTGTAGATTTCATTTGTGCCATCTCTCATCGGCTAGAGCATATAGCATTATTGAGGAGGCTAAGAGAAAAGGCATCCAAGTAACTGTAGAAACATGTCCTCATTATTTGACTTTGACAGTAGAAGATCTAGAAGCAAAAGGTGGATTTGCTAAATGCAACCCTCCTGTTCGCTCAAAGGAAAATAAGGACAAATTGTGGGAACTTGTTAAAGAAGGAAAAATAGACTGTATAGGAACAGACCATACAATATATACAGATGAAGATAGATTAAAGCATGGTAATGATATTTGGAGTATGCCTCCTGGAATAGGATCTTCAGATTTATTCATACCTTTAATGATTGATGAAGGTCATAACAAGCGAAATATGGACATGGTTCAAATTGCAAAACTTACTGCGACGAATGCTGCTAAAATTTTTGGGCTATATCCACAAAAGGGTTCAATTAAGATTGATGCTGATGCTGATTTAATTATAGTCGATATAAATGAAGAATGGGTTTATAAAGGTATTAAATCGTATTCTAAGGCTAAATGTATAAATGGTCCATATGAAGGAAAAAAGATAAAATCTGCAGTAAAGAAGACTATTTTGAGAGGCAAGACTGTATTTGAGAATGGAAAAATAACTGTAGATAAAGGTGGTCGACTCATAAAGCCTTTAATAAAATAGTGAGGAGAAAATTTATGATTGATTTATTAATGATTAATGGAACTATCATTACAATGGACAAGGAACGTCGCATTATCGATGATGGAGGCGTTGCAGTAGATAAAGGTAAAATAATCGCAGTAGGAGGTTCGGATGAATTAAAAAGATTATATCAGGCTAAGAAAACCGTGGATTGCTTGAATCATGTAGTAATGCCAGGTTTTGTAGACGCCCACGGACATGGTGGACACTCGTTTTTTAAATCTGTTGTTATGGAAACAAGTTATTGGATGCCAATAATGACTCATACATATAAAAATTATATTACAGATGATTTTTTTTACTATGAGGGAAGGCTATCAGCACTTGAAAGACTTCATGCTGGGGTTACTACAGGCGTATGCGTTATGGGATCTCAACCTAGATGTGACGATCCTATTTTTGCAGTGAATAATGCAAGAGGATATGCAGAAGTTGGTATTAAAGACATAATATGTACAGGTCCATGTAGTGTGCCTTGGCCTCATAGATTTGGAAGAATTATAAATGGTAAAAGAGTTGTTAACGAAGTAACATATGAAGAGATGTTGTATAGTCTTGAATCTGTAATTGAGCAACTTAACAATTCTAATAATGGAAAAACTAAGGCATACGTAGCTCCCTTTGGAGTTGTTACTTCAGTTGATCCATCCGCACCAACACCTGCTGATAGGTGTGTAAAGCTAACTGAACATGACTTAATGCAAGCCAAAGAAATGAGGAGAATAGCGAAAAAATACAATACTAGAATACATACAGACGCTTTTGGAGGAATGATATACCTTGCATATCAGGACAAAGAAAATGCACTTTTAGGTCCAGATGTTCATTTGCAGCATTGCACAGGATTGTCATTTGATGAAGTTATGATAATTGCAAAGACCGGAACAAATGTAAGCTGTGCACCAGGAATGAGACAGTTGAGCAACAGAACTCCTGTAGTTGAACTTTTAGAGATGGGTGTTACGGTATCTATAACAACTGATGGTTCAATGCTTTCATCTAGTTTTGATATGTTTTCAGCTATGAAGAGGACTCAAATGGTGCATAGGTCTGCATCGAAGGATGATTATTATTTGCCATCGGAAAAAGTACTTGAAATGGCGACTATAGATGCTGCCAAATGCATTGGGCTACAAGATGAAATTGGGTCTTTAGAAGTAGATAAAAAAGCTGATATAATAACTATTGATATGATGAAGCCACATTTAATGCCTAGGTTTAATGTAATAGATACTTTAGTATGTAATGCTTCTCATGCTGATGTAAATATCGTTATAGTAGATGGAGAAATAATTCTTGAAAATGGAAGAGCTATAAATGTAAACGAGAAAGAAATAATGTTACAAGCTGAAGAAGAAGCAAAGAAAACAGTAGAGAGAGCGGGGTTGCAAAAATTTATAAGTTCATCAAATTCAAAGTGGGGGAAAACTAAGATGTATTTTGATGAAGTAAGGTTTGATATTGAAGAAAACAGAAAAGATGGTGGGTATTATTAATGTAAGGAGGCATAAATGTTGATTTATGAAACAATTGATAAAAAATTTGATCTCATAATAAAGAATGGTTATGTAGTAAGTGTAGAAAGTACGGAAAAGAAAGATATAGGCATAAAGGGAGAAAAAATAGTATTCGTAGGCAATCTTGATAGTAATGTAAAATGTGATAGGGAGATTGATGCAACAGGTAAATATGTATTGCCAGGAGTGATAGATGGACATATGCATGTAGAAGCACCTATGTGCGGGGGGCTTTTGAGTGCTGATGACTATTATACACAGAGCATATCAGCAGCTTTTGGTGGAGTCACAACTTTTATGGATTTCACCAATACAAATAGGGGTGATTCTCTGCTAGAATCAATGGACAAAAGATTAAAACAAATGGAAAAATCTGCTGTAGATTACGCACTTCATGGCAGAATAGTTGAAGCCACAGATGAGATTATAAATGAAATAAAAGATTTTGTTAAAGAAGGATGCCCTTCATTTAAAATGTATATGACATACAAGGACGATGGTTTTATGGCCGATGATGAAACAATGCTTAAGGTTTTTGATGCAGCTAAAGAAGCTGGTGCATTGTGCTTACTCCACTGTGAGAGTAATTCAATATATGAATATCTTGATAAAAAATATGAGGAGAAAAATCTACGTCAATGGTGGGTTCACGCAGCCACAAAACCTTTGATATGTGAAACAGAGGCTGCTTACAGAGCTATAGCATTTTCAAAAACAGTTGGAAACAGTATACTAATAGTTCATACAACAAATGGTGATGTACTTAAAATAGCAAAAGAAGCTCAAAATGAAGGAAATCCTGTATATATTGAAACATGTCCTCATTATATGACTATTTTTGATGATATTTATAAAACAGAAAATGGTCATCTGGCGATATGTTCTCCTCCACTTAGAAAAAAAGAGAACAGCGATGAATTATGGGAAGGTATAAAAAATGGAACAATAACCGTTACAGGCTCTGATGACTGTGCATTTACAAGGCAAAATAAAGAGAAATATTTAGATAAAGACTCAGAAGGAAATTTTATTCAGGACTATAAAAAAGTTGTAAGTGGTATGTCAGGCATAGAAATGAGGCTTCCTTTATTGATTACAGAAGGAGTATGCAAAAATAGAATAACTATGAATAAACTTGTGGAAATTACAAGTACAAACCTTGCTAAACTTTACGGCATGTATCCTCAAAAAGGGATAATTCAAAGTGGTAGTGATGCAGACATAATAATAATTGATATGGAGAAAGAGAATACTGCGACTATTAAAAACCTTCACAACAATGTTGGTTATACAGTATTTGAAGGAATGTCTGTTAAAGGTGTTCCTGATACAACTATATTAAGAGGAAAAATAATTGTTAATGATAATGAATTTTATGGGAAGAAATATGATGGTAAATTTATTAAGAGGAAAATAAAACCACATATATTGAAAGATTTTAATATATGAATTTTATAAAATTCAATATAATAGAATATAATTTTTTTATTTAAAAAGTATTATGATGTTACATAAAATTATGTAACATCATAATACTTTTTAAATAAGTCCCATAAATGATTATGGAAATTTTATATACTTTCTATGAATGGATGTATGTCAATAATATTTATTATTTGTAATCCAATTTCTATTTGCAATCTAGAATTGCTATTTTCCAAATCAATATCAAACTCATTTAATATTTTTTCAAGTCTATATAACATGGTTTTGTAATGTATGAACATTTTTTTTGATGCTTTTTTTGCATTACAGTTACAGTCAAGGTAAATAGACAAGGTTTCAATTAGATTAGACTTAGATTCTGTATCATGTTTTTTTAGTTTCCTTAGATTTTCTGGTATCAATTCATATAATAAATCTTTATCATTGAATTTACTAAATATTTTAAGTAAACTTGAATCACTGTACGAAATTATATATCCTTGATTATCTCCATATAATGTTTTACCAAAAGATAGTGAAGATAGAGCTTCTCGGTAACTTTTAGATACATTAGTAATATTATGAATAATACTCCCTATACCAATATTTATGCATATATGTTCGTATTTTTTTATTAGTATGTTACGTAATCGTATACAAATATCTTTAATTTCTACATATGAGGCATTGTTATTATAAGTCATTCTATGTAAAATGAGTATTGATTTACCAAACTTTGAAACTATAGGTTGTTTATTTTTATTTTTTATATAAGATATTATATTATTTATAATTATATCGTTGATTTCTTCAAGTGTATTAAAATTAGAAGGGGAGAATGTATCTTTTAAGTGCAAATCAAAAATAATTGCGCAATAATAAGAACTTTCATTAATATTAAGTATTTCAGCTCTATGTTTAATATCATCGATTTTGTTATCTTTTCTATATATTAAATCATATAGGAAATTACTAAGATGTGTTTCTTCAATCTTTTTGAAAGCCATGACTCTTTTCATTTCTACTAATATTGAGGTTGCACAGATTTCGAGGATTGTATAATCAATGCAAGACAGAGGACTATTGAGTTCAAATACAGCTAAAAAAGCTTTATCTCTATTATCAAAAGTTATTGGAAATAAAACTCGCGTACATTCTTTATTTAGAATCTCAGCATTCTTAAAAACGATATTTTGTTTATAAAAATAAAGATTCTTCAAGAAACTTTTCTCTATAGTTTCAGGCATCTCTTCATACTCATGAATATAATTATCGGTGCTTACTATGATATTAAATAATTCATCATATATTATAACAGGATTATTTATTACTGTTTTAAAATAATCTATCATTGTTTTTATGTTTGGACACTTCAGGGAAATGTGAGAAAATCTATTATTTACTTCAACTATCTTATTAAGCTCTGAACGGTAGTATTCAGATATGAAATTTTGTATTTTATACACAACCATAAAAAAAGAAAGTTTATCAGGATATATGATGATTGGAATAGTTATGCTACAGTGTTTATCTGTTATAAAAAATTTAAATTTCTTTGCCTTTAAAAGTAACTTTTCAGGTATTATTACTGCTGAAACAAGTTTTTCATTACAAAGATTAATAAAGTTTATAAATTCACTTTCATTATCTATTTTAAAATTATCATCAACAATATATAAACTATATGTATAAGGAGTTATAATTATATTACTTATTACTTCTGCTTTATCAATTAGATTATCAGAATATTTTTTCTCATTTACTATATAACTACCATCTAGGTATGGTATAGTAATAATATCTGAAACTTTAACTTTCATACTTACCTCCGTACATTAAACGAATTTTAGTAGTTTATAATGCAGACATTTTATTGAAAAAAGTCTGCATTAAGCTAAGTTTTTTTATTGTTCAAAAGGTATTTCTAATTTTTTAATTTTATATTGCAAAGTTTGCCTTGGTATGTTTATTAGTTTTGCGGCCTTTGATATATTGTAATCAGTTTGTTCAAGGGCTGATGTTATTATTTCTTTTTCAACCTTTTCTACAGCAACATTTAGAGGTTGTATCGCAGTTGTATCTAATGTAAAGTATTTATTTGGATGAAAATTCTTAAACTGAAACGGTAAATGTTCTTCTCTAATTATATCGCCATCATATAAGCTTATGACACTTTCTATAGCATGCTGCAACTCCCGTACATTTCCAGGCCAACTATAATCTAAGAAAATCTCTAAAACTTTTTTTGAAACACCAATAAAAAACTTATTGCATTTTTCATTATATTTTTTTATGAAGTAATCTACAAGTATAGGTATATCTTCTTTACGCTTAGATAAGTCAGGGACAACTAAAGCAATAACATTTAATCTGTAAAATAAATCTTGTCTTAATTGTTTATCTTCTAATACAGTGTTTAAATCAGTATTTATTGCAGAAATAACTCTAACATCAACATCAATCGTGTTACTTGATCCTACTCGCCTTATTCTTCCATCTTGTAATACTCTTAAAAGTTTTGCCTGTAATTCTAAAGGCATAGAATTTATTTCATCGAGAAATAAAGTCCCACCATTAGCCAGTTCAAATAGTCCAGGTTTATTTTCTGCACCAGTGAAACTTCCTTTAACAGAACCAAATAAAATACTTTCTAAGAGGTTAGCAGGCAATGCGGCACAGTTTTGAGCAATAAATGGCTTATGTTTTCTTTGGCTAGAGTTATGAATAGATTGTACAAAAAGTTCTTTACCAGTACCTGTACTACCAGATACCATTACTGGTGAATCAGACATTGCAGCTTTTGTAGCAAGTGTCTTTAATTTTAGCATTTCTTTACTTTGACCTATGATGTCGAGAAAGGTAAAACTTACATTAGGTTTTCTTTTCTTTTCATTCCCAATTTCGTTTTCGCTTGAACTATTATTTGATTCATACAATTCCCTTTGTAGGTTAACGATTTGTTCGGACAATTCTCTCATCTTCGTTATATTTCTAGAGATTTCTAATGCTCCAACAATTTTGTTATTATAAACAATTGGAAGAGATGAGTTAATTGTAGATATTTTATCACCTTTATAATTAACAAAATTTTGTTCTACATTATAAATAGGCTTGCCAGTTTTCATAACACTTAATAGAGTGCTTGTATCAAAAGTGAGGGACGGATAAACTTCTAGGATGTGTCTACCTATAGCTTTATCAACATCAATTTCATCAAGATGCTTTGCAGCACTGTTATAATAAACAATTTTTCCACTTGCATCAATTATATGTATTCCATCACCAATTAAATCAATTGCTTGTATAAGTGAATCAAAATATTTTTTTTCCATAGTTAAGCTCCTTATATGTTTTTAACTTAAATAAGGTAAATGCCGAAAATTATGCATATGATGCCGAAAATTATGCGTATGTGCTTTTAATAAATGTTTATTTTTAATTTATTATAGCTTTCTCCTGTTTTTCCAAAAACAATTTTATATTCTACTTCTACGCTGCCCCGGCCATTATCATTTAGATTATTAATGTAACTAACTGTTAAAAAGTCCAAATCAAAGGAACCATAAGGAGTTGTATAAAAATCGCTGTAGCTATTGCCCTCTTCAAACTCCATTTTAGAAGAAAAAGAACCAATTTTTGTTAATAGCATTTTGTTTTTATATATTTTAAGTCTAGTTCTGCTGCCTTCTGTTTCAGTTATTCCACTTTCGTCATAATTTATTATAAAATAATCATCATTCTTGTCTAGTGTTGCTTCTGTAATCATTTCAATATTATCTTCATTACCAGCATCATCAATAGTTTGAATAGTTGTAATCTTAATTTTAACTTCTTCCAAAACACCACATCCTTTGTAATCACTATATTTTATAAATTATCAATTGCTATCTCTGAAAGGTTGTTGATTTCCTTTTTTAAGAAGTTTCCTCCGATTCTTCTGAAACGCTCAGGTGCATCACTTACGTAATATTCATATTGAGGTAAATAAAAGTTTTCATTTAGTAAATTTTGGTCTGCAAGCACTTTTTTCAAGTCTCTTGCTGTTTCAAATGCAGGGTTTACAAGCTTCACACTTGGGCCAATAACTTTTTTTATAGTGTATCTAAGTATTGGATAGTGCGTGCATCCTAATACCAAAGTATCAACATCATGTTCAATTAATTCAGCAAGATATTTTTCTGCAGTAAGTTCAGCTACAGTTGAATATTCCCAACCCTCTTCGATAATTGGAACAAAAAGAGGACATGGTATTCCTATAACTTCAGAATTATGTCTATATTCCATAATTTTTGATTGATATGCACCGCTATTTATGGCTGCAACAGTACCAATTACACCAATACGACTATTTTTTGTTGCAGATGCAGCACTCCTTGCACCAGGTTCGATAACACCAATTATAGGTATATCAAAGTTTTTTTGCAAATGTTCTAATGCGATAGAACTTGCAGTGTTACAAGCTATAACTATGGTCTTTACATCTTTGCTTTTCAAGAAACTTGCGCATTGATATGCATATTTTTTTATGGTCTGCACAGATCTAGAACCATAAGGAATTCTAGCTGTATCTCCAAAATATATTAAGTTTTCATAGGGAAGTTGCTCCATAACTTCTCTCATTACAGTTAAGCCACCAACACCTGAATCAAATATTCCAATAGGTCTATTATCCATTTTAATTTTCCTTTTAATATATGATATAATATGCTTATTATTATTCCATATATTATATGAAAAATCAATACTTAAGTTGCATAATAAAATAAAATGGTTATAATTTTATTTTTATTAAGCATAATATATGCATAATAATTTAATTTATTAATGTAAATATTATATTGCCTATTTTTAGGCACTTGACGAAAAAAATGTTTGGTTATAATTATTTAATATTGAAAAATACGGATTGTTAAATTATTAATTAGTTGGCATAGTATTTGCATTATAGGATATAGAATAATTATAAACCCAAAATATATTCAAAAAAACCCAAAAAATCAAACAAAAGTAAAAACCCACAAAAAAATTTTAGGAGGCGTTAAATTGAAAAAAGGAAACCCATTCGGAACACACAGAGTAATTGAACCTAAAGGAGTTTTACCGCAACCAGCTATTAAAATTGACAACAATATGGAAATATATGACAATGAAGTACTTATTAATGTTCAAACATTAAATGTAGATTCAGCTAGCTTTACACAAATTTCTGACCAAGCTGGTGGAGATGTAAAAAAAATAAAAGAAATAATGAAGGGAATTGTTGCTGAGAGAGGAAAGCATCAAAATCCTGTAACAGGTTCTGGTGGAATGCTAATTGGAACTATTGAACAAATAGGTACTGCATTAGAAGGAAAAACAGATTTAAAAGTAGGAGATAAAATAGCAACTCTTGTATCATTGTCTCTTACACCATTAGTAATTGAAGAAATAATTGATGTAAGAAAAGAAATTGACCAGGTAGACATTAAGGGTAAAGCAATATTGTTTGAAAGCGGTATATATGCAAAATTACCTTCAGATATTCCAGAAAATCTTGCGCTATCAGTTCTTGACGTAGCAGGAGCACCAGCTCAAACAGTTAAGCTTGTTAAAGAAGGAGATACAGTTTTAGTTCTTGGAGCAGCAGGTAAGTCTGGTATACTTTGTTTATATGAAGCAAAGAAATTAGTTGGACCTACAGGAAAAGTAATTTGTATGGCACATAGAGAAAGTTCTCTTGATAAAGTTAGAGCTTTAGGACTTGCTGATGTGTATATTGCAGGAGATGCTACAAATGCAATAGAGGTTTATGAAAAAGTTATGGAAGTTACAGATGGAAAACTTTGTGATTTAGTTATAAGCTGTGTAAGTAGACCAAACTGTGAAATGTCAGCTATACTTTCAACTAAAGATGATGGAACAGTTTACTATTTTAGTATGGCTACTAGCTTTACTAAAGCTGCATTAGGAGCAGAAGGTGTTGGCAAAGATGTTAACATGATTATAGGAAATGGATACTGCAAAGGTCACGCAGAAGTTGCTCTTCAAATTATGAGAGAAAGTAAAAAATTAAGAGATTTATATACAAAATTATACGCATAATAATTTAGGCATGATACTAATTAATATATTAATTAGTATTTTGCCTATTATAATAAAGTAAGTAAGCATCATAAATTAAAAGTTAAGTGTGTTTACTTAATTATCAGATGGAGGTAATGAAATGGCTTATTACAATGAGATTGAATTATGGAAAGATGTAACACCAGCTCAGTGGGATGACTGGAAATGGCAAATAGAAAATAGAATAGATACAGTAGAAAAAATAAAAGAAATTATTAATATTACATCACAAGAAGAAGAAGATATTGCAAAGGTCCTTGAGAAATTTAGAATGGGTATAACTCCATATTATGCTGCTCACATGGATAAAGATGACCCAAGAGATCCAATTAGAATGCAAGCAGTTCCTACAATGGCGGAAACTCATATTAGCTCTGCAGATATGCTTGACCCATTACATGAAGATACTGATTCACCAGCACCAGGATTAACACATAGGTATCCAGATAGAGTATTACTTTTAATAACAGACCAATGTTCTATGTATTGCAGACACTGTACAAGAAGAAGATTTGCAGGTCAAGCTGACAATGATGTATCTATGGAAAACATAGATAAGTGCATAGAATATGTTAGAAATACACCACAAGTTAGAGACGTATTGCTGTCAGGTGGAGATTGTTTGTTAGTTTCTGATGATAAGTTGGAATATATAATCAAAAAATTAAGAGAAATACCACATGTTGAAATTATCCGTCTTGGTTCAAGAACTCCAGTTGTTTGCCCACAAAGAGTAACTGATAATTTAGTAAACATGCTTAAAAAATACCACCCAATTTGGTTAAATACTCACTTTAATCATCCAAAAGAGTTCACACCAGAAGCAAGAGAAGCTTTAAGAAAATTAGCTGATGCTGGTATACCTTTAGGAAATCAATCAGTATTGATGAGAGGAATTAATGATTGTCCTCATATCATGAGAGATTTGGTACATGAATTAGTTAAGAATAGAGTAAGACCATACTATATTTATCAATGTGACTTATCTCTAGGAATTGAGCATTTCAGAACTTCTGTAGGTAAGGGTATAGAAATAATGGAAAGTTTAAGAGGTCATACTTCAGGCTATGCAGTACCAACATTTGTTGTTGACGCACCTGGTGGTGGAGGAAAAATTCCAGTAGCTCCAAACTATTTAATTTCTCAATCAAGCGATAAGGTAATTCTTAGAAACTTTGAAGGAGTTATAACAACATATACAGAGCCACATCTACCAGAATTAGAGTGCACATGTGATGTATGTCAGGGTAAAAAACAAGACCCATTGACAGGAGTTGCAGGATTGTTAGCTGGAAATGATCTAGCTTTAGAACCAACAAAATTAGCAAGAAGAGATAGGGTACATCACGATTAGTAATTATAATGATTGCAAAATGTAATTAATTACGAGTTTATAAAAAAATAAAACGGTACGCATAAAATGCGAATCCTACAACATAAAGACATAAACATTTACTAAATGTAGGTTAGTACTCTATGCGCATCGTTTTAAATATATAACTTTAGAAAGGTTTTACTATGAGACTAATTGAAACAATAAAACATAAAAACTACAAAACTATATCAATTATAGGGCTTGCAAAAAATGCAGGCAAAACAGTAGCACTTAATTATCTCATAGAAGAATCAAACAGTAACAATGTAATAGTAGGCATAACATCTACAGGTAGGGATGGAGAAAATGTAGACCTTGTAACAAACACTCAAAAGCCATCTGTTTTTGTAAAAGAAGGCATGTATGTGGCAACGGCAAAAAAGGCATTGATGCTATCGGATGCAAAGGTGGAAATTCTTGAAACCACAGGAATACAAACACCTATGGGCGAAGTAATTATAGTTAAAGTTAGACAAGACGGCAATATACAGATTGCAGGACCTGTCAGCACAGCGGACATGAAATATGTTTGTGAAAAACTAATTTTTTTTGGTGCAGATGTTGTATTAGTAGACGGAGCTATTGACAGAAGAGCGGTATCATCTCCTGTAATAACAAATGCATGTATAATAGCAACGGGTGCAGTCATAAGTAGAGATATGAAAATTGTTATGGAGCGTACTGCACATGCAGTAGAGTGTTATACATTTGAAGAAGTAGATAGTAACATAAAAAAACTTATATTAAAAAATAACAAAACTTGTATTATACAGAATTCAGGGAGTGTTATTATACCAAATATAGAAACTAGCATAACTGGTGGCAAAAAAATTGTCGAACAAATCGATGAAAATACTACTCACGTTTTTATTAGAGGTGCAGTGACCTCTAAAATGCTAAAGGATTTATGCCAAAGCGAATTTATAAAAAATATTAAAATAGTAATAGAAGATGGAACTAAAATATTTATAGAAGTTAATGTTTGGAATGATTTGAAACGTAAAGGGCTTAAATTACAGTCTTTAAATTCAATTGATGTAATAGCTGTAACTTTAAATCCAGTTTCACCAGCAGGGTATTTTTTTGATAGTGCAGAGTTTAAATCGAAAATTTCACATTATCTTTCTAATACAAAAATAATTGATGTGGTATCGGGCGGTGAAGAAAATTGAAAAAGTTTATGACTGAAAGTACAATGAAAAATATAAATTTTGATTATATTTTTAATGAAATAAGACCAATAACTGAATATGGTATTAAAGCAAAACAAGAAGCAAAGCCTTTTACAAAAGGGCATGAGACCGAACTTCTTGAAGAATTCAATAAAATTGAAGCTTTCTTAGATATGAAAGAGAGAAGAGATGCAATTGATGTTCTAAAGCACATTAAAAATATAGTTGAAACTATAGAGAGGGCAAAAAATAATCAGGTATTAGATGAAGTAGAGTTATTTGAAATAAAAAACTTCCTAATGCAGATTGAAAGAATGGAAAAGAGTTTAAGAGGCACTTTGATATCCATATATGAAGATTTAAAATTGTCGCCCTTACCACAGCTTTTTAAAGAGTTAGACCCTGCAAATGAAAAGATGTATACATTTTATATTTATGATGAATATTCAGAAAAATTAAAAGACTTAAGAAAAAAGAAGAAAGAAATGGATATTCTCATTAGACAGTTAAAAAAAGAAATTAAAAACAATATTCAAGTCAAATATAATATTAAGTTGAACTTAAGAGATGAAGTTACAATAAGTAAATCTGATAAAGAAAAGTTAGAAGAGCTTTCTAAAGAAATAAACCTTAAAGTGTCTGCAGAAAACTACTTAAGTATAATTTTTAAAATAAGAAATAGCGAAGAAATAGATGAGTGTGAACACAAACTGGAATCTTTGATAGCAGAAGAGGAACAGGAAGAATATGTAATTAGGAAAAAAATATCAAGAGAAATAAAAAGCAATTATGAAGGTTTAATAAAAAATACTAAAACTATAGGTAGAATAGATTATATTATTGCAAAAGCAAATTATGCTCAAAAAACAAAATCTGTTAAACCAGATATTACAACAGAGCTTAAGATAGAAGTAAAAAATGGTAGAAATTTAAAGTTAGAAAAGACATTAAAAGAAAAACATAAAGATTATGTACCTATAGATTTATCATTAAAAACTAATGTGACATGCATAACAGGTGCCAATATGGGAGGAAAAACTGTAAGCCTTCGAATGATTGGACAAATTACCTCAGCTGCAAGCTACGGTATGTTTGTACCATGTGAGTATGCAAAATTATGTTTATTTGAACATATTCACATATCAGTTGGAGATGACCAGTCCATAGAAAAAGGATTGAGTACATTTGGGGCAGAAATAATAAATTTAAAGGAAGCTCTAGAGAATTCCAATGAAAGGTGCCTTATATTAATTGATGAATTAGCAGGGGGTACAAATCCCAAAGAAGGATATGCAATTACAAAAGCAGTTGTAAATTATTTAAAGAAAAAAGATTGTATAACAATTTTAACAACACATTACGACAATGTGGCAAATGACAATGATGTACAAAATTTGCAGGTAGCAGGGTTGAATTTTCCTAGTTGGAATGATGGAGAAATGAAAATCAGTAGCATTGATCAAATTTCTAAATACATGGATTATAGGCTTGTAGAAGTAAAAAATGAAAATTTTATACCAAAAGATGCTTTAAAAATAGCAAAAATGGCAGGTATTCAAGATGTAATAATAGAAGATGCAGAAAATTATCTGTAATTTCGTATGTGTAGAACTTTATGCAATCACCAATGAATTAATATATAAAACGGCATAAAACCGTTCACGTATAAAAAACATAGAAATTTATGAGGGTATTACCCTCTATTAAACAAAGGAGGTAATCATATGCAAAGCAAATTAAATCTCGATTACAAGTTAATTGATAGTGCAAGAACAGCAGCAAGAAATATAGCAGAAAATGTGCAGGAATTTGTAGACAAAAACACTACCGTAACTGTAGAGAGAACAGTAGCTAGACTTTTAGGAGTAGATGGGGTAGATGAAATAGAAAAACCACTGCCAAATGTATTGATTGATAATATAATTGAAGGTGGTGGATTATCAAGAGGTGCTGCATTCTGGATAGGGAATGCAATAGTACAAACAGGAAATACTCCTCAAGAAATAGCAGAAAAAGTTAGTACAGGTGAAATAGATATAACAAAATTACCAATTGCTGATGATAAAAAAATAATGGATGCAGTATATTCAGTTGCACAGCAAATGGTAGATAGAATTAAAAATAATAGGGAAGCAAGAGATAACTATTTAAAAACATTAGGTGAGGGTGAGAAACCATATCTATATGTAATAGTTGCAACAGGAAATATATATGAAGATGTAATCCAAGCCCAAGCGGCAGCTAAACAAGGTGCTGATATAATAGCAGTTATCAGAACTACAGCACAAAGTTTATTAGATTATGTTCCATATGGTCCTACAACAGAAGGATTTGGAGGAACATTTGCTACACAAGAGAACTTTAGAATAATGAGAAAAGCATTAGATGAGGTTGGAGAAGAAGTAGGAAGATATATAAGACTTTGTAATTATTGTTCAGGATTATGTATGCCAGAAATTGCTGCAATGGGAGCTATAGAAAGATTAGATGTTATGCTTAATGATGCTCTATACGGCATATTATTTAGAGATATAAATATGCAAAGAACATTAGTAGATCAATATTTTTCAAGAATAATTAATGGTTTTGCAGGAATAATCATAAACACAGGTGAAGATAATTATCTCACAACAGCAGATGCAGTAGAAGAAGCACACACTGTTTTAGCATCACAGATTATAAATGAGCAATTTGCATTAAAGGCTGGATTGCCAGAAGAGCAAATGGGACTTGGCCATGCATTTGAAATGGAGCCTAATTTAGAAAATGGATTCCTATTTGAGTTAGCACAAGCACAAATGGCTAGAGAAATATTCCCTAAAGCACCACTAAAATATATGCCTCCTACAAAATTTATGACAGGTAATATTTTTAGAGGACATTTGCAAGATGCAATGTTTAACTTAGTATCAATCTGGACACACCAAGGATTACAATTGTTAGGGATGCCTACAGAAGCAATACACACACCACATCTCCATGATAGAATGCTTTCAATAGAAAATGCAAAATACATTTTCAACAATGCTAAAAACATTGGAGATGAAGTTGAATATAAAAAAGATGGTATTATTCAAAAAAGAGCACAAGAGGTACTTGCTAAAGCAGAAGAGTTATTAAGAGATATAGAAAAAGAAGGAATCTTTGACACTATTGAAAAAGGAAAATTTGGTGGAGTTAAGAGAAGTTTCACAGGTGGAAAAGGGCTAGATGGAGTAACAGAAAAAGATGAAAGATACTTCAATCCATTTATAGAATTAATGCTTGGAGGTGCAAAGTAATGGCAGGTATAGAAAAAGTTGATTTAACAAAAATCAAACCTTATGGTGATACATTAAATGACGGAATGGTTCAAATGAGCTTTACATTGCCAATACCATATGGTGATGAAGCCAATGAAGCTGCAAAACAGCTTTTGTCAAAGATGGGATTTGATAATCCTGCAGTGGTTTATTCAAATGACTTAGGAATTGGCTATACATTTTTCGTAATGTATGGAAAATGCACACATACAGTTGATTACACAACAATAGAAGTTCCTAAAGTAGACATGGAATTTATGAGTCAAGAAGAAGTAGAAGATTATATTCAAGAAAATATAAAAAGAGATGTAGTAGTAATTGGAGCATGCACAGGAACAGATGCTCATACAGTAGGAATAGATGCTATAATGAACATGAAAGGCTATGCTCATCACTTTGGTCTTGAAAGATACAAAGGAATGGTAGCTTTAAATATGGGAAGCCAAGTTCCAAATGAAGAAATTGTAGCAAAGGCAATAGAAATGAATGCAGATGCTATATTAGTATCACAGATAGTAACTCAAAAAGATGTTCATATTCCAAACCTTACTCAACTAGTTGAAATGTTAGAAGCAGAGGGGTTAAGAGAAAAAGTTGTGTTAATTTGTGGTGGGCCTCGTCTATCACATGAGTTAGCTCAAGAATTAGGTTATGATGCAGGTTTTGGAACAGGAAGTTTTGCAAACCACGTAGCGACTTTTATAGTAAAACAAATAGTAGAAAGAAAATTAATATAAAATTATGTAAAAGGGACAGTCCATGGGAATTTGGGGAATGTCCCTTCTTTCTTATCTTTTTTCGCGTGGGTACGGTCAAGGGACATGGGGACTGTCCATTTTGTCCAGTCTTTTTTGGACTAAAGGGACTGTCCCTGTGTCCCGTTCTATCGCATTTCACTATTTTTCAATACTCTCTCTAATTAAATTTAAAACAGAAGTAGAAGCCCTCTCTCTAACAGTATCACGATTACCAGTAGCATTAATTTTTAATACATTATATTCATCCTTATAATAAACACAAATAAAAACCAATCCAACGGGTTTTTCTTCAGTAGCACCATCAGGTCCAGCAACACCTGTAGTAGCAACACCTATATCAGTACCAGCAACCTTAGCTGCACCAAAAGCCATTTCCTTTGCAGTTTCTTCACTAACAGCACCATATTTGTCAAGCGTTTCTTTCTTAACACCTAAGGTTCTCATCTTTGCTTCATTTGAGTAAGTTATAAAACCCTCCTTAAATGATTTAGATATACCAGAATAAGCAACTAGTCTAGAAGCTACCATACCGCCAGTACACGATTCAGCTATTGCAATTGTCAGGTTCTTTTCTAATAATAGCTCTGCAGTTCTATCTTCAACTAATCCAGATTCAGTAACATACGCATTGCTGCCAAAACGTCTAAATAACTCTTCTTTAACAGGTTTAATTATTTCAAGAGCCTCTTCTTTGTTTTTAGCCTTAGCTGTAACTCTAAAAATAACTTTTCCTGCACTAGCATAAGGAGCTATAGTAGGATTAGTCTGATTATCAATCAAATCCATTATCATTTCCTCGGCTGCAGATTCACCTATGTTTACAACAACAACCTTTTCACCAACTACAACCTCTTTAGAGAACTGTTTTAAATAAGGAATTACCTGTTCATCCATCAAAGGTTTCATTTCCTTTGGCGGACCAGGTAACAATATGCCTATTTTATATTGTCCCTCATCAGTTTTTTCTCTTAGAATACAAGCATTAGCAGTGCCATTATCATTTTTTAAAATTTTAACTCCTTTGGGAAAATATGTCTGCCTCATATTATTCTTAGGCATATCTTTTCTAAAACGAGCATACATATTTTTAACATGTTCAAAACTAGCTTCATCATAAACCATTTCGAGATTAAAGTAATCAGCTAATATTTCTTTTGTAATATCGTCTTTAGTAGGTCCTAAACCACCAGTACATATAACAATATCAGCTCTTGAAAATCCTAAATGGAATCCTTCTTTCATACGGTCAGGATTGTCACCAACAACAGATTGATAATGTACATCAATACCAATCTCTGCAAACTTTTTAGATATATATTGGGCATTTGTATTAACTATATCGCCATGCAAAAGCTCAGTACCAACACACAAAATTTCAGCATTCATAAATCATTTCCTCCAAAATTAGAATATACAATAACAATATAGAACAAAAAATTAAATTAAACAAGAATAATTTCTAATTTTTACATATAAAACAAATTTTATATAAAATATATATAGTAAGCTTTTAGGTTTACTGTACTAATTTAAATAAAGACAATTATTGATTAATCTCTTTTAGTTAATGCAGCATACTTCTTAACATCACCATATATTTCTTCATCAATTTCCTTTGCTTTCTTAGCAAAAAACAAACCAGTACTTCCAGCAAATTTCCACACTAACTCTTCAAATAAACTGTCATCATGCTGTCTACCTCCCTCAATAAAGGGAGATAACTCAATACAAAATGCAGGTCTTCTCATTCTAACTCTAAACCAATTTTCAAAACCACACCCATAAACAGCGGGGTCTTTACTAACTTTGGTCTTTCTATAAATATATTTTTCACCTAGCTCATTCATTATTTTTTCATCTAAACCTTGAAACATGTCATGAGTACCACTATCAGCCCAAAAAGTGCAATTACCAGAACAATGATAAGAAACCATAATAGAAAAATTATTTCTATTACAAAAATCAACCAAGGCTCTAGTTTCAGGCTCACTGTTTGGAGAAAAACCCTTGAATCTATCAGAACATGGAACATCAGTACCAGGAACACAAGTCCTTATATCCCAGTTCCCATCATCAAAATTTTTATTCAAATCCACTCCATTAGCATTTGCTTTCCAATAAGTATGATCTTCTCCCCATATTTTCATGTCTTTCAATTTCATGTAATTTTGAGATAATTTCAATCCATTATGAATTATATTTAGGCCATCTGGATTGGAAACTGGTATAAAGCACAAATCTACAGAGTCTATTATATCCTTAACATTATAGTCATCAAATTCATCTTCTTTATTATAGTAATAACAATAGTAATCTATCATCTTCATACAAAGCATGACAGAAAAATCCTCTCTAGCATGAATACCACCAGCTAACAACACAGCAGGTTTTACTTTGTTAGAACTACTTAATCTCAAGGCAACAATATCTCTTCCTTCCACAGATTTACCTATAATTTCTTTTTTTAATATACTATTATATCTTTCACACAGTATATCAATATCTCTGTATATATCATCCAAAAAATAAGTATCAGATGTATCTGCTATAAAATTACACAAAAAATCACCTCATTTCATCATTTGTTCATAAATATATTATAATATAAAACCAACTGTTTATACAGTAAATTAAAAAACAAGATTAAAAAATTTGTCATTATAAAATATAGACATACAATCATTGATAAAAATATCCAGTGGTGTTATAATTAATTAAAAAAGCAAAGGGGTTGAACCATGATGATTTTTACAAATTTAAACATTGAAACTAAAACATTGAGGATTAGTAGTTTAATTTTGACATTGATAGGAATAGTATTTATTCTAGCATCTAATTATGTAGGAAATATAGCTATAAGAATAGCAATGGTGGTTATATTTGCCCTAAGTCTATTTAACTTTAAGATTTCATACCCATTTTCATCTACAACTGATAAAATGTATATGATACTAAGCATGTGTGGTACACTGCTAGTATTCATTAAACCTCAGTTTACTATGTTTATTATAGGAATAGTGATGTTGATCCTATCCCTACCTATTATATATAAGTCTATTAAAAATAAAGATTACTCAGACAAGATAATGATGACATTATCGTCCATAGGAACCTTATTTTCAATTTACTGTATAATAAATTCAAAAGCAGCTCTTAATACAGTTATAATAGTTATAGGAATAGCATTTGTAATATTAGGCTGTTTAATTTTATTTGAAACTTTTGATATAAACAGAAAATCAAACAAATTTGTTAAATATAATCAGATGAGCTCAGATAATGATGATGAATATCGCTTCGAAAATGCCGAGGAAATAGACAAATAACCAAAACCAAATAATATTATTATAGGGGAGTGCATTCAGGGACATGGGGACTGTCCCTTTTGTTTAGTCTTTTTTGGACAAAAGCGGACTGTCCCCCGTGTCCCGTCCAAACCTGTAACATTTCTGTAATGTTAAACTCTAAAACCTATGTTATATTATATACATGAAACATTGTTGGCACTACGCCTTGAATATTACAAAAACATTACAGACAATGTGAGGTTATTGACTACATATAATCAAGGTGTTATAATAGCTTATCGTTGTGCTAACACAATGAAAGGGTACGGGGACCTTAACACTCGAAAAAAACAAATTCCACAGGAGGAAATAAAGAATGAAAAAAGTATTATCACTTGTATTAGTACTAGCAATGGTATTATCAAGCATGAGCTTTGCATTTGCAGGCGCATTCGAAGACGTAGCTGATACTGATTATGCAAAAGCAGTAGAAACTTTAACTGCTTTAGGCGTAGTTACAGGCTATGAAGATGGAACTTATAGACCAGATAAAACAATAACAAGAGCAGAGATGGCTAAATTAATGGTTATAACTCTTGGTTATGGAGACTTAGTAGCAGGTTCAAAAAGTAACTTTACAGATACTCAAGGACACTGGGCAGATGCTTATATAGCATTAGCTGCTGGAAAAGGTATAGTTGTAGGAACTGGTGATGGAAAATTTGCTCCAGACAGAACTGTATCATATGACGAAGTTTACACTATGTTAGTTAGAGGTTTAGGTTATACAGATAATTGTAATGAATTAAAAGGTATGACTTGGCCAACAAACTTCAAAGTAAAAGCTGCCGAATTAGGAATTACTAAAAACGTAGCAATGTCTACTACTGGTGCAGACAGAGGCGGAGTTGCTCAAGCTATATATAACGCTTTAGAAGCTACTTTAGTAACTGTTGATACTGACGGAAATGTAAAATATATCGTTGATAAAAATGATAATGGCAAAGAGTTATTAAGCAGAATAGCTGATCTTGATGAAGACTATGTTGTTACTGAAGAACTTTTAGATGTTAACAACAAAAACTATGCTGGTAACATGGTTGACTTAGCACCATATATGTTCCAATCATTAAAAGTTTACTTAAACGATGATGATGAAGTTGTATTTGTAAAAGGAAGCAACTCATTAGTTTATGAAGGTGAAATTGATGATGTTGAAACTGTAAGCGGTGATACAACAATATCAGTAGAAGATGCTAATGGAAAAATTAAAAAAGTTACATTAGATTCTATAGCTGACACAGATACTATTAGTTTTCAAGTGTTTGAAAATGGAAAAGTTAAAGATAATTCAATTGATTACAAAGATCTTTTAGATACTGAAACTATTAAAATAGTAGCAATGGATGACAATGATTTATTAAAAGCTGCTGATGATGATGGAAAAATAGACGAAGATGAGATTCAAGGAATTGTTACAACTTTAAGAACTAGAGTAGTAAGAATAGAAAAAGCATATGTAGAAGGCAAAGATTCTATAGATGGAATTGATTTACCTCTTGACTCTGATGATGAAGTTGATTTCGCAAATTTAAAAGTAACTGGTGATGCAGAAGAATTAAGCGATATTAAAGTTGATGATATAGTAGTTGTATATGCAGCTGAAGACAATGATGTAGTTAATTTAGTAGTTACAAGAAATGAAGTTGAAGGAAAAGTAACAAAAGTAACTGACAAAAACACTGTTTCTGTAGATGGAACTTCATATGATTTATCTTCAAAGAGTCTTGTAGGAGATTGGGCTTTAGAACTTGGAGATGAAGGCGTATTCTATTTAGATCAATTTGGTGATATTGCTGATTATGACGGTGAATCAGTAGGACCTACTGATTATGCAGTAGTAATTGGTGCAGGTGATGGAGAAGTAAAAGATAGATTTGGAATTTCAGTTGATACTTATCCAGAATTAAAACTTGCTACACAAGAAGGTGAAGAAATTGTTTATGAGCTTGAAATTGAATTAGATTCAACTACTGGAGATGTTGATGGTTCTGTAGAAATAACACCTATTTCAGGCGCAGAGTATGATTTATTTACAGGAAAATATAATGCAGCTGATGCAATTGATGTTGATACATTATTCGCACCTACAACTAATTATTTAGTTAAATATAGCTTAAACAAAGACGGAAGAATAGATGAGATTGAGCTTGTAAAAGATGTTGCAGCTTACAAAGTTTCAAGTGCTAATTTAAATGACATTGATTTAGATAAAGATGAATTAGCAGATGGCGTTATATTATTTGATGCTGGAGATGACTTTGCAGTAGTAGATACTGATGCATTAGGAACAGAATTTGAAGCATATGCTATTGAAAATAAAAACGGAGATATTGAAGTATTAGTTGTAAAATCAGGTGAAGTTGACGATGCTACTAACGTAATCTTTGCATATCTTAACAAAGTAACTAGAGAATACAATGAATCTGGTAAGAAAGTAAATTCTTATACAGTTTATGTTGATGGACAGAAGAAAGAAATCTTAGCTGATGACGATTCTAAAAATATAGCTACTTACAATTATGCAATTAGCTTTGACTATACTGGAAATGTAATTGATGAATCTGATGTAAAATACAGTGTAACTGGTCTTGCAGCAACTGCAACAGCAATTAATGCAAGCAAAGGAAGAATTGAGTTAGATTTAGGTGGAAGTGTTACATTTGATGCTGATGCTGACGGATCAATAGTAACTGCAGATGAAACATTTACTGATGGATGGTATTCATTATCAGATCATGGTACTGTAGTTGTAGTTGACCCAACTACTTCAACACCAAACGGTGTAGATAAAATTGCTGACTTGTATGATATCGATGAAGATGACACATTTAAAGTATTCTTAAATGCTGATGGAGAAATTGATTTAATCGTTATCACAAAATAATAAGCTTTAAACATTAAAGAGGCTATCTCAAAGGAGATAGCTTCTTTTTTTTATATACACAATAGGTAAATCGGATGAACAGAAAACAGGGACGATTCCTTTTGATTGACAAGCCTTTGAAGTTGTAGTAGCATGTTTAAAAGATTAAGTACGGGAGTAAAGAATGCCAAGGCAAGCAATAATAAAAGTGCTACAGGAATATACCACATAATGATAAGAGGTATAAATAAGGAACATATTTAATAGAATTGTACATAAAAATAAGATCATAGAAATAATAAGAAATATAAGAGAAGATATAGAATTTGATGTAATTGCTTACTGCATAATGAACAATCATGTTCATATTATTCCTATTACAACTTAAAAATAGTTAAAAATATATCAAAAATTTCATTTAACTATTATACAAAAATTTGAATATTATAAGTAAAATTTACCTAGTAAAATATTGGTATTACTAAATATATTTAACTAAATTTCTTGTTGATATATAAACTCAATGTACAAATTTTTACGTGTATAATTTATATACAGATTTTATTTTTTGTTCGCATTATTATGTATAATTTTATACTATTTTACAAAAAATAATATTGCAAAAGTATACAAAAATGATATAATTATATCAAGACGTGTAAAACGTTTACACAAACTTAAGGAGGTAAGTAAATGGATTCTTTTGCAAAAATTGTTTCAACAATTGATGGCTGGGTTTGGGGTTGGCCGCTTCTTATTTTACTTTTCGGTACTCATCTTTTTTTAACATTCCGACTCAAATTCATCCAGAGACACATTGGTACTGCAATTAAACTTTCGGTAACAAAAGATGAGCTTGCTGCTGGAGATGTTAGTCAGTTTAGTGCTTTGGCGACTTCATTAGCCGCAACAATTGGTACAGGAAATATTGTTGGTGTAGCAACTGCGATAGCTCTTGGTGGACCAGGTGCAGTTCTTTGGACTTGGCTAACTGGTGTATTTGGTATAGCTACTAAGTATTCTGAATCACTTCTTGCAGTTAAGTACAGGGTTAAAACTGCCGATGGAACTATGGCTGGTGGTCCTATGTATGTATTGGAGTATGGACTTAAAAATAAGCCACTTGCAATAGCGTTTGCATTATTTGGAAGTGTTGCAGCTTTTGGTATTGGTAATACTGTACAGGCAAATTCAATATCTACAATGATGTTTAATCAATTCCAAATTCCTACTTGGATTACGGGTATTACTTTAGCTATTTTAACTGGTATAGTTATAATAGGTGGAGTAAAGAGGATAGCTAGTGTATGTGATAAGCTTGTTCCATTCATGGCCGTTTTCTATGTTATAGGTTGTATAATAATTCTTGGTATGACATATAAGACAATTCCTGCTACTATAGCATTAATTTTTAAAGATGCATTTACTGGTCAAGCTGCTGTTGGTGGATTTGCAGGTTCAACTGTGATGATGGCTGCAAGGTATGGGGTTGCTAGAGGACTTTTCTCAAACGAATCTGGTCTTGGTAGTGCTCCAATAGTTGCTGCAGCTGCACAAACAAGAAACTCTGTTAGACAGGCGCTCGTATCTTCAACAGGAACATTTTGGGATACTGTAATAGTATGTGCTATAACTGGTATAACAATTATAAATGCAGGTGTTTGGAATCAAGGACTTGATGGTGGAGCATTAACAAATGCTGCATTTGCAAATATTGGCGCTATTGGACCTATAGTTCTTACAATTGGTCTTTTAACATTTGTATTTTCTACAATACTTGGATGGTCATACTATGGAGAAAAGTGTGTAGAATATCTATTTAGAACAAAGAAAGCAGTTTTACCATATAGGGTATTATATACTATAGCAATATTTTTTGGAGCAGTAATGTCATTATCCCTTGTATGGGATTTGGCGGATTTATTTAATGGATTAATGGCTGTTCCTAACTTAATTTCACTGATAGCATTAAGTGGTGTTATAGTAAAAGAAACGAAGGAATATTTATGGGATAATAATCTTGATAAGGTCGATAATGAAGTTATAAAGGAAATACAAAATAACTAAATTAAAAGAAAAGGCATTAGTTTAATTAATGAACATGTACTGTCAAGTAGACAATGGCATATTCAAAACTAATGCCTTTTTCATATATAATATCAAAATAATAATATTATTTTGATTATAAATCTTTTAAATAGTGCTAATATTAATTTATAATTGCTTTATATAGTCCTCATCACTAATTACATGAATCCCGTTTTCTCTAAGCAATGTAGTGGTTAATCCTTCTCCAGGAATAAGTTTTTTATTGAAGTTTCCATCATATATAAATTTACTTCCGCATGATGGGCTTTTCTCTTTTAATATCGCTTTTTTAATTCCATATTTATTTGCAATTTCTAGAACCTTTATTGCTCCTTCTTTGAAATTAATTGTTTTGTCCTCTTTATCTATATTAATTACTTTATCGCCTACAATTTCACACGGAGAGCGAGGTACACTCATTCCACCTAAAACTTCTGGACAAATCATTAATGCTTTACCGTTATCTATTAGCTCTTTTGTTTGTTCTAATGTAAATTCTTTTCCGTCGTATCGGCACTTTTCACCGCATAAGCATGCGCTTATAATATATTCATAATTACTTTCCATTTAATTCACCTTGTTTGGATTTATTTTTGTTATACTATTATAATCTATGTGTCCATATTCATACCCCATACCAGTTATAATAATGTTCATATGATTGTGATCATTTAGTAAATCAATATCTTCGCCGATAGTGCTATCTTCATTAATTATACGAACTAATGGTCTCATAATATTATCTGAATAATTCTTAACAACAACTGCTATTTTATCGTTGCTGAGTTTAACAAAGGTTCCAACCGGATATGCGACTATATTTTTTAAAAACTTACATAGCACTTCATAATCAAAATGTGTATCGGCACATCCCATTATATATTCAATAACCTCACTCGGAAAGCAAGATTTTCTATATGAGCGTGTAGATGTTAATGCATCATATACATCACATACTGACAAAATTTTAGCATAACGATGTATATTATCACCCTTTCTACCATATGGGTATCCAGTACCATCCATTTTCTCGTGATGACTTTCTATTCCTCTTAAAACATCTGATGAAACAAGGTATTGAAGTTGACTAGCAGAATTTACAGGGTGACTTTTCATTATATTAAATTCTTCTTCTGTTAATTTACCTGGTTTATTAATTATAGATAGAGGGATGAGCATCTTTCCAATATCATGCATTAGGCCGCACATACCTATCTCATGCAGTTCAAATTCACTAAATCCAAGTGAAATCCCAGTTGAAATACTTAGAACAGCAACATTAAGGCAATGCTGATACGTGTAGTTGTCATAACTTTTAAATTCAATAATATTATTTGATAAACTTTCTTTTGATAATATTTCTGATATTAAATTATTTACAACATTTGAAATTTGTTTTACAGTTGTGTTATCAATTTTCCCCATGGTATTATGAAATTTTTGATAGACATCTTTTATTTGTGATATAGATTCTGATTCTAGTTTTTGGTTAATATTAGACTCAATAATTAAATCATTAAAAGCATCACTTTTGATATATACTCCTGGAATGTCGTGATATATAATTTTATTTATGTATAGATTATTTAGTACTTGCCCTTTTTTTAGCAATATAGTAGTGAAACTATCACCGCTATATAAATTAATATCTTTTGCTAAAATCATTCCAGGTTTAAGATATTCCCTAGCAATAAATAACATATTTACTCTCCTATAATATAATTAAATGAAACATTTTACATTATAACATAAAAATCAACATCTTACTACAAATTTCAAATATTTATGTGTAAGTAATTAAAAAATATAAAATAATTTATAATTAGTTATGAAAAATTTAATAGTACTAATAAATCATTATTTATTCATGCCATAAATATATAAAATTATATAGAATAGAATTTAAAATCATTATTTATACAATTGCTAAATTTAGATAAATGTACTATTTAAAATTTATTAAGTAATAATTTAATAAAACTTTATGGTTATTAATATATTGTAACATACAAAGCAAAACAGAATTTTTGTTCCCTAAATATTAATGTTATCCACAGCTGTGGATAGAATTGTTAACAACTTTTAAAGTTGTAGATTTTAACGGTATAGTTTGTCAAGATATTTTTCAGAATTTAACCGAAATATTTTTCGTTGAAAATTTAATACATATATATAAAAAAGTATCAACAAGTTATCAACTATTGTGGACAACTTTTTAATTGAATATTAAGTATAATTATTAGGGATAAATTAATAGGCTAACCATGACACATTTCGACATACATGCACATTTATGTATTATATAATATTATTGTGTTGGAATACATTTTGGGGGAAATGTAATTTATGTTAGAATTTACTTGCTTTTGATCGACAAATTAAGTAGAGGTAGGTTTATTCAAATAACAAACTAAGGGAATGTCGGGGGAATATTTAGAACGGTATAAAATTATAAATTATTTAATTCGACAATTGAACAAAAACACGTAATCATTGAGGGTTGATTACGTGTTTTTGTTTTTTAGGTAAACAAGTTTTTATATATAACCAAAGGTAATTAGGTAATGTTTTATATTAAAATTCTGGCTCAATTAAGCCATAGTTGTTATCTTTTCTTTTATATACAACATTTACTTCTTCTGAATCTGCATTAAGAAAAACGAAAAAATTATGTTTTAATAAATCCATTTGTAAAACAGCTTCTTCTATATTCATGGGTTTAATTGCAAATTTTTTGGTTTTAACTACTTTAAACTCATTTTCTTCATCATCTAATGATTCAAAATTTTCAAATTTAATTGATTCACTAGAATGTTTTTTATCTTGTAGTTTTGTTTTATATTTTCTTAATTGTTGTTCCAATGATTCAACTGCTTCGTCTATAGAATTGTACATGTCATCTGAAGACTCTTCTACACGTGCTATCCTACCATTGAAAGGAATAGTAACCTCAACTTTCTGATTTTTTCTTTCGATACTAAGTACTACTTTAGCCTCGACATCTTTTGAAAAAATTTATCAAGTCTTTCAACCTTTTTTATTGTAGCTTCCTTTAATGCTTCTGTGAGTTGCATGTTTTTTCCATAAATATTAACTTTCATGCAATCAACTCCTTTCAAGTTTATTAAATTTGTAATATACTTTAATAATACCCAAAAAAGTATACACTAATCACATAATTAAATAAATTATTATCTTTCATATAAATTATTGCCCTTTGAATCAATGACAACTATTACAGGAAAATCTTCTACATATAGCCTTTGAATTGCTTCAGTTCCTAAATCGTCATAGCAAATAACTTTCCTTGATTTTATTGATTTTGAAATAAGTGCAGCAGCTCCTCCTATAGCAGCAAAGTAAACAGCTTTGTGTTTTATAATTCCATCTATTACTTCAGGCGAACGTAAACCTTTACCTATCATGCCCTTTAACCCTTTTTCCAACAAAGGAACAGTGTATGAATCCATTCTGTAGCTAGTTGTTGGACCGGCAGGTCCAATTACATAACCGGGTTTGGCCGGAGCGGGTCCAACGTAATAAATAACTTCATTTTTAATATCAAAGGGGAGTTCTTTGCCACCTTCAATAAGTTGACACAATCTTTTGTGTGCAGCATCTCTTCCTGTATACATATAACCAGTCAAGAGAACATTATCACCTGTATGTAAGTTTTCAATTATTTCTTTGTTAAGTGGCAATGTTACTTTTTTTATCTCCATAATTAAGTATCTCAACTTTCTCGTAGTATTATAGTTTGTTATTTTAATTATATTAAATTATTGATGATTTATGCCTATATGCGTGACAACACACATTAATTGCGACAGGTAAACCTGCAATGTGAGTTGGAAAATAATCTATATGTACTGCTAGTGCTGTAGTTTTTCCACCTAATCCAGCAGGGCCAATGCCTAATTTATTTATCTCTTCTAATAATTCACTTTCAAGATTTGAGTACATTGGTGAGGGATTATGCTGTCCTATTTCGCGCGTTAAAGCCTTCTTTGCCATGTAGGTGCACTTTTCGAAAGTTCCCCCTATTCCTACGCCTAAAACAATTGGTGGACATGGATTAGGTCCTGCTTTTTTTACTGTTTCTAATACAAAATTTTTTACCCCTATAACCCCATCTGAAGGTTTAAGCATCTTAACAGTACTCATATTTTCACTTCCAAAACCCTTTGGTGCAACAGTAATTTTTATTTGGCTTCCAGACACTATATCTGTATGAATTATAGCTGGTGTATTGTCTTTAGTATTTATCCTATCAAATAGAGGATCATCAACTACAGATTTACGTAGATATCCTATATTATAAGCTTCTCGTACTCCTTCATTGACTGATTCATATAGATTTTTGCCTGCGAGATAAACATCTTGACCTATTTCTAAAAATATCACTGCCATCCCTGTATCTTGACACATGGGTATGTTTTCACTTAATGCAATTTCATCGTTTTTTATGATTTGATCTAATACTGATTTGGAAATAACATTAGTTTCTGATTCGTAACTATTGTTTAATATCTTAAAGGTTTCTTCTCCAATATTATAGTTTGATTCTAACAGGAGAGAAGTAATTTGTTCTTTTATTTGTTTAGTATCTATAGTACGCATATAATCTCCTTTTTTAATTATTTTTTTTACTATTCCAGACAACTATTGATAAACTTAATAATTTTAAACTGTGGTTAATATTTTAATGTTCACAAGTTTATTACTTAGCTCAACCTAGGGATATAATTACTAATTATAATACAAATAGACAAATAAAAAAAGATGTTTATTAACATCTAATTTTATTAATCTGCATTGAATGCATGTATTTTTCTCTTTGTAATTTTTTTAAGGTTAGAATAATATTCTATTGTAGCAATATATTTGTCGTTATAGCTAACAATCCATGCTTCCTTTGACTTTGGTAAACCAAATGGGAACATATGGCCCTTAATAATATTTTTTTCTTTATCATTTAAATCAAAATGTTTTTTTGAATTTTCTAAAGCAATAAGTGGGTGATTAACAGCGTGTTTAATTGAATCAGTAATTATTCTAGGGCTTAAACTCTTTTTAAATTTATATAGAAAAAAGTCATGTAATAAAGCCCCTCTAATAGTAGATACCCAATCTAGATTATTTTTGTAAGCTACTTGATACGAGCTGTAGGCTACTTTAATTGAATGTTCATAAACACTTTCATCATGATGCTTTATATATTTCATTTGTTGATATTCTTTATGTTCAATAATCGGACGAGCAATTTCCATAAATCTATAATCGTAAAATTCCATCTAATCATCCTAACTTTAATTTTTTATAATACTACTACATGGTATTATACTTTTAATTAAAATGCAAGTTAAAATTTAATTAAAATTATGTTTAAGCTAGCATAATATGGGGTAAATTCATTATAAGATTAGAAATATCATTTTATTGATATAAAAAAATCATGGAATGTAATCCATGATTTATGTGTGCTTTATACTTTATCTATATTGTACCCCAATATAACTTGCGGGATTGACTACACTACCATATTTTCTTACTTCAAAATGCAGGTGCGGACCAGAGGTAACACCAGTCATTCCGACTAAACCTATTATTTTGCCTTGATAAACTTTATCACCGGTTGATACATATAAGGCACTACAATGGGCGTATCTTGTAGTAAATCCACCTCCGTGGTCTATTTCTATCATTTTACCATAGCTACCTGAATATCCTGCAAATATTACAGTTCCACCATCAGCAGCTTTTATTGAAGATCCGTAAGCTTTCGCCATATCTTGACCTAAATGAAAGCCTCCGCTTCTTGATCCAAAGCGAGATGAAATTGTTGAACCAGGTAATGGATTAATGAAAAATCCTGTACCTTTTTTTGGTGGTGGATCTTGAGTACCTGTAATAATAACTTCAGTTTTAGGTTTTTCTATAACTTTCTCTGAAATAACCTCTTTAGCTATTTGTATACCGTTTTGTTCGGTAACAATAGCTTCTATTTCTGATAGACCATATTGTCCTGATGTCTCAACTGTTTCTTCATCATTATACATATATGACACGTATTCATACTTTGTTTCATAGTCGATCTTTTCTTCTTTTTTTACTTTTCTTTTAACTTGGACATTTACAAAAGGGTGTGGAACTACTAAATTTAATTCGTCTCCAATTTGTATTAAATTAGGATCAGATGAAGGATTAGCTGATATTAAATCATCAAGTGACATATTGAAATACTCTGCGATAGTCCAATAAGTGTCTCCTTCTTCTACTGTATATTTTTCTTCTTTTTTGGTTCCTTTAATTATGTAATTTTTAATATCTTCTGGGTTTTGAAGGTCTGAATTTGCAACTTTAACTTGTTCTATCTTAACATCTTCAGCTGTATTAATTTCTATTATACTATCAGGGTCAACATCATTAGTAAAGTATGATTTAACACCATTAATTACATCTTGTGCATCTTTTTCTGTTTCAACAATTCCTACGCTATTACCGTTGATTTTTATTGAATAAGCTAAAAGGGAGTAGCTGATTTTTGATTTAATTACACCATATAAATCTTCTGATGAAGTAATTTCTGAATCTTTGGCCTTAGAAGGTATCTCTTCAAATTTGTTTTCTATAACTATATCATGTTTAGATTTTTCTTCTATCTCTGATTCTATTTTTTTAAGGGTGGGCTCTATTATATCATGTTGCCTTACTTTGCAAATTTCATTGCCATCTATCAATATTGAATAACTTTCAGTTGAAAATACATTATTTTCATGAGTTTCTAAATAACTTATAGTATATGATCCACTTAAAATCAATGCGGTTGCACACATAAGTGAAATAGTTCCTCTTATTTGAACTTTGAATTTAGAATTAATTGTTGCTATACCTTGTCTAATTTTTTCTTCAGGTAACTTTTTAAAAATTTCATTAGTTTTTTTCTTGTTTAATTTTTCAATAAACGATCTAATTAATTTTTCCATAGCATACTTCCTTATTTTGTTTTTCGTCTGTCAATTTATTATATACAATAAAACAAAAATGTAATTTTCATTTTGAGGAAATGATGTTATAATAAATATTAGTTTAACATTACGGTAGTTAAAATTTAATTATCTTGTAACATTATATTATAACTACTAAACTCTGTCAACAAAATTACAGTAAAATGTTTTCACAAAATCATAATAACTTTATTACAAATATATTACAAACATATTACAACATATTATTTACAAAAAGGAGTAAAATATGAATTTTATTTTACAGGAACAGAAAATTGATTTAGGAGATACCCCTATTGAAAATATATTTATAAATGATTACATGCCTATAGCAGATGGAACTTATGTAAAGGTCTATCTTTTGGGATATAAATATGCAAAAGATAAACAAGGTAATTTTAATAATGAAACAATTGCGAAAAATCTTAAAATTCCATTGTCTGATGTGTTAAATGCTTGGACTTATTGGGAAAATGAAGGGATTGTTTTAAGACGTGACATAGAAGATGAATATGATTACAGAGTTGAGTTTGTTAATCTTAAACAATTGTATATAGATAATGTATATAAGTACATATCAAATACCCCTGTAGAAAAGGATGATTTTATTGATAATAATAAGTTAATAAGCTCTAATAGGAGTACAGATAATAAAAAAATGATGGAAGAAATTGAAGAGATGTTTGGAAGACCTGTTAAGATTAATGAGAAGAAGAAAATTGTATCATGGATGAACAGTTATAAAATGAAACCTGAAATAATGACACAAGCTTTTAGCTATTGTATTAATAATAAAAAAATAAAAAAGTTTAGCTATATTGAATCTGTTGTGTCCTCTTGGCACGACGAAGGTGTTTGTGATATTGAGTCCATGGTTGAGTATTTAGAAAAGAGAAATGATAGATTTTCTATTTATTCTAGAATTAGCAAATCTCTAGGTTTTAATAATAGAATATTAACAGAAGCTGAAATGAAAACAATAGATAAATGGATTGACGATATGAATTTTTCAATGGAAATGATTTTAAAATGTCTAGAGAACTCAACAAAAATATCTAATCCTAATATAAACTATTTTGATAGTATCTTGAATAAGTGGCATAAAAAAGGCTATAAAACAATAGAAGATTTGAAAAATGACAAAAAAGAATCAAAGGAAGACGAAAATAAAAAAGCTAAACCAATAGTTAAAACCAATAAGTTCCATAATTTTGAACAAAAAATAAAAAACTACTCTGAGCAGGAACTAGAACAGATAGTCAAAAAAAGATTTAACAAAAAATTAGATAAATTTGGACTTTCAACGTCTGGTGAAGAAGAGGGTGTAAAAGTTGAAAAAGCAAATAATTGAAAGTATTATGACTAATTACAATAAAAAAAGGCTTAAAGCTGCAAAAGATGCTGAAATTAGACAAGAAGAACTATATGAAAGAGTACCTAATTTTGAAAATATCGATAAACAAATAAAGCTTTTAAGTATAAAATTATCAAAATTAATATTGTCGAATAATAAAAATATGAATGAAGAAGTAATTAAATTGCGTGAAAATATTGAGCATTTTAAAAGTGAAAAAAAGGAAATGTTAAAAAAATATTGTATCCCTGAAAATTTTTTAGAATATGATTATGAATGTAAGAAATGCAATGATACAGGATATACAACTGATGGAAAGCGGTGCAAGTGTTTTAACAAACAAATCATTGATTATCTATACAAAATGTCAAATATTGTACATATGTTAAATAAAGAAAACTTTGACACTTTTGATATAAACGTATTTAGTAATGAACCATATAATAACGAAATATATACACCTAAACAGAACATGTACAATATCTTGGAAACTTGTGAGGATTTTTGTAATAATTTTGATAGAGTTAATATGAATTTACTCTTTTATGGTGGAACTGGTTTAGGAAAAACTTTTATGTGTAATTGTATAGCTAAGGCTCTTATAGATCTAGAAAAAACAGTTTTGTATCAAACAGCATTTAATTTATTTGAAATTTTAGAAAATCATAAATTTAATAGACTAAATGAAACAGAAGAAAATAGAATCAACTATAACTTAATGTTTGAAAGTGAGCTTCTTATTATTGATGATTTAGGTACAGAATTCAATAATTCATTTACTAATGCAGAGCTATTCAATATTATTAATGAAAGACTAATTTCTGATAAAAAAACAATAATTTCTACAAATTTATCCCTAGAGCAGTTGGCAGAAACATATTCTGATAGAATAATGTCGAGAGTATTTAATAACTATATTGCTCATAAATTTTATGGTAAAGATTTAAGGTGGGAAACTAAATAAAACAAAGTAACAAATTAATAAATATATTAAAGGAAAATATAATTATGAAACACAATTTAATTTTTGGACATAAAACGCCTGACACAGATAGTGTATGCTCAGCAATAGCACTTGCAAATTTAAAAAACAAATTGAATGAGAGTTCGAAACCTTATACATTAGGTAAAATAAATAAAGAGACAGATTTTGTACTTAAATATTTCAATGTAGATATTCCAGTTGAATTAGATAATGTTAAGGTTCAGATAAAAGATTTAAATTATGATAAGGTTAAACCTTTTAAGGTTGAACAATCTATTCATTTTGCTTATTTTTTCATGAACGAAAATAAGTTGAGAACATTACCTATTGTAGATGATGAAAATAATCTTGTTGGTATTATTACAATGAAAGATATTGCGATGAGTTTAATTAATACAGACCAAAAGCTTTTAAATACATCATATGATAATATTATTGAAACGCTTTTAGGTAGGGAAATTATAAGATGTGATGAGTTTATAAATGGAATTATTACAGTAGCGGCATTTGAAGAAAAAACGCTAAGGAGAGCTGATGTATTAAATAAGAATTCTATTGTTATCGTAGGTGATAGATATGATATAATAAAATATGCTGTAGAAATAGGCGTAAAACTAATAGTAGTAACAGGCGACTTAAATGTGCCACACGATTTAGTCCAAATGTCCTTACAAAATAAAGTTAATATTATTAGGACACCTTATAATACTTATTATACTGCAAGGAATATAGGTTTATCAAAATTTGTAAATTACACTATGAAATCAGAAAACTTAATGTGCTTTAAAGAAGATGATTACCTGGATGATTGTAAAGAGGATATAGAAAATTCTAAGCATTCTAAGTTCCCTATTATATCTGCGGATAAAAAGTATTTAGGGTTACTCAGCAGAGGTCATCTTATCAATCCTTCAAAGAAAAAAGTTATATTAGTAGATCACAATGAACTAGGTCAAAGCGCTAATGGGATTGAAGAGGCTGAAATTTTAGAAGTAATAGATCACCATAAAATTGGTGACATTAAAACTGCTATACCTATTAGTTTTAGAAATATTCCATTAGGGAGTACAAATACAATTATTTATAATATGTACAAAGAAAATAGTATTGAAATAGATAAAAGTATGGCCGGTCTCATGTTATCTGGAATAATTTCTGATACCATGCTTTTGAAATCACCTACATCAACAGATAAAGATAGAGATGCAGTTGAAGAACTTGTAAATATAGTAGGAATAGATTTACATGAATATTCTATGGAAATGTTTAAAGTTGGGACGTCCTTAAAATCAAAAACAATAGAGGAAATTATTTATCAAGATTTCAAAAAATTTAATTTGGAATATAAAAATGTTGGTATCTCACAAGTGTTTACAATGGATATCAATGAAATTATGAATAAAAAGTGTGATTATATTGGATTAATAGATAAAATAACAAGAGATAAAGATTATTATGTATTTATAATGGCAGTGACTGACATAGTAAATGAAGGCTCATATATTTTTTACACTTCAACTAAAGAAAAGTTGATAAGTGCCATATTTAAAATAGAGGATGTTTATGAAGGAATATATGTGGATAAATGCGTTTCAAGGAAAAAACAAATAGTTCCAAGTATAATAAATGCTATAAGAATAACAGGTTAAAGACAGGAGAACAATTGTCATAAATTGTTCTCCTGAGTTATTTTATTAATTAATAGATTCTTTTGATGTGGAAGTTTTCATTTTTTAATAAATCTAATATTTGATTTATATGTTTTTCACCATTAGTTTCAACTGTTACTTCTAGTTGAACATTCATATATCTATCCATTGCTTTGAACTGATTGTGTTCAAGCTTTATAACATTTGCACTAGCTTCAGCTAATATTTGGGAGATTTTCATTAGCTGTCCTGGGGTATCTGGCAGATCCACAGAGAAACAAAAAATTCTACCTCTTGATACTAGTCCTTTGTTTATTAAGGAAGAAATTGTAAGAACGTCAATGTTACCCCCACTGATTATACATGCAACATTTTTGTTTTTTATGTTTAATTTTTTTAAAGCGGCTAGAGGTAAAATTCCAGAAGTTTCCGCTATGAGTTTATGTTTTTCTACAAGCATTAATAAAGCTTCCGTCATATCTTCTTCAGTGACTTCAATTATTCCATCTACATATTTATTAACTATACTGTATGTTAAGTCACCTGGCCTTTTTACAGCTACACCTTCAGCAGTTGTTTTGCAGCAATCTAATTCTACAACATGACCTTTGTGGAGTGATGTTTTCATAGTTAATGCACCAGAGGGTTCAACTCCCGTTACTCGAATGGATGGTTTAAGACTTTTGGCAATAAGTGCAATGCCGCTTATTAATCCACCGCCTCCAACAGGAACTAATATTTCATCTATATCTGGAAGCTTTTCAATTATTTCAAGGCCAACTGTTCCTTGTCCGCAAATCACATCATAATCATCAAAAGCATGTACGAAGGTATATCCTTTTTCTTTTGATAATCTTAATGCTTCTTTATATGATTCATCATAAACATTTCCATGTATAACAACTTCAGAACCATATGAACGTGTACCTTCGACTTTGATAAGTGGAGTTACGATTGGCATAACTATAACCGATTTTATACCTGCTTTTTGTGCTGAAAGTGCAACACCTTGGGCATGGTTTCCTGCAGAAGAAGTTACAACACCTTTTGCTTTTTCTTCTTCTGTTAAATTTGCAATTTTATTATAAGCACCTCTTACTTTAAATGATCCTGTAACTTGCAAGTTTTCGGGTTTTATATAAACATTGTTACCATACTCCTTGCTAAAAAAATCGCTGTATATTAAGTCTGTTTTTTTAATAGTTCCATTAAGGTTTTTTGCTGCATTTCTTATTTTTTCTTCATGATTCATGTTTTCGAAGTTAAATTTATTTAGTTTTTGTGTCATGATGTTTCCTCCATTAATAGTATTATTTCGGGCATAAAGAAAGCGGGTCTTCTTCCTTAAAGGACGAGAAAACCCGCGGTACCACCTTAGTTGTGTAAAACACCTCTTTATCAGTTCTAATAAACATAGGCATTTTAACGGTGCCAAACGCAATTTCTTAGGTAATATAACTCTAATGTTATATTATTCAGAAATGTTCTCGGGAGTGATATGTGAATAAATATACTACTGTTTTACACCAAACAACAGTTCTCTGTAAGTATATATGATACACCTGTCTCCGTCAACGAAATGGATTTTTAAATTTGTTTATGATTGTATATCTAAAAAAATAGTTTGTCAAGATAAATTTTAGTAAATATTTTTTGAAAAAGTTATTGACAAAGAATTTTGATTTGTGTATACTGATACAAAGTAAATTAAAAAGCTTTGACGGAGACAAAAATATCTGAAATAACTTTAGAGAGCCGATGTTTGGTGAAAATCGGTGTTAGAGGGTATAAAATGATCACTCCAGAGCTTCCAAGTCGAAATAAAGTAGATGAGGCCGTATTCCTGCGTTATAAGGATAGAGTTCAAAAAACTATGTTTTTTTCGACTTGAATGAGGCGATATTTTTTTATCGTAAAATAGGGTGGTACCACGAAAGACCTTTCGTCCCTATATATATGTATATCATGTATATAGAGATGAGGGGTCTTAATTTTTGTTAAAAATAAAAAATGGGAGGAAAATAAAATGTGTAGAACAGTAAGCTTTAAGGTATCAAGTGGCATGGACTCAGCAGTTAGAGTATTAACAACATTAAGGAGAAAACAATTCGATGTTAGAGAATTTTCTATGATAGAGGTTGATTCAAATAAATCAGAGTTTAAGGTGACATTATTTGACGAAGAGAATTTAGGGTTAGATAGGGCAATACTTCAAATGCAAAAACTTGTAGATGTGTATGATGTAATGGAGGTTCAGTAAAAAAATTATTTTATTGTAGGTGTCTAGAAAACACCATGCATTAGAGGAATACAGATATATTAAAAATTAAATATTTAAAAAAAAAGGGACATTTTCAAAAAGTTGTATTGACAAAACGCATTTGTGTAATTATAATAAGAAAAATATATTTTATTATAAAGCTATGATGGAGAATAAAGATACAGATATAATTTTCAAGAGAGTCAGCGTTGGTGAGAGCTGGTATATTGATTTGTATGAATAACTCAGCTCCTGAGCACTCTAGCTGATGTTTTCTAATTTGAAGCAGAGCACAGACCTGTGTTAATGGTCAATGAGGCGGTTTTACCGCGAAGTAGGGTGGTACCACGGATAACAACTTCTGTCCCTATATATAAACTATTTTATATATAGAGATAGAAGTTTTTTTATATCTAAAATAAATAAAACTATAAAATTTTCTAGGAGGAAAAAGAAGATGGGAACAATGTATTATGATAAGGATGCAGATTTAAAATTATTAGAGGGAAAAAAAGTAGCTATAGTGGGTTATGGAAGTCAAGGTCATGCACATGCCTTGAATTTAAAAGAAAGCGGAGTTGAAGTTGTAGTTGGATTGAAAGAAGGAAGTAAATCTATTGCAAAAGCAGAGTCTGTTGGATTAACTGTAAAAAGCGTATCAGAGGCAGCTAAAGAAGCTGATATAATAATGATATTAGCACCAGATACAGCTCAAAAACAAATATATGATGAATGTATAGCTCCAAATTTAGAGGAAGGTAATGCTATAGCTTTTGCACATGGATTTAATATTCATTTCAAGCAAATAGTACCACCTGCAAATGTAGATGTATTTATGGTTGCACCAAAGGGACCTGGTCATTTAGTTAGAAGAACATATAGAGATGGTAAAGGAGTTCCAGATGTATTTGCTATTCACCAAGATTATACAGGAAAATGTAAAGATATCGCTTTAGCATATGCAAAGGGAATTGGTGGAACTAGAGCAGGCGTTATAGAAACAACGTTTAAAGAAGAAACGGAGACAGATTTATTTGGAGAACAAGCTGTACTTTGTGGTGGTGTTACAGAACTTATTAAAGCAGGTTTTGACACATTAACTGAAGCTGGATATCAACCAGAAATAGCATATTTCGAATGCTTACATGAAATGAAACTTATTGTAGATTTAATTTATGACGGTGGTTTTGAAAATATGAGATATTCTGTATCAGATACTGCGGAGTATGGTGATTACATGATAGGTAGAAGAATAATAAATGAAGAGACAAGAAAAGAAATGAAAAAAGTTCTTTCAGAAATTCAAACTGGTCGTTTTGCAAGTAATTGGATTTCAGAAAACCAAGCTGGTAAACCTATGTATCATGCAATAAAGAACATGGAGTTAGAGCATCCAATAATTGAAACAGGTAAGAAATTAAGAGGTATGATGACTTGGATAAGTAACAATGCCCAAGACGATGAAAAATAATTAAGAAAAGGTGAAAATATGAAGCTATCAGGCTCACAAATAATTTTAAAAATATTAAGAGAAAAAGGAATAGACACTTTGTTTGGATATCCAGGTGGTGCAGTGATACCATTCTTTGATGCTCTGTATGATGAGCTTGATTACTTTAAAATGTATAGACCCGCTCATGAGCAGAATGGCGTTCACGCAGCTGATGGATATGCTAGAAGCACAGGTAAATTAGGTGTATTTATAGCCACATCAGGACCTGGTGCGACAAATACTATAACAGGTATTGCAAATGCATACATGGATTCAACTCCATTATTAGTAATTTCTGGTCAGGTTGCAAATACATTAATTGGGAAAGATTCATTTCAAGAAGTTGATATTACTGGAATCTCATTATCCATTACTAAACATAATTATTTAGTAAGGAAGATTGAAAATTTAGAAGACATAATCAGAGAAGCAGTTGATGTTGCTGTTAGTGGCAGACCTGGGCCAGTTTTGGTTGACATACCAAAGGATGTATTTGTAAATCAATATGAGTATAAAGGAAAACCAAGAGAATATGATGGTAATATATTAGTACCTAATGAAGATAAAATTAAAAAAGCGGTTGGGTTAATAAATGAAGCAAAAAAACCAGTTATATATGCTGGTGGTGGGATTAGAATATCAAAAAATGATAAACTTTTGTTACAATTAGCAGAAAAAGCCGGAATTCCAGTTGCAAATAGTTTTATGGGACTTGGAACAATTCCAAGAAATAATGATTTGTCTCTTGGTTTTGTAGGAATGCATGGATTCAAAGAAACAAATATGGCAGTTACTAACTGTGACTTATTAATAGCTATTGGAGCTAGATTCAGTGATAGGGTTATTGGAAATCCTGATAAATTTGCACCAAATGCTAAAATAATACACATAGATATAGATTCTACTGAGATAGATAAAAATACTTCTCAGTGTATACCATTAATTGGAGATATGAAGAGTATTTTAATTAATCTTATAGAAAAAGTAGATAAAAAAGACAGAATTAGTTGGTTGAATGAAATAATGTCTTGTAAAGTAAAATCTGATATAGAGGGACAGTTTGTTCCAGAAAATATATTAGGTGATATTAATAAGATATATAATGAAAGTGCAATCGTAGTGACTGATGTAGGACAACATCAAATGTGGACGGGACAATTTTGGAAATTCAACAAATCAAATGAGTTTATAACATCTGGTGGACTTGGAACTATGGGGTTTGGGTTTGGAGCTGCTATTGGTGCTAAAATAGGTAATCCAGATAAAGAAACTATTTTTATAACAGGTGATGGAAGTTTTAGAATGTCTTGTGAAGAGCTTGTAACAATTTCAAAATATAAAATTCCAGTAAAAATTATTATGTTAAATAATAATGCCCTTGGTATGGTTAGACAGTGGCAAAGGATGTTTAGTCAAGCAAGGTATTCGGAAACAGATAATTATGATGACGTAAATTATCAAAAACTAGTAGAAGCTTATGGTATAAAAGGTTACAAAGCAGAATCACTTAAAGAACTTAATGATATACTAGAAGAAACATATTATATTAATGAAGCAATTTTTATAGAATGTAAAATTAGCTCAGAATGTAGTGTTTATCCTATTGTACCTCCGGGCAGACCAATAGATGAACTTTTATTAAATGGATGATGACAAATATTGTGGTGCGTATTCAATACGCACCACAATATTAAAATCTTATATTGCGAAAGTGAGAAAATTTGCGTAAATTATAAGATGAATTTATTATAATAATTGAAATAGATAATGAAACTATAAAGTATGCTATTGTTTCAGGAACAGATAAGACAATTACTTCAACTATAGGGTGTATAAAACTTGATAGAATAATTGCAACTACACCCCACATTAAAGAAAATTCTAAACATATATAAGAGTGTAGATTAAAGTAGTTTTCACTGTAATCCCACATTTTATGATGAAAAATCTTATCGAGAGTAAAACCTACTATATATTCAAAAAAAGTTACGGCTACTATTGAGCTTATTGTAGCTGTAAGTAGAGCAATAAACCTATTAGATAATGAAATTTCAGATATTGTGAATATTTGAATAATTACAATTCCACATAAACCGTATAATGGACAAAAGTAATTTGTCAAAAATCCTTCTCTTCTTGTTTTCCTTTTATTTATTATAGTACCAAAAGTACTTTCTAGAATAAATCCTCCAAAACCATATATTAAAAAAAACATTATTAAGTATATTAAGCTATATTGCATATTTTATATCTCCTTTACTAATACTGTCGCTACCATTGTTATGATATTCTTTGGAGAATTTATAAAAATATGCTTTAGAAATCAAAATTCAAATGCCAATATTTGTTTAGAAATACATTATTATTTCTATATGTATTTTTAATGTTTTACTAATGCTTTGACGTTTTTCATAGTTGTTGTATTAATACTTTTAAGCAAAATTAAAAATATTAAGTACAGACAACAAAGTATTATAATTGATGATATTAAAACAAATATTTTAGATGAAGTGTTCGTTAAAAATAATATAAATGAAATTCTGGAAACTATAGATGATATTATTGCGGCTATAATAGGTTTAAAAACCCAATTTGAAATATCAAAAATAATACAGGACACTTGTAAAAGTCTAATTAAATACAATATAGTATTTAGTAATGTAGTTACAAAAAGTGCAAATATATAAGCATTAAATCCGTATACTGGAATAAGAAAATAAATAATTGAAATTTTCAATATTGATTCTATAATATTTATTTTAAAAGAGCTAACCTGTTCACCAAGTGCATTTAACATAGATGCAATAACCATATTTAAGTACATAAATGGACATACAAAAGAAATGATCTTAAGCATAACCCCTACTTGTGGGTCATTATATACAGTCATTCCTATTTCATTGGGAAAACACAAAAATATACTGACAACTAGAATTCCAGAAAGTGCTGTAAAATGTAAAACCTTTGATAAAGTGTGAGTAACTTTTTTTTCATTAGAGATAGCATTATCTCCAGCTACAGATGGTATTAATATAGAAGCAAGTGAAGTTAGAAATGAAGATGGAAAAAACAATAAAGGTAAAACCATACCTTTAATCATACCATATAGACTCATTGCATGAACAGTGGAAGAACCATATATAATAAGTCTAGATGGTATTAATATATTTTCCACCATTCGTAGGATTGAGTTTACATATGCTGTAGCAGATAGAGGAATAGCTATTCCTAAAATTTTGTAAATCATATTATCCGGTTTAGTTTTAGCTTTATTAGAGTATGGTTTTTTATCTATTATATATAAAAACCAAATATATATCAGTGAAAAGATTTCTTCAATTGTCATGCCAATTGAAACTGCAGCACATCCATAACCAAGTCCCTTAGGTAAATAGTAATTCATTATAGAAAAAATTACAAAAACTCGTATTACTTGTTCTAACACTTGAGCACTTGCAGGTTTTGTAACCTTTCCAACAGCGTAAAAATATCCTTTGAAACAGGAAGAAACTGCAATTACAGGCAAACTAGGAACTAAGTACAACAGAGATAGTACTGTTCTTTCGTCTTTTAAAATCTTTATTCCTACATAGCTTGAGAAATAATACATTAAAAATGCCGCAAAAAATCCTGTAATAAGAGATAGAGCAATAGATTGGTTTAAAACCCTCTTTGCATTTGAATAGTGATGCATGGCAATTTCTTCTGACATGAGCCTTGAAACAGCAACTCTTATTCCGGAAGTAGATAAAGTAACCATTAAGATATAAAAGGAGATAATAAGTTGAAATAGACCTATACCTTCAGCACCTAAAACATTTGCTAAGTATATACGAAATACAAATCCAACTATTCGTGTTATTGTTGTAGCGACGGTTAAAATTAATGTACCTAAAATTAGATTTTCCTTTTTCATACTGCACCTCGAATTTCAGTTTCATATAATAATATGCTAATACTGTAATTAAAATGCTGTAAATCTGCAATATAAATAGGACGTCATAGACGTCCTATACGTAATTAATTTATAAAACTAAATATTTTAATTATGATTTTATTATTTAATTAGTAATTAAGTTAGATAATTCCTTTTCTATTTTTTCTAATTCTTCTGGAATATTAATATGTTGAGGGCATTTTGGAATACATTCACCACATTTTGTACAATTGTGTGCTTGAGATTTATCCGAAAGAAAATCAAAATAGTTTTTATAAGCTAAATCTTTATTTTCTGTTTTTTTATAATTATTATATATTTCGAAAATTTGAGGAATGTTTACTCCAAAAGAACAATCCATACAATACCGGCATCCTGTACATGGAACAGGTTTAATTTTTCTGAGGTCTTCTATAACAGTATTAATAACTTTTAGTTCATCATTATTAATAGGTACAAAATTTGATATTGTATTTAAGTTATCTTTTAATTGTTCCATATTTGACATACCGCTTAAAACAGTT
>CAXXFT010000016.1:0-69271 GCA_963675125.2 uncultured Sedimentibacter sp.
TTGTCAGAGGAGGCTGTATCTAATATTAAATCAAAATTCATAACACCTCTTACTCCAAAAATTAATACTGGAATATCATTAATTTCCATAGGCCCATCTGATGTATATACTATATCAGCGGATAATAGTTCTTTATTTTCTCTTGCAAATTTTGCAAGATTTACACTACCAATTTCTTCTTCTCCTTCAAAGACAAATTTAATATTAATAGGTATGTTTCCAAATACTTTTACATGCGATTCTACAGCAAGTATATGTGTTAACAGCTGCCCTTTGTTATCAGCCGTACCTCTACCATATACTCTTCCGTTCCTTATTTCAGGTTCAAATGGTGGACTTTCCCATAGTTCTAATGGTTCTGGTGGCTGTACATCATAATGTCCATAAAATAGAATTGTAAAAGCATCTGGTCGGTTAGAATTTAATTGTCCAAATACAATTGGATTACCCTGAGTATCAATAATGCTTGTTTTAATACTTGCATCTTCCATTATTTCTCTCAGTAGCTTTGCACATTGATAAACATCATTTTTGTTTTTACTAACACTTGGCTGAGCTACTAACTTTTAAATTGTATAATATTCTTTTCTTTTACAGCATCAATGTAATCATGTAATTTTTCAATGGTCATAATCACTTCTCCTATATAATTTGAATTTAGCTAGCTGATTTTGAAAAATCTCCTATACTATGTCTAAATATATAGCAATTTATATACCAATTTTTTAAACCTATAAATCTGAAATGTTATCTTAAATACCAGCATTTAAAATAAAAATCTAATAAAAAATAAAAACTCTTTACAATAATTAGGGGATGTTATTTATAATAAAAGATCTATATTGTACCCTATTTAATTTACTTTACAACTTATAAATAAAAATACCCTAAACGAAAGACTTTTTTATAGTCTACTCTATATAGGGTACATTATAGATTTTTATAAAACATAGCTTTTAAATGAACTAATTACTCATAAAACAAATCGATAAGTGCTATCTTTTTAAATATTATAATTAATAATTCAACTCTTTTGTTGATTATATAATAAAAACATTTTTCCTTTCTCTGTTATAATACTTCCTTGCCTAGTGGCTCCCGAAACAATCAATCCATAATTTTTTAATAAAATTAACCTTTGTCTTAATTGCTCTACAGTAATATTAATACCTTTTTCTTCTATTAAGTCTCTTAGTTTATTTCTGCCTATTTTAATACTATTAGTTTTTGCATATTTCAATTGTTCTAAAATAATTAAGCATTGTTTTAATATCTTTTTTGAATCCAAATCATCATTAATTAAATAATATACATCATTATCTTTACTGCAAATATTATTAAAGAATTTTTCAGGCAAATCTTCTTTTTCAATTGTTTTATTTTCAGAAATACATTCTAAATAACTTATTAAATTTTCTAGTTCTCTGATATTACCTGGCCATGAATAATTTTCTAAAATTTCCATTGTATTTTTGTCAACCTGTTTATTGCTATTAAGCTTCTTTAAAAAATACTGAACTAGAATTTTTATATCTTCTTTTATATCTTTTAAATCAGGTAATACTAGCTGCAAAACATCTAATCTATAATACAAATCTTTTCTAAATAAACCCTCATCAACCATTTTGATTAAATTCCTATTAGTCGCAGCAATTATTCTAACATCAATAGGTATAATTTTTCTACTTCCTAAAGGCATAATTTCTTTTTCTTGAAGTACTCTTAGTAACCTTTTTTGAACCATTGGAGAAGCATCTCCAATTTCGTCAAGAAAAGCAGTACCTTTATGAGCAATTTCAAGCAATCCTTTTTTCCCGCCTTTTACAGCTCCCGTAAACGAACCTTCTTCATATCCAAAAAGTTCACTTATTGCTAAATCATCTGATAACGAAGCAAGATTTATAGCAACAAAAGGTTCATGTTTTCTATTAGATTCATTATGTATTGCTTGTGCAAAAATTTCTTTTCCGGTGCCATTAGAACTATTTATGAGTACTGTAAAATCATTTCTTGCTATTTTTTTTGCTCTGTTTATGCTTTTTAATATGATAGGGCTATCACCTATAACATTCTCAAAAGTATATTTTGCAGTAAAACCTTTACTTAACACTTTCTTTCTTATAATATTTTCTAATGTTTGTATATGTGTTATATCTTGTATACTTAATATGAATCCTAAATTTTCATCATTTTCGTAAATATTCCTTTTGTTAAGCATTATTTTTTTATCTTTATAATCAACAATTTCATTATATGTTGTTCTTTTTTTTGTACTAATAAATTAATAATGTTTGCTTCTTTTAAAACTGTTTTATAGTTTTTTATTATGATTTTATTATGATTCCAATTTAATAGTTTTGAAAAACATTTATTACAAAAGACTATTTTATCTTCACTATTAACGAAAGCAAAACCTTCGTTAAGTACTTCAAACATACCTTGTAAAGTTTTATTCAAGTTTCTACTATAATTACTATATCTAGCTATTTTTCTAGTATAATTTCTAGTGATCACATCAATTTTTTCAATAGGCATTTTCAAACTAATAAATATTTCTACTATTGTACTTATGTCAATATATTTTTCTCCCATGCAGATAATATTTTCAATGCCCTCTGGTACTAAATCTTCACCCATTGTAATAGCCGTTTTCTTTATAGTTAATCCACAATCCGGAGCATAAGGAATTAAATTAATATGAGATATTCCCATTTCTTTTAAAAGCTCAACTGTAACTTCAGCTTCTTCAATAACATTACTAACTACTGATACATCTGAACCTGACTCTATACTTAAAATTTCTAACAAGTTATCTAACTGAATGGTTCTTTTTGTAAAAATAATAGGTATATTTTTGGAGTTTTTTCTATGAATACCATTTACTAATATATTGCAAGTACTAACAATCACATCGCAATCTAATGAGTCAATAGTCTCTAGCGTTTCATAAAGAATTCCTTTAACTTCATATTCAATACCAAAAATTTCATTCAATTGTTCTTCTAAAACATTATTTAATATTTTATCAATAGAAATTAAATATATTTTACCTTTTTTCAAATCCGCTCCTCCTTAAATGTATATTTTCAAGTTGTGATACATGTGATTAATAAAATCATACTTATGTAAAGAAGCTGGTTTTTATTGCCTTGATGTACTTAAATTACTCCCATTTTGGGAAGTTAAGTTTTACTACCGTTTATGCCTATTGAAGTTGCTTCTCTCATCACTGAAATACTTTTGATTAATTTATCAGTAATGTTCTCTACATCATTAATCATGCTATCTCCTCTTCTCAATCGCAAGGTGAAACTATTTGTAATTTCGATTTTTTTACGATAAATTTTCCAATTTCTCTAGCCATAAGTTATATGAGGCGTCACTAGGCATTCTCCAGTCCCCTCTTGGTGATAGAGATACTGAACCTACTTTAACACCATCTGGCATACAGGAACGCTTGAATTGCTGAGTGAAAAATCTTCTATATAAAATTCTTTAACGTCTTTAAAATTATTTCTTTTGTATATATTTCTTTGAATGCTATTTGAGCTAGATAGTATATTTTTTCAGGCTCATAACCATTTCTAAGCATATTAAACAAAAAGAAGTCATTTAAGTCATAAGATCCAACTGTTTTTTCTGTAAATTGTTGAATATTACCATCTTTATCTGGTGGTAGAAGCTCTGGGCTAACTGGCGTATCACATACATCAAGTAGAGCCTTTTTAATATCACCTGTAGTTACTTCATCTGCATACCACTTTACTAAATATCTAACTAATGTTTTAGGTATGCTTGAATTAACTCCATACATAGACATCTGGTCACCATTATATGTACACCAGCCAAGTGCTAACTCTGATAAATCCCCAGTTCCAATAACGATTCCGCCTTCTTTATTAGATAAATCCATAAGAATTTGTGTTCTTTCCCTTGCTTGAACATTTTCATACGTTATATCATGAACATTTATATCATGGCCTATATCATTGTAATGTAGAACACATGCTTCTTTAATTGATATTTCCTTTGTTGTAACACCTAATTCCTTCATTAGTGTTATCGCATTATTATATGTTCTACCTGTTGTTCCAAAACCAGGCATAGTTACAGCAACTATGCCACTGAGAGGTTGCTTAAGTTTTTTAAATGCTTCTACTGTTACGATAAGTGCTAATGTACTATCTAGCCCTCCAGAAATCCCAATAATAGCTTTTTTTACGCCTATTTTTGATAGTCTTTGATATAGACCAGTTGCTTGTATATTAATAATTTCCTTGCACCTTTTGAACCTTTCTTCTTTATCAGATGGAACAAATGGTTTTGAATCTATATATCTTTCAAGTTCTATATTTTCATTGCAACCTAAATTAAACTCTATATATTGATAATCTTTTCTTTCATTTCTACCCATAAATGAATTAAATTTTATTCTTTCATTTGTAAGCTTATCTATATCTATATCTGCATACACAATTTCGTTTTCTTCAGGAAATCTTTCTTCTTTTAAAATTGCTCCATTTTCAGTTATTAAAGCATGACCTGAAAAAACTACATCTGTAGTACTTTCGGTTTCTCCAGCTGAAGTATATGCATAAGCAGTAATGCATTTAGCAGATTGTATTCTAACTATATCTCTCCTATAATCTGGCTTACCAATTGTTTCATTACTTGCAGATGGATTAAGAATTAGATTAGCACCATACAAAGTATGAAACGAACTTGGCGGAATATTTACCCATAAGTCTTCACATACATCCACTCCAATACATAATGATGAAAGTGTATCTTTGAATAGTAAATTTTCACTAAAAGGAATTTCTTGACCGCATAGATTTACTTTGTTACTAATTCTTGAAATTGATGATGCAAACCATCTTTTTTCATAAAATTCATTATAATTAGGAATATAAGTTTTTGGAATTACTCCTAGTATTACTCCACTTTTTATTAATACAGCACAATTAAACAATTGATTATCTGCTTTAATAGGCATTCCCACTGCAATCAACATATTTAATTCTTTAGTTTCCTTTAATAAATAATTAAGCGCATCTTCTGAACCTTTTATTAATGTTTTTTGATTAAATAAATCTGCGCATGTATAACCTGTAATACATAGTTCTGGAAAAACAATAATTTTTACTTTTTTTTCCAAATAAGCTTTGTTTACAATTGATAAGATTTCCTCAACATTACTTTTTGTATCTGATATTTTTATTTTTGGTATAGCAACTGCAACTCTCATATATTCATAATATTTTTTCATATTGTACTCCTGTTTTTTAAGCTTTAACTATATTTTATACTTATATTATAATTTCGTCTACAGTGTTTTTATTTAATGTAATTATGTTTAAACTTTTTAACTTTTCTAAAGATTCTTTTATACTATATATACTGTGGTATTCAGTATAGTAATGCCCTGCATCTATTATGGATAATCCACCTTTTAGTGCTTCTTGAGCTTGATGATATTTGATATCTCCAGTTATGTATATATCTGCTTTACTATTAATAGCATCTTCAATAAACTCACTTCCGCTACCACCACAAAATGCTACTCTAGATATTTTTTTACTATTATCTACACTAAATAATTTAACACTATTGCAACCAAGGGCAGTTTTTACTGATTTTGCATATTCGATTATGTTCATTTCATTAATATCAGCTATTCCTCCATAACCATATGGTTCTTTGTCATCATTAATATTATGAAGTATGCTATAGTTTTGTATACCAAGTTTTTTAGCCAAAGCATTGTTAACTCCATATTTTGCCATATCCAAATTGGTATGCATACTATACAAATTTATATTATTTATAATTAAGTCTTTTATTATTGAACCGTCATACGAAGAATAATCAATAGATTTTAAGTTATTAAAGATAAAAGGGTGATGAGTAATTATTAAATCAACTTTGTTTTTAATTGCTACATTTACTGATTCTTTATCCAAATCTAACAAAATCATTACTTTTTTTATGTCAGAATTTAAATTACCAATTTGCAAACCGCTGTTATCCCAATTTTCTTGTGGTTTTAACTTAAGTTCGCTATTTACCAAATTAATTATATCATTAAATATCATAATATTTTTTCAACTCCATAATTTTATTGTTTTTCTTCTTTAAACTTTCTATTTTTTCTTTATATATATTATTCTTTTGCTTTTCTAGATTATTTATTATCAAATTATTAGTAGATATTATTTTATTTACATACTCACCCATAATGGTATCCCTTTTTATTAAGAGTGGTTTGCTAATTTCATAAAATATCTCATCTTCTTCACTTGTTTCTGCTTTTTTATTATTAAAACTTACAGGTGGAAGAACTTTTATTATAAAATAAAAATGATGTAATTCTTTTACAATTAGCTCATCGCTAATAATATAATTATTCTCAAATAAATATTTTCTAAGCTTATCTATAGCTGTCATAGGCTGTAATACAAGTTGTTTAGCTTCTAGAGAAATTTTCTTTGATGTATCTAAAATATCTCTTATTAACTCCCCACCCATTCCAGCAATAATAATACAATCTACTTCTTTTTCATTTATGATTTCTAATCCACTTCCAAGTCTAAAATCACATCTCTCATCTAAACTCTTTGTTGTCAGATATTCTATTGCTCTATTTAATGGGCCCTTATTTAAATCTGTTGCAACTACTTTTTTTGCTGTATTATCCTTTAGCAACATTTCGGCTATATATCCATGGTCTGTCCCAATATCTGCAGCAACATTACATTTTGTTACCATTGATTTAATTGCTTCTAATCTATTCATAGTATTATCCTTTTCTACAAAAAAGGGACGGTTATGAACCGTCCCTTATATTTACAATTGTTCTTTCGAGTTGTACAATTGTTAACCTACAGTTCTCCAATTGTTATACTACTTTTCTTCAATATATCTTTTTACTCTAAATAATCTTTCAATTTTTTACTTCTGCTTGGATGTCTTAACTTTCTTAATGCTTTTGCTTCTATTTGTCTAATTCTTTCTCTTGTTACTTCAAATTCCTTGCCAACTTCTTCTAAAGTTCTAGCTCTACCGTCATCTAAACCGAATCTTAATCTTAATACTTTTTGTTCTCTATCTGTCAAGGTATGTAATACAACAGAAAGTTGCTCCCTAAGAAGAGTGAATGTAGCGACATCTGATGGTGCTTGAACTTCATCATCTGGGATAAAATCACCTAAGTGACTATCTTCTTCTTCCCCTATTGGCGTTTCTAAAGATACTGGCTCTTGAGCAATTTTAAGTATCTCTCTAACTTTTTCAGGTTCCATTTCCATTTCAAGAGCTATTTCTTCTGGCGTAGCATCTCGTCCTAATTCTTGCAAAAGTTGTCTTTTAATTCTAATCAATTTATTTATTGTTTCAACCATGTGAACAGGAATTCTAATTGTTCTCGCTTGGTCGGCAATGGCTCTTGTAATTGCCTGTCTAATCCACCAAGTAGCGTAAGTACTAAATTTAAATCCTTTTGTATAATCAAACTTCTCAACTGCTTTGATTAATCCAAGGTTACCCTCTTGTATCAAATCTAAAAACAACATACCTCTACCAACGTATCTTTTTGCAATACTTACTACAAGTCTTAGATTTGCTTCTGCAAGCCTCTTTCTAGCATCTATATCACCTTCCTGCATTAACTTTGCAAGTTCTATTTCTTCTGTAGCAGAAAGCAATGGTACTTTTCCAATTTCTTTTAAATACATTCTAACCGGGTCATCTATATTAATACCTTTTAATATATCATCATCACTTTGAGTCACTATAAAATCGGGATCATCTTTTATATCAACTTCTACGTCATCTTCAACTTTTTCTAATATCATATCATCTTGAAATCCAAGTATTTCAAGGTCGTTATCTTCTATAGTCTTATAAAAATCATCTATAAATTCAGGGTTAATATCTAGTTTTTCGAAGGACCTTATTACTTCTTTATAAGTTATAAATCCATTTTTCTTACCTTTTTCTATAAGTTTATTCTTTATAGATTCAATTTTTTGTAAAACTTCAGCGTTTTTATCAGATTCATTTTCTGGGCCAATAGGAACATTTTTAATTTCGCTCATGGGTTAGCAAACCTCCTCTTTAGTTGATTTAATTTTTTTAGCAAGGCTATATATTTCATTCATAATTTCATTATTTTCATTAACATCATCAGATTGCTTTATGCTGTTACTCAAAAACACTTTTTTCTTTTCATAATATTTAATTTTAAGTCTTTTAAAACAATCTTTAAATAAAGCCTCTAAATTATTATAATCAACTTCATCATCTAGCACAAAAACACTTACATCAATCTTATCCTCTAAGAGGTCTAATAAACTGTCTTTGTTTATATTTCGATTTTCACATTTGTATTCATATATTTTTTTAAAAATAATATAGTAATCTAAGTCCTTAAAGGTGTCTTCATTAACTATCTCTCTTAGATACAATGCAAAATCGTTATTATAAATTATCAATTTAATTAGCTCTAATTCATGAGATGTAGTAATTTTTTCAACCTGAAATTTATATTCAGGTAACTGTGCATTTTTAACAAAAGTTTTTTGTTTAGAATTTTTTTTATTATATTCTTTTATTATAGATTCTTTTGATACCCCCATTTTTTTAGATAACTTTTCCAAAATAAGTTCTTTCTCAATTTCACTATTTACGTTTACTATGTTATCAAAAAATTTATTTATATATTCAACTTTATTAGAATTTTCAAAAGATTTTTGAAAATAAAATTCTAAAAAGCTATAATAATCCAAGGAATTTTGTATTAATTTGTCAAATTTTGTTTTACCATATTTATTTAAAAATTCATCAGGGTCTTTTGCATCTGGTATGATTACTACTTTTGCATCAAGGTTATGTTTCTTAAACATATTCATGGATTTAAGTGCTGCCTTTTGACCTGCTTCGTCAGAATCAAACGCAATATAAAATTCTTTAGAATATCTTTTCATTAATTTGATTTGATTTTCTGTTAATGAAGTTCCCAATGCAGCTACTGCTGTATTATATCCATATATGTGCATTTTTATAACGTCCATATATCCTTCAACTAAAAAGAAACTCTTATCTCTTACAGCTTCTTTAGCTATATTAATTCCATATAGATTATATCCCTTATTAAAAATAATACTTTCAGGCGAATTAAGATATTTAGGTAATGAATTATCCAGAACCCTTCCACCAAAACCAATAATTCTTTTTTTTGTATCAAATATTGGAAAAATAACCCTGTTTCTAAACCTATCATAGTATCTATTTTTATCTTTAACTTTTATAATAAGTCCTGTTTTTTGAATTTCTTCTTCTTTATATCCTTTTTCCAATAAATGTCTTAGCAAATTATCCCATTCAGCGTTAGCATATCCAATACCAAACATTTTTATTACATTAAAGTCTATTTTTCTTGAATATAAATACTTTAACACATGTTGTTGTTTTTTTAAGTTATTATAAAAATAAGATGCAGCTTCACGATTTATTTTATAAAGCTTATCTGATAAAATTTTGTTCTCATTTTGATTGTTCGTTCCTTTTATTTCTTCTAAAATAATACCAGCTCTTTTCGCAAGATATTCTGCTGCCTCAACAAATGTATAGTTTTTATATTTCATAAGAAATGTAATACTATCACCCGTTTCACCACAACCAAAGCAATGATAAATTTGCTTTTCTTGAGACACAACAAAGGAAGGGGTCTTTTCCTTGTGAAAAGGACAATTGGTGTTGTAGTTAGCCCCTGCCTTCTTTAACGGTAAAAATTCTTCAATTAAGTTTACAATATCATTTGCATTTGTAATTCTTTGAATCACATCGGAATCCAACCTATAGTGCATACTATCACCATTATCCTAACATTGAAAACAAATTGTATCATTTTCTTTTGTAATTGTCAATAATTATTTATTAAAAATAATTATTTATATATAAATAGTTTACATTTTCCAAGGTTTTGGCATATATAAATCTTCAAAAACTTTCATAGCATATCTATCTGTCATTCCTGCTATATAATCTTTAATTATTTCATTCCTAGAATAATTATTTTCTTTATATAACTTTAGATAAAATTCAGGTAATGAATCAAAATGTTTTGTATAGTATTCAAAAATTCTTTCAATTATAAATGTAGTTTTTTCATCTTCACTCTTTGCTACTTTATCAAAATATACATTTTCAAATAAAAAATCTCTAAGTTCTGTAGTACATTCGGATATTTCTTTACTCATTGTTATTTTATCCAAGTTTTTGCTATTTTCTATAACATCAACAATCATTGAATTAATTCTATTGCCATGAGTATACCCTATTAGTTTTAAATACTTATCTGGTATTTGACTCTTTTTAATAATATTAGCTCTTTCTGCATCGTCTATATCATGATTTATATAAGCTATCCTATCAGAAATGCTTACTATTTGTCCCTCTAGTGTCGTGGGATTATATTTAAGTGGATGATTTAATATACCATCCCTTACTTCGAATGTAAGGTTTAATCCCTGCTTGCCATTTCTAATTTCTAATAAATCTGCTACTCTTAAGCTTTGCTCATTATGCTTGAAGCCTGAATCAACTAGTTTATTTAAAATTCTTTCCCCAGTATGTCCAAAAGGAGTATGACCCAAATCATGCCCAAGCGCTATAGCTTCAGTTAAATCTTCATTTAGCATTAAACTTCTAGCTATTGTTCTTGAAATTTGCGAAACTTCCAACGTATGCGTTAATCGAGTTCTGTAATGATCTCCTTCGGGAGATAAAAATACTTGAGTTTTATGCTTAAGCCTTCTAAATGCTTTTGAATGAATTATTCTATCTCTATCCCGTTGATAATCCGTTCTAATTTCACATTGAGGTTCTTCATATTTTCTACCTTTTGAATATTTGCTTTTTGCAGCATATGGAGATAAATACTTTAATTCAAACATTTCGTAATTTTCTCTTATATTCATTACATCACCCTTCTATGTTAAAATCATAATTATTTATTTATATAACTATTTATTATTGTCATCAATATAATCTAATATTATATTTGCAGTTTCTTCAACCGCTTTATTTGTAGTATCTATAACTTTACAATTTAATTTTTTCATAATTTTTTGTGAGTACTCTAATTCGGAAAAGATTCTTTCCATGTTAGCATAGCTGGCAGTATCTTTAAGTCCCATTGTCTTTAATCGTTCTTTTCTAATTTTATTTAAATGTTCATTATCTATTATAAGCCCGATAATTTTTTTAGAGGATATAAGATTTAGTTCTCCAGGTGGGCTTACTTCTGGTACTAATGGTATATTAGCAACTTTTAGATTTTTGTGTGCTAAATACATTGATAAAGGTGTTTTTGATGTTCTTGAAACTCCAATTAAAACTATATCTGCTAAAAGGATTCCCCTTGTATCTTTACCATCATCGTATTTTACTGCAAATTCGATCGCTTCAACTTTCTTGAAATATTTTTCATCTAGTTTTCTAAGAAGTCCTGGTTCTCTTTTTGGTGCAAGTCCAAGTTGCTTAATCAATGGAACTATTACTGGAGTCATTACATCTACCGCACTTACATTATTTTCATAAGCTTTATCTACTATATAATTTCTAAGTTCTTCTACAACTATTGTAAATACAATGAAAGAATTTTCTGTAGATGCTTTTTTTATTAATTGGTCTATTGTTTCAGTATCGTTTACATATGGAATTCTTTTAATTTCAAAGTTGGCAATATCAAACTGCCTTATAACTGCTTTAGCTACTTGCTCTGAAGTTTCACCCATAGAATCTGATACAGCATATATATTTATTTTATCTTGTTTATCAAATTTATCCATGATGATACTCCTTTATCTTGATATATCTAATATAACCTTTGTTATATTAGTTTTAGATACTCTTCCTATAGCTTTCATTTTACCACTAGGTAAAATTTCTACTATTGGAAGACAGTCTACTTCGTTTTCTATTATTTTTTCTGCAGCATTTATTACAGTTTCATCTTCTGTACAGCACACTATTTTAGGAATTCTTGTCATTATAACACCAATTGGTATTGTACTCAAATCTCCACCACTCATTGTAGCTTTTAATAAATCTTTTCTTGATACTACACCTTTTAAAATATCTTTTTCAACTACAAATAGTGTTCCGACGTTTTCAAGAAAAATCGTTACAATTGAGTCATACACTGAAGTAGATTCAGTTACTGCGACTGGTAGCGATTTTATATCAGAAAGTTTAATTGAAGATAATTTTTCTAAAATATCTTTATTTCCTTTTTTACTTGATAGAAAATAGCCTACCTTTGGCTTAGCATCAATCATACCACACATAGATAAAACAGCTAAATCGGGTCTTAAAGTAGCTCTCGTAAGTCCAATTTTATCAGCAATTGATTCACCTGTGATTGGTTGTTCTTTTTCTATTATTTGAATAATTTTATTTTGTCTATCCGAAAGTTTTATATTAATCCCCTCTTTCTTGAAACTATAAGTAAACAATTGAAGAACAATGACTAAGCGATTGTTCTCCTATCGTTCTTTTATTGTTTAGAACTTTATTCTTTCGTTTATAAAACTAACTAATTCGTCAATTTTTATTCGTTCTTGTTTCATTGTATCTCTATCTCTTATAGTAACTGAATTATCTTCTAATGAATCAAAATCAAATGTAATACAATATGGTGTTCCAATTTCATCATGTCTTCTATATCTTTTACCTATGCTGCCTGCATCATCGTAATCTACATTGAAATGTTTTTGCAGATTAGAATATAGTTCCTGTGCTTGTTCATTTAACTTTTTAGTTAAAGGGAATATTGCTGCTTTAAATGGTGCTAAAGCAGGATGTAATTTAAATACAATTCTATCTGTCCCATCTTCTAATTTTTCTTCATTGTAAGCATCTAGCATAAGCGCTAACATTACTCTATCTGCTCCTAATGATGGTTCTATACAATACGGAACATATTTTTCGTTTGTAACTGGGTCTTGATACGATAAATCTTCTCCTGATGTTGTCATATGAGCTTTTAAGTCGAAATCAGTTCTATCTGCTATACCCCATAGTTCACCCCAACCAAATGGAAATAGATATTCAATATCTGATGTAGCATTGCTATAATGTGATAATTCGGCTTGTTCATGGTCTCTAAATCTAACATTTTCTTTTGTCATTCCTAGATTTAAAAGCCAGTTCATAGCAAATTCTTTCCAATAGTTAAACCACTCTAAATCTTCACCTGGTTTACAGAAGAATTCAAGCTCCATTTGTTCAAATTCTCTAGTTCTAAATGTGAAATTTCCTGGAGTTATTTCATTTCTAAATGATTTACCTATTTGTCCGATACCAAACGGTATTTTCTTTCTAGTAGAACGAGCTATATTTTTGAAGTTTACAAATATTCCTTGAGCTGTTTCTGGTCTTAAAAATATTTCTGATTTTGAATCATCAGTAACTCCTTGAAATGTTTTGAACATTAGATTAAATTGTCTAATACCTGTAAAATTTGTTTTTCCACAATCAGGGCAGGCTAATTTATGTTCTAATATATATGATTCCATCTGCTCATTTGACCAACCATCTACAACTTGTTCTTGATTATTCTCTGACATATAGTCTTCAATTAACTTGTCCGCTCTAAAACGAGATTTACACTCCTTACAATCCATAAGTGGGTCACTGAATCCTCCAACATGTCCTGATGCAACCCATGTAGTTGGGTTCATTAATATTGCTGAATCTAGACCTACGTTATATGGACTCTCTTGAACAAATTTTTTCCACCAAGCTTTTTTAACATTGTTTTTAATTTCTACACCTAATGGACCGTAGTCCCAAGTATTTGCCAATCCACCATATATTTCTGATCCTGCAAATATTATACCTCTTGATTTTGATAGTGAAACAAATTTTTCTAACTTACTTTTTTCTGTTTTAGCCATAATTTCCTCCTGTTATATCATAAATATTTTATGGACTATTAATTTTTATGTATATTTTTAGATAAACAAAAAAATCCTTCATCCCATATAGGGACGAAAGATTAGTTCCGCGGTTCCACCCTATTTGATAAGGCTAGCCTTATCCTCTTAATCGAAGTTGACTCAAAAGTTCCATTCATCTACACAATTAATATCAGCTTTCACCTTCTCTGACTCTCTTTGAATAACATATAGATTACTCTTCTTTATCACAGTCTTAATATAATATAATTTACCAAATTATATTTGATGTGTCAAGCATTTTTAATTCTAGAATTGATTAAATGAATCTTTTACATCTTTAGCACCTTCTGAAATTGTATTTTTCATTTCATTTGCACTTTCAGAGAATGTGTCTTTCATTTCATTTGCACCTTCAGAGAATGTGTCTTTCATATCATTTGCACTCTCAGAGAATGTGTCTTTCATTTCTTCTGCTTTTCTTTTGACACCTTTCATTCCTTCTTCAACTTTTTCATTAACATCTATAACATTACCATCTTCTTGAAGTATCTCTACAGAACATTGTGTTAAAAGTGCGGCTGTTACACCAGCGGTAGCAAGAAATGGAGCTAACATAACACCTACTACGCCAGCAGTTATAGGTATATTGACAATTGTTTCATTATTTTTCTTTATAGTAATTTTAGTAGCATTACCTTTTTTTAGTACTTTTTTTATTTCTTCTAAAATTTGTTCGCCCTTCATTTTAGCATCACTAGAACTGAAGGATTTATTTTTATTTTCAATTAAAATAACCGCTTCTAGAATATCTCCATCAGCATCTTCTAATGCTTGTTTTGCAGTTTCATAACTAACGTATGTTCTATTAACTATTTCATCAATTTTTTTTAATTTTTCATCACTATTCATATCCATATCAATTTTTCCTTTCTAATCTTTTGTTTTTTTATGTTCTTAATTCTACAACAGCTTTAAAGTAACAAAATTATCTTTACCAATATGATAAAATAAATAATTTCTTATTAAATTTAGCACTTTAATATTAATATTTTCAATGTAGCCAATATTTTCGAATTTAGATTTTAAAATTCTTTGCAATGTTAGTATTTCATTATAATCCATATTTATACCACTACCATATTTTTCACATTCAATACAATAAAATCCACCTTCTACTATTGAAAACTTTGAATCAGATTTTATTTTAGCTCCGCAAGATATACAATGATTAAAATCTGGCTTATAACCTAACATTGATACAAGCTTCAACTCATATGCTGATGTTAATTTTTCGAAATTTTTATTAAATTGAGATAGACATCTAAGTATTTCTATTGTCATGTAAAATATTTTATAATCCACATCATTTTCTTGAGCAACATAGCCCACCAGTTCTAATATATAATTTGCATATAAAAATGCATCTATATTATTCCTAATATTATAAAAGTTGTCTACTAATTCAGCAGAATCAATTATATACATATCTTTACTTTTATATAATATACACTTAGAATATGCAAACAATTGTGATACATTTATAAGTTTAGAGTTGTTTTTTTTACATCCTCTGGATAATAATTGTATTTTCCCTTTTGATTTTGATAAAGCATGAAGTATCTTATCATTTTCTTTGTAATTAATTTCTTTTAAAATAAGAACCTCTTCTTCGAATATCATTTTTTATCGTATCCAAGTGAATGAAGTAAATAATTATTATCTCTCCAATCTTGTGATATTTTTACCCAAAGCTGTAAATTTACTTGACTTCCTAAAAGTTTTTCAATGTCTTCTCTGGCACTTTTACCTATTCCCTTAATCTTCCTGCCATTTTGACCAATTACTATACTTTTATGTGATTTTTTTTCACATATTATCGTAGCCCTAATGTCAACTAGATTTTTGCCTTTTCTTTCTTTCATTTCCTCAATTTCAATAGCAATACCATGAGGTACTTCGTCTTGAAGATACATTAACGCTTTTTCCCTAATTATTTCTGAGACTACAAATCGTTCAGGCCTATCTGTTATATAATCTTCTGGAAAGTACATGGGTCCCTGTTTCATATATTTTTTTATAACTTTAATCAAAGCATCTACCCCAATATTTTTCAATGCTGAGATTGGCATTATATCATCAAAAACATTATATTCATCAAATTTCTTAGTTATTTTCAATGTATCTTCAAGTTCAAATTTGTCTATTTTATTTATTATTAAAATCTTTTTTGCTCGTATATCCTTAATTTTTTCTATTATATATTCATCTCCAGGACCTACTTTGTTAAATTCATCTGTTATCATTATAAGAACATCCATTTCTTCTAGAGCAGCGTCGACCTCAGTATTCATGAATTCACCAAGTTGATTTTTTGCTTTATGGATTCCTGGAGTATCCATAAAGACAATTTGACATTCATCATCTGTATAAACTGTTCTTATTTTATTTCTTGTAGTTTGTGGTTTATCAGACATTATTGAAATTTTTTCTCCAATCATGCTATTCATGAGTGTTGACTTTCCTACATTTGGTCTACCTATTATTGTTACAAACCCTGACTTGAACATTTTTAATTCCTCTCTAATCTTCTGTAATTTATTTTGAAGACAGCCCACAAGGGGCTCCACTCCTATATTGTAGTATTTATTCTAAATCTTCTGGTCCAAATCCATTTGGCATAAGTTCTGAAATCGTATAAGTTTTATATGAATCAATATTTTTCGCACATATTATTTTTATATCCCTTCCAAATTCAAGTATAAACTGTCTACATACTCCACATGGAAATGATATATTTTTTTCACTTCCTACAACTGCAATTTTCTCTATGTCTTTGTATCCTTCTGAAATACATTTTGATATTGCAACACGTTCAGCACATATAGTTGGAGAATACGATGCTGATTCTATATTACATCCAGTGAAGATCTTACCGCTTCTAGTGTATACAGCCGCACCAACTTTGAATTTCGAATATGGGCTATATGATTTTTCTCTTGCTTCCATTGCAATTTTAATTAATAATTTATCTTCCATATCATACCTACCTACCTTGATTTTACTTATATTATAATATCATAAAACAAGCCAGATAACGGCTTGCATCACAACGATTCAATAAATACATCAGTACAAAGACTATGTCTTTGTTTCATTAGCTGTATTTATTATATCATATAATATAATATATATATATATTATTTTTTCCTAAAATTAGTAAATTATCTAGTATTTTTAATTATCGTAAAATATTTTTCTATTTCAATTATTTCTGAACATTCCGAACTATTTATAATATATATTTGACCACTAAATTTATCATAAAAGAGCATATATTTAATGAATTCAAAGGACACTTTATCTATAAAATTAAATTTGTTTATTCTAATTTTCAATGTAGAAACTTCATTTAAGATTCTCAATATTTCAGAAAATGAATTAAATAACCTTATTTTAAATATATCTTCATTAAAATAACTAGCATGAATATTTTTATATACTAATGGATTAATTTGAGATATATCTTGCCAAAGATCAATATTTATCATGTCAATACTATGTTTTGGATATTGTGCCAATAACTTATTCGATAATTCAACCAAAAAACTATACTGCAATCTATCAGGCCAACAATTAATTTCAATTACATTAAAATCCTTTTTTTCATCTTTATTATTTTCAAGTTCTTCTAAAAGATATAGCTGAGCTTTTTGCCTTGGTATATTTTTATCTATACTAGCACTTTTAATTATATTCTCCCATTTTAGCAAATCATCAGTTGGTGTAATATTTAGTTCTTCTCTAAAAACATTTACACATTTATTGTAATATAACAATGCGTTTATTTTATCATTTACATTTAAATATTGCTTAATTAATTGTATATATAATTCTTCGTTATATGGATTTAGCAGTAATAGTTGTTTTATAATTTTAATACAATTATTATATTTTTTATCACTAGTATAATATTGTATAAGCGTTCTTAAAACTTCTGAATATATTTTTTGAAATTCTTCTCTATTATTGTAAATCCAATCATTAAATTCAATACAGTCCTTTATATAAAATCCATCTAAAAAACTTTCTGAATAATTGTTACGTATTGTTAACAGATCATCTATGCTAAAAGAATTATTTTTTATATCTTCGTTAACATTTATAAGTAGCTCTATATCAGTAGTTTGTTCAATACAACTATTTATATATATTTCATTATTTTCTGATATAATAAACCTATCGACATTGTAATTTTTGAATATTTTATTTATGGACCATAAATTGTATCTTAAATTATACTTTGCTGAACTATCTTCACTATTTGACCATAACAAGTTTACTAGTTTAGTTCTATTTTGCTTTTTCCCTTTGTAGGAAGTGAGAAAACATATTAAACCTAAGGACTTACTACTGAATAAATTTGTTATATCTTCTCCATTAAAAGAAATATGAATTTTCCCAAGCATTTTGACTTTAAGACTATTCAACGTCCATCACCTCTGAATTATAGCATTCGTCACAACTATAAATTATGTTTCCCTCTTTATAGTCATACATACTTTAACGTCTTTTATATCTTCTTTATTTATTTCGAATATATCTTTATCAATTACAACTAAATCTGCCATTTTTCCATTTTTTATAGTTCCCTTTATGTTTTCTTCATTAGATGCATATGCAGCATTTGAGGTATACATTTGAACAGCTTCAAATGTTGATATTGAACTTTTTTGTTTTGGATGATTTACAGCACTATAAATACCTAAAATAGGATTTATTTCACATACATCGCTGTCTGATCCGCCTATTATCATAACTCCCTCATCAATTATTTTTCTAAATCTATTAGAATTAGAATAATATGATTTACTGAGCCTCTTCTCATACAATCCACCTTTTCCACCCCATACATATTCAAAAACAGGCTGCATAGAAGGTATAATGTTTAAATTTTTTGATCTTTTTATTTGTTCATCCGATGCAAGTTCAAAATGCTCTATTCTATTTCTAAGATTAATTCCTCCAACAGTTTCAGCGGCATATTCATAAGCTGTAAGTACTTGATCTATAGCACGATCCCCAATAGCATGCAAAGTAATTTGTATGTTGTTTTTTTGTGCTTCTGCAGCAAAATTATTTAATTCATGTTGGCTATAATATAAATTACCGTAATTATTTTTATCTTTTTTATATGGTTTTTTTATTGCTGCTGTTTTTGAAGCAAAGGAACCATCAATAAAAACATCCCCACCAAGTCGCTTTAAATTATTTTCTATTGCATTGTTTATATCAATTGACTGATAATATAAAATTATATCTTGTTCAAACTTATTTTTATTGTTTTTTACATATTCCGCATCAAGTTTGCTGAATTTATATCCACCTTCCATGGCATGTAATGTAGTTACTCCTTTTGATTTCGCAACAGCTAAAGCTTTTGTTACAGCCTTACCTCTTAATTTATCATCAAATTTATTTGAAATTCTATTTTTTACAAAAGCGCTTGCTTTTCCAGTTAGTATACCCAAAGGTATATTGTTTTCATCTCTTGAAACGCCTTCAATATCATAAGGCATATTCATCTGTAATAACGCTACAGAATTCAAAGCACTAGTATGAAACTCTATACTATTTATCCATACTGGATTTTCTGGTGCTATTTTATCCAGTTCTTTTCTAGTAGGAAATCTATTTTCTTTTATGTTGCTTATATTGTAATGAATACCCTGAATTAGTTGTCCTTCTTCAGTATTATCAGCCTTATTTTTTATTCTTTCAAGTACATCACTTATGTTTGTTGCATTACTTAAATCAACACCTAAAATCATTCTTATACCTGTTTGAACTAAATGAACATGACAATCATAAAATCCTGGTAGAATTATTTTATTATGTAAATCGATACTCATTTTAGAACGCATTAATAGTTCAACATATTCACAATCATAACCAGTTTTATATATTTTACCTTCTTTAATAGCAATCCAATTATAAATTTCATTTTCCATTGTATATATTTTTGCGTTGTAGAGAATTAATGAAATATCTTTTTTTTCCATATTATTTCACCGCCTGATATAATATATTTTGCATTTGTTCAAGTGTATCATATTTATCAACAAAATAAAACAAAAAATGGAACATAATTTTAATTTATGCTCCATTTTTCATCATTCAATATTTACTGAATTTGCATTACTTACTACTTGTATCCACGTATTACCTGGATTTAACACTAATTCTTCCTGACCTATATAAAATTTTGTCCTGCTTTTTTCTGACTTTTTACTCCATGTAATTTCAATTGATTCACCATTTGTTATATAGACTCCCTCTCCATTTCCTACTGTTTCTATAAACAAGCGTCCCTCGTTATCTAGAATTTCTTTTGCTGTTTCAAGAATTATTATATTTTTTGCTGATAATTGCTTACTATCGAGTTCATCTAAATGTTTTTCTCCATCTTTATATCTTTGATATGATTTATTATCAATATCATATATATAATCAGTTGTATTGAAACTATTATAACTAATACAAATTTTTACAGCTTTACTTGTATTTTTATATTTATCAGAAATACTTAACGGCTTGTCATTAAACTTATATCCTTCAAATTGCGAATCTATTCTATATCCACGCTTTTCTGCTTCATCTCTAATAGATTTTAATACAGTATACATGTTGTGAGGAGCATATTTTCCAGTATCATAGTATCTCCACATAGCACTACTGTAAAGACCGTCAACATCTGCAACTGATAGTCTATAAATTTCATTGAATGCGTCTTGACTTCCACCTACATGTACAAATATTCCATCATTTTCAAGCGCATAATTTACTAAATACGGTCTTGCACTTCTAACAGGACCAACACGTTCCGGCTCTCCTGCAAGAAAAACACAAAGATATCTAGTGTAAGGAAATTCAACTTCACATTCATATATTATTTCTGCTTGGCTCAACCCCGCTTGCCATCTAGCGTCTGGATGGTTATCAATAGAAACTACTACTGGTCTTCGTTGTAATTTTTCCTCGTAATATTTTAATCCATCTAATGATGAAACTATTTTATTTTCATCATCTTCTACATTCGTTCCTTCATATTCATTTATTTTTTCTTGAGGATTTGTAGCATCTGAATCTATTTTTTTTTGTTCTTCGCTAGTTATATTTTCTTCATTTGATACTTCACTATCATTTTTTCCACATGATACTGTAATTGCAAGAATCAACAATAACAATATAGTAATTAATATTTTATTTTTCACTTTGTACTCCTTCATTATTTTAATTTTATTTAAATAACTGAAGGGATTTCATAACTTCTTTTTCCCTATCCCTCATTTCTTCTTTTTCATCTTCCACCATGTGATCGTAACCAAGTAAATGTAGCATGCTATGTACTGTTAGATAAATCATTTCTCTTTCAAGGCTATGTCCAAAATATTCTGCCTGTTCAATTATTTTTTGTGTAGATAGTATTACATCTCCAAGCATTATAGTACCCTCTTGATCCATATCATCGTCCATCGGGAACGATAATACGTCTGTTTCACTATCTACATTTCTATAAACTCTATTAAGCTCTTTTATTTCATCATTTGTTACAAAGGATACACTTACTTCAAAATCTCCCTCTACATTTTCAATCTCAATAGTAGCTTTTACGGCTATTTCAATAGCTTTCAAATTTTCTTCTTTTACTTCCATAAAGTCTTGTCTATTATCAAACAATACTTCTATCATTACTTTTTCACCTCATATTTTTCATATGCTTTTATTATATCTTGAACTAATTTATGTCGAACTACATCAGTTGTATCAAAAAACATAAATCCAATTCCTTCAACATTTTTCAAAATATTTATAACAGATTTAAGACCAGATTTTTTACCATCAGGTAAATCGATTTGTGTTATATCTCCTGTTATAACGGCTCTAGAACCATAACCAAGTCTAGTCAAGAACATTTTCATCTGTTCATTGGTTGTATTTTGTGCCTCATCAAGTATTATAAAAGACGAATCAATAGTTCTCCCCCTCATATAAGCTAATGGTGCCACCTCTATCACTTGTTTTTCAACATTTTTCAGGAAATTATCCATACCCATAATATCAAACAATGCATCATATAAAGGTCTAAGATATGGGTCAACTTTATCTTGTAAATCTCCTGGTAAAAATCCTAATTTTTCTCCAGCTTCTACAGCTGGTCTAGTAAGTATAATTCTTTCTACTTCTTTTTTCCTTAATGCATTTACTGCAGCTGCAACAGCTAAATATGTTTTCCCTGTACCGGCAGGTCCTATACCAAAAGAAATATCCTTTGTTGCTATTATATCCATATATCTTTTCTGTCCCATTGTTTTAGGCTTAATCACTCTACCAGAAAAAGTTGTAACTACAATATCTTTTAATATATTATTAAAATCTATATTATTATTTTCTTTATTAGCTTCAATTAAATAAACAATTTTTTGTTCACTTATTTCTCCTTCAGAATCTAAAATACTCATAATATCTTTTAATATTTTACCAACTACTTGAGATGATGTTTTATCACCTGTAATTTTAATTTCATCATTCCTAATAAGTATGTTTACATCAAAGTAACTTTTTATTGTCTTTAAGTTCTTATCATGTGTACCAAGAAGTTTACTAACATTATCTTGGTTTGTTATTAGAACCCTTTCTTCAAAGTTTTCCATTAATCCTCCTTGATTTCTTCATTATTGTCCATTTCTTTGTTTTCCTCAATAGGGTATATCTTTATACTTTCCCCTATATCTTCAATAACTTCAATTTGTGCATTTAAATAGTAATACTTATCATCTTTTTGATAATTGAAAGATGTATTTAATATTTTTGCGTCATTTCCACACATTTTTATTAAATCATCATATAAATTTACTTTCATTTTATTTTTTGCAGAATTTTCATCTATCTCAACTTCACTTATTACCTCTTCAAAAAACTTACCTCTTATAAATGAAATACCAGTTATATTTGACAGTAATGGAATTTTAATTATCTTCTCACTATAATTATAGTTTTTAAATGGCTCTGTGTCACCAATTATTTTATGTTTTTTATCACTTAATTTAATATAATATATATTTTTAGCATTATTAGTGGATTTAGTAATGTTTTTTATCTTGTCTTCTTTTACTTCAAAATTGTAATATGTTTTTCCATAAATCGTACCCTCTGAAGGAACCATCATAAAATCATCAGAATTTTTGTTTTTTACTATACCCATTACTAAAGTTTGGCCCTTATAAACTACATCTCCGACACGAACAACAAGCTGACCATTTTTAACAATTGCTTTATTTATTATAGCATTTTTTGTAGATATAATACTTGATGGTGTATTTTCTTTTATAACAGACGATTCTAGTTCTTTTTCTTTTACAAAAATAATTAGTTTTGAACCTTCTACGTATGCTTCCACGAATTTAAAATTTGCAAATTCTTTGTGAAGCAGTGTTTCTATATGTTTTTCATTCAAATTGCTTATAGCTGAAGGCATTTTTATTCCATTTTTTACTTAATGCATCCTTGATGTTATTAGAAACTATCTGATTCGCACCAACAACTTCTACATTCCAAACTAAGTTTGAAAACATAAAAAAACATATTATAAGTACAATTATACCAGCTACAAAACCTTTGCGCAATTTTAGTTTTTTCAGTTTGAATGATAATCCAGTTTTTTTTGTAGGCTCTAATTTAACATTTTTTATAATTTTATAGTATTTTTTATAATCATCATTAGAAATTTTAAAACTAATACCCTTATCATTTTTTTCTATATCCCAAAGTTTTATTTTGTTTCTCTGAAGTACATTTATAGTTTTTTCATAATTAGTGTCTGTAATATTAATTATTACATATCCTCTAATTAAATTCCATAACCTAAATGTTATCATACCTACTCCTTTGAATTTATTTTTATTTCTTCTACTACTCCCTTAATAATCACCTTGAAATCATTTATTTCTTCTATTTTAAACTTAGAGCCCTTAATCATAATATTTTGTTCTTTTGTTTTAACTCCAACCATATCATTTTCATAAACTGTTAGACCCAAATGATTTTCAATTATTACTTTTTTATTTCCTTGTATTCTCATATCAAAGTTATCTGAAACAACATTATTTGGAATTTCTAAATCATCAGCTAACTTGCTTCTCAAATTATTAAATTTCATGAAGCACCCCCTTATTTACATATTATTAACACAAACTATATTTCCTTATAATATAAAAATATGCATATACTATTAATACTATGATATGCATATTTTTATATTATAATGTTTATGTACATAATCAAAAAAAACCCTGAATTGTCAGGGCTTTTAAGCTAATGCAAATATTTTGCTACGATTTGATTTACTTGCTTACCGTCTGCTTTGCCTTTTACTTTTGGCATAATGAGAGCCATAAGCTTACCCAGATCTTTTTTAGTCTGAGCGCCACTTTGTTCAATTGCTTCTTTCACAATTGCTTCAAGCTCTGCATCTGACAGTTGTGGCGGTAAGTAATCTAAAAGTATTTTTATTTCTTCATTAGTAAGATCGATCAGATCTTGTCTATTGCCTTTTTCAAAGTCTTGTATTGAGTCCTTTTTTTGTTTGATTTGTTTGGCTATTATATCAATTATATCCGTATCATCCAGTTCAATTCTTTCATCTACTTCTCTTTGCTTAATAGCTGCTCTAACCATGGTCACAACATTTTTTTTGACTTTGTCTTTAGATTTCATAGAATCTTTTAAATCATCCATGAGCTTCTTTTGTAAAGGCATACTTTCACCTCTTATTCTTATCTCGCTTTTTTAGTTTTCTTTCTACGAGCTGCTTCAGCTTTCTTTTTACGCTTCACACTTGGTTTTTCATAATGCTCTCTTTTTCTTACTTCTGACATAACACCTGTAAGTGCACATTGTCTTTTAAATCTTCTAAGAGCGTTATCTATCGACTCGTTTTCTCTAACTTTTACCTCTGTCATTTTGCTACCCTCCCCTCGTATCTACTACTGTATGTCCAAGACACCAGCGAGTTTAAAATAGCACTTATTTATTATATAACATAGAATAATTAAATGCAACTGTTTTATGATAAAGTTTCTGACAATTTTTTTCCACCAAGAATATGGAAATGTAGATGATGAACTGATTGACAGCCATCCTCACCACAATTGCTAATTACTCTATATCCTGACTCTTTAATATTTTCCTGTTTAGCAATTTGATTAATTACTTGGAAAATTTCTGCAACAACAGAACTATTTTCATTATTAATTTCATTCATTGATGAAATATGTTTTTTCGGTATTACCAGTATATGTACTGGTGCTTGCGGACTTAAATCTTTAAAAGCTAATATGTTTTCATTCTCAAATACAACTTGTGAGGGTATATCTTTATTAGCTATTTTACAAAATATACAATCCATTTAATCACCCCCTATTTATCTTTAGATATAAAAAATTAATTTCTTTCCTAAAACTTATTATATTCACTTTCTAAATAATCGTTACTTACTTTATCTACTATTACATTAACTATTTTATTCTTAATATTATTATCACTTTTTATCAAAACTTTCAAGTAATTTGTTGTATATCCCTCAAAAAAATTATTATCTTTTTGATTTTCTACTAATACCGACATATTTTTGCCTATGAATTTTTGCATAAAATTATTTGAAATTATATCACCTAATTCTATCAATTGCTTACTTCTAAAAGATTTAATTTTATCATCTATTTGTTCTTTCATACTAGCAGCCTTTGTACCTTCTCTAATTGAGTATTTAAACACATGTATTCTAGAAAACTCAATTTTTTTAATGAATTCATAGGTTTGATTAAACTCTTCATCTGATTCACCAGGAAAACCCACTATTATATCAGTTGTAATGCCGCTATCTGGCATATACTTACGAATAATTTCCACATTATTTAAATATTGAGTTGAAGTATATTTTCTATTCATTCTACTTAACACATCGTCACTACCACTTTGTAATGATAAGTGAAAATGATGACAAACTTTATCTAATTTAGAAATTCTATTAGCAAATTCATCTGTTATTATGTTTGGTTCTAATGATCCTAATCGGATTCTTTCTATTCCACTTATATCATTTATTTTTTCTATTAATTTTAATAATGAATCTTGTTCCTCATTTTCCGCACCATAAGATGAAATATGAATTCCATTTAGTACGATTTCCTTATATCCATTTTTAACAATTTTTTTTACTTCATCAATTATATCTTCAGAATTTCTGCTTCTTATAGGGCCTCTCACATAAGGTATAATGCAATATGAGCAAAATTGACTGCATCCATCCTGTATTTTAATATTCGCTCTAGTCTTATCATGAACTGTACTAATTTTTAATTCTTCAAAGTCCTCTCTACCAGCAAATTTTTCAATATTAGAAGTGTTATTAACAATATCACTTTTACTATTTAATTTATCTTTAATAAGCTTTGCTATATCACCCTTATGCTTAGTACCAATAACTATATCAACATCAGTTTCTTCGTTTATTTTTTTGCTATTTAACTGAACACTGCAACCTACTGCAACAACAAGTGCATCCTTATTAATTCTTTTTGCCTTATTTATGAATTGTCTTGATTTTCTTTCACTTTCTTTTGTTACGGCACAGGTATTAATTACATATATATCACTTTTTTCTTGGTGTGAAACTATTTTAAAGCCTTCTCTTTCTAAAAGTTCTGTCATTGCTTCAGTTTCAAATTGATTTACCTTACAACCTAGCGTTGTAAAAGATACTGTATATTGTTTTTCTTTTTTATTATCATTTATTTTGCATTCATTATCTATTATATATTTATCCAAATTTATTACTCCTCAAAAAATCATATAATTCTACAATTAGATAAATAATAACATAAAATTAATAGTTTATCAAAGAAAATTTTTAAATACAAAATGCATCTTCAATATGTTCTATTACTCTATCATCTAAAATAATTTCAATAACATCAAATTGGCATTGAACATCGTAATATTTTCTCTGCAATATAAAATATTTAGCACACAATATGATTTTTTTTTGTTTATTTAAGGTTACTGCTTCTCTAGGCATACCATAATTACTGTTTTTTCTTCCCTTAACTTCAACAAAAGATATTATCCCGTTTTTTAATGCAATAATATCAATCTCTCCAAATTTGCTTATAAAGTTTTGCTCTATAATTTTGTAGTTATTTTTAAGTAAATATCGCTTTGCAATTTCTTCATATTGATAACCTTTATTATCTTTATACATGGCTTACTCCTGTATTTTTTATTATACATGCCATTTAAATATGTCAATTTGCATTTAACTATTTATATCAATTCTTCAAGTGACATTTTTTTAAATTGATATATTTATTTAGTAATGATTAAATTTTCATAGTCATTTTTTTCTATATGTGAATTATAAAATTCTTTCATAACTTTAAACATATAATATGTATCTTTAATTCCAGCAGTTTCATAAGAAGAATGCATTGATAATTGTGCTAATCCAATATCTACCATACATATACTAACTTTAGTTGATGCTATATTTCCTAATGTACTGCCTCCAGGCATATCTGAGCGGTTTGTGTATGATTGATATGGAACGTCTGCTTTTTTACAATATGTTTTAATTAGCGCCGAACTTAAAGCATCTGTAGTATATTTTTGATTTGCGTTATATTTAATAACTATTCCTTCATTCATATAAACACGATTTGTAGGATCACTTAGTTCTTGATGATTAGGGTGAACAGCATGTGCATTATCAGCAGATAAAAGCAAAGATGAAGATAACGCACAGAGATATTCTTCTTTTGTTTTACCAAGATTTTCACTTACTCTACTTAATGTATCCTCCAAAAATGTTGATGCAGCACCTTGCTTTGTTGAACTACCTACTTCTTCATTGTCAAAGCAACAATATACATTTATTGATTTAGAATTAAATCCATCTATAAACGCTTTTAATGAAGAAAATGCACATTGTAAATCATCTAATTTAGGCGAAGATATAAATTCATTTTCACTTCCCCAAATAGATGGTTTCATACGATTATACAAAAATAAATCCGAAGCTATTATATTTTCTTTTTCTAAACAAGCTGATTCTGCAATTATATCTGTAAATTTATCCTTTTTATCATCACATAACCCAAACAATGGTAGCAAATCAACTTGTTCATTGTATTTCATTCCAGTATTTACTTCCTTATTTATATGGATTGCAACATTTGGTATTAGTACTAAATCCCTGTCTACTTTTACTAATTTTGTGCTTAATTCATCTCCATTGCTAATAATTACTCTTCCTGCTACTGAAAGTGGACGGTCAAACCAAGTTGAATAAATCATTCCTCCATATTTCTCGGTATTTAATTGTATGTATTTATTATTTGATTGAATTTCATAATTTTCTTTTATCTTAAACGTAGGAGAATCGCTATGAGATGCTATAATATTGTAACTATAATTATCTAAGCTTTCGCCTATTTTAAATGCAATTATAGAAGATGAATTACGAGTTAAATAGTATTTTTTTCCTTTTTCAAGATTCCATTTTTTACTTTCAAATAGTTCTATAAACCCATTTTCATCTAATTGTTCTTTTATTGAATCAATAGCATGAAAACAACTAGGGCTTTTTTCTATAAAATTTAATAATTCTTTCGATATTTCTTTATACATTTTTAACCTCCATGAGTTGAAATTGGATATATTTATTATAAACTTAATTTATATACTTGTAAATATAATAAAATTCAGCTAAATATATTAAAATAGTTTTCGTATAATACAAATAAGTAGAGACGTTAAATAATGTCTCTACTTATTTGTATTTACTAAAATTCATTTGTTCTGTTTTTTATATACCCAATTAAGCTTAACCCCAATGTAATAGCAAAACTAGAGCAAAATATAAATAAAATTTTATGTAAGCCAACACTATTCATAATTATTGCTAAAATAAATTCTATTATTAAAATTGATTTTATTTTGCCTTTATAATGAATACTTTCCTTTTCAGTAATTGGCTTATTTTTATCTTCAATAGGTCCTAATATGTATATAGAAACTCCAGCTATTATCATAGTTAAAATTAGAATAAACTGGTTCATTTGCATTGAAACATACTTAGTTGCAAATAATACTGCTGTCACAGTTAAGCAAGAAATAACAAAGCATATTTTGTAGTTGGAAGCATGATACCCCCCCGTATAACCTTTTAATGGAACAAATATTATAAGAAAAACAATACATTCTATTAACATATTCATAAAAAAACTAATTGTAACAATAGCTAATAGGTTTAAGAAATATGAAATAGCAATTTCTGCACCATATTCATAGATATTTCTATCTTCTTCACTTATAATTTTTTGTTCTATAAAACCATTTAATATGCTTTGACTTAACGAGCTTATCATTTTATCTTGCTAAGTTTTTTTAAATCAGTAGGTACTATTGGTTGATGCATTATTATGCAAGATGTTGTATTTGCATTTTTAACTGCAATATTGTACATTGTGTTCGCTAACGTTTTCTTTAAATTTAACTTCATATCGTTCATTTTTGTTCCTCCTAATATTATATTTTGAGCTCATTATAATACTTTATATTTTTATGTCAATAATATTTGTAATTTTTGACTCAAATTTTGTAAAAACGACACTTTATGGTAAAATTTTACATAATATCGCATTGTATATAAATTATAATTGACTAAACAGGTATAGATATATTTGTAATAAATTTTAGTTCTTCTTCATTGTAAAAATAAAATACTTGACCTTTATATTTTTTAACAGTTTTTATTATACTTTTCATCCCAAAACCATGATTATTTGAATTTACTTTACTTGTAACAAGTTCACCATTTTGAACCACAGGAGATGTATCACAACTATTTGTAAGCTCTATCGTTAGAAATTTTCCATTAACTATATATATTTCTAATACAATTTCTTTGTTTTCACTTTTTTCACAGCTTTCCAAAGCATTATCTAATATATTTGAAAATATTGTGCATATGTCAACATCCTTAATAAACTCCATATTGACATTTTGTATATGAAATATAAATTTCATATCTTTATTTTGAGCTAATTGCATCTTTTCATTTAAAACTATATCTAATGCTTTATTTCTACTGATTGGTTTAAGTGAAAAGTATTGCATGTCTTCATTAAAACCTTCAATATATTTAACTATTTCAAGATTATTATTAATTTTAGCAAATTCATCAATTAACCTAATATGTTTTTTTATATCATGTTCAATTATTTTAACATTTTCATAGTTTTCTTTCAATATATTATAATGTTTCATATCTAGTTCTGATTTCTGTTTTAAAAGTGCGAATTCTTTTAAATTTGTCTGTTCTTTAATACTTTGCTCAAACAAATAAAATATAAGCATGCTTGAAAACATAAGTCCTATAGAACTTATTAATGCTGCAATTGATTTAGTAGTATCAATTTTCACATTTAAAGTTATAGTTATGAACACATATAAAACCATTACTATAGTTGCTGATATTAACAATAGTGCCAAAAACTTATCATTAGGTATTTTATTTGTATTTTTATTTATGTTGTAACAAAAAGATTTAACTAATAAGAATAATACTGTTTTAGATATAATTGCTAATATAATTTTCGCTTCCATTGAAAAAATAAATTCATCTTTAAAAATTATTTTAATAATAAATAGCGCAATTACTTCAGTTACGCTCATCACTAAGGTAAAAAACATTGTGTAATAAATTTTTTTACTTAGCTTGCCTTCATATAATATTAATGCCAATATAAGTGTAACAAAAATAGTAGAACTAAAATTTAGTAACGTACTTTCATAAAAATGAAATACCACCATTATTCCAAAGAAAAAAAACAATATAGTATAATGCTTAACTTTATCCATTTTTTTATTAAAGACTTCTGAAAATAATAAATTTACAATTAGCCCCTCAAACATATATGTGCAAATAACTGCAAATACATACATATTTATCATCTAAATTTCCTCCCGTACAACATCCACTCTTTTCTTACACTTCCAATAAGTTTCGAGTTAATATATTCTTCAATTTCCTGATCACCCTTTTTTAACAATAGCTTGTCATCTTCAAATCCAGAAACATATAAAAGATTAGCAAGCCGTTTTTTATATGTATGTACAAAATCAAAATTTTCTAAGATTCTTTCCATTTCAAAGAAGTTTTTATTTGTTTCATAAATATTGTCTGATGTTTCTATTGATACCTTTCTTCCATCAATAAATACGCGAATAATATCAATAATTTTAATTTCATACAACTGGCCCCTGTAATCTCTAACACTGATATATTGTTTTTCCTTGTTTATATCCATAATTACGATATTTAATGCTCTAAATAATCTATCTTTATCAACGGGTTTGTTCAAATATCTCATTACCTTTAAATCAAATGCAAAATCTATATAATTATCAAATCCAGTTACAAACATAATTATAGCATTAGGGCACTCTCTTATTATTAACCTAGCGGTGTCTATTCCATTTATACAATCCATTTCAATATCTAAAAAAAATATATCAAAATCAGCTAGTTTTTCTGATAAGAGTTTTTTACCATTTTCATAACACCTAATATCAAATTTTATATCTTTATATTGTTCATATTCATTTAAAATATTACATATTTCATGACAGCATATGGCTTCATCATCACAGACAGCAATTTTGTATGTATCCATTAATAATCCCCTATCTACATTTGATAATCACCATTATATAATAATTTACAATATTTCTCAACATTACTTTTATGCTACTGCTCAAGCTACTCTCAAAAATAAGACATGTATAATGTTAATTACACATGCCTTACAAGATTTATCAAATTTTATTATGCTAAAAACTTCATCTTACCCCCACAATAAAACAAAGTAACTGTTAGTAATTTGATATAATCTTCTTTGCTTCCCATTATGTAGATTAATGCTTACTATATTTCATTATTATTCTATTGAATAAAAACAAAATATATTCATATATAGTTGTTTAATAATGTAACACATTAATATTAATATATTTCGAAATTAAGTCAATAGAATTTGTAATTTTTAATTCAAATTTTGTAAAACGGGATATTTATGGTATTATATGGTAATGAAACAATGTATATTTTAGCAATATTTATTGTTTATTTTAAAGCGATAATAAAAAATCGACATAAATAGCCTACTATTTTATGTCGATTTTTTTATCTTTATTAAGAATCTTTGTAAGGAATGTGTGTCTGTGAATTTTAACAGGTCCATATTCTAATAATGCATTCCTATGATCCTTTGTTCCATAACCTTTATTTTTTGAAAATTTATACTGTGGATACTGTTTATCTAGTTCTTCCATTTGTCTATCTCTTGTTACTTTTGCGATGATTGATGCCGCAGCTATACCATGACACTTTTCATCACCTTTGATTATATTCAATTGAGGAATTTTCAAATCGAGTTTTTCTGCATCTATCATGAGGTAATCTGGCATTACTTTTTTTCCATCTTTATTTCTCAAATTTTCTATTGCTAATTTCATCGCTTGTTTTGTTGCGTTTTTTATATTTATATCATCAATAGTAGTGCAATCAATTTGACCTATTCCTACAGCTATACAGGAGTCAATTATAAATTCATATAACTTATCTCTTTTTTTAGGTGACAGTTTTTTAGAATCATTTACACCTTCTATTAATATGCCCTTAGGCATTATTATTGCACATGCAACTACATCCCCTGCTAAGCAACCTCTACCAACCTCATCAATACAAGCTATATTTTCATAACCCTTGTCCCATAATTCTTGTTCAATCTTTAACATAATGTCCCCCTCTAATTCATTTATAGCTTTTTGGGTCTTTCCAAAGTTATTCTGCCTAGATTTCCATCTCTAAAATCCTTTAATATCATTCGGCTTACTTTTAAATAATCTATTTCTGTTTTATTATAAACACACGATCTTTTTATTGCTATATTATCAATGGTATCAATTACTCTTTCACCAGGTTCTACCCCATATCTTTCAAGTAAAGAATTTTCTAATCCCATATTTCTCATTCTCTCAACAAATTTAAAAACTATTTCTTCAAGAACAAGAACTTCATCTCGTATCGCACCTGAAAAAGCAAGGTTTAATGCACCATCTTCATCAATAAATTTGGGCCATAAAATACCTGGAGTATCTAATAGCTCAATATTTCCAGTCAATCTAATCCATTGTTTTGCTTTTGTAATACCTGGAATATTGCCAGTTTTAGTACTTTTCTTTTTTGCTAGAGAATTTATAAGCGTTGATTTTCCTACATTTGGGATGCCTGCAATCATGGCCTTAATTGTTTTATGAAGCAGTCCTCTCTTTTTATATCTCTCAACTATTTCTTTAGACGCATCTTCTATAGCCATTTCTAGTTTTCTCAGTTCTTTATTGTTAGTTGAATTGTATAAAACAACTGACCAACCTTGCTTTTTATAATATTCTTCCCATTCTTTATTAATATTTGGATCTGCTAAATCATACTTATTTAATACAATAAGCCTTTTTTTATCTTTAAACAGTTCATCTAAGTCTGGATTTTTACTACTTATAGGAATCCTAGCATCTATAACTTCTATGACTATATTTACAAGTTTAAGATTTTCCTTAAGTAAATCCTTAGTTTTTTTCATATGTCCCGGATACCAATTTATATTCATAATTTACCTCTTCGTATTCCTTAATTATATTTTAAAATTTATTATCTATTCAATAACAATAGGTAAGAAAATGTAGAATTTTATTCAGACTAGCGCATATTTTGTGAAATTGTACGAAATTAATAAAACAGTTTTGGCACATTTAGCGAAGCGGATGTGTGCCATTGTTTTATTAATTGAAGTTACAATTTCTAAAATTTTAGCAGGAAGAATCAAATTTTACATTTTCCTACTCACATTTTCAATTTAACAACAGTAAATATCTAATATTTTATCCTGACAAACGCACATTTTGTGAAATTGTACGAAAATTTAAAAAACAGTTTTGGCACATTTATCAAAGCGGATGTGTGCCATTGTTTTTTGAATTGAAGTTTCAATTTCCAAAATTTTAGTAGGAAGGATAAAATATTAGATATTTACAAAAAAATTGAGGACGTTCGCCCTCAATTAATATGTTCTTAATTCTTTAACTTTAGTTGCTTTACCAGTTCTTTCTCTTAAGTAGAACAATCTCGCACGTCTAACTTTACCTCTTCTTACTACATCAATTTGTTCAATTTTTGGAGAATGAATTGGGAATGTTCTTTCAACTCCTATTCCATAAGAAATCTTTCTTACAGTAAAAGTTGCTCTATTACTTCCACCTTGTTTTTTTATAACTGTACCTTCGAATATCTGAATTCTTTCTCTATTACCTTCTTTTATTCTAACGTGTACTTTTATAGTATCACCAACATTAAAAGGTGTAAGTTCACTTTTTACTTGTTCTAATTCTATTGATTTTATTAAGTCCATTTGTATACCTCCCTTCACAAAGCGTTCTTGCATCACAAAATGCAGAGGACCACCGTATACTCTATTGCATTATAGCACAATGTTATAATACTGACAACCATTATTTGTACTTATTTATATTTTTTTTCTAGCTTTTTAAACTCTTTTATTATTTCTTTATCTTTAATTAAATCTGGACGTCTCTCAATTGTTATTTCAATTGATTTATACAGACGCCATTCTTCAATATTTTTGTGGTGCCCAGACAATAAAATTTCTGGAACATCTAAATCTAAATAACTTTCTGGTCTAGTGTATTGAGGATACTCCAACAAATTATTGCTATGAGATTCATCTATAGTTGATTCTTCCGAACCAAGTACACCTGGTAAAAGTCTACTCACTGCATCTACAAGCATTAAAACTGGAAGTTCACCACTTGTTAGTACATAATCACCCATAGATATTTCTTCATCAACATATTTGTCAATAATTCTTTGATCTATACCTTCATAATGTCCTGCGATGAGTATTATGTGCTCTTTTTCAGAAAGTTCTCTAGCTTTTTTTTGTGTAAATAAATTACCTTTTGGTGATAAATATATTGTATATGAATTGTCCATTTTTACAGCATCCAAAGCTTTAAACATGGGTTCAGGCTTAATCAACATACCTGGACCACCGCCATATGGATAATCATCAACCTTTTTATGCTTATTTTCAGAAAAATCTCTAAGGTTTGTATAATTAAATTGAAAACAATTATTCTCAATTGCTCTTCCTATTATTCCATTATTAGCATAAACCTCAATTAGCTCTGGAAACAAAGTTATAATGTCAAATTTCATTCCAAAAGCCCCTCAATAACATTTATAATAATTTTTCTATCTTTCATATTTACTTCTTTTACTATTTCCTTAACAGCAGGTATTAAATAGGTTTTATTATTGTTTTTAATTTCATATACATCATTAGCTCCAGGTTGATATATCTCGCTTATTTCGCCTATATATTCACCCTCAAGAGAATATACCTTCATGCCCTCTAGTTCAAAAAGATAATATGTGTCCTCTGGTAGCTCTCTTAACTGATCTTCAAATATAGATATATAAGTATTTTTAAAGGTTTCAGCAGTGTTCATATCATCTATATTTTCAAGAGTCAAATATACCGTTCCTTTTCTATACCATACATCTTTAATTTTTCTTTTTATATCATCCTTTTCAGTATAAACATACTCAAGATCATCAAATCTTTCTAAATCATCGGTAAATGGTACGCATTTTATACAACCTTTGACACCATGTGTGTTTACTATTTTACCAACTTTAATATAATCTTTCATAATTACCTCTGTTAATTTTAGTGCAAACATATAGGGATTAGTATACTAATCCCTCAAATAGGTATTATTATTGAATAATTTCTACAATTACTCTTTTATTATCTTTGGTAGCAGCGGCTTTAACAACTGTTCTAATAGCTTTTGCTATTCTGCCTTGCTTTCCTATTACTTTACCCATATCGTCAGGAGCTACTTTTAATTCTATTATAAGTGATTGACTGCCTTCAACTTCATTTACGGTTACAAGTTCTGGATAATCGACTAGTGATTTTGCTATATATTCTACTAATTCACCCATTATAATCACCTCTTATTTATTTTCATCTCTTTTTTCATAGATACCGTTAGTTTTAAACAACATACCAACTGTTTCTGTAGGTTTAGCTCCATTGTTTAACCATTTAATAGCACTTTCATCATTGATCTTAACTATTTTTGGTTCAACTACAGGATTGTAATATCCGATTTCTTCTATAAAACGTCCATCTCTTGGAGAACGAGAATCAGCTACAACTATTCTGTAAAAAGGTTTCTTTTTAGAACCCATTCTTTTTAATCTTATTTTAACTGACATTATTGTCACCTCCTTATATTATTTATTAGTATATATATGATAAAGGAAAATTCCTAAATCTGCATTTGTTAAAAAGGCAACCCAAACTTACCAAATCCACCTTTTTTCTTACCCATTTTTTCCATTGAACTAAATTTTTTCATCATTTTTTTCATTTCATCATATTGTTTTAAAAGTTGATTTACCTTTTGTACTGAAGTGCCACTTCCTGCAGCTATTCTTTTTCTTCTACTACCATTTATTATAGTCGGATTTAATCTTTCTCTTTTAGTCATTGATTGTATTATAGCTTCAGTACGTTTCATTTCATTTTCATCTACTTTTAAACCTTTAAGTTTCTTATTGCCACCTAAGCCTGGTATCATTTCTAATATTTCATCTAAAGGACCCATATTTTTCATCTGTTGAAGTTGTGACAAAAAATCTTCTAGGTTGAATTCTTGTGTTTTTAATTTTTTTTGTAATTCTAGAGCTTGTTTTTCATCAAATGCACCTTGTGCTTTTTCTATAATTGATAAAACATCACCCATTCCTAATATTCTAGATGCCATTCTATCTGGATAAAAAGGTTCTATTTGATCCATTTTTTCCCCAACTGAAACAAACTTTATAGGTTTATCAACCACATTTCTAATTGAAAGTGCCGCTCCACCTCTGGCATCACCATCTATTTTAGTTAGTATTACTCCTGTTATTTCTAAGTATTTATTAAATGTTTCTGCGACTTTTACCGCATCTTGACCTGTCATAGCATCTAAAAGCAAAAGAATCTCATCAGGTTTTACTTCTTCTTTAATTTGAACAAGTTCATTCATCAAATCATCATCTATATGAAGACGTCCAGCAGTATCTATTATTACAACATCATTCCCGTGTTTTAAGGCATGTTTCATTGCTTCTTTTGCTATTGTAACAGGACTTATTTTATCTCCCATTGCAAATACTGGAACATCAACACTTGCACCAACAACTTCTAATTGTTTAATAGCTGCTGGTCTATATATATCACATGCAACTAGTAAAGGTCTTTTGCCATCTTTTTTAAGTTTCTTTGCAAGTTTACCTGTCGCTGTAGTTTTACCAGCACCTTGGAGTCCACACATCATAAAGTATGTTATATCATTTGGATTAAATTTTAATTTACTTTCTGCTTCACCCATTATCTTCATGAGCTCATCATGAACAATTTTTACAACTTGTTGTCCTGGGGTTAAGCTTTCCATAACTTCATGTCCAAGAGAGCGCTCTTTAACATTATTTATAAATGTTTTTACAACTTTATAATTAACATCAGCTTCTAACAATGACATCTTAACTTCTTTCATTGCTACATCTATATCTTTTTCAGTAAGTTTTCCTTTACCTCTGAGCTTTTTTAACGTATTTTGAAGTTTATCAGACAAATTTTCAAACATAATTGAATAGCCTACCCTTCATTTATTATTTTGCTTGCCTCTTTTTGAATGTTTTCTACTGTATTTTTATATTTTTCATCTGTTATTTCAGAAGCCAACTTTATAATCTTTTCTGCCGACTTATAATATCTATCGTATTTATAATGTAATTTCATTTTATCTTCATATTCTATCAAACTTTTTTCAGCTCGCTTAAGTGCATCGTGCACGCCCTGTCTACTAATGCTCATTTCTTCAGCAATTTCTGACAGACTATAGTCTTGATTATAATATAAATCAATTATATTAGCTTGACTATCCTTTAATAATTCACTATAGTAATCGAACAGTATGCTAAAAATAAAATTTTTTTCAGACATATAATCACCCACTGTAAAGTATATCGCTTGACAGTGAATTTTACCGCATTTATTATAACTTGTCAATAGTTTTTTTAATAATTTTAAAATTTTTTTATATGTTTATTTGTTATAAAAATGGTACGCATAAAAGCGTACCTATTCAAATATTGCATTTACAAATTCTTTAGCATCAAATGTTTGTAAATCATCTATTTGTTCTCCAACTCCAATATATTTAATTGGAATATTTAATTCTTTTACAATCGGGAATGCAATTCCTCCTTTTGCAGTTCCATCTAGTTTTGTTAATATCAATCCATTTATTTTACAAGCATCACCAAAAAGTTTAGCTTGAATTATACCATTTTGTCCTGTTGTTGCATCTATTACTAGATAAACATCTATTGTAGCCTGTGAAAATTCTCTATCTAATATTTTAAACATTTTGCTTAATTCATTCATTAGATTAACTTTATTATGAAGCCTACCAGCTGTATCACATATTAAAACATCACTTTTTCTAGCTTTGGCTGATTGTATTGCATCATAAATAACAGAAGCAGGATCAGAACCATTTTCAGAAGATATAATTTCCACATCTGCTCTAGTACACCATTCTTTCAATTGTTCAACTGCCGCCGCTCTAAATGTATCAGCAGCTGCAACTATTACATTTTTACCTGACGATTTAAGTCTATAAGCCATTTTACCTATTGAAGTTGTTTTTCCTACACCATTTACACCAACTATCAATATAACTTTTTGTGTATTTGATTCTTCTTCAATAACTTCATGCTCTTCTAGCATGTTTACAAGATAAGTCTTTATTAAATTTTTTATTTCTCCTGTATCTTCTATTTTATTTTTCTTTACTTGCTCCTTGATATATTCGATGATATCAAGAGTTGTTTCCACACCCATATCAGATGTTATCAAGATTTCCTCTAGCTCTTCTAGAAATTCATCATCTATTTTTCTATGTGAGTAAATAATATTTTCTATTTGTTCGGTTAAATTTTTCTTCGTTTTTGATAATCCTTCTTTTAATTTAGCAAAGAATCCTTTTTTTTCTGTACTCATGTTTCCTCCAAAAATTAATTTATATAACATCGCATACAATTATTGACACATTGTTTCCATGTTTAATAGTCTACATCTGATAATTTTAATGACACTAATTTTGTAACACCTTTTTCTTCCATTGTTGCACCGTAAAGGGTATCAGCATATTCCATTGTCCCCTTTCTATGAGTAATAACAAGGAATTGTGTTTCTTTAGAAAACTCTCTAAGATATTGAGTAAACCTGAAAATATTTACATCATCCAATGCTGCTTCTATTTCATCTAGTATGCAAAAAGGTGTTGGTTTTGTCTTTAATATGGCAAATAACAATGCAATTGCAGTAAGTGATTTTTCTCCACCTGACAAAAGTGATATTTTACTCAATTTTTTCCCTGGTGGTTGAACAGCTATTTCAATGTTACTATTTAATGCATTTGATTCATCTTCTATATAAACGTCTCCATTCCCACCATTAAAAAGTTTTTTAAATACCTCATTAAATTTAATCCTAATACTTGCAAATTCATCTAAGAATTTGTCTCTCATTTTTGTTTCAAGGTCTTTTATTACATCATTTAATTGAGTTTTAGCTTCTATTAAATCTTTCCTTTGAATTGATAAAAAATCATATCTTTCTTTAACTTCTTTATACTCTTCAATTGCATCAATATTAATATTACCAAGACCTTTTATTTCTTTTTTATAAGAATTTAAATCATTGTACAACCTTGAATAGCTTATGCTTTCATCCTTGTAGCCGAGAGCCATAGCATAGTTCATCTCATATTCTTCCCAAAACTTAGTTGAAATATCTTCTACTTTAGATTTTTCTCTTTCAATTTTTACATTCATATTATTTTCATCATCTAATAGTAAAGTAATATTTTTATTGGTTTCGTTTATTATGTTTTGATATTCGTATATTTGATTTTGAAAATTTAACAAATTAGTTTTATCTTCTTGGTGCTTTAGATTAATTTGTGTTAATTGTTTGCTTAATAATTCTGTTTTTTGTACGTATTCCTCTATCAAGCAAGTTGCTGTACTAATTTCCGTTTCTATATTTTTTAGGTTTTCTTCTTTTTGTGATTTTAAATAAATATTTCTATTAATTTCAAAATCGGTATTACTGATTTTTTCTTCTTTAAGCTTTATTTCTTGTCTTAATTCTGAAACCTGTTCTCTTTTATTTAATATTATAGAATTGTATTCCTCAAAATTCTTTCTATTGCTTTCATTTTGAGAAATAATATTCTCTATATTCCTTTCTCTTTCTTCTATAACCTTTTTATTTTCTTCTATTTGTTTTTCAATTTTAAATATATCTTCTTGATATTTACTTTTTTCATCTTCTATATATTGTTTTTCATTTAAATATTTTTTTATTGTTATAGATGTTCTATTTAATTGTTCTTGAAGCATATTTATTTTTGATTCAGACATATTGTATAAATTGTTTTTTTCATTTATATCATTTTTTATGTTCTCAATTGTTTCATTGTAGCTTTTAATATCACTCAAAAGATTATTTAATTCGTCATTTTTTATTTGCAATTCACTTGAATAATATCTACTTGATTCTTTGCATTCTTCTATTTCTCTTTTTCTACCCAAAAGATTTTGATTACTTGAGATATGACCTCCAGTAACAGAACCCCCAGAATTTATTACATCACCTTGTAAACTAACAATTTTAACTGAATTTCCAAGATGTTTCGATATTTTAAATCCGTTTTTTAAATCATCAACTATTATTATTCTTCCTAAGAGATGTTTTATGACTTTTTTAAATTTAGGTTCTGTATCTATAAGCATGTCCGCAGTATTTATAACACATGGATCACTTAAAACTGATTTCTCGTTATTGTTTAATGTTCTCTCTTGTATCATTTCTATCGGTAAAAACGTTACTCTTCCAATTTTACTAGTTTTTAAATATTCTATAATATCAGAAGCCTCTGATTCAGAATTTACTATAACGTTTTGTATAGAAGAACCAAGTGAAATTTCAATTGCTGTTTCATATTCTTTTTTTGTTTTGACAATATCTGCTACTGTACCTAGTATTGACTTATTTAACATCTCGTTTTTATCTTTATTATTCATAAGTGTTTTAACACTTTTGTAATAACCATCATAATATGCTTCCATATTATTAAGTATGCTAAGCTTCGAATTTATACTGCTTAACTTACCACTTATATCTTTTATTTCATTTTCTTTATTTGATTTTTGATTCTCTGATTTTTTTAATTTATCTAATACTTCATTTCCTTCATGCTTTTTAATTGATAGATATTTTTTAGTATCATCTTGTTCTTGATTTAGGATTTTAATAATATTTTCTTTGTTTTCTTTTTCAGATTCTTCTGATAAAATTTCTTTAGATAATTGTTCAACTCGTTCTTCACTATTTTTTACAAAAGATTCTAAAGTGTTTTTAGAACTATTCATTTTACTAATTTCTTTGTGAAGTTCAAATAAATTATTTTTTTCATTATCTATTAGTTTAATTATATTATCAATTTCATTTTTATATCCTTCAACTTCAACGTTTAACTCATCAAATTTTGTCAATTCATTTTTCAAATTTTTACAAAGAATATCTTTTTCTAATTTTATTGCATTAATATTATTTTGTAATTCTTTATTTCTATTTTCTAATTCTTCTATTTCCTGTTTCACATTTTGTATGTTAGTTTGATACAAAAGTCTTTTTTCATTTTGCACATTAGATAAACTTAAATAATTTTCATATTCCTTGTTTTTAGTAGATTGAATATTTTCTAGTTCCGTAAGAACAGCTTGGAGATCATTAATCTTTTCCTTTTCTGTTGCAATTGTACGTTCAATAGAATCTCTTTTTTTCTGAAAACCTTCCTTTTGAATTACCGATTGTTTTTTTTGCTCTTCTAACGCAAGTAACTGTTCATTATGTTTTTCATACTCATGTACAAAATAATTTAGTTCATACTTTTTTAATTGAGATTTTAATTCTATATATTTTTTTGCTTTTTCACTTTGTTCTCTGAGTGGTTCAATTCTTTGTTCTAGTTCATGAACTATATCTTCTACCCTATCTAAGTTATCATTAGTTTTATCAAGCTTTCGTATTGCCTCTTCTTTTCTAGTTTTATATTTAACTATTCCTGCCGCTTCTTCAAAAACTTCTCTTCTTGTTTCTGAATTTGGGCTTAAAATATCTTCAACACGACCTTGTCCTATAAAAGAATATCCATCTCTTCCTATTCCAGTATCCATGAAAAGCTCTTTTATATCCTTAAGCCTGCACTGTTGCTTATTTATGTAATATTCGCTTTCTCCAGTTTTATACAGCTTCCTTTTTATGCTGACTTCGTTGTATTCTATCGGTATAATTCCAGTTTGGTTATCAAATATTAAATTTACCTCAGCATAACCAAGGGGCATACGCTTTTCAGTTCCAGCAAAAATTATATCATCCATCTTCCCTCCACGAAGGGATTTAGCACTTTGTTCTCCAAGAACCCACTTGATAGCATCTGATATATTGCTTTTACCGCTTCCATTTGGACCAACAATTGCAGTTATTCCTTTTTCTATAACAATTTCAGTTTTTTCAGCAAATGACTTAAATCCATTGACATAAATCTTTTTTAAAAACATATTACACCCCTATATTAATGCTATTTAAGTAGTTTTTATAAATGTCAGACTTTAAAAAGCCCCCTATTTTAATATCACCATCATATATTTCAATTGAATTTTCATTGTTTGGATTACCAAATAATATATTTTTTATATTGAACATATTTTTTAAATTTATTAAATTTATTTTGTTTTGCCCAACAACATCACTTATAATTCTATTATCTGCCAATATTTTTATGGACCTATTTTTTAGCTCTACATCTTTAATCATTTTAGTAATTGAATTTAAGTATAACTTTTGTTCTACAAGCTGTCTAAAGGCAGGATGAAACGGACCACCAACTACATCTGCTCCCTCTTTTATGGAATCAGTATTCTGCAGGCCTATTCTGATGACATTGATACAATTAATCATATATTTCGAATACATATATGCTGTTATATCAACAGCTTCTTGCAACGTTAAAGGCTTATATAAACCATTTTTAAACATATTTAACAGCTCAGTATCTTTTATAATTAAAGTCGGATAAATCCTTACAATATCAGGTTTCATTGAAATTGAATCTAAGCATGTTATTTTGTCTCTTTCAATATTACTCCCTGGAAGACCTGGCATAATCTGATGACCTAATGTAAATTCATATTCCTTTATTAACTTACTTGCATTTTCTGAATCTTTTCTTGTATGACCTCTATTAGATTTTCTCAGTACTTCATCATCTAGACTTTGTATTCCAAGTTCAATAATATCTACGTCATATTTTTTCTGTAAATCTAAAATTTCATTGTTTATTGCATCAGGTCTAGTTGACATTCTAATATGCTTAACAACACCTAAATCTTTATAATACTTACCTACCTTCAGCAAATCTTCTTGAAGATTTTTATCTATTGCTGTAAAACTACCGCCAAAGAACGCTATTTCTGCATTAGTATTTTCGTCAATTGTTCTTCTAAACTCCTCAACTATATCTATTGCATATTGACTATTTACACTAACTGAACCCTTTCCTGTAATTGTTTTTTGATTGCAGAAAACACAATCATTTTTACAACCTACATGGGGAACAAAGATAGGTATTATTTTCATTTTATTACTCATTTATCTGTCCTTCAAAAATTAATGCTTTTCTTGCTGCATCTTGTTCTGCTATTTTTTTGCTTTTTCCAGCTCCAGTACCTACCACAACTTTGTTGACTAAAACATTAACATGAAACATTTTTTCATGATCAGGTCCTTCTTCTTTAGTCACAACATAACGAATTTTACATACTTGATTTTTACTTTGATAATATTCTTGTAAAAACGATTTATAGTCTGATATAATCTTTCCTTTAACTGCAATTTGAATATATTGTGTTATGTTTTCTAAAACAAATTTTTGTGCTTCTTTATATCCACCATCTATATATATAGCTGCTATTATTGCTTCAACTGCATCTGCTAAAATTGATTTTCGTTCTCTTCCTCCCGAAGATTCCTCTCCCTTTCCTAATAGCAAGAATTCACCAACATTTAAATTCGAAGCAACAATACTAAGAGTGTCTTCACAAACTACTTGTGAACGAAGCTTTGTTAATTCGCCCTCTGGATATTCTGGAAATTTATCAAATATGAACCTACTCACCACGATACTTAAGACTGCATCTCCCAAGAATTCCAATCTTTCATTGTTTACTTTAGTATAATATTTATCCTCATTTGAATACGAACTATGAGTTAACGATTTTTCTAATATGTCTATATTTTTAAATTTATAATTAACTATTTTTTCAAATCTTTTTAATTCATCAATATTAATTATCATAATTTCCTCCTGTGTAAAATTCTGATTATAACTTTTTATTATTACCACGAAATATTCATAGAAATAAGAAAAAATTATAAAATAATTATTGTAGATAGCAGAACAACAGAAACAATATTATTCCAAATTGTTCTGCTATTATTTTATATTGTTACTAATCCAACATTTCTTCTAAATAATTAACTATATCGCCTACTGTAGAAATATTTTCAATACTCTCATCTTCAACTTCAACATCAAATTCCTCTTCAATTGCCATAATTAATTCAAATAAGGCAATTGAATCTGCTTCTAAATCATCTGAAAATGATGTATCCATTGTTATGTCATCACTATCAACACCAAGCTTTTCTGAAATAAGATCCCTCAATCTCTCAAACATATTTTACCTCCTCATTATACTTTCTTCTATCAGGTTATTAACTCTACTGTCACAAAATACCTTAGCTTGTCGTATTGCATTTTTAATTGCAATATCATCTGAGCTTCCGTGAGCTTTAATTACTGGAGCCTTAACCCCTAACAATGGTGCTCCACCATGTTCACTATAATCAAATTTGTTTTTGAAGTTCCTTAGTGATGGTTTAATCAATGCTCCACCCATTTTTGATACAAAACTTGAAGTCAGTTCTTCTTTTAAACCTGACATAATTTCTTTTACAGTCCCTTCAAGGGTTTTTAAAATCATATTTCCCACAAAACCGTCACATACTATTATGTCCGCTTCGCCTCTAAGTATTTCTCTAGCCTCTATATTTCCACAAAAATTAATTGGTAATACAGATTTTTCTAGAAGTTCATATGTTTCAATAGTCAACTTATTTCCTTTGCCCTTTTCTGCACCGATATTAGCTAAGGCTATACGAGGAGAAGAAATATTCATTACTTTCTTCATGTATATATCAGCCATAATAGCAAAATCATACAAAAAATTTGACTTGCAGTCTACATTAGCACCTGAGTCAATAAGCATTGAAAACCCACCTTTCATTGATGGAATCAATGGAGCAAGAGCTGGCCTCTCTATACCTTCAATTCTTCCAATAACTAGAAGTCCACCACTTAATAAAGCACCAGTGCTTCCAGCTGAAACAATCGCATCAGCTTCATTATTTTTAACAGCATTTAAAGCCTTAACTAATGATGAATTTTTTTTACGTCTTAGCGCCAATACTGGTTTGTCTTCATTTGTTATTATTTCATCGGCATCTAGTATATCAATGTTTTTATAATTCGTTGTATTTTTTTCAAGAATTTTTCTAATTTCTTGTTCTCTGCCAGAAAGCGTCACATTTACATTGTATTCATCCCTAGCCAAAATACAACCCTTGACTACTGAATCCGGAGCATTGTCTCCGCCCATTGCGTCTACTACAATCTTCATACTTACACCTCTAATCTACTATCTTTAACCTAGTAATTAGTATATATTAGAAATAATTCAAATGCAATAAAAAAATAGTGCTAGCTAGCACTATTTTTTGCATTAAGATTAACAGTTTTAGAAAATCATAGACTCTAAAAAAATTCTATTATTCTACGCTCATAACTTCCTTACCGTTATAATATCCACATGCTCCACATACTCTGTGAGGCAACTTTGGTTCATGACATTGAGGACAATCCATTACATTAGGAATAGTTAATCTTTCTTTAGCTGTTCTTCTTCTATCTCTTCTCGCTTTGGAAGTTTTTCTCTTAGGTACTGCCATTGTAACACCTCCTTAATCTTTTAACAGGTTCTTTAATTTATCAAATCTTGGATCTGTTATATTGTTTTCACATTTACATTTTTCAATGTTTAAATTAACTCCACAGTTAGGGCATATGCCTTTACAATCTTTACTGCAAATAGCTTTCATTGGCATAGATAAATAAATCATCTGCTTAATTGTATCGTTTAAATTAACACATCCATCTACTATGGCTAATTTTATTTCGTCAGATTCATCATCTTCTTCTTGATTTTTTCCAACTATAGCTTCAAATTTAACCTCAGAAGTATTTTCAAATTCTGTTAAGCATCTTGCACAAGTTTCTTCATAAGAATACTTAACTATACCTGTTAACAATATGCTATCTTCAACTTTGAAAAATTCTCCATTGAATAATATTGACTTATTAAGATGTGTCTTTTCTAAAAATTCTTCATCATCAATGATGAATTTGTCCTCAAATTTAAACAAAATATCATCTGATGACAAAAATTTACTTAAATATATTAACATAATACCACCCTTTTTACTAGCAGTGTTAATTATATGAGAAAAAAAAACTTTTGTCAAGTAGTTTATTTTACACTTCTTTATTTTTATTATTTAGATAAAAGTTGTGTATCTCTTGCTATCATTAACTCTTCATTTGTAGGAATAACAAATACCTTAACCGAACCATTATCTTTTGATATTAATGCTTCCTTACCTCTAGTGTTATTTTTTTCATCATCTATTGTAATTCCAAGGAATTCCAAGCCTGAACATATTTGTTTTCTGTTGTCTTTTGAATTTTCACCTAAACCAGCTGTAAATACTACTACATCTACTCCACCCATAGCTGCTGCATATGAACCAATATATTTTTTAACAGTATAATCAAATTTTTCAAGTGCTAATTGTGCTCTTTTATTTCCTTTTTCTGCTTCTTCTTCAATATCTCTAAAGTCGCTACTTACTCCTGAAATACCAAGAACTCCTGATTTCTTATTCATTAGATTATCTAAATCTGCTGCTGACATATTTTTTTTATTCATTAAAAACGTTGTTATTGCTGGGTCTATATCCCCACATCTTGTACCCATTACAAGTCCTTCAAGTGGAGTCAATCCCATGCTTGTATCTATAGATTTTCCACCTTTTATAGCAGTAACACTTGCTCCATTGCCTAAATGACAAGTAATAATTTTTAAATCTTTTATGTCTTTACCAGTTAAAGCAGCTGCTCTTTCTGCAACATATCTATGTGATGTTCCGTGGAAACCATATCTTCTAATTCCAAGTTCTTTATACAATTCATATGGTAATGGATATATGTAAGAAACTTCAGGCATAGTTTGGTGATAAGCTGTATCAAATGTGCCTACCATTGGAACATTTGGCAACAATTCTTTACATGCTTCTATACCAATAATGTTTGGTGGATTATGAAGTGGTGCTAAATCAGTACATTCTTTCATAGCATTTACTACTTCATCAGTGATTTTTACTGAACCAGCGAATTTTTCTCCACCATGAACAACTCTATGTCCTATAGCATCTATTTCTTCTAGTGATTTAACAGCTCCATAAACTGGGTCAACTAATGATTTTAAAACAATATTAATTGCTTCCTTATGGCTTTTCATAGGTTCTTCTATTACAACCTTTTCTTTGCCTTCTGCTTGATGTTTAACTACACTACCCTCAATTCCAATTCTTTCAGCTAAACCTTTAGCCAATACACTTTCATCGTTCATATTGATTAATTGATATTTCAATGATGAACTCCCACAGTTAATAACTAATACATTCATGTTTATTTATCCTCCAAGTTTAAGTAAATTAAATATATAATAAAATCATTCTTGATTTTATGAACTTAATAAATTTTTTAATTACATTTAATAATTTTTTCTATTTCTTTGTTGTTAAGTGTAACAATATCGCAATTTGATATATGATAATCCCAAACATTGCTTGAATCAACAGCCTTAAAATAAAGCAGTATACTTTGAATTACACCAAAATGAGATACAATAACTGAATTATCTTTTATATTATCCATGAAATCAGCTATTCGGTCTATAATATCTAAATATGATTCCCCTTTAGGAAATTTATACTCAAATCCTTGGTCAATCCAATTATCTGTTTCACTTTTATAATCTTTGAGCATTTCTTCCCATGTCATGTTTTCAAAGATTCCAAAATTTATCTCTTTAATACAATCAACAATGCTTAACTCAACATTAATTTCTTCCGAAATTATTCTAGCTGTTTCATAGGCTCTTTTTAAAGGACTTGCATATATTTTTGATATATTAAAACTTTTTAAATTGTTACCTGCTATCTTTGCTTGTATCTTGCCCACTTCAGAGAGTTCAACATCTGTTATGCCACAATATCTTTTGTTCATATTTCCTATCGATTCACCATGTCTTACCAAGTACAACATTATATCAACTCCTGCAGCAAAATCACTAAAAACATAAATATAATCTGACAAATTTCTGTGATAAAACCACAAGTGTCTCCTGTCATACCACCTATCTTCTTCTCTATCCAATTAGAAACCAAATAAGCCAAGATAAGTGTTACAAATGACGATATAAGCATAATTAGCTTATTAGGTATAATTATGCAACAGATAGTTAGTATTAAAATATTTATAATAAGTACTTCTGTATTAATTGATTCAATAAACGCAGTGCCCATTCCTTTAGACTTTTTTGCATATGCTTTTTTCCATGAGCCAACTATTACAGCTGTTCTACCTACAATCGGCATTATGAAACAGGCAAATATTCCTATATTTGAAAACAAAACAAATTGCGACAACACAATAAATATTAAACACAGTACTCCAAATGAGCCAATATGTGAATCACTCATTATTTCAAATATTCTATCACCCGTTCTCCCTGAAAACAATCCATCACAGGTATCAGCTGCTCCGTCAAAATGTATGCCACCAGTTACTATAGTGTAACATACAGTCAAAAGCAATCCCATGACATAACTTAAATGAAGTAAACTTCCTATAATTGCTACAATAAATAAAATTAATCCTATAATCACTCCCATAAGCGAGTACAAACTTAAGGCTTTTTTGAAATTCTCTTCATTATATTCAATTCTATTGCCTATAGGGATACGTGTAAAAAATGAAATAAGAACTAAAAATCCTGAGGCCATTTAACCATTTCTCCCTTATGTTTAAGCTTTATAGGAATTCCTGAAAAAATAAAATACATATAATCTGATTCCTGACCAATTCTATTATTAGTACGCCCACTAATATCTCTAAAGTAATTCCCCATATAATACGACGGAACTACTCCTAAACCAGTTTCATTAGAAACAATTATAAGTTTCTTATTATTCTTATTGCAAATATCAATTAATGAAATAATATTTGCAATTATTCGCTTTTCAAGGTTGTTAACTTCCTCGATTTTGCAATTATCAAAATCAAGTTTACTATCAAACATAAAGTTTCCAATCAAAGTAGTCATACAATCAATTAAAACAACATCTGACTCATTAAATTCATTGAAATTTGTTAGAGTATGAAAATCAGAATACATCTCTAAAGTTTTCCATGATTCTGGTCTTTGTTCTTTATGTTTTTTTACTCTATCTGCCATTGCTTGATCTGTTATAACAGCAGTAGCTATGTATAATACTTTCTCTCCATATTCATTTGCTTTTATTTCAGCAAATGTACTTTTACCGCTTCTAGAACCACCAATTACAAATGTTACACTCATAAGATTACCTACATTTCATAGTACTTTGACAATTAATTACCATTAACTTATACATTATAACACTATTAAAAAATAAATCAATAAAAAATACAAAATTCATTGTTTTTTTGTATTAACAAATTATTTTAATTATTTTTATACTAAATGTTATTGATTTCTTATAAAATATTGATAATAATGTATAAACAAGTTATAATAGGTAAATGAAGTCAATCCTCACTATAATAACAAGTAAGATTTACATTTATTATTTCTTGAAAGGAATATGTTCCATATGAAAGTTGTAGGTATTGTTGCAGAATATAACCCATTTCACAAAGGTCATGAATATCAGTTAAAAAAGGCTAAAGAAATCTCAAATTGCGAATACGTTGCTGTTGTTATGAGCGGAAATTTCGTACAACGGGGCGAGCCAGCCTTAATTGATAAATATAAACGTGCAGAGGCCGCTATTTATGGTGGTGCTGATTTAGTTATTGAACTTCCTATGCCATTTTCTTGTCAAAATGCCGAACTATTTGCTAAAGCTGCTTTAACAGAGCTAAAAAAACTAAATATTACGCATTTAAGCTTTGGTTGCGAAAATGATAATTTAGAATTATTAAAAGAAGCCGCTCAAATTCAAATAGATAATAAAAATTTAAAATATATAATTAAAGAAGAATTATCCAAAGGAATTTCATATCCTACAGCCTTGACAAATGCCATTAACTATATATCTAAAAATAATATTGGTCACATCCTTAAATCACCAAATAATGTTTTAGGAATTGAATATATAAAAAATTCGATTAAATTAAACGCAAATTGGGACTTTACACCTGTTAAAAGAATAGGTAAGAATCATAACGATATTGATTTATCAGGAAAATACGATAGTGCCACTGCAATTAGAAAAAGTATTATTATTGGTAATAATACAATGCATTCGAGCTCATTAACAGAAAAAAGCAATGAATTAATTGAGAATTTTTACTACGAATATAATGGATTCAACTCGATAGACCGTTATTTAAATTATATATATTATAAAATATTGGATTTAGGTACAGATGGATTAAACAATATATATGAGGTAACAGAAGGTTTAAATAATAAAATTTATTCTAATATTTTCAAGTATAGCGCTATTGATGATTTTATTATGTCATTTAAGTCAAAAAGATATACTTATTCAAAACTAAGACGAATACTATTGAATATATTGCTAGATATTAAAAAGACTGACATAAAAAATTTCATGTCAACTGATATAAATTTATCCCCTCTATCATATAATATTCATAACAATTTTATTAAAATCCTAGCATTTAATGATAATGGTAGAGCTATTATAAAACAATCAAAAGATTTAGGTACATGTATAATTAATAAATTCTCAGATTACAAAAAACATGATATAAGTTTAGATATATTCAACATAACTAACAAATCAACAAATATATATTATCTTCCATTTCATAATAAAAAAGCAAATAAAGAATATATTCAAAACGCTATATATGTAAAATAAAAAAAGCATATTACACCTCTATTAACAATAATATATGTTATATGGAGGTTGTATTATGTTGAAGAGAAACCTTATACCAATATCTATATTATTAATAATATTTGCTTTTATTCTAAATCCAAGGGTTGTATCAGAAGGAGCTTTTAGAGGTTTAACTATATGGATTAACAATATCGTACCTTTTTTATTTCCAATGTTTATTTTATCTAACATTTTACTGCAATATAATTTTATGTATAGCTTATTAGAGAGACTGTCTTTTTTTTCTAAAAGGATACTAAAAAGCAAATTCGCCTTAATTCCATATTTTATTAGCTTTATTTCAGGTTATCCCTCAGGAGCAATGATTGTTAATATTATGGCGAACAACAAAAAAATAAGCTCTTCAGAAGCAGATTATATTCTTATATTTACTAACAATTGTAGCTTTCAATTTATTGCTGCCGTAGTTTCTTATTCTATGCTTGGTAACTTTAATTTATGGATATATATTGCAATACCACATTATTTAGGTGCAATTATTTTAAGTTTTTTATATAAACATAAAGAAAAAAATAATTTATCAAAAAATACTAGGTTTCAAAATATGAACACTCATTTTAATGAAGTATTTAGTTCTTCAGTTTATAAAGCAATCATAAGTATTCTTACAGTTGGTGGTGTAATAGTAATTTTTTCAGTATTTTCTCAATATGTAACAACAATACTTTTAGATAATGAAATTTTTACATCTTTAAATACAAATATTAAAGATATAATATTTTCTTTAATCGTAGGTTCTTTAGAGATAACTAATGGCTGTAGTATGATTGCTTCTTCGATGCTACCACTAGAAATAAAGCTTATTATAATAAATTTCCTTATAAGTTTTTCAGGAATTTCAATTATTTTTCAAACTATCGCTGTTACAAATGAATTAGACTTTAACATTCTAAATTATATAAAAGCAAAGTTTCTGCTAGGTATTATATCTGCCCTAATCTGCGTACTGTTTTTTATTATGTGATGCAATGGGGCTAACCCTGTTGAATGTTAATTTTTATTGATATTGCTGGAAGAATTAGTTATAATAAATAATAAAAGTATAAAATAAACTATTTAGATAAGGTGAATTAAAATGATAAATGTAACTTTAATAGGAACGGGTGGAATGATACCTCTTCCTGATAGATTTTTAGCCTCATGTTTAATTGAGTATAATGGAAAATCTATACTCATTGATTGTGGTGAAGGTAGTCAGATTTCCTTGCACAAAGGTAAATTAAATATAAATAAAATAGAAGTTATTTTAATAACTCATTGCCATGCAGACCATATAACAGGACTCCCTGGTTTATTACTCACTATCGGAAATCAAAGTAGAACAGAACCATTGTACATAATGGGACCAAAAGGTTCCTATGAAATAATAAATAGTTTATTAATTGTATGTGGGTATTTACCATTCGAAGTTAGAATAATAGAGATTTCAGATGACAAGCCTGTACAATTTGAACATATTGGTCTTAATATTACTACAATACCGTTATCTCACCATATTAGTTGTTTAGGTTACAGTTTAGAATTAAAATTAAAGCCTCATTTTCTTCCTGAAAAAGCTAAGAAATTAAATATACCAGTTAATTTATGGAGAATGTTACACTCTGGGCAAGATGTCGAACATAATAATAAAACAATAACTCCTAATATGGTTTTAGGTAAAGAAAGAAAATCAATAAAAATATCTTATGTTACTGATACTAGACCTACTAATTTTATAACTGAAATTGTAAAAAATTCTGACTTATTCATATGTGAAGGCATGTATGGAGATGATGAGCAATATGAAAATGCTTTAGGAAAAAAACACATGTTGTTTTCAGAGGCAGCAAATATAGCTAAGAATGCTAATGTTGAAGAATTATGGATAACTCATTACAGCCCATCTTTAAAAAATCCGGAAGATTACATCGAAGACATCTCTAAAATTTTTGCAAATACAATTGCTGGATTTGACTTAATGACCAAAAAGATTACATCAAAATAAAAATGGATTAATTCTATAATAAAACAGATGCACTAGAAACAATCTATAGTGCATCTGTGATTTTATATCTTTTTCTTTAATTTTTTAAGTCTAAAAAAATCTTCTCTTTCTTTTTCTTCTAAAACTTCTTGGATATATTTTACTTGTTCCTTATATTTAGGAATTTGTTTGTGTTGTAGGGCATTAGTTCTTTTTTGGGTTTTTTCTATTTCTTTTGCTAACTTAAATATCGAATTTTCAATTTCAGCCAATTCGTAAACTTTAAATCTAACATCTTTAAATTTTTCCCTAGCTTCATCAAGTGCTGAATTTGTATTATAAAATCCATATGTAGGCATAATTTTTTCATCTTTATATTTTACAGTTGGAATATCAACCCCCATAACACTCTTCAAAAGAACATCAAAATGCTCATCAGCTGGTATACTATATGACATGTCTTCTACATTCTTGACTCCTAAAGTAATATTAGCCTTTTGCAATGCTTCATACGCTTCTGTTATAACGTCATATATTTCATCGTGCATATTCCTAGCCTTATCAACAAATTCCATCATCTCTTTTATTAAAACATTTCTTTTTTTATCTAAAAGTTCATATCCTTTTTTAGATAGAGCTAATGAAGATTTTGCTTTTATTAAATTTGATTTAGTAGGAGCAACAATAACAGCCATAACTATCTCTCCCTATTTTTAATATAGTATTTTTCAATCATTTCTGACTTCATACGATCAAGTTCGTTAACTGGGAGAAGTGATAAAACATACCATCCTAAATCTAAAGTTTCTATAATACTTCTGTTTTCATCTTTCGCTTGAGATATAAATTTACTTTCAAACTCACGACCAAATTTTAGATATATCTTATCTATATCACTTAAGTCATCTTCACCTATTATTTGTGCTAAACTTCTAACATCCTGAACTTTTGAGTATGCAGCAAATATTTGACTAGACAAATCAGCATGATCTTCTCTTGTATAATCTGTACCAATACCATCCTTCATTAAGCGAGATAATGATGGTAAAATATCAATTGGAGGATAAATGCTTTTTTGATTTAACTCTCTATTTAAAACTATTTGTCCTTCTGTTATAAAACCAGTTAAATCAGGTATTGGATGAGTTATATCATCATTAGGCATTGTAAGTATAGGAATAAGAGTTATTGAACCTTCACAGCTTTTTAACATTCCTGCTCTTTCATATATAGTTGACAAGTCACTATATAAATATCCTGGATAACCCTTACGTGATGGTACTTCTTCTTTTGCAGTAGATATTTCTCTAAGTGCTTCTGCATAGCTAGTCATATCGGTTAAAATTACAAGCACATGCATGTTGTGCTTAAATGCTAAATATTCTGCAGCTGTCAGAGCACACCTTGGTGTTGAAATTCTTTCAACTATAGGATTATCAGCAGTGTTTATATACATAACAACGTGATCTAAAACGCCGGCCTGTTCAAAACTTCTCTTAAAGTAATCGGCATCATCATGTCTTACTCCCATTGCTCCAAAAACAACTGCAAAATTTTCACTAGTTGCTCCTTCAATTTTAGCTTGCTTTACTATTTGTGCCGCAAGTTCATTATGCGCAATACCATTTCCAGAAAATATAGGAAGTTTTTGCCCTCTTATTAATGTCATTAAAGCATCTATAGACGAAATTCCAGTTTGTATAAAGTTTCTTGGATATTTACGAGCTACAGGATTAATAGGTCTACCATTTATGTTCTGTCTATAACTAGAAACAACTTGATATGAACTATCTATTGGTTCACCAACACCATTAAATGCTCTACCTAGAATATCTTTGGATAATGGGATAGTCAATGGTTCCCCCATAAACTTTACTGAGGAATTAACAGTTGATATACCTGAAGTTCCTTCAAAAACCTGAACAATAACTTTATCCCCTTCTATTTTAATAATTTTCCCTTTTCTAATTTCATCATTATCAACTTTTATATTAACTGTTTCTCCATAAGAAACATTTTTAATGCCATCAAGAACTATGAGGGGACCTTCAACTCTTTCTAATTTCAAATATTCTTTTTTCATAATCAGCACTCCCTACTCATATTTTTGCCTTAGACTACTATATGTCTCTATTACTTTTTTCTTTAATTCGTCTAATAACTCTAATTTATCATTTGGAACATCATATTTCATTTTTAAGATGTCTTGTAATACATCTTCGCTTCGTATAGTAGAAATTGGAATGCCCATTTTGACACATTTTAGAGCATTTTCATAAAACAAGTCTATAACCTGTAACATTTTATACTGCTTACCTAAAACAACATATGTATCTTCTGGATGAAGAGCATTTTGCTGCAAAAATCCTTTTTTTATCATTCTAGCAGTTTCTAAAACAAGTGCTTGGTCATTTGGCAAAACATCTTCCCCTACAAGTTGAACTATTTCATTAAGTTTCTCTTCTTCTTGCAAAAGTCTAATCATTTTATTTCTAAGCTCTATCATATCTTCTGCAACATTTTTCTTATACCAATCTTCTAGCATTGTTACATATCCACTATAGCTAGTTAAATAATTTATTGCAGGATAATGCCTAGCATATGCTAATTTTTTATCTAAAGCCAAAAATGCTGTAACAAACCTTTTGGTATTTTCAGTAACTGGTTCAGAAAAATCCCCACCTGCTGGTGAAACTGCACCTATTATAGTTACTGAAGCCTCTTCACCATTTAGAGTTTTAACACAACCCGCTCTTTCATAAAATTCAGCTAACCTCGAAGGTAAATATGCTGGATAACCTTCCTCTGCTGGCATTTCTTCAAGTCTACCTGAAATCTCTCTTAATGCCTCTGCCCACCTAGATGTAGAGTCTGCCATTATTGCAACATCATATCCCATATCTCTATAGTATTCAGCCATTGTAATTCCAGTATAAATACTTGCTTCACGAGCTGCAACGGGCATATTTGATGTATTAGCTATAAGTATTGTCCTTTCCATTAATGGTCTATCTGTGCGAGGATCTATTAACGCTGGAAATTCTTCTAAAACATCCGTCATTTCATTTCCACGTTCTCCACAGCCAATGTATACTATAATGTCTGCATCACTCCATTTTGCAAACTGATGCTGTGTAACAGTTTTTCCAGTTCCAAATCCACCTGGCAATCCTACTGTTCCACCTTTTGCAACCGGATAAAAGCTATCTATAACTCTTTGTCCTGTAATTAATGGTTTATATATTGGAATCCTATCCGCAATAGGTCTTGGTTTTCTAACAGGCCATTTACATGATAAAGTTAAATTTGATTGTATACCTTTATTATTCTCTAATACAACAATTGTATCTTCAATAGTATATTTCCCATCTGTTTTGACTTCTTTTACCACTCCAAATAAATTATTTGGAACCATCAGTTTATGAAGTATACTTGTGGTTTCTTGAACAGTAGCATAAACATCACCTGGTTTAATTTCATCTCCTACTTTAACCAAAATAGTTACCTGCCACTCTTTACTTTTATCTAAAGATAAAAGTCCAATTCCCTCGGGTATAAAATCACTAGACATTTGTTGGATTCTTAGCAAAGGTCTTTGTATACCGTCAAAGATACTTCCCAGCATACCTGGCCCTAAGGTTACAGAAAGTGGACTTCCCGTTGGATATATTTTTTCTCCAGCCTTTAATCCTTCTGTTTCTTCATATACTTGAACAGTTGCTACATCTTCTTCAATTGAAACTACCTCTCCAATTAACTTTTGCTCACCAACAGTAACCATTTCATTAACTTTAAAAGAACTCATATTGGTACCTTTGACAACAGGGCCGTTTATAATATTAACAATTCCCTCGCTATATTCCACTATGTTCACCTGCCTCTAACGCTTCAAACAATGTTTGCATAATATATGTTTCATTTTCTTCTAAAACAGATTTTACAGTCATATCAATTCTCAAATTTTTTTGAGGAAAGTCTATGATTATTCCTCCAATAATACTATCATCAATTTCTTTAAAGATAATACTTTTAAAATTATGCGTTGAATCAATTTCCTGCTTGATTAATGAACTAAATTTCTCATTATCTTTTTTTGTTAAATATATTAATAATTCATCTCCATTAATTGATTTGATCTCCTGATTAAATTGATAAATATTTTTCAATAGATAATTTTTGTACATTTCAGAAACAACAAATTCATCCAATTTATCTTTTAAATGACTCATCAATATATTAAAATATTTTTCTTTTACTTCCATACTTTCTTTTTTTATTATTATTTTCGTTTTACTTTGAATTTCTAACCTGCCTGCTTCAACTTTTTTTCTTGCAGTTTCAATAATGCTTTTCGCTTCCTTATCTACTTCATCTTTACTTTTCTGAAGTTTAGCATTATATTGTTCTTCAAGTTCCGCTAGTTCTTCTTTAAATTTTTTATCCATTGATTGATTTAAAAGTTTTGAAAACAGCAATAATTTTTGTTCAATTGTAACCATATTACATCACCTCATATCCGAATGCCTACAGAATCTCTTATGTAATTTGTTATAGCATCATATCCTCTTGTAGTTCCATGTCTATCAGGAATTTCAATAATAAGAGGAGTTTTGGATTTTAATTTATACTCCATAACCTCTTCTGTTGCCATATCAACGACCTTTTCTGTTAGTATTATTATTCCTATCTCATCATTTTTCATTGCATCTTTTATAGCAATAAGAGCATTCTCTCTGTCATGTACAATTAATCCATTAATACCTGCTAATTTCATGCCAACCCAAGTATCTCTATTATCACTTATTAAAAATGATTTCATATATATTCTCTTTTCTTTATTATTATCTAAACAAATAAAATTAATATTGAAATAATCATCCCATATATTGCAATACCTTCTGCCATGCCGACAAATATTAGTGTCTTACCTAAAATAGTTGAATCCTCAGAAACTGCTCCGACTGCAGAAGAACCAACTGAACCTACTGCAACACCAGTTCCTATTGTTGCTAAACCTGTGCTTAATGCTGCTGCAATATATTTAAATCCTTCGCCTAAAGAAACACCCGTTGCAGCTTGAACTTCATTTACAGTATCTGCAAAAACATTACCTCCTAGCAAAGTGGATATAATAGCACTAATCATTACAATTGCAAATGCTGATAGAGTTGTCAATAAAGATTTTTTAATACTTCCACTTTTTTTATTTTTCATTGCCTTATAACCATAAATAATAGTTCCTATTGAAATTGATGTAGCTAATAACATTGATATAATTTGCATATTATTTACTTCCCTTCATTTTAATTAATTTTTAATTACTTTAATTTTTTACTTATTTAATTTTATTGGGTTATACTCGATCCCATCTCCATTAAAATATTTACTAAACATCTCATAATATTGTAGACGAAGCCCTTGAATGAAAACAACTAAACCTTCTAATGTTAAAATCAATACATTTCCTAAGAATAATATTATTATCTTTAATATCACATTAGTTGTCATTTCTGACATTACTAGAAATGCTAAAAACAACCCTGCATGGTTCAATGCAAATGCGCCAACACGAATAAATGAAATTGCATTACTCAAAGCATTTAAAATTGTTTCCACCCCTTCAAATATACTTTCCGTAAAATATGAGCCAACACTACCATAAATTAGAGGTTTCTTCTTTAGAATTAGATTGGTTATAGGCTCTTTTAAAATCATAATTATTAGGCTTAATAACAAACCTATTATTGGTATTACTATTGGTAAATTAATCACTTTAGTTATTGAAACACCCGTTTAAAACGAGACTTATAAAAAACAAATATCCTGAAACTCCATTTTTGCCAAACAACCCTTCTTCAATATTACCTTTTTTTAAGTTGTTGGTGATACCATACACAAAAGATATTGTAAGAAAAACGATTCCGATTACAACACCCGATAATAATATCATAGGTATGTTTCTAGGATCTAACGGCTTTCCTATTAAACTAGGTAACCATGGTAATTCCTCTTGCTCAAGTCCAAACAAACTACCATAAACAAATCCAAATATAATTGAACTTCCTCCTAAACGAGTAAGTAAAGAGCCTGCCATTTTCATATTACTATATTTATTGTAGAGAATAACTCCTGCGACAAAATATACTAATCCCTGTCCTATATCCCCAAACATTATACCGAACATTAAACAAAATGTTATAGCTAAGAATGGGGTAGGATCAATTTCATGGTAGGACGGCATACCATACATCTTTACAATTAATTCAAATGGTCTAGTAAACCAATTGTTTTTTAGTTTTGTTGGTGGCTTAACTATTTTGCCCATTTCTTTTGCCGTTTTTTCAGTTAATACAAACTTATTAGTAACTGTACCTATTGATTCTTCTACTCTTATTTTATCAGTTTCTTTTACCCAAACATTTAAAACAAATAAATTATGTCCATAATCAACCTTTTTTTCTAATTCAGAAACTTTTTTTTCAAGTATTAGAGTATTAAAAATCTTATTTAAGATATATTGGTTTTCTTCTTTGTCAATTTCTAAAATATTTGATAAATCTAATATTTCATTTTGAAGTATGTGAATCCTTTTATCAATCTGTTCAACCATTTGTACGGAATTTCCACTTAATCCTTCTGGTATTTTAAGTTGATTCCAGTTTAATGATTTAAGGATATTTTTAGTTTCATCTCTAAATTGTTTTGGATATATAATTATATACATATCTTCAACCGATGCCTTTATATTACCTAGTTTTAAGACAATGGCAGTGAGATTCTCATAATTTTTCTTTAATCGTGATTTATTTTCACTTGATAGTGCTCCAATTTCATATTCAAAAAAATTTAAATCTGCAATCTTATCAAATTCTATACTTTTGTCATGAATGCAATCAATCTTATCTCTAAATTTAGTAAGCTCTTCTATTTGTATTTTCTTATTTTTAATTTGTTCAACCTTATACCCAATTACTGATTGAATATTATTTAAATCCCGTTTAGCATCATCTATAGAATAATTATTTACAAATAAGACGTTTTTATCTACTTTTAATTCTACTCCCAATCCATTGCATAAGTCTTCAACTATTTGTTCATACTTTATGCATTCTGCCTGTAAATTATCATAGTTAATTGGACTATATATTGATGAACTAATTATATCAGATTCAAATTGGTGAATAAAATAATTATTATTGTACGCATTGTTAATATCTGTATTCAGATGAACATTCTCACACAATATCAGTTGCTTTAAAATAGGATGCATCTCTTCTAAAGATCCAACTATTTTTAGTAATACCATCTTTTCGATAGCCATCCGTTGCCTCTCCTCCGTTCATCAAAACTTATGTACCAAATAACCCTTTAGCTTTTCTTTTGGCACTTTATATTTTATTCCTTCAACAATACAAGTTAAGTCATCTATTATTATCCCTAGCTTATATATATATGATATAACAGAACCTATATTATAATATTGATTATTTTTAAGAAAAAAATTCATGTTATAGTCTACTCCTATATCAGTTGTAGAATCACTTACACCTTTAAACAAATCAAAATTCATATAATGTTTAACTAAATTTTTAAATTCATCCTTTGTTTTTACATAACATAATTTTTTTAATCTACTATATGTTATTTTTTTGCCTCCTTCTAAACTATAAATTAACATTTCCTCTGGTGAAATATTATAAAAACTAATAGCTCTATAAATCCATTGTATATTTTCAAGATCTATTTTAAAACCAATAATTTCCTTTACAGCTTCCATATCTTTAATATTGAGTTTTTCTGCTTTTTTCATGAGATTTTTATATAAAACAACCTGTAATTTCATTTCTATATGAAATTCTCGTTTTATTGCATCTTCATTAGTTAATGTTTTAAGCCCATGATAATAAGGAGAGCCTCTTAAATTTTCAGTAAATTCAACTACACTCCTAGATGATAAAAGTTTATTATAATCCAGTTTAGTATAATTTTCAGAGTGTACAAACCTTTGTTCAATTCCCTTTATATCTTCACCCCTTGATATTTTTCTTAATATTAAACTTATATCTGCTATTTCACTCTCCATTAACATAGTTATTAGAAATGCTTTATATGGCCCAGAACAATAATGTAAAATTTGTTCTATCTCAATTGTTTTGTATATACCTAAAATAGTTTCTAGGCTATCTCTATGAATATCATTATGTTCAACATCTTGAAATGCTTTTTTTATTTCTGGCTTATTTTTAAGAAAATCAGTAAATTGTTCAACTTTAGTAAAGCCTAATATTTGTTCCCAGTCTTCTTTTTTTAAAATGTGTCCTTTTTTAGACCTAATTTTAGTGTTTATAGCTTCATATGAAATATAAGAATTCATATTATCACTCCAGTACAAATAACTTATTATATATTTTTTGCATTACATCACTTTCGACTTGAGTAAACCTTTTTTCCATTTCAACAGATATTCTTTTTAACTTTTCTTCTTGCAATTTTTTTTCCTTTTCTAAATTTGTTTCTACATTTTCATATATTATTTCTGCGTTTTTTTTAGCCAAAGCTATTTTTTCATTTCTATAATTAATTATATTATTTTCATACTCTTGCTTTTTCTTAACTATAGCTTCCTCATTCTTTTTTTTATTATCAAAAGCAACAGAGTCAACTTGTATAATTTGATTAATTATATCTTCCAAGCTAATCACTCCTATTGGTTAATTTTAGTATTATAAATAAATATTATATCACTTTCATTTTTTTTCAGCAAATTCATATCAAAGAGATTAACATACATAAACTGGTAACGATGGTCAATAATCAATGTTAACTTTGATATTCTATGTTATGCTACTAATATCTTTAAAATCCTGCACTATTTACACCATTATAACTTTTTTGAATCGTATATAGCTTTAGTAAATTATAAACGTAGGGTAAGCATTTCATACCTTACCTCCGTTCATGAAATAATATAAATTTATTATAATTTCATTGATTATTAATATTAATTAGGTTAAAATATTAAAAATACCAAAATATATCAGAAAATAGTGGGGGTTTAAAATTGATAAACAAACAAATTATTAAGGAATATTTATTAGTGGCTATTGGAACTTTTATTGTTGCATTAGGTGTATATTATTTTTTAGTTCCAGAAAATTTAGCTGCAGGTGGAGTATCTGGTTTAGCTATTGTCATAAATAACTATATTCCTTTATCTATTTCTGTAATAAACTCTTTTTTAAATATTTTACTACTAATTATTGGGTTTATATTTATTGGATCTGAATTTGGCGGAAAAACTATTTTTTCTGTTGTATTTTTTTCACTCTCCATGTTCTTAATGGAGAGTAAATATCCAGCAAATATGCCAGTAACTGATGAAATTTTATTAAATTTAATCTGCGGCATTGTAATCTCTGCTATCGGACTTTCTTTAGTATTTAATCAAAATGCTTCTACAGGTGGTACTGATATTATAGCCAAAATTTTCAACAAATATTTTAATTTAGATATGGGAACTGGATTAATGGCAGCAGATGTTGTAGTAGTAGTTTCTGCATTATTTACATATGGTCTTAAAACAGGTATAGTTGGCGCTTTTGGCTGGTTTTTAATGGAATAGTTGTAAATTATTTTATTGATGGTTTCAATATTAAACGCGAAGTTGTAATAATTACCAAAGAACCTCAAAAAATCAAAGATTTTATATTTTCAAGTATTGAAAGAGGCGTAACTGTTTATAAAGCTGAAGGCGGTTATACTAAAGAAAACAAAGATGTTATAGTAACTACTGTATCTAAAGGTGAATATTTCTTATTAAAAAAAGAACTAAAAAACTTAGATCCAGATGTTTTTATCATAGTAAGAACAGTTCAAGAAGTTATTGGTTCAGGCTTCCAAAAACTATAACAGAAAAGATTGCATATTTTAAATTGCAATCTTTTCTATTTATAAATCAATTCTAATTTACTTCATTTGTTTAATTAAATTTATGGTTCTATTTATTGATAAATTATTACTTTGCCATGATAATTCAATATTACTATATACCGAATATATATTATCTAAATATGTTTGCGCTTTATATTTAGTCAAAATATCAGCATCTTCACTATTTACTAGTCTAATTATTTCTGGTGCTGCATCTATAGACAAACTCATTAAATAAATCTATATCTATAGTATCGGTCTGCCCATTAAAATACATATCTATATTTCTTTTAGCAATAATGTTGTCTATTTGAATCATATTGATAGATGAATAATAAATAAGACCTATTAGTACATAAGACATTAAAATATTAAAATTGGGTTTCAAAATATATTTAAATGTCACTACTAGACCAACAGCTTCAAATAACAGAAATAGGTAAACCAAAATTCTAAGCCTAGTATACCCATATTCATTATCATACAGCATCATTCTATAGAATGATGATATTAACATTACTATAGTAAGCAGCCCTAAATATAACATAAATAATTTGGAAATTTGAGCCCATTTAGATTTTTCTACATAAATTTTATCTTTCAACAAATATATAGTACTTAATATCAAACCAATATTTAAAACACTTAAAAATAACAGTTCAAAAAAACCACGTCTAGCATAATTAGCATAATTTAACGCATAAGGCAACTCAGCTCCTGCAAACAAATATTTAAACTGTATTACTATAAAAAGAGAGTACACGATTAGTATTGAAAACAACAATATATTGAAAACTATTAAGTCTCCTTTAACTCGTTTATGCAAAACCATTTTATCTTCGGAATTTATATTAACTATTTTATTAATGATACTATTGTTATCAAAAAGGCTATACAATAGCCCAAAAAGATATAAACCAACTAAAATACCATATATCAATTTAACTATGTATTCAAAATTCAAATCATCAAATATTAAGTTAAAAATCAATTTCATTTTATTCGAAAAAATCATATCTGCTGAAGAAAGCATAACGAGCAAAAACAAAACACATGGGATAGAAACAATAATTCCCAATAAAACACGTTTTATTATAATACGCTTATTTTCTTTCTCTTCACTTAAGGAATACCATTTCAAGGGGATTGAAAAATTCATAAATGGCTCATACATCTTAACAATTGTTTTAATAATAAAATCAAACCTATCTTTTTTTAGATTTAATTTATCTCCTATAATTAATATCATAACACTATATAAGAATAAAATGACGAAAAAATTTGAAGTCCTCCACAAATCACTGCCGCTTATATACCTATTTAATGATAGAATAAAAATTGGTACCATTATTAAAATGCCATATTTGTTTTTTACTTCATTTCTGTCCTTTATAAGAAAATATATTAAAATAAATTGCAATATAATAAATATAGGAACACTTATACCAGGCATTACAGGTAATATTAAGTATATAAAGCTTAAAGCTGATACTAACCCATATAAAGAAAGTTTTATTTTTATTGGTTTGTCAATATTACTCATTATGATCCTCCTTAACATATTCTATAATATCACCTGGTTGACAGTCTAAAGCTGAACATATTTCTTCAAGAGTTGAAAATCTAATTGCTCTAGCTTTATTATTTTTCAAAATAGAAAGGTTAGCAGGTGTTATATTTACCTTTTCAGCTAATTCCATAAGCCCTATTTTTCTTTTAGCCATCATTACATCAAGCTGTATTACTATAGCCATCTCAACACCTCCTATATGGTTAAATCATTTTCATCTTTGTAATTAATTGCCTGCTTAAATAAATCCTTAATAGTAAGGCAAAACAAACTTGCAATAACAAACATAATAATTATGACTACTGTTGCTATAGTAAATGAAAAAAAACATTTAATTAAATATACTATAGAAATAAATGCACTTGCTAATGCAATTTTCCTAAGACTTTCAACATTTTTCATTATAAATGGATTCCCTACTAGAAGAGTTTTAAATATAACTTTTAGTTCCCATAAAATATATACTGATGCACTACCCGATAAAAGAAGAATAGCAATCATAAAAATTATATTTTCTTCTGCAAAATAAAAATACTTTATCAGCCAAGATGAAGAAAACGGAACTAATATACAGCATAATATACCAATATAAAAAAGTACATCTACACAAGTTTTAGTAATATAATGAACAATACTTTTTTTATACATCATAACACCTCCAAAGATTTTGTATGTATTTATTATAGCAGTTAATTTGCTTTTGTCAATAATTATTTATTGTTTATCAATAATTTTTTATTGATAAATGTTTTTGCAAATTTGTGTTTAAAAGTTAAAAACGATGGTATTATAATATTAGTATACAATTAAATATATTTTTTAAAGAAAGAAGGATGATTATAATGAATGCACAAAAATTTACGCAAAAATCGTTAGAAGCAATACAAGAAGCTCAAAATATAGCTATAGAATATCAAAACATGCAAATTGAAGAAGAACATTTGCTATACTCACTTGTAAATCAAAATGACGGATTAATTTCCCAACTATTAACAAAATTGAATATAGATACATACTCATTTAATCTAAAATTAAAGCAAATAGTAGAATCAATACCGCGGGTTACAGGTCCAGGTCGTGAAAGTGGTAAAATTTATATCTCTCAAGAAGTAGACCGAATTCTAGTAGATTCTGAAATCCATGCTTCTCGCATGAAAGATGAATTTGTTTCAGTTGAACATATAATGATTTCTATTTTAGAAATGCCTAAGCAAAGTATCCAAAAATTACTTAACCAATTTAATTTAGATAAAAACAAATTTTTAAATGTATTATCTCAAGTTAGAGGAAACACAAGAGTAACTAATGACTCACCTGAATCAACTTATGATGTTCTAGCAAAATATGGTTCTGACTTAATTGAATTAGCAAAAAACAATAAATTAGACCCAGTTATTGGCAGAGATGCTGAAATAAGAAATGTAATAAGAATTTTATCACGAAAAACCAAAAACAACCCCGTTCTAATTGGTGAACCTGGTGTAGGTAAAACCGCTATAGCTGAAGGTTTAGCACTAAGAATAGTAAGAGGTGATGTTCCTAGCAATTTAAAGGAAAGAAAAATATTTTCTTTAGACATGAGTTCATTAGTAGCTGGAGCTAAATTTAGAGGAGAATTTGAGGAAAGGCTAAAAGCAGTTCTTCAAGAAGTAAAGAAAAGTGAAGGAAGAATAATTTTATTCATAGATGAACTTCACACAATTGTTGGAGCTGGTAAAACAGAAGGTGCAATGGATGCTGGTAATATGTTAAAACCAATGCTCGCTAGAGGTGAGCTACATTGTATTGGTGCCAACGACACTAAACGAATACCGTCAATATATAGAAAAAGATGCAGCTCTTGAAAGGCGTTTCCAACCAGTCATGGTTGACGAGCCAAATGTAGAGGATACAATTTCGATACTTAGAGGATTAAAAGAAAGATATGAAGTATTTCATGGAGTAAAAATCCAAGATCAAGCAATTATCGCTGCAGCAGTTCTCTCTAACAGATATATATCAGACAGATTCTTGCCTGATAAGGCAATTGATTTAATTGATGAAGCATGTGCTTTGATACGTACTGAAATGGATTCAATGCCATCTGAATTAGATGAAATTTCACGAAAAATAATGCAGCATGAAATCGAAGAAGCTGCCCTAAAAAAAGAGCATGATAAGCTTTCCGATAACCATTTAAAAGAAATACAAAAAGAACTTGCTAATATGCGTGAAGAATTTAAAGAAATGAAAGCAAAATGGGAAAATGAAAAAGATGCTATTTCTAAAGTTCAAAAATTAAGAGAAGAAATAGAAAAAACAAATGCAGAAATTGAAAAAGCTGAAAGAAATTATGATTTAAATTCTGCCGCTGAATTAAAATACGGTAGGCTACCAGAACTTCAAAAGTCATTACACGAAGAAGAACAAATAGCAGAAAAAGCTCAAGGTTCAAATACTATACTTAGAGATAAAGTTACAGAAGAAGAAATTGCTCGAATTATTGCTCGATGGACAGGAATTCCTGTATCGAGATTAATGGAAGGAGAACGAGAAAAACTTCTAAAGCTTGAAGATATTTTGCACCAAAGAGTCATTGGACAACTTGAGGCAGTAGAAAAAGTAACCGAAGCAATTATACGTTCCAGAGCTGGGATACAAGACCCTAACAAACCTATAGGCTCATTCTTATTTTTAGGACCAACTGGTGTTGGGAAAACAGAGCTTGCAAAAGCACTTGCTCAATCGTTATTTGATGATGAAAACAACATTATTAGAATTGACATGAGTGAATATATGGAGAAATATTCTGTTTCTAGACTAATTGGAGCACCTCCTGGATATATTGGTTATGAAGAAGGTGGTCAATTAACAGAAGCAGTACGTAGAAAACACATATTCTGTAGTTTTATTTGATGAGATTGAAAAGGCAAACCCAGAGGTTTTTAACATTTTATTACAAGTTCTAGATGATGGAAGAATAACAGATTCACAAGGAAGAACTGTAGATTTTAAAAATACTATAATTATATTAACATCTAACTTAGGTTCAAATTATATACTTGATGGAATCAGTCAAGAAGGTGAAATATCAAATATTGCAAAAAATGAAGTATATAATTTATTAAAACATCAATTTAGACCTGAATTTTTAAACCGATTAGATGAAATAGTGTTTTACAAACCATTAACAAAAATAGAAATAAAACAAATCATTGATTTAATGTTTAGTGATTTACAAACAAGACTAAAAGACAAACAACTTACAATAACTGTAACGAATAATGCAAAGGAACATATTGTAGAACAAGCATATGACCCTATATATGGGGCTAGACCATTAAAGAGATACATTCAAAGAAATATTGAAACTCTTATTGGTAGAATGATAATTTCAAATACTATAAATTTAAACAAAAATCTCGAAGTTGATTTCGATGGTGAGAAATTAATAATTAATAATAAATAATTATACAAAAAAGGATTTGAGTATTATCCCAAATCCTTTTTACATTAAAGATTATTAAATCAATATGCTATAGTTTTTTAGAGAATATTGCCAAAACAAGTATTATACCAAGACCAAATACCATCAAACCAGTTTGTTCAATAGACATGATTCCCATTACAGCTACTATCAAAATTGCAAAAGGTATAACATATTTAATTAAATTATACCATACATTGAACAATCCAAATTTTATTGTACCACCATTTGTAAGTTCATCTTTAAGATCTTCCTTCTTCATGAACCAACCAACAAATATAGCTAATAGCATACCACCAATAGCTAAGAATATTTTATCAGTAAGTATATCAAAGAAATCAAAGAATCCTACTCCAAATAATTTTACTCCTGACATAATCCCTAAAGATAATGATGACAATATGCCAGTAAATGTCATTATAGCTCCAGTTATTGTTACTGCTTTCTTTCTTTCCATATTACGTTGATCAATTAAATATGCAACCACAACCTCCAACAATGAAACTGATGAAGTTAAAGCAGCAACCATTAATGCAATAAAGAATAATATAGAGAATAAAACTCCCATAGATCCCATTTCAGCAAATATAGATGGTACAACAACAAATACTAGAC
>CAXXFT010000017.1:0-103384 GCA_963675125.2 uncultured Sedimentibacter sp.
TAGCAGTTAATAGGAGTTCATATAGTATGTCAGAAATTGCTGAAAAAATAATAAAAAATGGAAAGAAAAGTATAGTTTTTGTAAATGAAAAATTTACAACGGATTAATGGAGGACTAATGAAAAATATTGTATTAACAAGGATTGATGATAGATTATTGCATGGTCAAGTAATCGTATCATGGATACCTTTTTTAATATTGAAGAAATTGTTATAGTTGATGATGAATATGCTAGTGATGATTTTATGTCAAGTTTAATAAAAGAAGCATCACCTGAACATCTTAATGTAAATGTGTTAACTATAGAAGAATCAAAAAAGTTTTTAGAATCAGGTGATGATAAAACTAGAATTTGATTTTAAGCAGGTATATTGAAAATATTGCAAAATTGATAGAATTAGGTATAAAAATAAATAAAATTAATATAGGCGGTCTTGGATTTCATAATGGTCGAAAAAATTTGTGAATGCTATTCATTTGAGCGATTCAGAAATAGAATTATTGAAGATTATATCAGCTAAAGGAATTGAAGTTGAAATTCAGATGCTACCAAAAGATAAAATCATAAAAATATAATGAAGAGGATTTTTTAATGAATACTTTGAATTTTTTGTTGCTTAGTATATTATATTTTTGGGGTAGTAGTACCGCCTTATCTATGGGAATTGGATACTATACTTTATATAGACCAATAATATCAGGAATGCTGGCAGGTTAATATTAGGAGATGTAAAACTTGGAATTTTAGCTGGTTGTGTTGTAAATATAATATATATAGATTTTATATCTACAGGGGGATCGCTTAAAGGAGACCAATGTCTAACTGCAATTATTGCAGCATCTGTATCTATAATTTTTAAAGTATCTTCAATCGAGGGTGCTGCAATTGCATATCCATTTGGATATTTGGGAATATTGATTTGGAAATACAGATTATCTATAAACGTTATTTTTGTTAGAAAATATGAAGAAAAATTCCATAACAACCTTAATCCTAAGATTGCTTTATATGATGGGTTGTATCCTCAAATTCTATTATATGCAATGAGTACAGTAGTGATTTTTATATCTTTTTTATCAGTTTTTATGTTTAGTGATTTGATTATTGAAGAAAATATAACGTATTGGTTGTATTTGTTTGGTGTGTTTTTGCTAATTAAATCTATAATAAATGTTTATTAAAATTAAAAAATAAATATTGTTTAATTTTATATGCATTAACTTTAAGTTGGTATTAGTCTTTAAAGTAAGTTCTATTTTATTTTCTTTGTTTGCATTAATCATTGTTATTAGTTTATCTTATAAAGATGTTTTTAAATTGATTAAAATTAAATCAAATAATCATAGGAATAAAATTTTAAACAAGAGAGATTTATTTTTATTCATGGTTTATTTGGATGAACTTTTCTCATGCTTGTTATAATTATGAAAGGCTACAAGGTATGGCATATGCTCACAGCATGAAAAATATAGTTAATAAGCTATACAAAGATAGTTCTTTGATAGAATCAACAATAAATAAATATACGGAGTTTTTTAATACTGAGCCAAATATAGGAACACCTATACATGGTTATATTATTTGTTTAGAAGAAGAAAAATGTTTAGGAAATAAGACTGTTGAAATATCATATATAAAAAAGGGAATGATGGGCATAGCTGCAGGTTTAGGAGATTCTTTTACACAAGTTGTTTTAACTCTCTCTTTATTTCTGTTCACTAATGCTTAGCTTAGATAATGAATTTTTTACTTCTATGATTCCAATTGTATTACTTGGCATCATTATTATTTATATATCGTATACAGGATGGATGAATGGTTATTATAATGGTAGAGAAAGTTTAATAAATAGAATAAATTTAGTAAAGAAAAGTAAGGTTAAATTGTATTTTCCTTTAATTTTCGGAAGTATACTTGGAGTAATAACAGCTAAGCTAATAGAATTAAATTATCATGTTATAAGCAAAAATATGTATGATATTGTGGTTATATTAGTAATTTCAATAATTTTTATTATTACTACAAATATTAAAACCAAAGATAAATTTTGAGGTGAATTATTTATGAGCAGAAGAATTGGTGTTATGGGAGGCACTTTTGACCCGATACATTATGGACATTTAATGATAGCAAATGAAGTATTAGATAAAATATAGTATGGAAAAAATAATTTTCATACCAGCAGGAAATCCACCTCATAAGAAAGCTCCAGGTGCTTGTGCATTTGATAGATTTTTAATGACAAGTTTAGCTACATTATCGAATAATAAATTTATAGTTTCTGATATTGAAATTAAATCATTTGAAAAGAGTTATACCATAAATACTATAAGGCAATTAACAAATGAATATGATAATACTGAATTTTATTTTATAACTGGAACGGATGCTATATTGGAATTGCCTAATTGGCATGATACTAAAAACTTACTTAAAATGTGCAAGTTTATAGGAGTAAATAGATCCGGTTATAGTACATTAGAGATAGAGACTAAAATTAATGAAATAAAGAATAATTACAATGGTCAAATTGAACTTTTACAAGTACCTATGTTAGAAATTTCATCTACAGATATTAGAGAAAGAATCAAGCAAGGAAGGTCAGCTAAATATTTATTACCTGAATTAGTTGAGGGATATATTATAAAAAATAATTTATACGTGGAGTAAAAATTAATTATGAATATAGAACACATTAAAAATGAACTAGAAAAATCAGTTGGAACCAAGTTGTTTGGTCATTGTGTAAGAACTATGGATGAAGCAGTAAAACTTGCAAAAGTTTATAATGTTGATGTGGATAAAGCAAAAATAGCAGGACTATTGCATGACTGTGGTAAGTTGTTGGATAAACAAATTGACAATTTGAAACATGCAAAAGTCGGTGCAGAATTAGCAAAAAAAATATATAATGTTGAAGATGTTGACATATTAAATGCCATAAGGTATCATACTACAGGTAGAGAAGCAATGAGTTTATTAGAAAAAATAATTTATATAGCTGACAAGATAGAGCCAAACCGAAATTTTGAAGGTGTTGAAGAAATACGAGATTTAGCATATAATAATATTAATGACGCAATTATAAAATCTTTAATGAGTACAATTTCATATGTTAAAAATAGAAATATGGAACTTGATACAGATTCTTTAAAGGACACTTAATTATTTGAATAAGAGGAGGTAGAATATTGAATTTAGACCAAAAAAATATTGAAGTAATTTTAAAAGCATGCGACAATAAAAAAGCATATAATTTCTCAGTTCTTGATGTTTCAAAAATCAGTTCTATAACTGATTATTTTGTAATATGTAGTGCTAATAATGAAAGACAGACAGCTGCAATAGCAGATGAAGTAATAGATAAACTACATGAAGAAGGAATTAAAATCTATCATAAAGAGGGCTTTGAAACAGGAAGATGGATTTTACTAGAAACTGATAACATTATTGTTCACATTTTTCAAAGAGATGAAAGAGAAACTTATGATATTGAATCTTTATGGTATGATAACAACTCTTTAGATGTTGAGCAATATGGTATAAAAAATTGGAGATAAATATTAAAAGGAGGAATTATGTCAAATCAAGTTCTTTTCACTAAAAATGCACCAGCTGCATTAGGTCCTTATTCACAAGGGATTAAAGCAGGAAATACAATATATGTGTCAGGTCAACTACCAATTGACCCTCAAACTGGCGAGTTATATAAAGGCAGTGATATTAAAGAAGAAACTAAAATATCCCTAAACAATGTTAAAGCAATTTTAGAATCAAGTGGAGCAAACCTTAATGACGTTGTGAAATGTACAGTATACATTAAAAATATGGACCAATTTGGTTTAATAAATGAAATGTATGCAGAATTTTTCACAGAAAATAAGCCAGCTAGAGTATGCGTTGAAGTTGCAAGACTTCCAAAAGATGCTAATGTAGAAATAGATGCAATAGCAGTTGTATAACTAATATCAAAACAGCAAATTATAATTTAAACAAATTAGTAATTTGCTGTTTTAAATTGTATAATATTTATTAGTAGCTCTTACCTTTTAAGTATATTGCATATAACTCTATAATAATTATTACTGCAATAGATATAACTACAGTAGTTATTATTGAAGGGTATTGACCAGCGAAACCATTTACAGATGTATGTTTTATATATATACCCATGTATGCCCATATTATAACTAGACCGTATGCAATATCTTTAAATTTAATAATGGTAAAGGCACTAATAATAACTCCAACTATTAATATAATTATAGTCCATATAACGTCGGATATTCCAAATCCATTCCATCCTATACTAACAAGAAAAGTAGTTATATTTGCAATTGTTGCAATTGTTATCCAACCAAAATAAATACTGAATGGTAGTCTTATAAAAAATTGTTCTCTAAAAGTTAACTTATATTTACTAATCTCGGTGACAATCATAATTAAACATAGTAAAATAATAATCATTACAATTACAGTTATTCCTATGAAATCATAGTGCCATAATAAAATCCATATCGAGTTTGCAATGGAAGAAATTGAAAAAATAACACCTATCTTTTCTAATAAATCTGTTTTTATGTGACTGTCATTTCCTTGAAATAACCCTATCTGATATAGAGTATAACAAGCTAATAAGAAATAAATTAAACCCCAAATGGCAAAAGTAATACTTGCAGGAGTAAATAAATTTTCATAAGCATCAGAAATTTCTGCTGTTGTTACTCCGTTAATCGGTAAAGTATTAGCTAATACATTAACGATAATCATAATTAAAAAAGTAATAGTAGTGATAATTTTAACCCATGTGTTCATTTTGTTAATAGACATTTATAAATCCCCCTATTTATAATTTTATAACACAAAATAATACGAATTTAATAGATATATTTGATCATATTTAGTAGCTAATTTAAATAAATAATTTTTAATATTCATAATAGAAGTTTTTTTGTTTTTATAATCATTTACCTTTTTTAAAAAAATATTTTTTTCTTTTTCATTTACATGTACTTCTAAAAGTTCGAACACAAATTTTGCAGTAGTTATTGCATTATTAACAGAAATATCTTTTAAAAAGGAATCTTCTATTAAATTGTAAAATTGCATCGCGTGAAAATCAGTTTTACTCTTAATTGTTTTTTCTATATTTAAATAATTTTGTTGGGAATACTCTAAAACACTATATTTATATTTGCTCCATTCAATTTCAAGTTGTTTCATATTTTTATCATTATTAGTACAATTGATGCATTTAATTGCAGATAGGTTTTTATCCTTTACTTCAAGCATTATATCAATAGATTTATTATTAAGCGTATTATAAAAGTTCATAAATTCAGTAATTCTAATAGTGCTAGAATGAGAGCCAATTTTTTTTAGGGGATGTTGTTGTGAGTAATGAATTTTCTGATGTCCATCTTGTGATTTCCAAGTTTTATTACATTTTTGTATCCAATATATATCATTCTTTAATTCTTCACATTTATTAATTTTGTTATGTAGATTATCAAAAATAACAGGTATATCTAAAATTTTGGATATATATAGTACGTCACAAATATTATATGATTTATCATCGTTCTCTATGACAAGCCTATTTTTAATATTTTCTTCTAATTTGTCATAATTTCTAATGAATCTACTTATTGATTCATCTTTGTCGTTGTAAACGCCACCTATATGTAATATTATTTTATGACTTATATCTAAGCTAAGGTTATCTAAAACCTTACAATGATATTTTAAGTCATTAATTGCATTGCTTACCACATCTTCATTAGGTGAATTTAATACAGTGTATTGACCAGGATGCATTGAAACTCTCATATTATTTTCTTTGATTTTTTTACCAATAGATTCTAATTTTAAAGAAAATACATTCCACCATTCAATACTATTCACTGGGCTTGAACCGAATGGTATTAAATCTGAACTAATTCTGAAAAGTAAAATGTTGTTTTTTATATTATAATCAATTATATTTTCCAAAGATATCAAGTTATGAGATATTATTTCTAATAACCTTTCCTTACTTGCATTTTTCATAATACAACTTTTTTGATTAGTATTTTTTACACCAATTGTTAAGCATGCGTATCCTATACTCATTTTCACCTCTAAATTAAAAAATATTTATATTTTCCCTTACAAAGTCTTCAAATGTTTTTGGTTGTTTTCCAGTTAATTTATAGAATTGATTAGTTACATTCTTAGCAGTACCCATTCTTGTCATGAAATAAAGTGCAACAGTAACATTTACATAGTTTTTTTCTAATCCACGGGTTTTTATATAATAATTACGATATTTAAGAAATCCTGGTTTAGCATATACTATTTTTCTACCTGTGTATTTAGTTAATATATCTGCAATTTGATAATAGTCTAAAGCCTCTGGTCCTGTTATAGTATGCGCTGTATTTTTATATTTCTCAAAGTTACTTAATAAAACAGCTACAGAAAGTCCGATGTCTGCTGCATCTATAAAACTAGTCTTACTATTTCCAGCAGTTATGAAAATTTTATCCATATCTTTTATTTCTTTGAGATGTATCCCTGATATGTTTTGCATAAAAAAACTTGGTCTAATATGAGCATATGGAATTCCAATATGTTCAATGTATTTTTCTATTTTGTGATGGGGTGGAATTGTGTTTTTTTCTACACCCATTAAAGATAAAAAAGAAACTAGTTGTATGTTTTTCGTTTTCATATAATCTATAAAAGGATACAAATCTTTGGGATTTCCTATATGAGGAGGTCTCATAAGGAAAACTCTATCTACTCCATTAAGAGAATTTTTAAATGTTTCCTTTTTTGTAAAATCAAATTTTACAATATCTACCGTATTATCATAAATATCTTTTAATCTATTAATATTTGTTCCGGCAGCTACTACTTTTTCATTCATATTTAATAACTCTTTTATTACATAGGTTCCTACATTTCCAGAGGCACCTGTCACTAATATTTTCATTGTCTAACCCCTATATGATTTTAAATCAATTGTTCTGCTAGTTTTTTTATAACCATATCCTCATTGTTTTTATTTTCTACAATTTCATTATATTTGTTTACTATATTATCCTTTTTTATACCAAAATGCAATATTACTGTTATATTATTGCAGATATTTATACAACAAGTATTCTCATAAAAGCAAAAGATCTAATTAAAGAGCTATAAAAACTTCAAAATTAGATCTCATAATTTTATATTGATATTGATTATATGTTTGATCGGAACCTTTTTCTTCTTTTCCTTCTATTGATTTTAATTCTTATATTATTATAAATTCTTAGAACTATTAACATAAAAATTATAAATGCCAATATCATCAAAATGTTAATAATTCCAAATTTCTTCTTAGGTGATTCTAATAAAGTGCTTTGAACAGATATGGGGGTTACTAGATTAACGCTACCTATAACCTTACCGTCAATCGTAAATTCTAATTTTCCTACAATATCATTTTTTTTAATAGGTAATGTTATATCATTGATTATAACATTTGATTTTATATCTTGTGTAGAGCTTTTCCCAACAAGAGCACTAAAATCACTTTCAGTAATTAAAGAGATTACCTTGCTATCACCATTTTCTATTTGCAAATTTTGAATAAATGTGTTTTTGTATACAAGTTTAGTACTTTTGTAGTCGCTAAATCCATAATTAAATAAATTATGAGCATCTTCGTACATTTCGAGTGAAACACCATTCATAGCAACTGCAATTAGGTTAGTACCGTTTTTCTCAACATATGCAACTAAACAGTTTCCTGCCTCTGGAGTATATCCAGTTTTAACTCCTATAGTACCTTCGTATAATGGGCTAATCCATCTACCATCAACGTTAATTTGGCTAGAAGTAGAACAATACAGCATTTTATTTAAATTTGTAAAATACCTGGTTTCGGTTTTCTTATTGGTTGGTTGTATTTCATATTTTTTTGTACCTACAATGGTTTTAAATGTTTCATTTTGCATAGCATATTTTGTTATTATTGCTAGGTCAGTAGCTGTTGTGTAATGATTTCCATCATGCAAACCATGTGGATTAACAAAGTGTGTATTCAATGCACCTAGTTCTTTAGCCTTATTGTTCATTAGCTTAACAAATTCTTCTGTACTTCCACCATAATGTTTTGCAATTACAGCAGCTGCATCGTTTGCAGAAGGAAGCATCAAGGCGTATAATAAATCTTTTAACGTTAATATTTCTCCTGGCTCAAGTGCAATATGACTTCCTGTAATTTCATAAGGTGTTTCTTCATCAACTGTTATAACATCAGATAAATTTCCCATTTCGATGGCAAGAATTGCTGTCATGATCTTTGTAGTACTTGCGGGATACATTTTCTTATTAGCGTCTTTTCCTGCTAATATAGTTCCTGTATCGGCATCAATAAGTACCGCAGACCGACATAATATGGACGGTTGTGCATTTGCTTCATTAATGTTTAATAAAATCATACTAATCATTATAAAACAAATTAGAATTTTTTTAATCATATGTAACTCCTTAAAATTAATACAAGTAATAGTATAACAGAAAATTAAAAAAATGTAATTAAAAATTTTGTTTTTTTTGCAAAATACTGTATAATATAGTTAACTATAAAAAATATGTAAAATTAAATGGAGGAACTAATGAACAACGGCATTTATAAAAAGGGACTTGCGGTTGTTTTAACCATTACAATTATAATATTGACTGCAATAGGGGTTAAACTATCAACTAAAGAAAAAGAAATTGATAATGTTATTTATAATGATACAAAATCAGCAGAAGAAGAAGAAATGTTTAATGATGAGGTAGTCTCCAATGATATAAAAAATAAAACAGATATTATTGTTGTTGATATTGATGGTGCGGTGAAAAATCCAGGTGTATATGAATTAGTTGAAGGTGATAGAGTAGATGTTGCTATAAAAAAAGCAGGGGGATTATCAGATACAGCATATACAAAAAATATAAACAAAGCTAGATTATTAGTTGATGGTGAAAAAATATATATTCAAGAAGAAAGCGAAATTAATTCAGATGTTGTAATAACTGATGATTCCGTATATAATATAGAAGGAGTAGGTGCTATAAACAAAAAAATTAATATAAACACTGCTTCGAAAGAGTTGCTAATGAGTTTAGATGGGATTGGAGAAGTATATTCTCAAAGAATAATTGAATACAGAGATGAAGTAAAATTTATAACGATAGAAGAAGTAAAAAAAGTCAAAGGTATTGGAGAAAAGACTTTTGAAAATATTAAGGATAAAATAACAGTTGATTAACAGGAGGGAACAATGGGTTTAGAAGAAATAAAACTAACACAAATGACAAAATCTGCAGGCTGAGCAGCGAAAATAGGTCCTGAGACCCTTGCTCAAGTTTTGAGTAAGCTTCCAAAATTTAAAAATGATAAATTAATAGTTGGATTAGAAACATCTGACGATGCTTGTGTATATAAAATTAATGAAGAAGTTGCAATGATACAAACTGTTGACTTTTTTACACCTGTAGTAGATGATCCGTATGTTTTTGGACAAATAGCCGCTGCAAACTCGTTAAGTGATATTTATGCTATGGGTGGAGAGCCCGTTTTAGCTCTAAATATAATTGGTTTCCCAAACTGTTTAAGTCCAGATGTAATGGCAGAAATTCTTAAAGGTGGAGCTTCTAAGGTTATGGAGGCAGGTGCTACATTAGCAGGAGGACATTCTATAGAAGATGATGAACCTAAATATGGATTATGTGTAACTGGTTTTATCCATCCTGATATAATATTTAAAAATTATGGAGCTAAACCAGGAGATGTTTTAATATTAACAAAACCAATAGGAACAGGAATTATAAATACTGCAATAAAAGCAGATATGGTTCCAAAAGAAGTAGTAGATGAAGCTATCAAGGTTATGATAACTTTAAACAAAAAATCAAAAAAAGTATTTGAAAAATATCCAATAAGCAGTTGTACAGACATAACAGGATTTGGTCTAATTGGTCATTCAATAGAAATGGCTGAAAGCAGTGATGTAACTTTTGAATTGAACGTTAACAATATACCATTGATTAACGAAGCGATAGAATACGCTGAAATGGGTCTTGTACCTGCAGGTGCATATAATAACCGAAAATATTTTGAAGGAAAATCATTATTTGAAGATGTTGAAGAAGTTTATTTAGATTTACTATTTGATCCACAAACTTCAGGGGGTCTTTTAGTTTCTGTGCCTGAATGTTATGCAGAGGAAATATTAAGTGATCTGAATAAAAATAATGAAACACAATTTGCTTTAATAGGAAAGGTTACAGAAAAACAAGATAAATTCATCATTGTGATGAATAAATAAAAATTTTAAATATTGATTTGATTTTATTCAAGGAGACTGGAATGGAAAAAAGTAATTATTATAGAAATATCCCTAAAGTAGATATAATAATAGAAGACGAAAGAATAAAAAACCTAGCAGAAAAATATAATAGAGATTATGTTTTACAATCAGTTAGGAAAGTAACAGATGATTTGAGGATGTTTATAAAAAACTCAAATAATGATGATGTCATTGCAAATAAGATAAAAAATATTATAAACGACATAGTTAGTGATGTAAATAAGTATGCTATACCTAACATGAAAAAAGTTATAAATGCAACTGGTACAATACTGCATACAAATTTAGGAAGAGCCGTAATATCAGATAGAGCAGCTGAAAAAGTAAAAAAACTAGTTACAGGTTACTCTAATTTAGAATATGATTTAGAAGAAGGAAAGAGGGGTTCAAGATACTCCCATTTTGAAGAAATTATTACAAAGATAACAGGTGCGGAATCAGCAATTGCAGTTAACAATAATGCGGCAGCTGTTTTGTTAATACTTAGTACATTTGCGAAAAACAAAGAAGTAATCGTGTCAAGGGGCGAATTAGTTGAAATAGGTGGTTCGTTTAGAGTTCCAGATGTGATGTCTCAAAGTGGTGGTAAACTAATAGAAGTTGGAACTACAAATAAAACGCATCTATTTGATTATGAGAATAATATAAACGAAGAAACAGCAGTTTTGTTAAAGGTGCATACTAGTAATTACAGGATAGTAGGGTTTACAGAATCAGTACAACTTAATGAATTGGTTGAACTTGGAAAAAAACATAACATTCCTGTTATAGAGGATATAGGAAGTGGTGTGTTAGTTGATTTAAGAAAATATGGATTGACTTATGAACCTACAGTTCAGGATTCGATTAAAGCAGGAGTAGATATAGTTTGTTTTAGTGGGGATAAGCTCTTAGGTGGACCGCAGGCAGGTATTATAGTTGGTAAAAAATCAATGATTGATAAGATAAAGAAGAATCCGCTAACCAGAGCTTTGAGAATAGATAAGTTTACTGCTATTGCATTGGAATGTGTATTTCATGAATATATTAATGAAAATAATGCTATTAACAATGTACCAGTATTAAAAATGATAAATAAAAGTATTGAAGAAATTTCATTGGAATCAGAAAAATTATATAATAAGTTAAATCCAATTATTGGTCATATATGTGAATTGAATATAGAGGATTGTGACTCTCAAATAGGTGGGGGTTCTCTTCCAACTGAGGTTTTAAAAAGTAAGTGCATTACAATTAAGTCAGATACTTTAGCAACCGTTACATTGGAAAAATCTTTAAGACTTGCATCAAAACCTATTGTAGGAAGAATTGTTAATGAAAAGCTACTTCTAGATTTAAGAACTGTTTTTGATGACGAAATAGAAGATGTCGTTGATACATTTAAAGAAGTTTTCGAATGTTTCTAGGAAAGGATAATGTATGAAGAATATAATAATAGGTACAGCAGGACATATAGATCATGGAAAAACAACTTTAATAAAAGCTCTAACTGGTAGAGAAACTGATAGATGGGAAGAAGAAAAAAGAAGAGGAATAACTATAGATTTGGGTTTTACTTATTTTGATCTCCCTGATGGTAATAAAGCAGGTATAATTGATGTTCCTGGACATGAAAAGTTTATAAAAAATATGTTAGCAGGTGTAATTGGAATGGATTTAGTACTGTTAGTCATAGCAGCTGATGAAGGAATTATGCCACAAACAGATGAACATATTAATATTTTGAATTTATTGGGGATAAAAAAAGGTATTGTTGTCTTAACAAAATGTGATTTAGTTGATGAAGAATGGTTAGAATTAGTAAAAGAAGATATAAAGGAAGATTTGAAGGACACATTTTTAGAAAATGCTTCAATTATTGAAGTTTCATCTGTAACTAAGATTGGAATAGATAGGCTGGTTGAAGCGATTGTTGAATTAACTGAAAAAGATTTAGAAGAGAGAGATATTAGTACAATCCCTAGATTGCCAGTAGACAGGTCTTTTTCAATATCAGGATTTGGAACAGTAATAACAGGAACCCTAATTTCTGGTACTTTCAAAAAAGGCGAAGAAGTTGAAATTTTTCCAGTTAATAAAATTAGTAAAATAAGAAACATACAAGTTCACTCGAAAGATGAGGATTATGCTTATGCAGGACAAAGAACAGCAATAAATTTATCAAATGTTAAAAAGAATGAAATTTATCGAGGATGTGTTATTGCACCAGTTAATTCTATGAGAAATACAATGATGCTTGATGTTAAAATTAATTTATTAAAAAAGTCAAGACGGATTGTAGAAAATAGGTCACGACTCCATTTATATATAGGCACAAGTGAAATACTATGCAGAGTGGTTCTACTTGATAGGGATCAACTTTCTCCAGGGGAGAGCTGTTATGCACAACTGAGACTTGAAGAAGAAATTGCTGTTAGAAGAGGAGATAAATTTATAATCAGATTTTATTCTCCAATGGAAACAATAGGAGGAGGGGAAATAATTGAACCCGCTCCGACTAAAAAGAAGAGATTTGATGAAAATTTAATCGAAGAATTGAAGATTAAAGAAAAAGGAACTAATACAGATGTTATTGAAAAAATAATCAAAGAGAATTCTAAAATAATTCCATCTGTTTCTGAATTAGCCCAAATTACAGCGCTTTCTGAAGACGAAATTAAAAAAAACATGGAAATACTAGAAGAACAAGACAAAATAACTGTTTTTAGATTGAAAAATGATGTATATACCTATCACAAAGACTATGAAAGAGACTTTGAAACTAAATTAGATAAATATTTATTTGTATTTCATGAAGAAAATAAATATAAAAAAGGCGTAAAAAAATCAGAAATAAAAAGCAAATTTTTCTCTAAAATAAAGCAACCAGTTTTTGATTCTCTCATTCAATCTATAGAAGGTAGAGGAATAATAAAATTAGATGGTGAGTTTATTTCATTGTCATATTTCAAAATAAATTATGATGATAATTATATAAATGCAGAACGAAAGGTGATAGATGTTTTAAACGATGCAAAGTTTGATTTTAAAAAACCAGATGAACTAATTAGTATGGTATTTAAAAATGTCAAATCTGAAGATTTATTATCTTTGATGATGAGCGATAAGAAAATAGTAAAGATAAATGACGAATGTATAACATCACAGGAAACTTATCAAGAAGCAAAAGATATTTTAATACATTTTATCAAGGAGAATGGTAAAATCACAGCTGCAGAATATAGAGATTTGCTTTGTACAAATAGAAAAAATGCAATTATTTTGCTAGAACATTTTGATTTGTCAAGAATCACTAAAAGAAGTGGAAATGATAGAATATTGTTTTAATTATTAAAACAAAGTTGTATATATTTAACATATGGAAGCATAAATAGGTTAGCATACCGTCCCATTTTTATTAATTAAACATAAATTTTGTGTAATAAATTAAACTATCTTAATATTTTTCTTGACAATGCTTTCATTTAAGGTTAATATTAGTTAAAAAAGTTTAATTTTTGTAACAAACAATTCTAAGGAGCTTAATAAATGAAAGTATTGATAGTTGATGATGAGCTTTTATTAATAAAAGGACTTAAATATAGCTTAGAACAAGATAGTTATGAAGTTGATTCAGCCCTTGATGGTAACGAAGCTTTGAGAAAAATCACTGCGGTGGAGTTTGATTTAATTATACTTGATCTGATACTTCCTGATATAGATGGACTAGAAGTTTGCCAGAAAATAAGAGAAAAATCAAATGTGCCAATATTAATTTTGACAGCTAAGGATGAAGACATGAACAAAATTTTAGGACTTGAATATGGTGCGGATGATTATATGACTAAGCCCTTTAATATTTTAGAACTAAAGGCAAGAATGAAAGCAATATTAAGAAGGACTAAAATGAACAACCAAAAACCTAGCGATCAAACAATCGCAGTAGATGATTTTATTATTAATGCCTTAGGTAGAAAAGTGAGCGTACATGGACAAGAAATCAATCTAACAGCTAAAGAATTTGATTTGCTTTTATTGTTAGCTACTAATCCTGGAAAAGTATTTTCAAGAGAAGAGCTCCTTGAGGTTATATGGGGATATGAGTATTTTGGAGATTTAAGAACTGTAGATGTACACGTAAGACGTCTTAGAGAAAAAATAGAAAGTAAGACTGATAATTATGAATATATTCTTACAAAATGGGGTGTAGGATATTATTTTAGGAATGGACATTAAATGTTTAAAAGTTGTACATGCATACTGTAAGATTGTATAAATTAAAAAATATTCTAAATTTATTGTAAAAATACAAAAACATATTGACAAATAACTTTAGTTATGTTATTTTCTTACGTAAGAATAAAATGTAAGTGGGAGAATAATAATGATTGGCACAAACTATAAAGACTTAAAAATTAAAAATAAAATCAATAAATATTATAAATGCATATATATAAATTATAAAATAGCTGTTTACACTTATAAAAGTGTTTGCGGCTATTTTTTTGCATATGCATATAATTTATAAATATGATTAAATAAATGGAGGGAAATATGAAAGGAAAAATATTACTTGAGAATGGAATGACCTTTGAAGGTGAATGCTTTGGAAAAATATCGGATACTGTAGGAGAAGTGGTTTTTAATACTGGAATGACTGGATATCAAGAAATATTGACAGATCCATCTTATTTTGGTCAAGTTGTTATAATGACATATCCTTTGATAGGAAATTATGGAATAAATCTAGATGATTCTCAATCCAATAGTCCTAAAGTAAAGGGTTTTATAGTGAGAGAAAAATGTAGAGAACCAAATAATTTTAGGTGTGAAATAGACTTAGATTCATACTTGGAACAAAATAATATAATGGGTATTGAAGGTATTGATACTAGGCAACTAACTAAAATTATAAGAGATTCAGGTACTATGAAAGGTATACTGACAACAAATGAAATCAGTAAGGAAAATTTATCAATGTATTTTGATAGTTTTAATAATGTTAACGCAGTTGAAAAAGTAACTGTAAAAGAAATCAATGTAATAGGAAGTGGAGATATACACATAGGAGTTTTAGATTTTGGAATTAAAGATAATATTATAAAATCTTTTTTAAATAAAGGTTGTAAACTTACAATATTTCCAGCAAAAACTAAGGCATCAGAGGTGTTAAAATATGATGTGGATGGAGTATTTCTTTCTAATGGACCGGGAGATCCATCAGATTTACCTGAAGTTATTGAGACTGTAAAGATTTTAATAAGTGAAAAACCGGTTACGGGAATATGTCTAGGTTTACAAATTATAGCATTAGCACTAGGAGCAAAAACAACCAAAATGAAATTTGGGCATAGAGGTTGCAACCATCCTGTTAAAAATTTAATAACTGGAAAAGTAACAATAACATCTCAAAATCATGGATATATGATTAAAGATGATACCTTGACGACTGATATGGAAATAACTCATAAAAACATTAACGATGGGACAATCGAAGGCATTAAACATAAGTGGTTACCTGTAATGGGAGTTCAGTATCATCCAGAAGCATGCCCTGGTCCACATGATTCAAATTCCATATTTGATGATTTTATAAATTTGTATAAAGGAGTAAAATAGAATGGCTTTAGATAAAAACATAAAAAAAGTATTAGTTATTGGCTCGGGTCCAATTGTTATAGGGCAGGCCGCTGAATTTGATTATTCTGGAACACAAGCATGTCGAGCTCTTATGGAAGAAGGAATTGAAACAATTTTAGTTAATTCAAATCCAGCTACAATTATGACAGATGCTCAAATAGCAGACAAGGTATATATAGAGCCTTTAACAGCAGATTTTGTTGAAAAAATAATAAACAAAGAACGTCCAGATAGTATTTTAGCTGGTATGGGAGGTCAAACCGGGCTAAACTTGACAGTTGAATTACATGATAAGGGAATTTTAGATAAATATAACGTTAAAGTAATAGGAACTTCAGTAGAGTCTATAAAAATTGGTGAAGATAGAGAATTGTTTAAAGAAATGATGAACAAAATCAAAGAACCAATAGTTGATTCTGAAATCGTAATAGATTTAGAAACTGGAAAAGCAGTTGCTTCTAGAATTGGATACCCTATTATAATTAGACCAGCATATACATTAGGCGGAACCGGAGGAGGTATAGCAAACAATGAAGAAGAACTTATTGAAATATTGTCGGCAGGTTTACAGCTTAGTATGAATGGACAAGTTCTAATTGAAAAAAGTATAAAAGGTTGGAAAGAAATTGAATATGAAGTTATGAGAGATAAAATTGGTACATGTATAACCATATGTAACATGGAAAACTTCGATCCGGTTGGAGTACATACAGGTGACAGTATAGTTGTTGCCCCTTCTCAAACATTGTCAGATGTAGAATATCAAATGCTTAGAACTTCTTCTATAAAGATAATAGATGCCATTGGTATAGAAGGTGGCTGTAATGTTCAAATTGCATTAAATCCCAATAATTTTGAGTATGCTATTATAGAAATAAACCCAAGGGTAAGTCGTTCTTCAGCACTTGCATCAAAGGCAACAGGTTACCCAATAGCAAAGGTTGCAACTAAAATAGCTTTAGGGTACAATCTTGATGAAATTAAAAATTCAGTTACACAAAAAACTTCAGCTGCGTTTGAACCTACCCTGGATTATGTTGTTTTAAAAATTCCGAAATGGCCATTTGATAAATTTTACAATGCAAAAAGAAACCTAGGTACAAAAATGATGGCAACTGGAGAAGTTATGGCAATTGGAAATAATTTTGAATCAGCTCTGTTAAAAGCAATACGATCTCTTGAAATAAAGCAATTTACTTTATGGAGTAAGAAAGCTTCAGTCAAGGACATGTTTGAATTAAAAGCAAGAATCCAAACTCCAGATGATGAAAGGTTATTTTATCTAGCAGAACTTATCAGAAGAGGCTATAGAATAGAAAAAATAGCCGAACTTACAGGGATAGATAAATTCTTTCTTTATAAATTATTTAATATAGTCGAAGAAGAAGAACTTTTGAGAAAAGCTAGTATAAATGATTTAGATGCAAAGTGGCTAAAGAAATTAAAGAAAATGGGATTTTCTGATAAAGGAATAGCAAATCTTATGTGTATTAATCCAAATGATGTATATAATTTGAGGTTGTTATATAATATTAAGGCAGTTTATAAGATGGTTGATACTTGTGGTGGCGAATTTGAAGCTAAATCTCCATATTATTATTCAACTTATGATGAATATGATGAAGTAAAAATTAGCAATAACAAGAAAATACTTGTAATTGGTTCAGGACCAATAAGAATTGGTCAAGGTGTTGAATTTGACTATTGTTCAGTTCATAGTATACTTGCATTACAAAAATGTGGTGTAGAAACAATTATTGTTAATAATAATCCTGAAACAGTAAGTACAGATTTTGATATAGCAGACAAATTATATTTTGAACCATTAACAGAAGAAGATGTATTGAATATAGTTGAGAAAGAAAAGCCAAGTGGCGTAATATTACAATTTGGAGGTCAAACAGCAATTAAACTTGCTAATTTCTTTAAGGAAAAAAACATACCTATACTAGGTACAGACCCAGAACAAATAGATGTTGCAGAAGATAGAGAAAAATTTGATGCAATATTAGAATCTCTTGATATAAAAAGACCAAATGGTAAAACTGTTATGAATGTAGAAGAAGGCATTAAAGTAGCTGATAATATTGGTTATCCTGTTCTTGTTAGACCATCGTATGTATTAGGTGGTCAAGGTATGGAAATCACATATTCAGAAAAAGATTTAGTTAATTATCTTTCAAATGCATTTGAAATGAATACTAAAAATCCTGTTCTTATTGATAAATATCTTGTTGGTAGAGAAATTGAAGTTGATGCAATTTGTGATGGTGACGATATATTAATTCCTGGTATTATGGAGCACTTGGAAAGTGCAGGGATACATTCTGGCGATAGTATATCCATATATCCACCTATAAATTTAAGTGATAAGGTAAAGATACAACTAACTGAAATTACAAAGAAAATTGCTAAAGAGCTAAAGACTATTGGAATGGTTAATATTCAATTTATAGAATCTGATGGTGAACTATATATAATTGAGGTTAATCCAAGATCAAGCAGAACAGTTCCATACATAAGTAAGGTAACAAAAATTCCTATGATTGAACTCGCAACAAGAGTTATGCTTGGTGAAAAATTAAAATATATTGGCTATGGAACTGGACTTTTCAAAGAAACAAAGCATACAGCTGTAAAAGTTCCTGTATTTTCTACTCAAAAACTCGATGGTGTTGAAGTGAGTTTAGGACCTGAAATGAAATCAACTGGTGAAGTTTTGGGAATAGGCAAAAATTATGTTGAAGCGATGTATAAAGGTTTTATTGCAGCTGGAATAAAAATACCAGATAAAAATAAAAAAATATTGGCTACTATAAGAGATAGAGATAAAGAAAACTTTAAGAGAGTTGCGTTAAACTTAGATAAGTTAGGTTATAAATTTGTGGCCACTGAAAAAACTAAAATTTATTTAGAAAGTATAGGAATAAGTTCTTTGGCTGTTAACAAGGTTAATGAATCAAAACCAAATATAATTGATTTAATAAAGAGTGGAGAAGTAGGACTGGTTATCGACATACCAACAAAGGCAAATGATTCAAATACAGATGGTTTTAAGATAAGACGAACATCTGTAGAGTCATCAGTTAACATTTTAACTTCATTAGATACGGTTTCTGCTCTAGCAGAAATTATCGTGTCAGAAATGTCTACAAATGATGTGGATGTGTACAATATTTCCAAGTAAATTGGTAAATTTGATACTTGAAAAAAATATTGTTATATGGTATGATTGTTGTCGATGGGGATAGATGGGTGCTGGTGTGCCTCCTGGTCTTCAAAATCAGTCGCGGGGCGTTAGTAGCGTCCTGGGTGGGTTCAATTCCCACATATTCCCGCCATATAAGGAGAGTAGCGATGCATAAAAATGTATTGGTATGTGTCACACAACAAAAGACATGTGAAAATTTGATTAGAGTAGGGGCAAAACTTTCATCAGAAGATGACAATAATAGCTTGTTTGTTATTCATGTAGTTAATGAGAATGATAAACTATTATATAATTTAAGTGATGGAGATGCTTTAGAGTATTTGTTTGAAATTACAAAAGAAGTTGGTGCTGATTTAATAATACGTAGATCTAAAGATGTTATAAAAACATTAGTAGATTTTGCAGAAGAAAAAGGAATTACCCATATAGTTTTAGGAAACTCACAAGAAAAAGATCCTTCTAAAAATTTTGTAGGGAAACTTAAGAGAAAATTGCCAGGTAGAGAATTTGTTATATAGATGTAGGTAGATTGTATGAATGTTTTATTTAGGATTTCTTTGATATTTAAGTTTCTTTTTGATAAGAAAATTCCACTTGGGGAAAAATGGTGGATAATAATTCCTGTAATTTATATATTAAGTCCTGTTGATTTAATACCTGAGCCAATTTTAGGGTTTGGTTTTATAGATGATATTGTAATGCTAGGTTATCTTCTAGCAGTAGTAATGGATAAAACCAAAAAATATGATAATAAAAATGATGTTAGCGAAGATAAAATAATAGAAAATGTTGATTATGAAATCAAAGATGATGAGGAAGAAAAATAGTTCCTCATCATTTTTAATATGCAAAAAAAATAAAAATGTTTTCAAATTTGTCGAAAATATGGTAATATATATTTATATTATTTTGGAGGGTAGATGATATGAATAACAATTATAAGATTATTCGTACAATTTTTGAGAATGCATTCCAAAGGGTTTTAGAATGTAAAGATAATGTAACGGGTGAAATTTTTTACAATAATGTTATAACAAGTCAAAATGTAATTAAACTTATTAATATAGATGGATTGAAGGGTTTGAATTCTAATATTTTAAGTTGTTATAGTACAGAAGATAGAATATTTATAGTTACAAGTTTATTTGATACAATGGAATCGGAAGTAAGCAGTTTAAAAGATTATGTTAGTTCTAAGAAGTTATCATTAAAACAGCAGTTTTATATGTCAAAGAAAATAATAGAGTTGTCATCAAATATTTTTAGTTTAACTGATGTAGTACAACAAAAAATTTTAGATTTAGATAAAATTTACATTGATAAAAATGATAATGTTATTGTAGATTGTAATCTTATTTTTGAACAGGAGTACGATATTCAAGATAATGAAACTCTTAAAAGAATGGGTAATGTTTTGCATTATATTTTTTCATCAACTGAAATAGTAGATTATAATATTTCTGAACTTGTACCTCCAGATATGTTGAAAATAATAGTGAGATGTTTGACAAAAGGGTATATACATCCTAAAGATGCTTTGGAGGAGCTAAATAATTCTCCAATATATAATATGATTAGTCCAAACTCCAATAAGGAAGACCATACCAAGCAAAGTGTTGTTCAATTGGCTAAACCTAAAGTGGACAAACATCAAGACATTTTAAAAGAAACTATAGTTGAGTCTAATGTATCTGATGAATCTGATTATAATTTGTATGAAGATGGGAAAAATGGTGATGGTGTTTTGGATATATACTTAGATGATAGCAATGATGATAGCAATAATGAGAGTAAGTATTATAATGTAGATAAAAAAAACAATGATATTAAGAAGGGACTATTTTATTATTTAAATAATAAGGATATAAAACGATTGGCCATATCTTTAGTTATAGTTGTTTTTGTGTTGATGATGGGTAAGTATCTCATTAATAATTATGGAAAAGATTCAGAAGTTGCTTCTGGCAAAAATACTGATATAGATCAGAATAGTGGAATTATTGATACTAATAATGGTAATGATTCTAATAAAGATACAACTGATGGAAATATTGATGAAACAAGTTCTAATTCAAATAATGTTACTGATTCAATTAGTAAATATTTTAACAAAGAGTTATTTGAGAAAGTTGGATACAAAGGAATTTTAGCTGAACTAGATAAAGATATATACGTTGAAGGTGATAAGTCACTTGTTGTAAAAAATGATGATGAAGGAAAAATCAAGGCTTTGTTTGCATCAATAGACTTTACAAATCCGGATTACAGTTACATGCTTAAAAAACAAATTGCGATAGCGGCTAAAACAAAATCAGAGAGTGATGTTTCATCACTTATTGTGTTAGAGGCATTTAAAGATGGCAAACTTGCTTCTACATTTCATACTACAGTGCAGATTTATAACGATATGTGGTCTCAAAACACAGTTCCGATTAATGTGACAAATGCTGACTCGCTCAATATATATATTGAGTACTCTGGCAAGAATAAAGTATGGATAGATTCAATATACATAGATGTAGTAAAATAAATATATAATTTATTGAACTTTTACATAAAGTTTTACGTCAAATATAATGAATAATTTTAGTTATAATTAATGGAGAAATAAAGATATAAATTAAAGAGAGGTGGAAAATGGACATTATTAAAATGGAGAAAATCTCTAAACTGTATAAGTCTGGACAAATACAGGTAGAGGCTCTCAAAGACATATCAATTACTATTAAAGAAAAAGAATTTGTTTCAATAATGGGACCATCGGGTTCGGGAAAATCAACCTTGCTTAATGTTATAGGTTGTTTAGATCATGCAAATAAAGGTACATATGAACTTGCTGGACATGGTGTAGATAAATTAAGTGATTCTAAAATGTCTGAAGTTAGAAATGAATTTATAGGTTTTGTTTTTCAAAATTTTCATTTGCTTCCTAGTTTGTCTGCTATTAAAAATGTAGAGATACCATTAATATATAGGGGCGTTAATGGAAAGATTAGAAAAGAACTTGCAGAAAATGCATTGAAATTAGTTGGGCTTGAAGATAGGATGCACCATTTACCTACCCAGCTTTCAGGAGGACAACAACAGAGGGTTGCTATAGCAAGGTCTATAGTAGGTAATCCTTCATTGATACTTGCTGATGAACCAACAGGTGCGCTAGATACGAAAACTGGAAATAAAATAATGGAATTATTCATTGAATTAAATTGTGATAAAAATATGACAATAGTTCAAGTAACTCATGAAGAAGATATTGCCGATTTCGGTAACAGAATTATAAGATTAGTTGATGGAGAAATAGTATCTGACTTAAGGAGATAAGGGGAGGACAATATGGCAAAAAAAGTAATTTCTATAATAATAGTATTAGCAATAGTATTTGGAGGAGGGTATTTAACAGCGAAGCAGTTAGTTCCTGATTCTACTCAAGTAGCAACAGGTCCAAAATATTCAACAAAACCAGTTGTGAGAGGAGATATAAAGCAAGGAGTAAATATTACAGGGCAGTTAAATGGAAACTGGGGAGGCTCAATAACAGCACCTAAACCAGAAGGTGTAACAGACTTAGGTGGAGGCAGTGTTACGGTTGTATATAACATTGAGGAAGTATTTGTAGAACCAAACGATATGGTTAGAAAGGGAGACAATTTAGTAAGACTTTCAACAGAAAATTTAGAAGAAATTATAGATAAACTAAATGAAGGAATAACTAAAAAGCATGAAGAGATACAAGAAATAAATGATGAGATTGATTCTAAATTGGAAGCCCTGGGCAAAAAAATTAATAAGGATATAACTAATATAAATCAAGTAGATCCATATGAAGGCATTGTTATTTCAGCACCTATAAAGGGAAGACTTTTAGATTTTAGAGTTGAAGAGGGTGAACGAATAGAAGACCCTAATATAGTAACAATTGTAGATGATAGTAAAGTTAAAATATCATTTAAAGTAAATTCATATGAATATGAAAGCTTGAAGGTTGGACAAAAAGTTTTATTACAATATAGGAGAGTGCTGGAAAACGGAAATACTTCAACGGCATTTGATGGTTTTTACACAGGAACAATAAAAAAAATTAACCCAAATGCTGTACCTAATTCAGATGCTATGACATATGTTCATAATGGTGTTATAGAAGCAGATAACCCAGGATTAGTTCAAAAGGGAATGGTTGCAGTAATATATACTGAAAATGAAGGTATTCCAGTTGCTTCGTTATCATATAACGGAAAAGTAGAATCTTTTGTAGATGAAAAAAAAGTATATTCAACAATTTATTCTGATGGAGACAATGCAAATATAATAGCGACTGAAGTACCAGTAAGTGAAAATGAATTTGTTGATGCAGGACAAATTTTAGTTAGAATTGCTGGAAATGATGTAACAGAGCTAATAGAGGCAGATATTGATAAAATAAAAGAAGAATATGATAAAATTAAAACTAAAAATGAAGAAATAGAATCTATTCAAGAAAAAATTGAAAAAGCCTTAAGCTTAAGTTCTAAATTAATGGTAACTGCACCAATGGATGGTATGGTTTCGTATGTGAATTATAGAGTTGGTGATTCTATATCAGCATCTGAGTCAAGTGATGAATGGTCATTGCAACTTATGGATATGTATAATACAAGTGAAATGAATATATATACCACTGTAAGTGATTTAGATGTTTTATATATAAAGCAAGATGCACCTGTAAGTATTACAGTTGATGCGCTTCCAGGAGAAGAATTTAATGGTAAAGTCATGAGTCTTGATCAATATACAGATAGAGATGGAAAAACAGTTTATCGTGTGGAAATAAGCGTAGAAGGTAAGGAAGGTTTAAGACCTGGTATGAATACAAATTGCTTTGTAGATTCTGGAGAATCTTTAGATACACTACTTGTTCCAATAGAGGCAGTATTTGAGGAAGATAATAAACAAAAAGTTGAAGTTTTGAATGAATCAGGGGAAGTTGAAGTTGTTGAAATTGAAGTTGGTTTGATGAATGATAAGCAAGTTGAAGTTCTGAGTGGACTTGAAGAAGGACAGCAAGTAGTAACAGGAAGTACAAAAGATTTGATGCCAAGTCAATCAGTTCCGGAAAATGACTCATTGCTACCTACAACAAATGAATGAGGAGAGTAGTTCACATGCAAAAAAAAGGAAAAATATTATCCCTTCTTGTTAGACTCAGATTTTCTGCAGAAATGGCATTTAGCGGAATAACTGCAAATTTGTTGAGGACATTCCTTACTGTGCTTGGAATTGCAATTGGAGTTGCAGCTGTAGTAAGTTTAATGGGTATAGGAGAAGGAGCTAGAAAATCAATTGTGTCGCAGTTTGAAAGCTTAGGTCAAAATGTTATTGTAATAAAGGCCAATGCTGAAAATGTTAAGTTTGAAGCAGAAGAAGCGGAAGAACTGCCAGAAAGAGTAACAGGAGTAGAATATGCAACTCCTGTTGTAAATAAAGCTAAAGTTCCAATTAGATGGAGAAGAGAAGAAAATGAACTAGATATAATTGGTGTAAATCAAAATTATCCAGAAATAAAGGATCATAAAGTTGTATCAGGTAATTTTTTCACTTCACTTCATGTCAAACAAAGAGCTCCAGTTGCTGTTCTCGGGTTTAATGTTGCACAATCTCTTTTAAATGGAAGAAGTCCAGTTGGTCAAATTATAAAATTAGATGGTATAAACTATAGAATAGTAGGGGTACTTAGTGAAAAGGGTGAAGGAAATGGAGATGGAATAGATAATAAAATTATTATTCCATATCCATCAGCCCTGAAAATAGTTGGTCAAAACGATATTAATGAAATTTGGGCTAAATCGAATAGTGCAGAAGAAGCTGAACTTGCAATGGTACAGCTTGGAAGAATATACAAAAGAAAAGTCGGATTAGGAAAAAACATTGCTCCATCTCAAGGAGGAGAAGGTGAGGGTGAAATGCCTTCAGATGATATGGGAAGTGTTGGTGTTATTGCGGAGTCAGTAGTGCCAGAAGAGCCTGAGGATTCAGAAGATGAAACGAATGTATTCAAAAAGGGTGAAGAACCATTAACTATTACAAGTTTAAATAATCTTGTTAAAGAAGCAGATCAAGCAAATCGTATTATGACAGTATTGCTTGGTGGTATTGCAGCAGTATCTCTTTTAGTAGGAGGTATAGGTATTATGAATATAATGCTCGTTGCAGTTACAGAAAGAACTAGTGAAATAGGAGTAAGAAGGGCATTGGGCGCAAAGCAAGAAGATTTACTTATACAATTTATGCTTGAATCTGTATATGTAAGTATTATAGGTTGTGTAGTAGGAATACTATTAGGTGCATGGGCTATAAGTGTTGTATCAAAATATGGGCTGAATGCTGTAGTAAGCTTGCAATCTATAAAAATAGCTGTAGGTGTAGCTTTATGTTCTGGATTGCTATTTGGAGTATATCCAGCAATAAACGCTTCTTTACTTCCACCTGTGGAGGCTCTTAAGAGGTCATAACATATAATAAAAGGGGTTTTGTTAGCTAATTTATCAAAATCCCTTTTAAAATAAACACATTTATTGTATAATAAATGAAAAACAGAAATAGGAGGAGTTATGTCGATATTTATTGGTGAAATTTATCTTGAAATTATTATTTATGCTTTGCTAATTATTTTTGCATTTTTAATATTAAAGAATTTTGTTGCTAGATATATAATTAAATTTTTAAAAAAAATATCTGAAAGATATAAATTTAAAGGATTAGCTTTAATGGTAGATTCATTAGAAAGACCATTTAGAAATTTATTTTTGTATACTGGCATTTATTTTGCGCTTTCAATTTTTCCTTTAAATTCTCAAATATCACTATTTATATATAGAGTGTTTAGAACATTCATTATTATTACAATAACACAATGCTTATTAAATTTAGTAACAGCATATTCAGTTGTATTGAGTGATAATTTAACATTTAAAGAAGAAAAACCATTGATTTCTAAAACATTATTTCCGCTTTTATCTAAAATATTAAAGGTTTTGATAATTGTGTTAGCTATAGTTGCGATAGCTTCAGAATTTGATTTTAAACAGTTAGGTAGTATTCTTGCAGGTGTAGGAATAGGAGGAGCTGCTATAGCATTAGCATCTCAAGATTTAATAAAAAATTTCTTTGGAGGATTTATTGTTATTACGGACAGATCTTTTGATGTTGGGGATTATATAAACATAGATTCAACTGAAGGTACAGTTGAGGAATTGGGATTAAGAAGTACTAAAATTAGAACACTTGGACAGGAATTAGTAGTTGTACCAAATTCTAAGTTTACTAGTGGAGCGGTAATGAATTATACTAAAAGGAGTCAAAGAAGGGTAAGTTTTAGGGTTGGAGCTACATACGATACATCTTCGCAAAAACTAAAGGTACTAATTGATAAAATAAAAATAATGTTAGATTCTCATTCCATGGTAAAACAAGATTCAGTAATTGTAAAATTTGACAATTTCGGTTCTAGTTCTTTGGATATATGGGTTCAGTGCATGGTAAATACAGGAAATTACGCAGAGTTTCTTAGTATTAAAGATGAAATAAATTTTAATATTATGAATTTGTTTGAAGAGGAAGGAGTATCATTTGCTTTCCCAAGTATGAGCGTATATATGGAAAAAAATGTTTAAATACAACAGAAGGACCCAATGGTCCTTCTGTTGTATTGATGAATTTAATTTTAAATAATATTATAATATTCAGTGGTTAATTAAACGGTGATACGTAAGGGACATCCTTAGCAAATATACAAATCATTTAATTATGGATTTATAAATAAACTTATTTACTTTAATCAAAATATTTAGTAAAATCAATTAAAGGAGGTATAATATAATATGAAATGCCCGAAATGTAGTTTTTATGAGAGTAAAGTAATTGATACAAGACCTACAGAAGATGGATTTAAAATTAGACGTAGAAGAGAATGTATTGAGTGTGGACATAGATTTACAACCTATGAAAAAATTGAAGAAACTCAAATTGTAGTCATAAAAAGAAATGGAACTCGACAAGGATATAATAGAGACAAAATTATTAATGGTCTTATTAGAGCTTGTGATAAAAGGTCTGTGACATTAGATCAAATAGAAAATATATCAGATAAAGTTGAAAAGCAGCTTTATAACGAATTTCAGAATGAAGTTTCTACAGAGGTCATAGGAGAAATAGTTATGAATGAATTGCAAAATGTGGATGATGTTGCATATGTAAGGTTTGCTTCCGTATATAGACAATTTAAAGATATCAATACTTTTATGAACGAGTTAAAAAAAATTCTTGATGAAAGGAAAAAATAAATTTATCACAAATTATTAAAGTGAGAAAGGGGTAAAATCGTGTATATAAATAAAGATGTACTAAATATAACTAAGGGCAATACTAAGATGATTGATACTGAATTTGGGAGGATGCAAATTGAGAGGGTTGAGGCTGGAAAACTTAAACTGTTAACAGGCAAAGTTATTGCAACAGATCCGATTTTATTGTATGATGACCAATGTTATTCTAAATATGTTACACCAGGAACATATACAGTTTATATTTACAATGGTAAAATTGAAAAGAGAAAAACGCAGACTGTCTTAGCTGAGCTTAGATTTAATGAAAATATACCTGTAAAATGGGAAATGGCATTACTAGAGGGAGAAAATTCAAGTGGTTTTGCATCTGATGAATTCATGGGATATGAAGTTGAAAATGGACTTGGATGTTTTATGGATGAGAAAGTAATGAGCATTTTAGATGTTTTAAGTGAAGATGATTTAGAAACATACGAAAATAATATTAAAGATACAATCAGACAAGGTGATAAATCATGGGCTGATATTATCATTGATAAAAAAACCGGAAGTAATATAATAGTTTTTGCAAGTGGTTGGAATTCTGGAGTTTTTCCTACATATTATGGGTTTGATAAAAATAATAATCTGGTAAAACTAGTTACAGACTTCATGGTAATAGAAGCATGAAAAGATACTATTCGATTAATAAATAAGGGCAATATATAATTATTTTTATAAGTTATATATTGCCTATATAGAAATAAAGAATTACATTAGTTTTCTCTTTTTAAAAAAGATGATGCTTATAATTACTACCGATACGCATAGGATGGTTACAAACATATAACCGTATGTCCATTTTAGTTCGGGCATATGTACAAAATTCATACCGTACCAACCAACTATTAGAGTTAAGGGAGAAAAAATTAATGTGATAACAGTAAAAAGTCTCATGATATTATTTAAATTTATATCTAGTTGTGATTGATAAGACTCTCTAACTTGAGTAATATAATCCCTTAAAATTCCTACTTTTCTATTAAGTCGTTCAATTCGGTTTAACAATATTGTAAAATATGCGATTGAATTTTCATCAAGTAAATGATTTTGATTTTCAGTTAAATCTTCTACAATATCAAGCAATGGTTCATAATGTTTCTTTAAAAACAAAAGCCTGTTTTTTAGTGATAAAATATCAGAAATATAATCCTTCGTTTTACCTTGAATTACATCCTCTTCAACATCAGATATCTCAATTTCAAGATTAGCCAGTACCTTAAAATCATTAACTGTCAATTTATCGATTAAATTATATAAAATTTTTTCAAAACTAATACTTAATGTTCCTTTTGTTATAACATCTTCTTTTATTTCCTTAAACAATTTTAGATCACTCTTAGAAACGAATATTAAATATTTGTTTGTTATATAAAAATCTAATTCACTTACCCTAAAGTAGCTTTGTGTATCGATAATAACGTTGACAATTCCGAAATTATAGTCTTTGTATATTTCGATTTTAGGGGTATCATCATTATTCATGCAGTCAAAAACGGTTTGATGATTAAATTTGAATAATTTATTGTTTTTATGAAGTTCTTCAGGAGTTAATATAAGCCAATATTTATCTTCATTACTTTTCATGGAAGATTCAAAAGATGTTTCGATTAAATTTTTATCACCTATTTTATAAACTTTCAATTCTTCACCTCGAATTTTTTATATTAAATAGAATAAAACTAGTATAATAGTATTATTTTATCAGTTTTTTAGGCACATGTAAATCTATAATGTATAAATTTCTAAAAATGGATGGTTTTATAATTAAAAAAAACATGTAGAAAAAAGTATAACCAACTTGAAAATAATAAAAAAAAATGATAGAATAACAATCATCTTTAATTATCAAAAAAAAGGGAAATTATGAAAAGAAAAATAAATAAATATGATATTGTATTAATAGTTTTTATAATAGTCGTAAGTAGCTTTTTTATAATTTACAATGGTAGAAATGTTACATATTCAAATACCAACAGAGCTGTTATATATTCTGAAGGTAAAATAATTGGGGAATATGTTTTAGACGTTAAATATATAAATGAATTTACGGTTAAAACTTCTAACGGGTACAATAAAATAAAAATTGAAAATGGAGAAATTTGGATAGAAGATGCTAGTTGTCCAGACAAATATTGTATTCATCAAGGTAAAATTAGTGGTAGCGGAGAAAATCTTGTATGTCTACCAAATAAATTGATAATAAAGGTAGAGTCTGAAAAGAAAAATAAAGAAATTGATTTTATAGCTCCATAGGGCTAGATAAAAAAGAAATGAGATAAACTTATGAGTAAATTACAAAGATATATTTTTTTATCTCTATTAACTGCGGGAGCAATGATACTTAGCATAATAGAAGGAATGATTCCTCTTCCTTTTATAGCACCAGGAGCTAGGCTTGGATTAGCTAATATTGTTACACTTACGGTTGTAGTAATATTTGGATTTAAAGACTCCTTATTGGTTGTAATTCTAAGGTGTATTCTTATGATGTTTGTAGCGGGTAATCCAATAAGCTTAATATATAGTGTTACAAGTGGAGTATTAAGCGTTATTGTTATGTATGTGGGATTAAAGTATACAAATAAATATTTTAGCCTTATAGGTATAAGTGTTTTAGGCGCTATTACTCATAATGCTTCTCAAATAACAGTTTCGGCAATTATGTTTGAAAATTTAAGCATGTACACATATTTACCAATAATGTCTTTAGTAAGTATATTTACAGGATGCTTTGTTGGGTATACTTCTATTTTTATAACTGATAATTTAAATAAAAATTTATTGAATAAGACGAAAGAGGTATAAAATGAAAAGGGGTAATTCAATTTATTTTTTAATACTGATACTTGTAGGATCAATAATTGGAAGTATATTAGGTAAGGTATTTTCTAATTATGCTCCTGTTTTAAATTATGGAGAAGCAATTGGTTTTGGTCCAACGACTTTGGATTTAAACATTATTTCTTTAACAATAGGATTTAGTGCAAATTTAACATTAGCAGGAATAATTGGAATAATAATAGCAATAATAGCTTATAGAAAGTTATAGGGATATAATATGAAAAAAATAATTTTAGCATCAAAATCGCCAAGAAGAATTGAGATGTTGAGTAAATATTATGATGATATAAAAGTTTATTCATCTGAAATACATGAGAGTGTAAACCCAAATGATCAACCACAAACAACGGTTATGAAGATTTCATTTGAGAAGGCTAGTGCTGTTTTAAAATCATGTGATGAGCATGGAATAATTATAGCTGCAGATACCATAGTCTATTTAGACAAAGTTATGGGGAAGCCAAATAGTATTGAAGAAGGGTTTCAGATGCTTAAGACTTTGTCTGGTAAAAAGCATAGTGTGTTTACAGGAATTTGTATAATAGACACTTTATCTAATAAAAAAGTAGTTGATTTTGAAAAAACTGAGGTATTATTTAATGAATTGAGTGACAATAATATTCATAAGTATTTAAATTTAGGAGAGTATAAAGATAAAGCAGGTAGCTATGGGATACAGGGTTATGGAGAATTACTAGTAAAAAAAATAGATGGTTGTTATAATAATGTGAAAGGACTACCGTTAAGTAAATTAAATTATTTATTGGAAAAACATTTTTCTTTAGAATTGCTTTAGGAAACAATATTATATTGCATAGTGGAGGATATAATGGACAATAATAATTATACTATTAAATCTATACCTGTTGATGAAAGACCTCAAGAAAAATTATTAAAATATGGGGCTAGTTCTTTATCAAATTCAGAGCTTATAGCAGTTGTTTTGAGAATAGGAAGCAAGCAAGATAATGCAATTGTTTTAGCTCAAAAAATATTAAGAGAAGATGGTAAAGGGTTGAAAAATATTGCTGAAGGTACACCTGAAAAATTTAGAAAGCATTATGGAATAAGTGATGTTAAAGCTTCACAATTAATGGCAGTTGCTGAACTTAGCAAAAGAATAAGTGCTTTTAGAGATGAAAAAATTAAAATTTCATCACCCAATGATGCTGCTGTTGTAATGATGGAGGAAATGCGATATTACAAAAAAGAATATTTTAAAATTATATTGCTTGATACAAAAAATAACATTATAAAGGTTTCTAAAATATCTATTGGGAGTTTAAACAGCTCAATAGTGCATCCACGTGAAGTTTTTCAAGAAGCTATAATTAATTCATCATCTTCAATTATCCTGGTACATAATCATCCTAGCGGTGAATCAGAGCCGAGTCAAGAAGATATTGCAATTACAAATAGATTAGTAGAGTGTGGGAAAATTATAGGTATTAAGGTTATAGATCATATTATTATTGGAGACGGTAATTTTTTTAGTTTTAAAGAAGAAGGATATATTTAAAAGTTAAATCGCCTAATAGGCTAATAGATAGGTAGGAAGAAAGGATTAACATAAATATGGGATTTTTTAATTTTTTTACACAAAATATCGGGATTGATTTAGGTACATCAAACACTTTGGTGTATGTTAATGATAAAGGAATAATAGTAAACGAGCCATCAGTAGTAGCTATAAATGTTAATACAAATACAGTTCGAGCTGTTGGAAATGATGCTAAATATATGCTTGATAGAACACCGAAAACAATAAATGCAATAAGGCCATTACAAAATGGTGTAATTGCTGATTTTGAAATTACTAGAGCTATGATTAAATACTTTATTAACAAGTCACTTAATCATAGAAGGTTTATGAAATCGAACATAGTTATTTGTGTACCAGTAGGAGTTACTTCTATTGAGAGAAGGGCTGTTGAGGAAGTTGCGTATGATTCGGGAGCTAAGAAAGTAAAACTAGTAGAGGAACCAATGGCAGCAGCTATTGGTGCAGGGCTTTTAGTTCATGAAGCAGTAGGAAACATGATAATAGATATAGGAGGAGGAACTACTGAAATAGCAATTGTTTCACTTGGAGGAATTGTTGTTAGTGATTCATTGAGAATTGCAGGGGATGATATAGATGTTAATATTAAAGAGTATATAAAGTTAAAATATAAAATGGAAATAGGTCTAGTTTCTGCTGAACACATAAAAAAAGTAATAGGAAATGCTAGTAATGAATTTTATAATAAAGCAAAAATTAAAGATAAAAAAGATAAAGATAAAAACGATAAAGTAGAGGGTGATGAGTCTAGCGAAGCAGATGTAGATGAATCAAAAAAAGAAGTTAATCAAATGCAAATAAGGGGTAGGGACATAGTTTCTGGGTTACCTATTAGTATTAGTATAACTAGTGATGAAATTAGAACAGCTATAATTGAAACAGTAAATAGTATCGTGGGTGCCATAAAAAGGGTATTAGAAAGAACGCCACCCGAACTGGCTGCGGATTTATATGAAAATGGGATATATCTTACAGGCGGAGGTGCCCTTCTAAAGGGTTTAGATATATATATAGAGAAGGAAACAGGGTTGAAAGTTCATGTAGCCGATAATCCTCTAGAATGTGTAGCACTAGGTGCTGGAAAAATATGCGAAAATATGTAGATAAGTGGTGAAAAATGAATGTTATAAAGAAACATATAAAAAAAATTTTGTTTTGGCTTATAATTTTTATTTTGATTATACTCATTGGATTGACATCAGTTGGAAAAATTGAGAATAGTGATGGGGGTATTTTTGGTGACCTTTTTTCAGGTTTGCAGAAATTAACTTTTAACATAGGACAAACACTTGCGAATTCCTTTTATTCTGTTCAAGACATAGTAAAAATGAAAGAAGAAAACATCTTATTAACCGAAACAGTACAAGAACTGCAGGAACGAGTAAGAATTTTAGAAAATATAGTAAACAAGTCAGACGCACTTGAAGCAGAATATAAATTAAAAGCTAATCTTAATTATGATTATGTAGTTGGACAGGTCATAGCGTTAGATAATTCTAACTGGTTTAGTAGACTTACAATAGATAAGGGAAAATTAGATGGGTTAAACAAAAATGATATAGTAATTCATGCAGTTGAAACAGAAAATGGGATGGTTCAAATTGGTTTAGTTGGAATTGTAACTGAAACAGGTGACAATTGGGCTAAGGTTGTGACGCTTTTAGATGGAACTTGTAAAATTAGCTTTAGAGATATAAATAATGAAGAGAGTGGTATATTACAAGGTAGTATTGATGGTAATGTTACTGGATATTTTTTCAATAGCAAGGTAGTGGCAAATAAGGGAGATTCTCTAGTAACATCTGGTATTGGAGAAATTTATTTACCTGATTTATATATAGGGAAAGTAAATGAGATAATTTCTACTACAGATGCTTCAACACAAAAAATAGTAATTAGCCCCGCAGTAGATTTTACTAAATTATATAAAGTGTTTGTATTAAAAATAAAAAGATAGTTATTTATTTAAGTAAGTCATCATGAAAGGAATAGTTTGATGAAAAAAACAAATATAATGGTTATTATAGTAGTAATTAATTTTATATTTCAAACTTCACTCTACAATTTCTTAGATATATTTGGCTTGATACCAAATATATCTTTAATATTTGTAGTAGTTTTTGCTATGATGACAAATGGAATTATTGGAGGGTCCATTGGGATATTGACAGGAATGCTCTATGATATAATGTTGTATGATATATTTGGAGTGTATACATTAATTTATTTCATTATTGGTTCGGTAATAGGTTCATTTAGTGAAGATGTAAACAGGGATAATTATACCTTGTATAGTATTGTTACTATTTTAGCAACGATATTTTTTCATGTATTCTTATACATTTTGTTATTCTTTCTCAAATACAATGTTGAAAATGTTGTATATATAGTTAAAAATATTTTATTGCAAATGGTATTTAATACTGTTGTTTCTATTTTTGTTTTGAAATTTGTTGTTTATATCTTTGATAAGTTTAGTATTAAATAAATTGTATAACAAGTATACGTAAGATAAAAGAGGTGATAAATTGGGATTAAAAAAATTTTTTAAAAATAGATTTAATATAATTTATATGGTTATAGTGTTGATGCTATTGGTGTTAGTTTTTAGAATGGCAGTGTTAACAATAGTTCAAGGTGAAGAGTATAGACAAATTGCAGATGTTAAAAAAATAAAGGATATACCTGTTAAAGCTCCAAGAGGTAAAATATATGATAGAAATGGTGTTTTGCTTGCAGATAATATAACAAGTTTTACAGTGCAGATGTATACTGACCAAATACAAAAAGATGATTTTAATAATGTATCATTTGTTTTATCGAAAATACTTGATGAAAATGGTGAAAGACCTATAGATGATTTTCCAATCGAGCTTGATACATTTGATTTTATAGATGAAGAATTAGAAAAAATTAAAATTAAATCGGATAAGACAAGTAATTCTATTATTGATTATTCAATTGAAACTGAATCAATAGAAAAAGATGCATTATTTAATTCATATAAAACTGCACAAGAAAAAGTTATCGAATTAATAAAAGGAAATTTATATGAGTGGCTAACTTATGAATCAAGTATTTATGGAGAAAAATACAATGTAAAGAAAAGCGTATTTATTGTGTTAAAAAGAAGTCTAAAAGATATTCCAATTGATTTCGTAAATGGGCAATTCGTATATATTAAAGGGCCTGACCAAATTATAAAAAATAATGATTCAAATGAAATAGTAAAAACAAATATTGAAAAACAAGTCGAACAAATTAGTCAAGAGAATAAAACTGAGGAGACTGACCCAATCAAAATATGGCTATTGAAAAATGAGATTAGTGTAAATAATAATCCTAATCAAACGGTAATAGATTTATTGTTAAAGGAGAATAAGTACATATTCAATTTGTTTTCAAATTCAAAAATTAGAAGATTATCTTACGAGTTCTTGAAGTCAAAAAATTTACTAGACAATGTTAAATTAGTTAAGTATTCATTTTTTCAAGATAATGAATTTAAAGAGTTAAAACTCAATTTGAATAGTAAATATGAAGAAATTACAAAATCTTCTCTTGCAAAAGATGACTTTGTGTTACTTACTATGAAAAACTCTTTAGATAATTTATTGCAGACTGTTTATGGAACTGATTCAGACACGGTTATGCCAGGTGGTATATTATGTGAAAAATTAAAGGAAGTTTATATTGATTTACCTGTTGATTTTAAGGCAGATGGTCAGATTCTTACTTTTTTTTATAATAATGAAGATATAAAAAATAAGTATTTTAGTCAGTTTCATTTAAATGAAAATACTTTGGCATATGATTTAATCAAGGAACTAGCCGCCAAAAATTACGATATTTTATATGAAGTAATAACGGATGATAGAGTAAAGTATTATTCACAAACTGAATTACTAAAGTATGAAAATCCAAATATATCTATATCAGATTGGGAATACACACCTATTAGAAATAAGAGAGTTTGGATAAGTAACAATTTAAATTCTTTAGATAAAGAGCCAGGTAGTTATTCAGCAGAACAAGTTTTTAAAATGCTTCGTGAAAATTTAGAAATTGATTCAAGTATTAGTGATTACGATTTAAGAAACATGCTTGTTATTAGAGAACGATATAATAAAACGAGCTATGTATCATATCATCCAATAGATATCTGTTATGGGATATCAGAAAAATCAGTGGCTATGATTTCTGAAAGATCACATGAATTAAATGGTATAAATGTTGAGATAGAACCTATACGCTATTATCCAAAATACAGTTCAGCCGCACACGTTTTGGGGTATTTAGGTAAAATTTCACAGGATTACGAGATAAATGAATATGTAGTAGAAAAAGGGTATAGTCCGGATGATATAATTGGTAAAACTGGGATTGAAGAAAAATTTGAAGATTATCTTAGAGGTGAAAAAGGTAAAAAGACTGTAGAAGTAAATAATGTTGGTAAAACAATAAAATCAGTATCAAGTCAAGCTCCTGTTCCAGGGGATGATTTATATTTAACAATAGACATAAATCTTCAAAAAAAAGCAGAAGATTCTTTGGAAAAAGGGCTTAATCTTATTCAAACAGGCGGAGTATTTGAGAGTGAATGGGGAAATTTTGTTTTTAAAGATGCTTATAAAAATGCGACCTCAGGTGCTTTGGTAGTACTTGATGTTAAAACGGGTGAAGTTTTAGCTTTAGCAAACTATCCTTCTTATGATTTGAATTTGTTTTCAACCGGTATATCAAGTGAAGATTGGAACAGTCTTTTGAATGATTCGAAAAATCCGTTAGCACCTAAACCTTTGTACAACATATCATTGCTAACCGCTATACAACCTGGTTCAACCTTTAAAATGGTTACGGCTTTAGCCGCTCTTGAAAAGGGAGTAGACCCAAATACTAAAGTTTATTGCGCAGGAACTGAAAAAGTAGGGGATAGAAACTTTAGCTGCTGGATATACAATATGTTTGGTGGTGCGCATGGTTATGAAAATATGTATGAGGCAATAAGAGATTCTTGTAATTTTTATTTTTATACTACAGTGTTGGGAGAAAATCTCGCTACTAATCAAAAACATACTGTAAAGGTTGATGTTGAGGATATAATAGAAGCAGCTGATAAAGTAGGCTTAAATGGTAAAACAGGAATTGAAATAGATATACCACAAGAATCTTCAGGAGGAGTTCCTAGTATTGAAGGTAAAAAGGTAAACATTAGGGTTTATTTGAGGTTATTTTTGGAGTCAAATATACAAAGATATTTGGAAGATGGATACAATATCGATGAAAGCTTAAAAAATGAAATTGTCGAAGAAATAGTTAGCTGGATTGATAGAGAAGAGGTTATGACTAGAGGTAGCGTTTATGATGGGTTAAAAGCCTTGAGATTAAATCCTGATAAAACAAATGATAACGGGGTACCATTAGTTGATATAATAAAGTATTCATATATTAATCAGGCAGTGTGGAATTCAGGCGATAATTTAAATATTAGTATAGGTCAAGGTAATAACTCATATACTACCATTCAGATGGCAAATTATATTTCTATTATTTCTAATGGTGGATATAAGAGGAATGTAAGTGTAATTAAAGGATTAAAAAAATACAATGGAGAAGATACTGATTATGTGCCTTTGCGTAAAACAGAACGTATTATACTTAAAGATTATAGTCACTTAGATGTTTTGAAAAAAGGAATGCGTATGGTGTCGGAAGCAGATAGTGCTAATCCATATTCTAATTTCCCTGTTATAGTAGGAAGTAAGACAGGAACAGCACAAAAGGAAGGCATTAATCCAGAAACGGGTGATCCATATGATGAATTCGCGTGGTATGTAGCTTTTGCACCATACGATGACCCGCAAATTGCAGTAGCATGCGTTTTATTCCAGGGTGGTTCTGGAAGATACCCTACACCGATAGTACGAGATGTAATTGGTGAATATTTAAAGCTTAACGCAAATCAATAATAGGTGACAATTATGTGGAGTGTTTTTATTTGGAATTTCACTAGATGTGTACAATTTAATTTTTAAAAATTTTCGGAGGTGTTATAGGTGGGTAGTACAGTTTTGATTAGTTCAGACAAAAGTTGTATTGGAAAAACTATAATTGGAATTAAAACAGCTATTGAGTTATCAAATAGAGGTAAAAGTGTATTGTTAATAGATTTGGCAAATGGTAATAAAAAAGTTTCAGAGTATTTTAAAGTTGATGAAGATATAATTTATGATATTAAGGATGTATTTGATGGAACTTGTTCTATGGAGCAAGCTACAATAGACATATCCGATAACTTATGTATTATTCCATTTCCAAGGGTTTTAAATAAATTAGACAATATTAAAAAAGATAGCTTTTCAAGAATGGTTGCAGAAGCAAAAGATAAATATGACATTGTAATAATTGATGTAAATGGATTATCATCTTGCTATCATTTAGACTTTACAAAATTAGAAAGAATAATAATTGTTAATAACAATGACTTTTCGTCAATTAAGGAAATAAACAAAGCTACTGATTTAGCAAAAAAATTTAAGTTGAAAGAAAGTATTATTATTGTAAATAGATATAATAAAAAGAATGCTAGCAGAGGGACAATGCTTAAAATAAAAGATATGAACAAAATGTTGGATATGGAAATTTTGTCTACTATTGAAGAGAAAGATAAGTATATTGATGCAGACTATAATTTTTTATTTAATAAAGATATAAATTCCTTTAATAGTTCAATTGATTTTATCACTAATAAATTGAGTTTTATTGATTAAAAAATTATCCTGATTATTTTGTCATAATTAGTTGATATATGAATAGTATTACTAAAATAAAAAACTTTTGCGTTTGCAAAAGTTTTTTATTTTAGTAATAAAGCTTGTAATAATTAAATAAACTATAGGGAAGGGGTGGGTGAAATGAATAAATTAACAAAAAGAAAGATTGGTATAAAAAGAAAGGAAATATTTAATAAAAAGTTAGCAATACAAGTTGGATTCAGCATAATTCTTGTAGCATTAGTTATACTTACTAAACAAATAGACTCAAGTTTTTCTAGACAATTTATTAGTATTACAGAAGAAAAACTTTCTGAAAGCATTGATCCGTCAACAATTACGGGTGCATTTAAAAATGTAATAGTAGGTGTAAAAGAAAAAATACCATTTTTATCTAAAAAAGAGAATGAGTATACGTCACCAGTAAATGGGAAAATTTATAAAGAATATGGATTAACTGAAACAGATAATAATTCATATTACAACCATGGAGTAGATATAATTTCAAATACTCAAGCAGTTAAATCAATTTCAAAAGGAACAGTTGTACTTGTTGGAAACAATGAAAAATTATCCAATTATGTTGTTGTTCAAGAAGGAGATAAAAAAATAATATATGGAAAAATTAACGAGACGTTAGTGAGCAAGGGAGACCAAGTTTCCAATGGTGACATTATAGGAGCTTTAAGTGAAGAAAGTAAAATACTTCATTTGGAAGTATGGGAAAATGGTGAATCTTTAAATCCTTCAAAATTATTTGAGATAAGCGATTAATTATGTGAGGAAATCTTGACATTAATAGTCATTGCTCTCACTATTCATGAAATTGGACATTTTGTTGCTGCAGTAATTCTAAGAATAAAATTTCAACGAATCAAAATAACCTTGTTTGGATTTAACTTGAATGCTAACTTGGAATCTACAAGTCTCGGTAAAAAAATTATGTTATTTTTTGCAGGTCCTTTCTTAAATTTGGTTATGTTTTTTATTTTAGCAAATACAAAATATAATGGTTTTGCCAATATAAATATTTTTTTGGCTGGTGTTAATATGATTCCTGTTGTTCCTTTAGATGGCGGAAACATATGCAAAGCAATACTAGAAAAAATACTTGATGGAATTTCGGTAAGCAGATATATGATAATGACAAATTGCTTTTTTATAGTGTGTTTTTCCGTAATTATTTATATCCAGAAAGACTGGTTTTATTTCGTGTTGATAATAATGGCAGTAAGGGGTATAATGGAAGAAAATAGATATCTGTTTGAAAAAAGCATAAAATATAATTACTATAAAAAATTTAGAAAAAGATAACCAGATTTATAATTTGCTTGGAGGATAAAATGGAATCAAATAATTTATTTATTAGAAAGACAGTAGAGGAAGATTGTATATATTTTGAGGAATGGGAAAAACAAGATTTTATAAAAGAATTTTTAAATATCAATGATTCTCAATGTTATAATGATATTGTAAGTGAAATGCAAGAAAGAGAAAAAGACAAATCTAAAGAACAATATACCATAATTTTAAAAACTAAAAATAAACCAATAGGAAGGGTTTATCTTTCGAAAATAGATAAGACTTTTGATTCTATTGATATTACTCGAATATATATAGGTGATAAAAGTTGTATAGGAAAAGGTTATGGTAGGGAATTGATGGAAATATTACTAAGCTATTGTTTTGAGATTCTTGAAATGCAAAGAGTTACACTGGACCATTATCCAAATAATAAGAGAGCATCGCATTTGTATTTAGATCTAGGTTTTAAATATGAGGGAATAATGCGAAATGCAGCTAAAAAAAACAATCAATATTTTGATCTTCATTTAATGTCAATGTTGAGAGAAGAATATTTCGAAAATCATAAAAATTAAATAAATGAAAAAAATAATTGAAAAATTTGAAAAAGGTAGTATAATAAAAGTACATTTGTAAATGAAAATTTATAAATGCCTCTTAAATTTTTTGCCTCAAGCCGTGGTTATTAACCACGGCTTGCCCTTTTCATACTGTATTATTTATGAGTAAAAACCATTCCGTTTTTGCTTTGGTCTTCTAGTTCTAGTAATTGGCTGACTGTTACAAATTTATATTCTTGTTCTAATAGCTCATCTATTATCATAATTGCAGCATCAACAGATGTTTGATAAATGTCGTGCATTAATATTATTGAACCGTTGTTTACTTTTGATAACACGTTATCTCTAATTTTTACTGAATCTTTATATTTCCAATCTTCAGGGTCTACGCTCCATAAAACAATAGGTTTGTTAATTATATTCTTCACTATAGAGTTGCTTCTGCCATATGGTGGGCGAACAGCTCTCACGTCGTAACCTGTAATTAATTTTATTGAATTGTTTACACTTTCAATTTCATTTTTAATCTCTTTGTTATTTATAATTGTCAAATTTTTGTGGCTTAAAGTGTGATTTCCTATTTCGCAACCTAATTCTACCATTTGTTTAAGTAGCTCTTTGTTGTATTCAATTCTATTTCCTAAAACAAAAAAAGTTGCTACGACTTTTTTTTTGCCAATGTGTTCTAATAATTTATCCGTATAAATATAGTGAGGTCCATCATCAAATGTTAAAGCAACAACCTTGTCAGTTTTAGTTACATTAATATTAAACGCAGGAAAATAAAGAGGATTGCCTGCTTGCTCTGTGTCTGCTTCATAATTATATATATTTGATACGGATATTGCTGTATCATTACTATTGTTAGAAGCGTATACATTACTCTTAAGTAAATGATTTATATTTTCCCATGGTATTTTAACTTCAAAAACATTACTAAGTTTAGATGAAATTTTATTTGAGTTAAAATAAATTGTTAAATATGAACTAGAAAAGCTATAACCATCGAAACTATATTGAAAACTTGTATTTATGTCATCAATAAACCAATTTGTAATTTTTTTATCTATATCGTTTATTTTACTGATATAAGCTTTTGCTATTTCACTTAACTCATAGATATAGTTGCTTTTTTCATTAAAAAAATTATTAAGATATAATCTTTTTCCAGAATTTAAATTATATGTCATTGTAAAGATATCATATCGAATAAATGATTTGCCTTGCGAATAATAAATTTTAAAAATAAAAGATGCAATATCATTATTTGCTTTTTCCACTTTATATTCAATTAGTAAGTTTAATTTATCATCTAAATTTTTAGGCATATAGTATTTAGAATCATATTCTAGTTTATTAATGTGCATATCTACAAGGGCTTTTAATTCTTTATTAACTTTTTTATTTTTTGTGACGGGATAATAAGCAGCAACATCAAATTTCTCACATGTATTCATAACAGATTCTACATTAATATCTTTAAATATTTCTACATTTGAAAAAGTAATTTTATTTGACGTATTTTTCATTAATGAAAAGCATACAACGAAAATGCAGAATATAAATATGATAATTAATATTTTTTGGTCAAAAAAAGAGTGTATTCTTTTTATCATATATAATACTCCTTTCCAATACATTCTATATAATCATTATATGTTTTATAATGAAAAATAGGATAAATTATGGTAAATAGTTATAAATTAGTTGACAAAAAAATCTTATAATATTATATTATTAACTATATAATGTATTATAAATTGAAAAGAGGATTGATAAAACATGAATTACGAAATAGTAACAGATTCATCAGCAAATCTTACAGAAGAGTTAATTGAGGAATATGGAATACATATAATTTCATTGTTTTTTATTTTAGATGGTAAGGAGTATTCAAGTTATATTAAAGGAGAAAAAACGGATTTAAGCCAATTTTATCATATGATGAGAGATGGAAAAGTTATGACTACATCTACAATTAATATGTTAGCTTGTGAAGAAGTTTTTGAAAGTATATTAAGTAAGGGAAAAGATGTTCTTTATCTTGGATTTTCTTCTGCTTTAAGTGGTACCTATAATACAGCTTCAATAATGGCTGAAAAACTACAGAAAAAATATCCAGAAAGAAAGATATATTCAATTGATACACTTGCTGCTTCCATGGGAGAGGGTTTGCTTGTATATTATGCGGCAAATCAAAGGGAAGAAGGAAAATCTATTGAAGAGGTTAAGGATTGGGTTTTACATAACAGATTGAAATTATGTCATTGGTTTACGGTTGATGACTTGTTTTTTCTTAAAAGAGGAGGTCGTATTTCAGCTACTACTGCTATAGTTGGAACAGCTCTTTCAATTAAACCAATTTTACATGTGGATGATGAAGGTAAACTGGTTTCTATAGGAAAGGTAAGGGGAAGAAAGAATTCTCTTAATGAGCTGGTTAAAGTAATGGAAAAAACATGTATTAGGCCTCATGAACAAACAGTTTTTATTTCTCATGGAGATTGTATAGAGGACGCAGAATATGTTAAAGAATTGGTACAGAGTAAGTTAAATGTTAAAGATGTAGTGATAAATTATGTAGATCCCGTAATAGGAGCTCACTCAGGTCCTGGAACTGTAGCATTATTTTATATTGGTACGAATAGATAAAATAGATAAAATAAATTAAATTATAATTAAAAAACTACAAATTGAAATACAAGTTCTATTTGTAGTTTTTTAATTATAATTATTAGATGAGAACTGATTGTTAAATTTTGCATAAAATAAGTTAATCAGCAGTATAATGCTAAATTTATGATAATGGAGGTTAATATGCCTACGATATATTTAAGTCCATCTACACAACAATTTAATCAGTTTGTAAATGGGGGAACTGAGGAACAATATATGAATTTAATAGCAGATGCTATGATTCCATATTTACAATCAGTAGGGATTCAATTTGCTAGGAATACACCTGAGATGACAGCAGGTTCATCAATTAGACAGTCAAATGCAGGAAATTATGATTTTCACTTAGCCATACATTCAAATGCTTCTGGAGAAGGGCAAGCAGGCCAGAATAGGGGCGTAGTTGTATTTTATTACCCAGGCAGTTCAAATGGAAAAAGGGCTTCAGAAATTATGGCACAAAACTTTAGAAATATTTATCCGAACCCAGAGTTAGTTAAAACACTACCTGCAACTAATTTAGGGGAAGTGTCAAGAACCAAAGCCCCTTCTTCTTTAATAGAAGTGGCATATCATGATAATATAGAGGATGCAAATTGGATAAAAAATAATATTGATTTAATAGCACAGACTTTAGTTCAGTCACTTGTAGAATATTTCAACATGCAAAGTAATATACCTCAAAATGGAAATCAACAGACAGGGAGAACCGGAACGGTTACTCTTCAAAGTGGTTATTTGAACATAAGAAGTGGACCATCACTAAATTCCCCAGTAATTGCAATGGCACCTAATGGTTCAACACTAACCATTTTAGGGCAATCTGGAGATTGGTACAATGTAGATTATAATGGAACAAAAGGTTATGCATCTGCTAACTATATTGTTGAATAAAGTTATTCATAAAAGACCTGCAAAGAAATGTAGGTCTTTTATAAAATTCATGGAAAAATATATTGACAAATATAGTTAGCAGTGGTAAACTGATTCTAGGTTAGCTAATGCTAACTATAAAACATATTAAGTTTTAATAGTAGAGGAGTTATATATGAGCGTAGTAATAGTTGGAGGCCATGATAGAATGGTCTGTGAATATAAGAAAATATGCAATAGTTTTAATTGTAAAGCTAAAATTTTCACACAAATGACGGGAAGTTTAAAATCACAAATAGGGGCTCCAGATTTATTAATTTTATTTACTAATACAGTATCTCATAAAATGATTCAAAGTGCAGCTCAAGAAGGTTTAAGGAAAAGGATTAATATAGCAAAATCTCATACCAGTAGTTCTACCGCTTTAAAAAATATTCTTGAAGAATATTGTCAAGGATAAAGTAAATTTGATAAAAAGTTAGCTTAAGCTAACGCTGTGATTGTTTCAAGAGGAAGGGAGTGACCGTAATGCCGTTAACAATGGCTAAAGTGGGAGAAAGTATGTGCATAAAAAAAATAATTGGTAAGGATGATGCAAAAAAACATTTAGAAAGTTTAGGATTTGTAATGGGTGAAAATGTAACTGTTATATCTGAAAATGACGGTAATATTATAATTGTGGTTAAGGATACACGAGTTGCATTAGATAAGAAAATAGCTAACAGGATATTGGTTTAATATTATAATTGGAGGTTGTAATGAAAACACTAAAAACAACAGTATGTGGTAATACAGTTAAAATTGTTAAGCTTTTAGGAGAAGGTGCAGTAAAAAGAAGGATAATGGACATGGGAATGACTAAAGGAACTGAGGTATATGTAAGAAAAGTTGCTCCGTTGGGAGATCCTTTAGAAATTACAGTAAGAGGTTATGAACTTACACTTAGAATGGAAGATGCAAATCTAATTGAAGTAGAATAATGTATATACTTATAAAAATGAGTTAGCATCGGCTAACATGGGAGGTATTAATGAACACAAAAATTGCACTTACAGGAAATCCTAATTCAGGAAAAACAACATTGTTTAATGAATTAACCGGCAGTTCACAATATGTTGGTAATTGGCCTGGAGTAACAGTAGAAAAAAAAGAAGGAAAACTAAAAGGGTATAAGGAGGTAACTATAGTAGATTTACCAGGAATATATTCTTTGTCTCCATACACGTTAGAAGAAGTAATTACAAGGGATTATTTGATTAATGAGAAACCAGATGTAATATTAAATATAGTTGATGGGACAAATTTAGAAAGAAACCTCTATTTGGCTACTCAACTTACAGAACTAAAAATACCAATGATAATAGCTCTTAACATGATGGATATAGTTAGGAAAATAGGAACCAAGATAAATGTTGAAAAATTATCTGATGAGCTAAGCTGTCCAATAGTAGAAATTTCAGCTATTAAGGGGCTAGGAGTTAAGGAATTAATTAACAAAGCCATAGAAGTAGCTAAAAAAAATAGTTGTAATTTTATTCAAAACAAATTTAGTAAACCTATTAAGGATGCCATCTCTGAAATAGAAAATATTTATGATAATTATGATTGTACACATAATTCTGAGTGGTTAGCAATTAAAATTTTTGAAAGAGATGCAAAAGTTGTAAAAGATATTAATTTACCAGAAGGTATTAAAACAGAAATTGATACTATAATTGATAAACTTGAAAAAAAATATGATGATGATTCTGAAAGTATCATAACTAATGAAAGGTATGAATACATAGGAAAAATAATAAAGAAATGTGTAGTCAAAAAAATTAATAGTAATACGACTGTATCAAATAAAGTAGATAGTATTCTAACAAACAAATGGGTTGCTCTGCCAATTTTCTTTGCAATAATGTGGTTTGTTTACTATATATCTATTACCACAATTGGAGATATGACAATAGGGTATGTTGAATTAATTGTTTCATTTATTCAAAATTCGGCAGAATCAATATTAAATTATTTAGACGCATCATTATGGACTATAGATTTAGTGGTAAATGGTATTATTGGTAGCATCGGTGCGATATTCACATTTGTGCCACAACTTATGATTTTATTCTTTTTCTTATCACTTTTAGAGGACAGTGGATACATGTCAAGAGTAGCATTCATTATGGATAGAATATTTCGTAAATTTGGTCTTTCAGGCAAGTCTTTCATTCCGATGCTAATAGGAACTGGGTGTTCAATACCAGGATTAATGGCAAGTAGAACAATAGAAAATGAAAAAGATAGAAAGATGACAATTATGCTAACTCCGTTTATACCATGTGGAGCAAAATTACCTGTTTTTGCAATGTTTATAGCATTAATGTTCCCTAATGCATCGTGGGTAGGGCCATCAATGTATTTAATTGGAATTAGTGCTGTAATCTTTTCAGGTATTATACTTAAGAGAACAAAACTATTTTCAGGAGATCCAGCTCCATTTATAATGGAATTGCCAAACTATAAGCTTCCACAATTAAAAGGTGTAGCTATTCATATGTGGGAAAAAGGCAAGTCGTTTATAAAAAAGGCAGGAACAATAATATTTGTAGCCTGTACAGCTCTTTGGTTCTTACAAAACTTTAGTTTTTCATTGGAATATCTAGGAGCTGAAAGAATTGAAGAAAGTATGTTGGCAAGTTTTGGTGAATCTGTAAGATGGATATTTATACCTCTTGGGTTTGGGGATACTTGGGCAGCATCCGTTGCTTCTATTACAGGACTTATAGCTAAAGAGGTTGTAGTAGCAACTTTTGCATCAGTAGGAAGTGTTGTTCCAATAGTATTCACACAAGTGACAGCTTTTTCATTTATGATATTCACGTTGTTTGCAGCTCCTTGTTTTGCAGCTATTGGTGCAATTAAAACTGAGATGGGAAGTTGGAAATGGACATTTATAGCAATAGGATATCAAACGGGGATTGCTTATGTATCAGCATTCTTAGTAAATACTTTTGGTAGTTTTTTATTAAAAGGAACTGAGGCAACTCAAAGAAAAGTATTAGATATCTCTATAATGGAAGAAGTGTCAGAAAATGCTGTAGTGAATGGTGATATAGTTTTAATTATATTTGGAGTATTAATTTCAATTTCTTTAGTTGTCATAATTATTAACAAGTTAAAATCTGTAAAAAAATATGAAAAAGCACAAACATCTACAAATATAAGTTAGTAATATAATAAAAAACTACTGAGGTTAATCTTCGGTAGTTTTTAAATATTCCTTCATTTTTTGAAAACTTTCTTCACTAATTATATGCTCAATTCTACAAGAATCATTATATGCAGTTTCTTGAGAAACACCTAGAACATTTATTAAGAATTTAGCTATCAATTTATGTCTCTCTGTAATTTTTTCTGCAGTAAGCCTTCCTTTATCTGTAAGTAATATATGCCCGTTTTTATCCATGATTATGTATTCGGATTTTTTTAAAATGCTCATGGCACGACTAACACTAGGTTTTGTATAATTTAGTTCATTAGCTATATCTATTGAACGTACATAACCATTTCTATTGTAAAGAAGCAGAATAGTTTCTAAATAATCTTCCCCTGATTCATGAATCATATAAGCACCTCGCATTTAATATTATTAATTAATTATAGCACAAGAAAAACTTCTTATCAAGAAATTAGCTAGCAATAAAAACAAATCCACTTTGGATTTATTCCAAAGTGGATTTGTTTTTATTTTTTGGTGCGGTCGGGGGGATTTGAACCCCCACGAATATACATTCGCTAGCCCCTCAAGCTAGTGCGTCTGCCGTTCCGCCACAACCGCAATTTTACAGCGCTTTATTATTATAAATGATGTAATAGAATTTGTAAAGAAAAAATTTATTTTTTTTTATTTATTTTATATGTTTTTAATTTACCATTAAATTATGAAGTGAGTGAAAATAGAGCGATAAGCAGTTTTACTTATTCACTCTATTTATTGTCACTATTAGTTAAGTTTATATTTTTCTAATCTTCTATATAAAGTTCTTCTAGAAATACCTAAAATATTAGCTATTTCATCCTTGGTAAACTTTTCATTAAGATATCTTTCAATCATTTTCTTTTCTATTTCAGGTATTTTATGCAAATAGGTGTCGTTTGTTGTTGAAAAATGTTGATTGTTAATATTGATGTATCCCTTAACATCGTTATATGTTATTTCATTACATGGAGATAATTGAATGGAACTTTCTAAAACGTTTTGTAATTCCCGTACATTTCCTGGCCACTGATAATTTAAAAATACTTCTTTTGCTTCTTTTGAAAGGCTTTTTAATGGTTTGTTAAATCTTGAGCAAATATTCTTTAAAAAATAATCTGTTAGCATTAATATATCTTCAGGTCTTTCTCTTAATGGAGGAATTTTAAGCTTAATTACACCAAGTCTATAATACAAATCTAACCTGAATTTATTTTTTGAGATTTCTTCTTCTAAATCTTTATTTGTTGCTGCAATAATTCTAATATTGACTGGTATGAGTTTGTTTCCTCCTAACCTTACAATGCTTTTTTCTTCAATGACTCTCAATAAAGTAACTTGTAAATCTAAAGGGATATCACCGATTTCATCCAAAAATAAAGTTCCTTGATCAGCTAATTCGATTTTACCTATATTACCACCTTTTTTTGCACCCGTAAAAGCTCCATCTTCATAACCGAAAAGTTCGCTTGAAAGAAGTTCCCTTGGTAATGCAGCGCAATTTATAGCAACAAAAGGGTTGTTTTTACGGTGGCTTTCATTGTGTATTGCTTGGGCTAGTACATCTTTTCCAGTACCGCTTTCCCCAAGAAGCAATATGTTAGAACTTGAATATGAAGCTATTTTTGCTTTTTCTATTATTTTTTTAAAAGTATCATTACTAGAGATAATGTTATTGAAAGTCATTTTATTACTACGTCCAATCCATTTTTTGACTAAATGGTTACTTCTCTCATATTCTCTTATGATCAAAACATTTCCCTTTTCTAAATTATTTGAACTTTTAATAGGAGTCGATGTTATATTACATTTAATCTTCATTTTACCACTACTTATAATAAAAAATTCATCTGTTATTGTAATTTCTTTTGTTACTGTTTCAATAAAATATAAATTATCATTACTGTTACCTAGAACAGAGAGGAGGTTTGAACCAACTAAATTATCTTGGTTTAAACTGAGTAATTGTTTGCATTTCTTATTGATAAAAGTAATGTTTCCTACATCATTAATTGCAATTACACCATCAGACATAGAATTTAGGATAACATGTTGATATTGATAAATTCTTTTTAGCAAAATTGCTGACTGTATTTGCTTAGCTGCAACAGAAACCATTCCAAGGGTATGTTGATTTTTTATTTTATCGTAAGGTGCAACCATCCCAATAACACCTATTATTTTGTCATTTTCGAAAATGGGACAACCTGAAGCTGTAGATACAACATTAGATAAACAGTAATGTTCATAACCATAAAGTGATATAGGTTTTGACAATTCTATGGCCAATGTTCCAGTGTTTGTTCCAACTAAATCTTCATTCCAAACTGACCTTTCGATAAGATTTGATTTTTGAGCCCACTCCATTGATTTCTTGTCTCCTAATACTTTGAGTATAACTAAATCAGGATCAGTTAGGCATACAACAAATCCTGTATCTTGCATAAACTGGACAAGGTTTTCCATAACAGGCAAAGCACAATCAATTAGGTCTTTAGATTTTTGGAGAGCATAAGAATATTCTTCTTTAGAATACAGATGAAACGTTTTCTTTGAATAAGCTGATACTTGATTTTTAAAGCTTCTGTCCCATGAATGAAGTATTTCAGGTCTTAGCATATTTCGTAATTCTGGGTTTTCATGAAGCTTGTGCCACATTTTTTTAATTTCTTCCAATGACATATTACTATAATTATCGTTCATGTTTTTTCACCCTTTATTAGTTTTATATTTTAAGTATATCATGTCAAATAAAAGTTGTAAAATAAAGTTTTAATAAACAACATAACTTAGAAGTTTACTATAAAATTTAGATTCTAACTCTTGTTATATAATTATACTTATAAAATATCAAGTAAATGAAAAAGAAATAAAATTTCTATTTCATTTTTGTATTACAACGTGACATATTGTCACATCTATGCCAATATGTCAATTATTTGTGCCATTATGTCACAAATTTATTCAATAGTAATATAAAACCTATGGCATAGTTTTTGCTTATATAATTTATATGTAAAATTAATTAGGAGGAAGTTATGAGGACATTTGAAGAGTATAAAGAGAAGTTAAAAACTATGAGGCCGAATATCTATATAGACGGTAAACTTAGAAGTAGGGATGATGCTTTGTTAGAACCAGGTATCAACACTGTAGGAGTCACTTTTGATGCGGCTCAAAATCCTGAGTACGAAAAGCTTGTTACTACCACATCTCACCTTACAGGTGAAAAAATAAATAGATTTAGTCACATATACCATAGTCAAGATGATCTTATGTCTAAGCAAAAAATGATTCGTACTCTTTGTGGCAAAGTAGGAGGATGTATCCAAAGATGCATGGGCTGTGATGCTATAAACGCTTTGTATGGTACAACAAAAGAAATAGATGTTGCCTATGGTACTGATTATCATGAGAAACTTTTGAAATATTTAAAATATTATCAAGAAAATGATTTAATTGGAAACGCTGCTCAAACAGATGTTAAAGGTGATAGATCAAAACGACCCTCGGAACAGCAAGATCCAGATTTGTATCTTAGAATAGTAGAGAAAAAGAAAGACGGAATTATTGTATCTGGATGCAAGGCCCATAACACTATTGCACCTTATGCAGATGAAATCATTGCTATTCCAACAAGAATGATGGGTAAAGAAGAAAGTGACTGGGCAGTAGCTTTTGCTATTCCAGCAGATACCGAAGGAGTTACATTGGTATGTAGGTCAACATCACCTAGACCGAGAGTAAAATATGATGCACCTTTTACTAAATATGGAGCATGTGATTCAATGACTGTATTTGATAATGTTTTTGTTCCTTGGGAAAGGGTATTTATGTGCGGAGAGACTAAGTTTGCTGGTAGACTTGCATTGGCTTTTGCAAACAATCATCGTTTCAGCTATTGTGGATGTAAACCAGCAGTAACAGATATAATGATGGGGGCTACAGCATTAGTTGCTGACTATAATGGGATAGGTAAAGAGCCACATGTAGTGGATGAGGTTGCAGAGTTGATGGTAACAGCAGAAATAGTATATGGGTCAGGTGTCGCAGCTGCCGCTACATCTAAGAAAAATGCTGCTGGTGCTTTAGAGCCAAACTTTCTTTACAGCAATTGTGGAAGATATTTTGCAGGGGTAAACATATATCATGAGTACGATATACTTGCTTCAATTTCAGGAGGATTGCCAGCTACCTTACCACCTGAAAATGATTTTATCAATGAAGCTACAAAAAAATATATGGAAAAATATATCATGAGGAATCCAGAAATAAGTGCAGAAAATCAACATAAATTATTCAGATTTATTTCTGACTATTCATGTTCATCTATGGGAGCGGTATATCAATATGCAGGAGTACATGGAGGGGGTTCGCCAATTATGGAAAAAATAGGAATAAGAAGCTTCTATGATATAGAATCTAAAAAGAATATTGTCAAATATTTGGCGGGGATAGAAGAAGATAAAAAGTAAAATAGATATGAAAGAAGGTGTGAAATGAATAAACAATCCTATGATTTTACGGGTAAAGTAGCTGTTATTACAGGTAGTACAAAAGGGCTTGGATATGGAATGGCGATGCTTCTTGCAAAGAATGGAGCAGATGTAGTAGTCAATAGTAGACATAATGATGATTGTGAAAAAATAGCTGAAGAATTGCGAAAGATTGGAAGAAAAGTATTAGCCTTTTCTGCAGATGTAAGTAAGAGAGAACAAGTGGAAAAAATGATAGATAAAACAGTAGAATATTTTGGCAGGGTTGATATATTGGTTAATAATGCTGGAGTTGGTATTACCCAATCTTCTCTTGATGTAACTGAAAAAGAGTGGGATGAAGTTATGGATATAGATTTGAAAGGTGTTTTTTTTACTTCTCAATTGGCAGGAAGAGTAATGGCTAAACAAAGGAGTGGAAATATAATAAATATTGCATCTCTAGGAGGGGTTATATCTTCGGCTAAATTGGTACCTTATATGGCTGCTAAAGCAGGAGTTATACACATGACAAAAGGATTGGCGGTAGAATGGTCTAAATACAATATTCGAGTAAATGCTGTCGCACCTGGATATGTTCCGACTCCTATGACAGAGCCGATTTTAAAAGACGAGAAAAGTTACAAAATTTTAACTGGATTAACTCCAATGAGAAGATTGGGAGAGGTTGAAGAGATAGCTAATGTTGTGATGTTTTTAGCATCGGATTATTCTAAGTATATTACAGGTGAGACCATAATTGCTGATGGTGGAAGGCACACATTGTAATAACAATTATTATATGAGGAGATTTCTTGATGAAGTATTTGGAAACGTATAAAAATAAAATGGTTACACCTAAAGAAGCTGTAAAAATTGTTAAGTCAGGTGATTGGGTACATTATGGGAATTTTGTTATGGCACCTTTGGGCTTTGATAAAAATCTTTCGGAAAGAAGAGATGAGCTTAAAGATGTAAAGATATCAGCAGTATGTTTTCCGGGTATTGCGGAAGTAGCCAAATGTGATCCTTCAAGAGAACATTTTATATTTAACGACTGGCATTTTAGTGGAGGTAGTAGAGTTCTTCATGACAAGGGGCTATGTTATTATATTCCGATGGTTTATCATGAAGGTCCATTTATATATGAGAAATTTTTAAATCCTGATGTTTTTGTTACAACAACTTCAAAAATGGATGACAAAGGGTATTTTAATTTCAGTGTTTCAAATTCAATTCACTCAAGCGTTGCAAAAAAAGCTAAAACAGTAATAATTGAGGTTAATGAGGAAGCTCCTATTTGTTTAGGGGGAAATAATGAATCAATACATATTTCGGATGTTGATTTTATTATACAAGAGAATAGCAAACCATTAATTGAAGTTATGAGTCCTGAATCTGATGAAATTGATCAAAAAGTTGCAGAATATATTGTGGGAATGATTGAAAATGGATCTGTTATACAACTTGGGATTGGAGCTATGCCAAATGCTGTAGGTAAAATGATTGCCAAATCTGATCTTAAAAATCTTGGTGGTCATACGGAGATGCTGGTAGATGCTTATGTAGATATGTATGAATCTGGAGTAATGACTGGTAAATGTAAAAAGTTTGATAAAGAAAAAATGGTTTATACATTTGCCATGGGAAGCCAAAAACTTTATGATTTTATCAACCGAAATCCCGCCTGTGCAAGTTATCAGGTGGATTATACTAACGATCCTTTTATTGCATCAAAGCATGATAAGCTTATAGCTGTAAATAATGCTATAGAGGTGGATTTATATGGTCAGGTTTGTTCAGAATCTTATGGAACTAGACATATAACCGGTACTGGAGGACAACTTGATTTTATTTATTCAGCTTTTCATTCAACAGACGGAAAAGGTATTATATGTATGTCATCAAAGACATCAGATAGAAATGGTAAAAGCAACTATAGGATAGTGCCTACTATTAAAAATGGTGGTATTGTAACTGTTCCGAGAAGCATTGTGAATTATGTTGTAACAGAATATGGGGTTGTAAACCTAAAAGGAAAAACAACTTGGCAACGTGCAGAGCTTTTGATAAATATTGCTCATCCTGATTCGAGAGACGAATTAATAAAAGAAGCAGAGAAAATGAAAATATGGGTCAAAAGCAACAAAAAATAATAATGCAATATTATTACGGGAGGAAATTATATGAAAAGAAAAATAACAAAGGTAGCTATTATTGGTTCCGGAACTATGGGATCAGGTATAGCTTCACATTTGGCAAATGTGGGTATTAAAAGTTATCTTTTGGATATTGTTCCAAAGGAACTGACAAAAGAAGAAATTGATAAGGGGCTATCATTACAGTCTCCTGTTGTCAGAAACAGAATTGTATCAAACAATAAAGAACTGTTTATAATAAAATCCAAACCAGCATCACTCATGGATAAAAATAGTGAGAACCTTATAACAATAGGTAATATGGAAGATAATCTTAGTGTTTTATCTGAATGCGATTGGATTGTTGAAGTTGTTTCTGAAAAACTTAGTGTAAAACAAACAGTACTTAAAAAAATATTTCCTTATATTAAACCTAAAACTATTGTGAGTAGTAACACTTCCGGGATTTCTATAAATGATATAGCAAAGGATATGCCTATTGAGTTTAGACAATATTGGTTAGGTACACATTTTTTCAACCCTGTAAGATATATGAAATTAATGGAAATCATACCTTGTGGTGATACTTTGCTTGAAATTGTAGAGTTTATGAAGGAATTTGGAGAAAAAATCTTAGGTAAGGGCATTGTAATATGCAAAGATACACCAAATTTTATTGCGAATCGCGTAGGGGTAAGTCTTGGAACTAATATAATTAATTTAATGTTAGATATGGATTTAAGTATTTCAGAAGTAGATGAAATAACTGGTACATTAATGGGAAGACCCAAAACAGCAACCTTTGCGCTATATGATTTAGTAGGATTGGATATTGGAGTAACTTCTGCTAATGTTGTTCATGACAATGTATTGGACGAAGAAGAAAAAGCAAATATAACATTTCCTCCGTTTGTTTATAAAATGTATGAAAAAAATATGCTTGGGAATAAAACTAAGGGTGGTTTTTATAAAAGAAATGGGAAAGAGAAACTAATGATAGATACTAAAACATTAGAATATGTACCACTCAAAAAAGCTGAATTTGAAAGTTTAGAAATAGCAAAAACATGCAAATCTTTACCTGAAAAGTTGGAGACACTTTTTGAAGGGCAAGATAAAGTTGCAAAATTTGTTTGGGAGCATATGAAGTCATATTTTATTAATACATGCAAAAAAATTCCCGAAATAAGCGATAATATTTATAGTATTGATAGAGCGTTAAGATGGGGGTTCAATCATGACAAAGGACCTTTTGAAGTATGGAATGGTTTAGATATTGAAAAGTATGTCAAACGTATGGAGGTAGAAAACTGTGATGTTCCTGCCTGGGTAAAGGAAATGATTTCATTAGGATATAAATCATTTTATTCAACAGAGAATGGCAAAGAATATTGTTATTCAATTATTGAGAAAAAATATGTACTTGTACCAGTGAATGAAAAAGCTATTAACCTAAAAAGACTTAAATCTGAAAATAAAACTATAAAATCAATGAGTGCTGGAACTATCTATGATATAGGTGATGGAATAGCATGTCTTGAAATGCATACAAAAACTTCTGCTATAAATGAAGAACTTCTTGAAATCATAGGTATAGCTCAAGATGAACTTAATGAGAATTGGGATGGAATGGTAATTACAAGTAGAAACAAAAACTTCTGTGTAGGAGCAGATTTGAATTTAATATTATCTTTTATAAATAATAAAAAATGGTCGGAGATAGATACGGTTTTAAAGACATCTCAAGATATATATATGAGAAATAAATATTCGTATAAGCCGGTAGTTATAGCACCCTTTGGAATGGTTTTAGGAGGAGGATGTGAAATAGCAATACAAGGTTCTGCAATACAGGCTTACAGTGAAACCTATATGGGTCTAGTAGAGCTTGGAGTGGGATTGATACCTGCTGGAGGTGGGGTAAAAGAAATGACACTAAGGGCTACTGAACGTGTTAAAGGTACGGATGCTTATACCAATGAATTCATTTTGCCTTATTTGATGAATATAGCAATGGTGAAAGTGTCTACAAGTGCTAAAGATGCTGAAAATTTAGGATATATAAAAAAAACGGACTCATTTACTATGAATGAAGAGTTACTTATTTATGATGCAAAGAAAAAGGCGCTTGAACTGATAGACAAAAATTATGCTCCAGAATTCTGCAGACCATTTCCTGCACCTGGTATCAATAACAATGCAGCAGCTTTGATGCATGCAAAAGTTATGAAAGATGCAGGTATGATAAGCGAATATGACATGCATTTAATTGAGAGAGTGTTATATATAATGACAGGAGGTAATGTAGCAGGAGGAACATTAATTAATGAGCAATACTTGTTGGATCTCGAAAGAGAAGTTTTTGTAGACCTTTGCAAAGAAAAGAAAACACAGGAAAGAATTATTAGTATGTTGACTAAAGGTAAGCCATTACGTAATTAATTAGGAGGAATCAAAATGAGAGAAGCAGTAATTGTATCCGCAGTTCGTACCGCAGGGGGTAAAGCACCTAAGGGAACTTTAAGAGACATTAGACCTGAATTTTTAGGCAAGTTATGTATGGAGGAAGCTATAAAAAGAGCTAATATAAATCCGAGTAAAATAGATGACGTTATTTGGGGTTGTTCAACTCCAGAACAATCATTAGGAATGAATCTTGCTAGAATCACATCAATTTATGCAGGTATTCCTAAAGAAGTTCCTGCTGTTACCGTTAATAGATTTTGTTCATCTGGTCTTCAAGCTATAGCTTTTGCAGCAGAAGGTATTATTAGTGGAAGATGTGAAATTGTCATGGCCGGTGGTACAGAGCATATGAGTCTGGTTAGTATGGGAGGCTTGTTGAGGCCTAATGCTGATATTTTAAAGGACGATGAACTGAGCAAAGTATATACAACAATGGGTCAAACGGCTGAAAATGTAGCTATAAGATATTGTGTGAGCAGAGAAGAACAAGATGAATTTGCTTATCATAGTCACAAAAAAGCGTCTTCTGCAATAAAAGAGGGAAGATTTATAGAAGAAATAGTTCCAATACCTGTTGAGATGAGTTTTTTAGGAGATGATAACAAAAAAATAGAAAGAAAAACAAATTTTGAAACGGACGAAGGTGTAAGGCATGATATAACTATGGAAGGATTATCTAAACTTAGACCACTTTTTGTGGCCAAAGATGGAAGTGTAACAGCTGGCAATTCATCTCAAACTACAGATGGCTCATCAGCAGTAATAATTATGTCAACAGACAAGGCTAAAGAACTTGGATTAAGGCCAAGACTTAAGTTTTTGGGTTTCTCTGTAGCTGGATGTAGTCCTGATGAAATGGGTATAGGTCCAGTATATGCAATACCAAAGGTTCTCAAACAAACAGGATTAAAGCTTAAAGACATAGGATTGATTGAACTTAATGAAGCATTTGCATCCCAATCTGTTTACTGTATTAGAGAATTGGGAATTAATAAAGATATTGTAAATGTTAATGGAGGGGCAATTGCTTTAGGTCATCCGCTTGGTGCTACAGGAGCTAAGTTAACTACTACTCTTATGTATGAAATGGAAAGAAGGCATGTTAGATATGGTATGGTAACCATGTGCATAGGAGGAGGGCAAGGAGCAGCTGGTATATTTGAACTTCAATGATTTGAAAGGATTATAGGTTGCCTTAATAAACCTAAATATATCATAGAAGGATAAAAAAATGGAGTATAAGTACATATTATTTGATGTGGAGCAAGGGGTAGCAACTATATCACTAAATAGACCTGAATCTATGAATAGTTTAAATCTTGAAATAATTGAAGAAATTTCAGTTGCTGTTGATGTATGCTCTCAAGACCAAAATATTCGTGTTGTAGTATTAACCGGAGTAGGTAACGTATTCTCAGCTGGAGATGATATTAAAATAATGGGGCTGAGCAAAAATAAAACAAGAGAAGAAATATCAGAAATTATTGAACGGCATGGCTATCCAATAATAATAAAAAAAATAATGTCACTAAAAAAGCCTGTAATAGCAAAGGTAAATGGTATTTGCTATGGCGCGGGTGGAGAACTTGCTTTAGCTTGTGATTATATAATAGCTTCAAAAGAAGCAAGCTTTGGTCAAATGTATATTAATGTGGGATTAATAGGAAATACTTATTTGCTACCTAAACATGTGGGTATCAAAAAAGCGCTTGAATTGATATGGACAGGTAAAGTTATAAGTGCCGATGAAGCAAAAGAAATAGGAATGATAAATAAAGTTTCATCAGTTGATATAATTGATGAGGAAACAAAAAAAATTGCCATAAAATTATCAAAAGGACCAACTTTGGCGTATGGTTTAGCAAAGGAATCTGTATATGAAGGGATTAATTTAGACTTGGAAGAAGGGCTAAAATTAATGACAAAAGCACAAGGTATTCTAATGAAAACAAATGACCATAAAGAGGGTGTTGCAGCATTTATGGAAAAAAGAAAGGCTGAATACAAAGGAAATTAATAAAAATAAAGTCTTAATTACCTTTTTTATCTTTTGAAATCGTAAAAAATAAATAATTACATAAAAAGCTTTTCTGTATGTTGAAAAAAATATATAATAGAATAAAGTACGTTAGTTTTAAATTATTAATATACGATTTCAAAAGCCCATATAAATTAACTGAACAATCTCATTTGTATTACTGTAAATAAGGAAATGCAAAATCAGATCAAAATCTATTAGTAGAAGAAGGAGAATTTTATGGAAAGAATATGGTTAAAAAATTGGCCTGAAGACATGCCAGAAGAAATCGTTTACCCTAATGGAGAAGTACCGGTGCACGAATATCTAAAAATTAATGCAAGGGAAGTTCCGGATCATATTGCAATTATTTTCTACGGAACAAAAATCACTTACAAAGAACTAGATGAATCATCAAATTGTTTTGCAAACTATCTAATATCTAAAGGAATAAAAAAGGGAGACAGAGTAGGTATATATTTAGGAAACTGTCCTCAATATATAATAGCTCATTTTGGAATACTGAAAATGGGGGGCATTGTTTGCCCAATTAACCCAATGTTCAAAGAAATGGAGCTTCAGTATCAAATTAATGATGCTGGAATGTCTCTGGTTGTTGCATCAGATTTTCAATGTTTTCATATAAATGGGATAATGGATAAATTGCCGACAATTAAGAGCGTTGTATGTACGAATTTTAACGACTATCTACCGGAAAACCCATCTTTGCCTATTTTAGAATATATGAAGATTAAACCTTTCTCTGTAGAGAATGTTGATAAATTTTGCGAAATTATGAAAAATGAATCGTCTGCTGAAATAGATGTAAAAGTAAATATGGATGATCTTGCTCTGTTTGAATATACAGGTGGAAGTACTGGACTTCCAAAGGGAGCTATGCATAGTCATAGATCCCATCTTTTTAAACCTTTGGCATTTCTTTATGTAAGGTCGCTTAATCAAGATTCTATAGAAATAACACCGATGCCGTATTTTCATATTGCAGGCATGGTCTGCATGTTGGGTAATGTTATAGCTAAAAGCACAAATGTATGCCTCACTCAATTTGAACCAACAACAACTCTTATGGCAATAGATAAATACAAGGCAACACATATATATACTGCTGTGCCAATGAATCTGCAAATTATGAATCATCCTGAACTGAACAAGTTTGATTTATCCAGTTTGAAACGTAATATTACTACTTCTTTCGTAGTAAGTCTTAACGAAGTAATTGCAAAAAAATGGGAGGAACTGACTAATGGATGTGTGCTGGTAGAAGCTGCCTATGGATTAAGCGAAACTCATACAGCAGATACTTTTATGCCAAGAAATAATATTAAATACAACAGTGTGGGAATACCTATATATGATACAGATATTAAAATACTTGACATTAATGACAAAGATAAAGAAGTTCCTTTAGGTGAACAGGGTGAAATAGCAGTTAAAACACCAGGACTAATGGTAGGATATTGGAATAAACCTGAAGAAACAGAAAAAATTTTTATAGATGGGTATCTGTTGACAGGAGATATAGGAAAATTCGATGAAGATGGATACTTATATTGGCTTGGACGGTCAAAGGAAATGATTAAGGTTTCAGGACATTCTGTTTTCCCAGAAGAAGTTGAGGCATTGATGAATCAGCATCCTGATATAGCTGAAAGTGCTGTAATACCAGCGAAAGACGATAAAAAAGGAGAAGTTGTTAAAGCCTTTGTTGTTATAAAACCTGATAAGAAAGGTATGGTAAAAGAACAGGAATTAATTGACTGGGCAAAAGAAAACATGACTCCTCACAAAGCACCGGTATATATAAGGTTTAGAGATGAGCTACCTAAATCAGGTGTTAAGCTTTTGAGAAGGATTTTAAGAGAAGAAGAGGAAGCAAAGTAAAATAAAATTCTTGAGGCTTTAGTATTGACTGAAGCCTTTTTTTATTCTCTAAAATTCGAATGTGTTGAAAACTATCTTCTATTGCTATTACGATACTAGTTTTACTTTTATAGCTTTTTTACTTGTATAAATGAGCATATTGAATTATAATTATAGTAATAAAAATATAATCTTGGGGGACAAGAAAATGAATGTTCTAGAAATTAAAGAGGCTGTAAATGCAGAGATTCTCACGAAAAATGGTAATTTGGATATTCAATATCAATATGCTTTTGCAAGTGATTTAATGAGCGATGTCCTTGCATATGCTAGCAACGAAACGTTACTAATCACTGGGTTGAATAATCCACAGGTAATAAGAACTGCAGAAATGATGGATATATCAGCTATACTTTTTGTAAGAGGTAAAAAACCAAGCAAAGAAACAATTGAATTGGCTGATGAAAATAACATGACTATTATTGCAACCGATTACATTATGTTTAAAGCATGTGGACTATTGTATGAAAATGGTATGAGAGGACTAGAATGAAATGGGTATGGATAGTCTGATTAAAAGATACAGCTATACAATTACAAGAAATGATTTTGTTACCGCAGGAAAAAGTTCAAGTGATATAAAAGGAAATTTGAAAGCAATTGGTATTGATGCTAAAACAATTAGAAAAATTGCTATAATTTCATATGAGGCAGAGATGAATATTGTAATACATTCTATGGGAGGTAAACTTCACTGTGACATATATGAAGATAAAATAGCAATAATTTCTGAAGATGAAGGACCTGGAATACCAGATATAGATAAGGCTATGACAGAAGGATTTTCGACTGCTCCAGAGAATGTAAGGGAATTAGGTTTTGGGGCTGGTATGGGTTTACCAAATATGAAAAGATACTCAGATGAGTTTGAGATTAGTTCAAGTGATAATGGCACAATAATTATAGTTACTGTTTTAATATAAGGGGGTGTTCCTATGAATTTTTCCATTATGTTTGATAAAGAAAAATGTAAGGGTTGTACTAATTGTATGAAAAGATGCCCTACTAAAGCTATACGTATAAAGGAAGGAAAGGCTCATATTGACAGCAAGAGATGTATACATTGTGGTGAATGTGTAAAAATATGCCCGCATGAAGCATATTCCGCTCAATCTGTTGAAAGTCATAAGGAGAAAAATTATAAATGTAAAATTGCAATACCATCAACAACAATTTATGGTCAATTCCCAAAAGGAACAGAAATATGTAAGGTTCAAAATGCAATTTTAAAGCTTGGCTTTGATTATGTTTATGATGAAAGTTGGGCCTCGGAATTAGTTTCAAAGGCAATTAAGCGAAGGATTGAAGAAAAAAAAGGTGTTAGACCGCTTATATCTACTAACTGCCCATCAACTGTAAGATTAATTAAAATTAGATATCCATCTTTAATGGAACATTTGATATCTCTTGAAGCTCCTATGGAAATAGCAGCAAAACTCGCAAGAATTAGGGCTAAAGAAATTTTCAATTTAGAAGATAAGGATATAGGTGTTTTTTACATATCGCCTTGTCCTGCTAAACTTCTATCTGTTACGGATCCAATAGGTCCAAATAAATCTTGTATTAATTGGGTTGTACCTCTTAATACTATCTATGGCGATTTGTACAGAGAGGTTAAAAGAGAAAATGATATGTGTTATTCAAACCCATCTCTAAAGGGAATAAGATGGGCAGTTTCTGGTGGACAATCGGAATCTGCAGATTTAATAAATTACATTGCTGTAAATGGTATGGAAAATATTATAGATATATTTGATGAAATAGAGAATGGAAAGCTATCTGATATTGATTTTGTTGAAACATTAGCCTGCGTAGGTGGTTGTGTAGGTGGGACGTTTAATATTGAGAATCCATTTATAGCCAGCAATTCAATAAATGATATTATATATAATACAAATGAGGACACGTTATCAAATGAGGACTTAGATAAATTCGGAGAGCTTTATGAAAATGGTGTTTTTGATTTAACTGTAACTGAAGATAAAGAGCATAGAGATAAAATTAGTATTAAAGAAGCTGTGAGAAGATTTGAAAAAATAAAAGAGATAGTGGCATTATTACCTGGTTTGGATTGCGGTTCATGCGGAGCACCTACATGTTTTGCCCATGCTGAAGATATATATGAAAATCAGTCAAAGCTCTATGATTGTGTAGTTTTGAGAGCAAAAAGCAAGGATAATTTATAGTTTATTAATTGGAGGAAGAAATGAAAACTTTTGAATTAGCGAAGGAATTAAATTTGCAATTATTAATTGAAACAGACAAAGATATAAAAATTGAAGGAGTGTATGTAGGTGATTTGTTAAGCGTAGTAATGTCAAAAGCTAAAGCAGACTATATTTGGATTACTATTCAAACTCATATAAATGTTATGGCTGTAGCAGAACTTTTAGACATTTCATGTATTATTGTTGTAGAAAATATGGAAGTTGAGGCAGATACCTTGCAAAAAGCTAGAGAGCTTGGCATACCAATTTTTAGGTCGCGTGAAAGCGCGTATCAGGTTGCATGCAAGTTGAATAGCATGGGTATAAAATGAAATTTTACTATGATTTGCACATTCATTCTGATTTATCCCCTTGTGGAAATACAGAAATGACACCTAATAATATCGTTAATATGGCGTTTATAAAAGGTCTTAATATTATTTCTGTGACAGATCATAATAGTATAAATAATTATCCTGCAATAAAATCCGTTGGTGATAAACTTGGAATTGAAGTTATACCAGGGATTGAGGTTACTACAAAAGAAGAGGTTCATGTCTTGTGTTATTTCAGAAAATATAGCGATGCACAGAATTTTGGTAAGATAATATATGATTCTCTTCCTGATATAAAGAATAATCCTCTCATTTTTGGAGAGCAAAATATCTATAATAGTGAAGATGAAAAAATTGGTAAGCTTGATAAACTATTGATTAATGCAACTAGTTATACTATTAATGAATTATTTGATTTAACAAAAGTTAATCACGGGATTTCAGTTCCAGCACATATAAATAAAAAGTCAAACAGTATTTTGGGGATATTGGGTTTTATTCCATTTAATTTAAATATTAGTTTTGTTGAAATTTTTCAAAAGTTAAGTATTGATGAAAAATTAATTAGGAATTATAATATTTTAAAAAATTCTGATGCACATCAACTTGTTGATATATCAGAACCTGAAAACAGTTTAGAACTTGATGATATTGAAGGTATGTACGACTACCTTAAATTATAATAAAGTAAAATTATAAAAGTCGCTGAAAAGCGATTTTTTTCTAGTGATTTGGAGGCCAGATGAAAGAGTTATCTATGCATATTTTAGATATAGCAATGAATTCAGTTAAAGCAGAAGCCAAATTAATTGAAATAACAGTAGAAGATAGTATAAAAAACAATAGTATAAAAATAAATATAAAAGATGATGGTAAAGGCATGGGCAAAGAAATTTTGGAAAATGTTACCAATCCCTTTTATACTACACGTACTACTAGAAAAGTAGGATTAGGTTTAGCATTGTTAAAGGAAGCAAGTGAAAGATGTAAAGGATATCTGAAAATAACTTCAGAGCTTGGAGTTGGAACAATTGTAGAGAGCTTTTTTGAAAGAAATAATATAGACAGAGCTCCACTAGGAAACATGCCTGAAACTATTATAGTTATCATTAATTCTTTGAAAAATTGTAATTTAATTTATAATCACGTAGTAGATGATAATAGTTTCACAATTAGTACTCAACAGTTAAAGGAAATTTTAGGGGAAGTTGATATAAGTGATAGCAATGTAATGATGTGGATAAAAGAGTATATAAATGAAAATATTAATGATTTATACCAAAATTACTGAATTAAGTAATGATTAATGTGTTAAAATTGAGAAAAAAATAACAAAAAAATAAAAAAACAAAAAAAGGTATTTAAAAACAAGAAGAAATCTGTTATAATCAGTATGTTTGATTTTGAGATTCATTAAATAATTAATTGCATTATTAAATAATTTAAACAAGAGGTGATATTTATGAGCACAAAAGGGTTTACATTTAAAGGTGGTATTCATCCTCCTCACAATAAAAAGCAAACACAAAGTATGCCAATTGAAAATGCATTAGAACCCAAGTATGTTGTAATTCCATTATCACAACATATAGGTGCACCATGTGAACCATTAGTGGTTGCTGGGGACAAAGTAAAAGTTGGACAAAAAATTGGAGAATCTAAGGCTTTTGTATCTGCTTCCGTTCATTCAAGTGTATCGGGAACAGTTAAGCGTATAGAGCAACATCAGACAACAGGCGGGGCTAAGGTAAATAGTATTGTTATAGAATCTGATGGTTTGTTAGAAGTTCACGAATCTGTTAAACCAAAAGGAAATATTGAGGATTTATCAAAGGAAGAAGTTTTAGCAATAATTAAAGATGCAGGTTTAACAGGAATGGGTGGAGCTGGTTTTCCTACTCATGTTAAACTAAGTCCACCAAAAGACAAAGTAATAGATACTATTATAGTAAATGGTGCGGAATGTGAACCATTTTTAACTGCTGACCACAGAATAATGCTTGAAAAACCAGAAGATGTTTTATTGGGAGCAAAAGCAGTTATGAAAGCAGTTGGAGTAGGTAAGTGTTATATTGCAATTGAAAAAAATAAACCAGATGCTATTGAAGTAATGAAAAAAATAGTTGAGGGCACTGATGGAATAGAGGTGGCACCTCTTGAAACAAAATACCCTCAAGGTGATGAGAAAAGAATTATAAATGCTATAACAGGCAGAGAGGTTCCTTCGGGAGGACTTCCTATGGATGTAGGATGTGTTGTTGATAATGTTGGTACAATAGCAACTATAGGAAATGTAATTAGAACAGGTATGCCTGTAATACAGAGGGTTACAACAATCACCGGCAGTGCTATAAAAAATCCTAAGAACTTGTATATAAGAATAGGTACATTATTTAGTGATATAGTAGAACAATGTGGAGGATTTTCTGAAGAACCTGGAAAAATCATTAATGGTGGACCAATGATGGGTATAGCACAATATACTACAGACGTACCTGTAATCAAAGGAACATCTGGAATATTAATTTTAAATAAAAAGGATGCAACTATACAAGAGCCTTCAAATTGTATTAGATGTGGTAAATGTGTTAGTGCATGTCCTGTTAATCTGCAGCCATTTTTATTAAGCAGATTATCAATTCTTAAGCAATTTGATGAGGCGGAAAAAAATTATGCTGCAGATTGTATTGAATGTGGATCATGTTCATTTATATGTCCAGCAAGGAGACCTTTAGTTGAAACAATACGAATTGCTAAAAAAGAAGTGTTAGCAAAAAGAAGAAAGGCTGTTAAATAGGAGGAAAAAATAGATGGAAAATAAATTGATAGCTTCATCATCACCTCATCTTAGATCTGAAGAAACTACTCAGAAAATAATGCTTGATGTAATAATTGCATTGTTACCTGCATTTGTAGCTAGTATTTTTTACTTTGGATTTAGTTCAGGTGTATTGGTTGTAGCGTCTGTTGCTTCAGCAATGATAACAGAAGTGATATGTCAAAAAGTAATGAAAAGACCTGTGGCTATAAGTGATTTAAGTGCAGTTGTTACAGGTATGTTAGTAGCTTTTAATGTCCCACCTTCAGCACCATGGTGGATACCTGTGCTAGGTTCTGCATTTGCAATTGCTATAGCAAAACAGGTTTTTGGAGGAATTGGATTTAATTTTATAAATCCAGCATTGGCTGGAAGAGCATTTTTAATGGCATCATGGCCTACACGTATGATGTCTGGTTGGGTAAATCCAGCAGCTATTAATGGTGCAGATGCAATAACTTCTGCAACTCCCCTTGCAATTATAAAAGGAACTGCTGAAGGTCAATTACCTTCATTAATGGACATGCTTTTAGGTAGAATACCTGGATGTATTGGAGAAACATCGGCAATATTACTAATAATAGGTGGAGCTTATCTAATATATAGAGGTGTAATAAAATGGATTATACCTGTCGCATATATTGGAACAGTTGCTGTTTTAGCATTTTTAATCGATGGTGGAAGTTTAGTTATGTACCACATATTTGGTGGAGGACTTATGTTAGGAGCTTTTTTTATGGCAACTGATTATGCGACAAGTCCTATAACTGATAAAGGGAAAATGATATATGCGATATCAGCAGGAATATTAACAATGATAATTAGAAAGTTTGGTGGATACCCAGAAGGTGTATCTTACTCAATACTTATCATGAATATAGTAACACCAATAATAGACAAATATGTGAGCCCTAAGCTTTTTGGAGGTGCTAAAAAATGAAAAACAATGTAGTAAGACTAGGTGTAATATTATGTTTAATATCTGCGATGGCAGGAGGAGTATTAGCATTTTCAAATAATATTACTAAAGATAAAATTGATTTAGCTGAGCAAATAGCGAGTTCTGGTCCTGAAGTAGCACAAGCTGTAATTCCTGGTTCAGTTTCATTTGAACTTTCAGATGATAAAGAACTTGTAGATAAAATTAAAGAAGCAAATCAAAAATTTGTTGAACTTCGTATATGTAAGGATGCTTCTGGAAACGAGTTAGGTTATGGTATAAGAACTCTTAGCACTGTTCCTGGTTATGGAGGGGATGTTGAGATATTTTTAGGAGTAACTAATGATGGCGAAATAGCAGGTATGAAAGTTGTAGCACATGCTGAAACTGTAGGACTTGGTGCTAAAATAACAGAGCCAAAATTCCAAAGTCAATTTATAGGCAAAGGTACGGAGTCAGAAATAAAGGTTACTAAATCAAATCCTAAGGATGATGAAATTGTAGCTTTATCTGGCGCAACATTCTCATCTAGATCTATAACAAGTGCTGTAAACAATGCAATGGATATTTACAATCAATTTTTGAAGAAATAGGAGGAAATTATGGATAAATTAAAAGTATTTAAAAGCGGTCTTTTGAAAGACAATCCTATCTTCGTTCAATTGCTTGGAATGTGTTCTGCATTAGCAATAACAACATCAGCTATAAACGGAATAGGTATGGGAGTTGCAGTTACTGTAGTTTTAGTTGGATCGAATATAGTTATATCTCTATTGAGAAAAGTTATTCCAGATGAAGTTCGTATACCGGCATTTATTATTATTATTGCTACGTTTGTTACAATAATAGATATGTTTATGCATGCATATACCTTTGAATTATATCAGTCACTTGGTGTATTTATACCTCTAATAGTTGTTAACTGTATTATTCTTGGTAGGGCAGAGTCATTTGCATCTAAAAATGGTGTAGTAGATTCAATTATTGATGGTCTAGGTATGGGAGTAGGTTTTACATTTGCAATAGTAGTACTTGGAGCGATTAGAGAATTCTTAGGTTCTGGTTCGATTTTAGGATTTCAAATTTTACCAGCTGCATATGAACCAATGTTAATAATTATATTACCACCTGGAGCATTTATAGCCCTTGGATTATTGATAGGTTTAGTAAACAATTTGACTAATAAGAAGAAAGCTTAGGAGGTATGGATTATGAGTTTAGTAAGTTTATTTATTACTGCTTTTTTAGTAAATAATATTATATTTTCACAATTCTTAGGAATATGTCCATTCCTAGGAGTTTCAAAAAAAATAGAAACTGCAGCCGGAATGGGTATTGCAGTAATCTTTGTTATAACATTATCATCAGTTATAACTTATGTTGTACAAATATTTATATTAAATAAATTGGGTCTTGAATATCTACAAACTATTGCATTTATATTAATTATAGCTGCATTAGTGCAGTTTGTTGAAATGTTTCTTAAAAAATCAAGTCCTGGATTGTATCAAGCACTTGGAGTTTATTTGCCATTAATTACAACAAACTGTGCTGTACTTGGAGTAGTTATTTTAAATATTCAAAAAGACTATACATTTATAGAAGCAATAGTGAATTCAGTTGCAACATCAGCCGGATTTCTGCTTGCCATAGTTTTATTTGCAGGTGTTAGAGAAAAGCTTGAAACTTCTGATATACCTGAGAGCTTAAAAGGTTCTTCTATTGCTTTAATATCAGCAGGGTTAATGTCTATTGCATTCCTTGGCTTTTCAGGTTTGAAAATATAAGGGAGGTATAGAATATGGTTATTTTATATGCAATATTAGTTTTGGGTGGTTTAGGATTGCTTTCGGCGGTTATGTTAGCAGTAGCTTCTAAAGTTTTTTATGTGCCAGTTGATCAAAAGGTTATTGATTTAAGAAAGGCACTTCCAGGGGCAAACTGTGGTGCATGTGGCTTTCCTGGCTGTGATGGTATGGCAAATGCTATTGCAAATGGAACTGCTCCAGTAACGGGATGTCCAGTATGTAGCAGTGAAGCAGTTGAAGAATTAAGTGAAATTATGGGAGTAGCGGCTGAGCTTGGAGAAAAAAAGGTTGCACATGTTATGTGTAAGGGATGTGATAGCTTAGCAACTAAAAAATATGAGTACAGCGGATATAAGGATTGTAAAGCAGCAGCAGCAGTAGCTGGTGGAAATAAATCTTGTGATAGAGGCTGTTTAGGTTTTGGAACTTGTTTTGAAGCTTGTGAATTCGATGCTATAACAATGGTAGATGGATTAGCGGTTATAGATAAAGAAAAATGTACATCTTGTGGTAAATGTATTGATGTTTGCCCTAGAGCTATAATTTCTATGGTACCATATAATCAAGATGTAATTGTTGAATGTGAAAATAGAGATTTTGGAAAAGCTGTAAAAGATGTTTGTAAGGTTGGGTGTATTGGTTGCAAAATTTGCGAAAAGAATTGTCCTTTTGATGCTATTCATGTTGAAAATAACATTGCTAAAATAGATTATGATAAATGTACGCAATGTATGATTTGTACAGAAAAATGCCCTACAAAAGCTATATCTGGCGATTTAGTTAAAAGAAAAAAAGCAGTTATTCTAGATGATAAATGTATTGGATGCACAATATGTGCTAAAAAATGTCCAGTAGAAGCAATTGAAGGTGAATTAAAAAGTGTACACAAGGTAATTGAAGACAAATGTATAGGTTGCGGTGTATGCGCTTCAAAATGCCCTAAAAAAGCAATCGAAATGAAATAATATATTATTAAAATTGAAGCTAATAATTAGCTTCAATTTTTTGTATAAAGTTAGGACATTAAAGCAAAATAATATCTTTTGACAAAAAAACAATTTGACAATATAATGTATCTTATATGAATTTAATTTCGTAGGAATGGTTAATAAAATAAATTAATAGGAGAATATTAATGAAATATCCAAGTCATTTAGATAAAAGAAATTTGACCATGCTCATGGATTTTTATGAATTAACTATGGCAAATGGTTATTTTTCAAGTGGAATGGGAGATGTAATTGTATATTTTGATATGTTTTATAGGAAAAATCCTGATGGGGCTGGATTTGTAATTGTTGCGGGTCTAGATCAAGTTATACAATATATAAAGGAACTAAAATTCACAGATGAAGATATATCTTATCTGAGAAGCAAAAAAATATTTAATGAAGATTTTTTGTTGTATCTTAAAAATTTCGAATTTACAGGAGATATATATGCTATACCAGAAGGGACTCCTGTGTTTCCTAATGAACCTTTAGTTACTGTAAAGGCTAAGGCGTTAGAGGCTCAGCTTTTAGAAACTATGATTCTTTTAACTATTAATCATCAAAGTTTGATTGCAACTAAGGCAAACAGAATAGTTAGAGCAGCAAAAGGAAGACCGGTTATGGAATTTGGTGCAAGGAGAAGTCAAGGCTATGATGGAGCAATATACGGAGCTAGGGCAGCATATATTGGAGGTGTGGCTGGGACAGCTACTACTCTCGCAGATGAGGCTTTTGGAGTTCCTGCGCTTGGAACTATGGCTCATTCATGGATTCAAATGTTTGAAAGTGAATTTGATGCATTTAAAACATATGCGGAAAATTATCCCGATGGTTGTACCTTGCTAATTGATACATATAATGTAATAAAGAGTGGAATTCCCAATGCAATAAGAACTGCCAAGGAAATACTTGAACCTATGGGTAAAAAACTTAGTGGGGTAAGAATAGATAGTGGAGATATTGCGTACCTTAGTAAAAAGTGTAGAAGAATGCTCAATGAAGCTGGACTTACTGATTGTAAAATAGTTGCATCAAATAGTTTAGATGAATATATAATAACTGATTTAATTGATCAGGGGGCTAAGGTTGATTCTTTTGGAGTTGGTGAAAGACTTATTACTGCAAAGTCTGAACCTGTTTTTGGAGGGGTTTATAAACTTGCTGCAGTTGAAAAAGATGGTGTAATTATTCCTAAAATCAAAATATCTGAAAATGCTGAAAAGGTTACAAATCCAGGTTATAAAAAGGTTTGGAGATTGTCAGATAAAAATACTAATAATGCCATTGCAGATGTTATTACAATGTCGCATGAGGTTATTAATGATAAAAAACCATATACAATTTTTGATGAAATTCATGTATGGAAAAAGAAAAAATTAACTAAATTTGTTGCAAAAAATCTTCAAGTACCCATATTTTTAAATGGCAAATGCGTATACGAAAGTCCAAGCTTAAATGAGATTAGAGAATTTTGTAAGGCAGAAGTTGATAGACTTTGGAACGAAGTTAAAAGGTTTTCTAATCCACACCAATATTACGTTGACTTATCAAGGGAATTATGGAGATGTAAACAAGAAATGATAAATGAACACAGCTATAAATAAAATCAAGAGTGAACAGTTCTTATAATTGTTCACTCTTGATTTTATTCATTAATGTTTATGGATATGCAAAATGTGGTTATTATCTTTTAAAACACCATCATAAAGTTTTTGTACGATATGATTGTCTTCTGAATTTTTAATTTGTCTAGTTTTATCAATATTGTAGAGCCCCTTTGCTCTCATGATTCTAGTTTCCCTTGTTATTACTTTTGGAACTGGTTGGCCTCCTCCGGCAATACATCCACCTCTACAAGCCATTACCTCAATTAAATCATAGTATTTTTCACCATTTTTAATTTGTCTTATTACATTATCTGCATTTTTTAATCCATGAACAACAGCAATTTTAATATCTCTTCCATCGTAATTTATAATTGCTTCTTTAACATTTTCTAAACCTCTTACGCTGTTAAATATAATTTCACAATCATCTTTTCCATATTTGTTTTTTAGAAGTCTTCTTAAAACTGCTTCTGTAACGCCACCAGTTGTACCAAATATTATGCCTGCTCCAGATGTCATACCAAATGGCATATCTAAAGATTCTTCTTCTATATCATTAAAATCAATACCCATTTCTTTTATCATCATTGATAATCCTTGAGTAGTTAATACTATATCAACTTCTTTTACACCATTATGTTCAAATTCAGGGCGATTCATTTCAGCTTTTTTTGCGGTACAAGGCATAATTGATAGCATGATAGTTTCTTTGCCATCCTTTTTGTCTAATTCGCCATATACTTTTTTTACAACAGTGCCAAACATTTGCTGTGGTGATTTGCATGTTGATATATTATCCATTAACTCTGGATATTTATTTTCTGCAAATTTTACCCATGCAGGGCAACATGATGTAAATAATGGTAGATTTTCATTTTTATTTATTCTTTCTAAGAATTCATTTGTTTCTTCTATAACGGTTAAATCCGCACCAACAGCAGTATCATATACTTCATCCACACCTAGTCTTTTTAATACAGCTACTATTTTACCAATAGTTACATCACCTGGTTTTAAACCAAATTCTTCACCTAAGGCAACACGTACAGCAGGAGCTATTTGAGCAACAACTCTTTTGCTTCTATCATAGATTGCGTTCCAAACTTTATCTGTTGTATTGTTAATTGTAATTGCGCCAGTAGGGCATACAATTCTACATTGTCCGCAGTTTACACAATTTGTTTCACTTAGTTTTTTATTAAATGCTGGCATTATTTTTAAATCAGTTCCCCTATGCGCAAAGCCAAGAGCACCTACTCCTTGAATTTCTTCACAAACCATAACGCAATCACCGCATTTAATACATTTATTACTGTTTCTAATTATACTAGGACTAGAATCATCAATATCATTTGCTTGGTTAAGTTGGTCAAATCTTATCTTCCTCAATCCATATCTGTTTGCTAAAGTTTGTAATTGACATTTTCCAGTTCTTTCACAAGCGGTACAATCTCTGTCATGATTTGCTAGTAATAATTCCAGAATCATTTTTCTATATTTTCTAATTCTTTCAGTGTTTGTAAATATTTCCATGCCATCTCTGGGCTTTTCAGCACAAGTTGCTATAATTTCTCCTTTAGATGTTTCTACTGAGCACATTCTACAAGCTCCATATATACTTAATTCAGAGTGATAACAAAACGTAGGCAAATCAATACCTGAGTCTCTAATTAAACTTAATATATTTTTTTGATTTGTGAATGGGACTTTTTTACCATCTATAATCATTATTCCGCTCATAGTTATACCTCCAATATAGCTCTAAAAGAGCAAGCTTTTATACAAGCACCACATTTAATACATTTTTTGCTATCTATAACGAATGGCTCTCTGACTTTTCCTGAAATTGCATCAACAGGACAGTTTCTAGCACATTTACTACATCCTTTACAAAGGTCAGCATCTATATAAATAGTTGATAATCCTTTACATACTTTAGCTGGACATACTTTATCTACTACATGTGCTAAGTACTCATCATGGAATAAATTCAGTGTGCTTAGAACTGGGTTAGCAGCAGTTTTTCCGAGTCCGCATAAAGCAGTATTTTTAACAGTGTCAGCAATATCTTTTAAAAGTTCTAAATCATCAACAGTACCATTTCCAGCAACTATTTTTTCAAGAATTTCAAGCATTCTCTTTGTACCTTCTCTACAAGGTATGCATTTTCCACAACTTTCTCTTTGTGTAAAGCTCATGAAGAATCTTGCGACCTCAACCATACAGGTATCTTCGTCCATTACAACCATACCACCTGATCCAATCATAGCTCCTACTTTTTTTAAGGAGTCAAAACTAAGTGGTAAATCAAGATAAGATTCATCAAATGTAAGACAACCACCAGATGGGCCACCAATTTGAACGGCTTTAAAACTTTTTCCATTTGGTATTCCTCCACCAATATCAAATATAATATCTCTTAATGTTGTGCCCATAGGTACTTCTATTAATCCTGTATTAACTACATTACCAGTTAATGCAAAAGCCTTAGTACCAGAGCTATTCTTAGTACCATATTTTTTAAATTCATCTACACCATTTAAAATAATAATTGGAACATTTGCAAATGTTTCAACATTGTTTAAAACTGTTGGACATCCAAACAAACCTTGTTCTACTGTTCTTGGAGGTTTAACACGAGGCATACCTCTTTCGCCTTCGATTGAAGCAGTTAAGGCACTTCCTTCACCGCACACAAAAGCTCCAGCTCCTTGATTTATATGAATATCGAAGTTGAAACCTGAATTTAAGATATTTTCTCCTAAAAGTCCATATTCTCTTGCCTGATTTATAGCAATTTTTAATCTTTCAACAGCCATGGGATATTCAGCTCTTACGTATATATATCCGGTGTTAGCTTTAGTAGCAAAACCACCAATTAACATTCCTTCAATTATTTTGTGTGGGTCACCTTCCATGATACTTCTATCCATAAATGCACCAGGGTCACCCTCATCTCCGTTACATACAACATATTTGGTAGGGTTATTTTGGGACAAAACTTGACTCCATTTTTTTCCAGCTAAGTAGCCTCCGCCACCTCGGCCTCTCAAACCTGAATCTGATATTTGTTTGCATATTTCTTTAGAGTCCATAGAAGTGAGAGCTATAGCAGCAGCCTTGTAACCATCTTTACTTATATACTCTTGAATATTCTCAGCATCCATGTTACCACAATTACCTAATACAACACGAGTTTGCTTTTGATAAAAAGGTATTTCTTCTTGAGTTTTATATAAATTATCATTAGATTTATACATTAGCCTCTCAACTGGATTACCATTAATCAATGTTTGGTTGACTATATCTTCACAATCTTCTAGTTTAACGTGTAAATATAAATAGTTATAGGGCTCTATTCTTATAAGTGGGCCAGCTTCACAAAAACCGTGACATCCACTTTTTTTTACTCCTATTCCTTCTTCTTCTTTCAATAAATCAACATCTACTAAAAGTCCGTTTTCTTTAACTAAATCTTTAATTCTCTCATAAATAGCTAGAGACCCTCCTGCTAAACATCCTGTTCCAGCGCAAACAAGAACTTTTTTTGATTGTTTTTCTAATGAATTTTTGAAGGTATTAGCAATAGAAATTAAATCATCGAAATTTTTTATAAGCATTTAAATCGCCTCCTTTTTTATGTCATTTATAAGTTCAACAACGGATTCTGGTGTTACTTTAGGATAAACTTGATCATTTATTGTTATAACAGGAGCTAGTCCACAAGCACCTAAACAAGAAACAGTTTCAACTGTAAATAAGAAATCATCTGTTGTGTTTTTCTTATCATTAAGATGTAATTCTTTTCTTATTGCATTTAAAATTGGAATGGATTTTCTAACATGACAAGCAGTACCATCACAAATTTTTATGATGTATTTGCCCTTAGGCTCTAATGAAAAATTTTCATAAAATGTTGCAACTCCATAGATTTTAGCATCACTAATATCTAATTTTAAAGCAATATACTCCAAAACATCCTCAGGTAAATAACGATATAACTTTTGGATTTCTTGAATAATATTAATAAGTTCTTTCTTGTTGCAATTGTGTCGAATAATAATTTCATCAACTTTTTCCTTAACTTCTGCATTGAACATAATAATATTTCCTTTCGTAATATAAATTTTGTAGTCTTAATTTGTTAATAATATAACAAATTAAATGAGTATAATCAAGAAAATCTTTAATATATTAATGCGAAAAATATTATATTACAAATGATTACGTTTGCGGTTTATTTGATAATATTATAAAGGATATAAAGCTTATTAAATAAGTTAAACTCATTGACATGCATAGGACATCTATGTATAATAGTAACATAGAATATCTAGGTATAAAAATAAGGAGTGAATTTATGAAAGTTGATAAAAGCTTAATTTCAGGAAGTACTAAAATGTTGGTATTATCAATTATAGAAGGTGGGGATAAGTATGGATACGAAATAATACAAGAATTAAAATTAAAGTCATATGGGACGTTTGTTGTAAAAGAGGGGACACTCTATCCAATATTACATAGTTTGGAAAGGGAGGGATTAATTAAGACATATCCATATAAAATGGAGTCTGGTAGAACTAGAAAATATCATAAGATAACGAAAAGTGGCAGAACATATTTATATACTAAAAAGAAGGAATGGAATGAATTTTATACAAAAGTTAATATGATAATTGGGGTAATGTAAAAAATAAGTATAATTAATACAAATCTAGACAATGATAATATTTATTATTGACATTATTTCAGTATGTATTATAATGAATGATATTATTGAAACATTTGAAATTAACATATAATAAATGGTAAGTATGACATAAAATTAGGGACAACTTCATAAAATAAAGTAAGATATTATTTTTTGGAGGAGGTTGTCTTGTGTTTGGAGCAGATATAGGTATAGTATTAGCTTATTCAGCTGGAATAATGTTAATTTTCATGTTATCTTGGATTTTGGTGATTCCATTTAAAATTGTTGGAAAATTTGTACTTAATGCGTTAATAGGTGGACTGCTGATTATATTATTTAATTTTTTTGGTCAACTAACAGGTGTTAATATTGGAGTAAATGAGATAACCGCTTTAATTGTTGGACTTTTGGGTGTGCCAGGATTCATAGCAATTTTAGCAATTAAATTGCTACTATAAATAATATATTTTTACTGTTGAAATTGCTTTAAGGACACTTTGTTTTAATGATAATTAATTTTTATTGGACAATATAGGTATGCTGTTATATAATGTATACACTTATAAAAATAAGCATAAATAAAATTATAACCGAAGGTGATAAAATTGTGGATAGAAATTATTGTTTTATTTTCAATTGTTTTGATGGTTATTTCTATAATGGTTGTTTTAATAGTGGAAACATTACATACAACAAAAAGCATATCAAAAAAAAGAAACAAAAGAGAGTTAGACAAGGAAAGATTTAATTACACTAACATTTACCGCTAATGATATAAATTAGATGGTGATGAATATAAAATAATAAGGAGATGAATACTAATCCCAATATACTGGTTAAGTTGTTATTTTTAATTATATAATAAAGGCCATGTATAAAATTATTTTGGAACAAGTTGCAAATAGTTTTAAAAGAATATTTAACGGGAGATAAAAAACAATGGATAAAATGAATATTATTTCGGGTATTAAGCAGTATCGAAGTGAAGTAGATACTAATTTCCACATGCCTGGTCACAAAGGTAAAAGTGGAATTTTAGAAGAAATAGGCAATAATCTTGGTTTTTATGACATTACAGAAACCATAGGAACAGATAATTTGCATTACCCAACTGGTTTTATAAAAGATGCAATGGAATTCATTGCAAAATCATACGGTGCAAAAAAATCATATATGGTTGTAAATGGAACATCGTGTGGAATTATTTCAGCAATAACCGGATGCACTAATCCTGGTGACAAAATTCTCGTTCAAAGAGATTGTCATAAATCAGTTTATAATGCTTGTATATTAGGAGATTTAAAACTTGATTATTTGTATCCTGAATTTAACAAAAAACACGGTTTGAACTTCAGTATAAGTTTAGAAAAATTAGAACAAATGTTAATAGATGAACCTGAAATAAAAATGGTAGTTTTAACGTATCCAACGTTTTATGGTATTTGTTTTGATGTAGAAAAAGCTGCAGAAATAGTTCATAAATATGGTAAAATTTTAATGATAGATGAAGCTCATGGCTGTCATTTTAAACTTTAGTAAAAAATTGCCTCCGGCAGCAGAAGTTTCGGGTGCTGATATAGTAGCTCAAAGTTCTCATAAAACACTTCCTTGTATGACACAGGGTTCAATTTTGCATATATGCTCAGATAGAGTTGATGTAAATAATATTGAAACAATGCTTAGAATGCTTCAGACAACATCACCATCATATGTACTGATGGCTTCAATTGAAAATTCTGTACATTGGATGAATAAATATGGTGAGGAAAGATTAGATAGAAATATAGATGTATTTAAGAGAAAAACTTTAGAACTTAGGAATATGGGTATAAATGTTTTGGAAGATGACTTCCTTATAAGTGAAGGTTGTTATGATTTCGATCCAACTAGAGCAGTTATAAGTATGTCGGATATTGGTATACAAGGAACAGAACTTCAAGATATCCTTAGATACAAATATAATATACAAATGGAATTTGCAGATTTGATGTATACTGTAGGTTATGTAACAGCAACAGATGAACCTGAAGATATAGAGAGATTGTTTGATGCTGTAAAAGAAATTTATTTGGAAGAAAGTAAAAATAAAGATAAAAGAGAATTAGTTCAAATAGAGCCATTTCCTAATCAAGTTCATGCAATGAAAATGCGTAAAGCCTTCTATTCTCAAAATAAACTTGTTGATTTAGATGAAAGTATTGGAAAAACAGCAGCTGAATTTATTATACCATATCCACCAGGTATTCCATTAGTTTGTCCAGGTGAAATAATAGTTGAAAAAACTATTGAATATGTTAAAACGATGCTTGAAAATGGTATAAATGTAAATGGTGTTGATAAAAACAATCAATTGAGAGTTGTGATATAAAATGAAAGGTTTATTCATAGTAATTGAAGGTCCCGATGGTGCTGGAAAAAGTACAATGGCTAATAAGATTGGCGAATACTTTAGTGCAAAAGGGAGACAAATTGAATTTACTAGAGAACCTGGCGGTACTAATATAAGTGAAAAAATTAGAGAGCTTATATTGGACAAGAATAATACAGAGATGGATTATAAGACTGAAGCTTTGCTCTATGCTGCGGCTAGAGCTCAGCTCGTCTCTCAAAAAATAATTCCATGGCTTAAATCAGGTAAAATAGTAATTAGTGAAAGATATGTTTATTCAAGCCTTGTTTATCAAGGCATAGGTAGAAATCTAGGAATAGAAGAAATAAAAAAAATTAATGATTTTGGCACTTCGGGACTAGAGCCTGATATGGTTTTATTTTTTGACATAGACCCTAAAAAGGCATTAGAAAGAAAACTAAATATAGATGGCGGAGATAGAATTGAAAACGAAAAAATTTCATTTCATCAATCTGTTTACGAAGGGTATAAAAAAATTACAAATAATTACTCTAATATCATAACTATTAATGCACAGAGGTCAGTAGAAGAAATTTTTGAAGATGTCAAAAAAATTATAAATAATATATAAGGAGGAAATTGAAATGAAAATGATTACTGCAATAGTACAAAATGATGATGCAAATAAATTAATCTCATCTCTTAGAGAAAAAGGTTTTTCTTGTACAAAGCTTTCTTCAACTGGTGGTTTTTTAAGTTCTGGTAATACAACTATATTGTCAGGAGTTGATGATGATAGAGTAGAAGAAGAAATAGAAATTATAAGGAAAATTTGTAAAACTAAAAAAAAGGTTACAGCAGCAATCCCTCCAAGTTCATTTAGCACTGTAGGTGGATATTTGCCACAAACCATTGAGGTAACTGTAGGTGGTGCTGTAGTTTTTGTTAATTCTGTTGATAGATTTGAAAAAATATAGATTTATTGGAGGTTTTCATGTATTATAGCGATATAGCTGGTCAAAATGATACTAAGAAATCATTAATAAATACAATTAATAATGACAATGTATCTCATTGCTATATATTTGAAGGACCTAAGGGTATGGGTAAATACGAACTGTCTTTAGTATTTGCTCAATCCTTATTTTGCAATAACTTTAAAATTAATAAAGAACCATGCAATATTTGTGGGGATTGTATAAAGTTTAATTCAATGAACCATCCAGATTTACATGTAGTTAATTTTGATGAAAAAACAATTAAAAAAGAAGATATAGATAGATTAATTGAGTCAATAAATAAAAAACCTTATGAAGCAAGTAGAAAAGTATATATTATAAAAGATAGTCATGAAATGACGACTCAAGCCGCTAATACATTTCTAAAAACTTTGGAGGAACCGCCTAAGGATTCTGTTATAATCCTTTTAACAAATAATGTTAATTTGCTGATTCCTACAATCGTATCTAGATGTCAAGTTATAAAATTTAAAGACATAAATAAAAATGAAATAATAAGTTACCTAATTAATAATTACAATGTTGATACTTTAACGGCAGAAATTGTAGCGTATTACTCTAAAGGTATACTAATTAAAGCAATAAATATAATAACAAAAAATGATGATATATTAGAAAAACGTAAATTTGTGATCGAACTTTTTGATAATATAATTAAAACTGATTCAGGAATTATATTTGATTTTGAAAATTACTTTGAAGAACAAAAAGATAATATAGATGGAATTATTGAAATTATTATGTTGTGGATCAGAGACGTAGCTTTTGTTAAGAACAAAATGGAAAGTCTCTTAATAAATAAAGACTATTTAGAACTAGCAAGAGAGCATGCTAAATATATGAAAAACGATGTTGTAGATGATTTAATTGAAAATTTACAACGTATAAGTGATAATATAAAAAACAATGTAAATTATAAGCTTACTATAGACAGAATGTTGCTTAAGATTCAGGAGGTCTTTAAAATATGATAAAGGTAGTTGGCGTAAGATTTAAAAAGGCGGGGAAAATATACTATTTTGATCCTGATAAAAAGTGGATAAAAGATGGTGATTTTGTTATAGTTGAAACTATAAGAGGTATTGAATATGGGCAAGTTGTAGTAGGTCCTAAGTTAGTTAAAGAAGAAGATATAATACAACCTCTTAAAAAAGTTTTGAGATTAGCAACAGCAGAAGATATAAAGTGCAACCAAGAAAACAAAGAAAAAGAACAACAGGCTTTTGATATATGTTCTAAAAAAATCGAAGAACATAATCTAGAAATGAAGCTTGTAGATATTGAATATACATTTGATAATAATAAAGTAATATTTTATTTTACAGCTGATGGTAGAATTGACTTTAGAGAACTTGTAAAAGATTTGGCATCAATATTTAGAACTAGAATAGAGCTTAGGCAAATAGGAGTAAGAGATGAGGCTAAAATGATAGGTGGTTTAGGACCATGTGGAAGGCCAATGTGCTGTTCATCATTTTTAGGAGAATTCTATCCAGTTTCTATTAAAATGGCTAAAGAGCAAAAATTATCTTTAAACCCTGCTAAAATATCAGGTATATGTTCAAGGCTCATGTGCTGTCTAAATTATGAACATCATGTATATGAGGAGAATATTAAATGTCTGCCAGATGTAGGGGATAAAGTTGTTGTTGTTGGAACTAACAAGAGAGGTATAGTTATAGATATTAATCCTTTGTTTAAAACGGCTAAAGTAAAGCTTCATAAAGAAGATGGAACTGGTGAAATAGAAGAACTTAATGGATCTGATTTAAAGGTTTTAGAAGAAGGTGTTGTTAAGGTAAAAAGAGTAGAAGAAGTTGATATGAAAGAGTTAATGGAGCTAGAGGATTAGTAAAATGTAGAAATAATTAAAAAATTTCAATATATTTTAAAAAAAGGCTTTTAAATATTATAGATTAATGTTAAAATAATAACTGATAAAAATAATGGGGAGGTGAAATTTAAATGTCTTATAAAATTACTGATGCATGTATTAGTTGTGGAGCATGTGAACCAGAATGCCCAGTTGGAGCTATTACTGCTGGAGATGATAAATACGAAATAGATGCTGCTGCTTGTATAGATTGTGGAGCATGCGCTAGCGTATGTCCTGTTGAAGCTCCAGTACAGGAATAATAAATAATTTGGAAAAAGCCTTGATACGAGGCTTTTTTTGTTGGAAGATTTTTGATTAAAATTGTTACCATGTGGTATTATAATGTATAAATAGATTAAAAAAAATTAATTAAGAGGAGACAAATGAATGAAAGAAATAAATGGGTCAGATAAACAAAAAACATTAGTTCAAATAGTTCTTGATGAAAAGGAAGTGTCTGTGCTGATAAATGATATTGAAGAACTAAAGTATGATGAGACTAAGTATAAAAGTATTGAAAAATTTGAATATGATAGAAAAACTATTTTAGAAACTCCATGGGATGTAAGTGCTGTACTTCAAAATAAAAGGAGCAAGATAAGTGAGATAGTTGATTACAATTTGCAGAAAAATGGAGTTAAAGATGTAAGTGGGAAAAAAATTTTTACTGCACTTAGAGGAAAGTATAAATCATCTAGTAAAGTTGATGACAATGAGAGAGCGGAAAGAATATAAATTTGCTAATAATAACATTGCAGTATAATTGTACTATATGTTATAATGTGGCATAATAATTTGCTTAAATATAAAAAGGTTGTGAACAACAAATATGAAAAATAACATTGTAAAGGTATTAAAGAATAGTATAGCTGAAGAATTAGAGCTAGAGCCAGGAGATGAATTAATAAGTGTAAATAATTGCGAAATTGTTGACTATATAGATTACAAATTTCAAATTTCTGATGATACAGTTCTTTTGAAAATCATGAAAAAAGACGGTGAACTTTGGGAGTTTGACATAGAGAAAGATTATGATGAAGATTTAGGAATTATTTTTGAAAATCCACTTATGGACAACATTAAAGTTTGTTCAAATAATTGTATATTTTGTTTTATCGATCAAATGCCCAGAGGAATGAGAAAAACTCTTTATTTAAAAGATGACGACACAAGGTTATCTTTTCTATATGGAAATTTTATAACACTTACAAATTTGTCTGAAGATGAAATCAGAAGAATAATTAGATATAGAATTAGTCCAATTAAAGTATCTGTACATACTACTGATAGTGACTTAAGAAAATTCATGATGGGCAATGACAAAGATGTAGATATAATAAAATATCTGTCTAGACTTACAGATGCAGGAATAACTGTAGATTGTCAAGTGGTTTTAGTTAAAGATGTAAATGATGGTAAGGTATTAGATAAAACTATTAGAGACTTATCAAAGCTTCATCCTAATTTAAGAAGTGTAGCAGTAGTTCCTGTGGGATTAACGAACTATAGAGATAAACTATTTGAAATAAAGCCATTTGATAAGGAGAGTGCAACTAATTTAGTAGAACAAGTTACTATACTTCAAGATGAAATGTACAATAGATTAAAAACAAAATTTGTTTTTATAGCAGATGAATTCTATATATTAAGTGGAAAAGAGTTTCCGCAATATAAGGAATATGAAAATTTTGACCAACTTGAAAATGGAATAGGGTTATGTAGGCTATTTGAATATGAAATAGATAATTATTTAAAAAAATCAAAATTTGTTGAGGAAAAAGAAAATAAAGAAAAAGAAATAGCTATTGTAACTGGTGTTGCAGCCTATGACTTGTTAAATTCGATATCTCGGAAAATTATGAAAAAAGTAAATATTAAATTAAATGTGGAAAAAATTGTAAATAGTTTTTTTGGAGAAAAAATAACTGTAGCAGGATTAGTTACTGGAAAAGATATCATAAAACATTTAAGGTCTAAAAATTACAGGCAAATATTAATTCCTGATTGTATGTTAAATGATGAAAATGGAGTTTTTCTTGATGATTTAACTGTTGAAGATATAGAGAGAGAATTGAAAGCGAAAGTAAATGTGTTGAAGGTTGACGGTGAAGAATTAGTCAACTTTATTATGCAATTAAATAACGGAGGAAGAAATAATGGCAAGACCAGTTGTAACAATAGTAGGTAGACCAAATGTTGGAAAATCTACACTTTTTAATAGACTTTCTGGTAAAAGAATATCCATTACGGAAGATACGCCAGGAGTAACAAGAGATAGAATTTACGCTGAAGGAGAATGGTTAGATAAACATTTTACTTTGATAGATACTGGTGGTATTGAAACTAATACTACTGATAGTATATTATCTCAAATGAGGATACAAGCAGAAGTAGCTATTGAATTGGCTGATATTGTACTTTTTATGGTTGATGGAAAAGAAGGCGTAACTTCTGCAGATTCTGAAGTTGCACAAATGCTTCGTAAATCAAAAAAAGATATAATTTTAGTTTGCAATAAAATAGATAAGCATGTAAATAACAATAATATTTATGAGTTTTATAATTTAGGACTTGGAGAACCTATTGCAATTTCTTCGACGGAAGCTCTAGGATTAGGCGATCTTCTAGATATTGTTATATCAAAATTTGATGATGATTCTGATACTAAGGAAGAAGAAGATAGAATTAAAATAGCAGTAATAGGTAAACCTAATGCTGGGAAATCATCTATAATTAATAAAATTATAGGCCAAGATAGAGTTATAGTTAGTGATGTTCCAGGAACAACTAGAGATGCTATAGATACAGAATTTGAAAGAAACAATCAAAAATATACGATTATAGATACAGCAGGTATTAGAAGGAAGAGCAGAGTTAGCGAAACTGTTGAAAAATATAGTGTTCTTAGGGCGTTTACTGCTGTTGAAAGGGCAGATGTTTGTGTGTTGGTAATAGATGCTGATAAAGGAATTACTGATCAAGATATTAGAATAGCAGGATATGCTCATGATAATTTCAAAGGTATGGTTATAGTTGTAAATAAATGGGATTTAATTGAAAAAGATGATAAGACTTTTAAGAAATTTAATGATGATATTAGAACTCAATTTGCATACATGTCATATGCACCTATTTTAACTACTTCTGCACTTACTGGGCAAAGAGTTAATAAGGTTCTTGAGACGGTAGATGAGGTATATTCTTTTAGAAATTTAAGAGTTTCTACCGGTGTACTGAACGATATTTTAATTGAAGCAGTATTAATGAATCAGCCGCGAACAGTTAAGGGTAAGAAATTAAAAATATTTTATGGAACTCAAGTATCTGTTAATCCGCCTAAATTTGTTATATTTGTAAATGATAACACTATTGTACACTTTTCATATCAAAGATATTTAGAAAATAAAATACGTGAATCGTTTGAATATAAAGGCACTCCTATAGTAATGGAGTTCAGAAATAGAAGTGAGAAATAAGAAATTTCTTAAGCAGGTGAACATGGACGATTTTATTAGTGAGAGGAGACTTGTATGAATTACATTATTGTTATAGTTTTATCTTATTTGCTGGGCGATTTATCTTTTGCATATATACTTGGTAAATTCATTATGAAAAAAGATGTTAGAGATTATGGCAGTGGAAATTCAGGAACTACAAATGCAATTAGAGCTTTTGGAGCTAAAATTGGAGTATTGGTATTTGTTGGAGATGTTCTAAAAGGTGTTGTTGCTGTTTTAATTGGGAAAGCAATTAGTGGTGAAATGGGTGGATATATAGCAGGGGCATTTGTTATTATTGGTCACAATTGGCCTGTTTTTTTAAACTTTAAAGGAGGCAAAGGAGTTGCAACTACTGTTGGAGTAATGTTAACAATAAATTTATTTGTATCTCTATTATGTTTTTCAATAGGCTTAACCATTGCCTTTGCAACTAGAATGGTTTCCCTTGGCTCAATAATTGGGATGTCTTTAGCACCTATAGTAATTATAATTTTTATTAGACCATTTAACTTACAACTTTTCGTTTTTTGTTTGTTCGTAGTTTCTATGTCTATATATAGACATAGAGAGAATATAAAAAGGTTATTAGCTGGAAAAGAAAATAAATTATAAAAAGGGCATGCTAGTTGAGGAGGGGTTTTTTATGAAAACAAATGTTGCAATTCTTGGTGGTGGTAGTTGGGGAACTGCTCTAGCTAAGTTGCTTTCTGAAAATGGAAATATTGTTACAGTATGGATTAGAAATAAGGAACATTGTAAAGAATTAAGGGACGACAGAATTAATAGGAAGTATTTGCCTAATGTAAAAATACCGAAAGACATAGTTTTTACTACAGATATAAATGAAGCAGTAAAAAATGCAGGTGTTATTTTAATTGTCACCCCTACTCAAGTTGTTAGGAATACATTGAAACAAATAAAGGATGAATATAAAGCAAACAAAATAGTTGTTAATGCTTCTAAGGGTATTGAGATTGGAACTTTAAACAGAGTATCTGAAATTGTCTCTCAAGAAACTACAAATTGTAAGTTTGCAGTATTAACAGGTCCTTCCCACGCTGAAGAGGTTGGATTGTCAATGCCAACAGCTATTACAGTAGCTTGTGAAGACAAGGATGCTGGTGAATTGATTCAAGATTTATTTATGTCAACATTTTTTAGAGTATATACAAATGATGATGTAATCGGTGCTGAACTTGGAGGAGCCTTGAAAAATATTATTGCACTTGGTGCAGGTATTTCAGATGGTGTAGGGTATGGTGACAATGCAAAAGCTGCACTTATGAATAGAGGAATAGTAGAAATAGCAAGGTTGGGTGTTGCGTTAGGAGCTGATATTCATACGTTTTCAGGACTTTCAGGCATAGGAGATTTAATAGTTACTTGTACTAGTTTACACTCAAGAAATAGGAGTGCAGGATATTTTATTGGTCAAGGATATACCAAGGATGAAGCGGTTAATAAAGTTGGAATGGTCGTAGAAGGTATTTCAACTACATATGCAGCATATGATCTTGCAAAAAAACTTAATATTGACATGCCTATAGTTGATGCTATGTATGATATACTTGAAAATAATGCAGATGTAAAAGAAACTGTAAATAAATTGATGTTAAGAGAAAAAAAGGATGAAAAGTTATAGACAAGTTTTTAAAGTCTAGAGATGTATAGTCTTAAATATATATTTATATTTAAGGCTTTTTTTATTTTTTAATTGTTTTTTGGAATAAAGACTGATGAACGGGCATATAAATTATTGTATATAAAAGCGTATATTAATTAGAGGGGGGATTATTATTACTAATTTAGATATATATGAAGATATAGCAAAAAGAACTAAGGGTGAAATATATTTGGGCATAGTAGGTCCTGTTAGAACAGGAAAATCAACATTCATAAGAAAGTTTTCTGAAAATGTCATGCTTCCAAATATAGATGATGAATATACTAAAGAAAGGGCAAAGGATGAGATGCCTCAAAGCGGTACAGGCAAAACAGTTACAACAACAGAACCTAAATTTGTTCCGGGAAATGCTGTAAAAGTGACATTTAAAGATAATGTAAGTGCTAAATTAAGACTTATTGACTGTGTCGGCTATATGATTCCAGGGGCAATAGGAAATATGGAAGGAGAAATTCCAAGACTTGTAAGCACGCCTTGGAATGAAGATCCTATACCATTTGCAGAAGCTGCTGAAATAGGAACAAAAAAAGTTATAAAAGATCATTCGACAATAGGGGTGTTAGTTACTACAGATGGAAGTATTACAGACATTAACAGGGATAACTATATAATGGCTGAAGAGAGAGTTGTAAGGGAATTAAAAGAAATTAATAAGCCGTTTGTAATTATTTTAAATACTACTCACCCTGAGAATGAAAATACAATTGAGCTTTCAAAACAGCTAAAGGAAAAATATGATGCACCTATAAGAATTGTTGATTGCTTGAATTTGAAAACAGACAATATTGAAGAAGTGCTTGAAGATGTTCTTTACGAGTTTCCAATTAAAGAAATAAACGTTGATTTGCCTAAATGGTTTGATGGACTTACATATGATCATAAATTAAAACATGATTTAATACAGACTTTAAAACAAGATTTTAATAAATGTTATAAATTAAGTGATTTTGATGCTACAAAAATTTTCTCTGAGGAAAATGATTATGTAGAAGATTACTATGTTAAGGATATTGAACTTGGAACTGGCAAAATAAATATGAGAATTGATATTGATAATGCTTTCTATTATAAAGTAATCAGTGAGCTTTGTGGTGAAGAAATTACAGGAGAACATCAGATACTGAAATTAATAGGTGATCTTTCTAAGTCAAGAGATGAATATAATCGTGTTGAAACAGCAATTAATGATGCAAGAACAAAAGGTTATGGTTATGTAACTCCTGGAATTTCAGATATGACAATTGATAAACCTGAAGTATTTAAAGATGGAAGTAGATATGGAATTAAAATTAAAGCTCAGGCACCATCGCTTCATATATTTAATGCCAGCTTAAATACTGAGGTATCTCCGGTAATTGGTAGCAAGGCACAAAGTGAAGATTTAATAAATCATTTAATTGAGCAGAGTAGGGATAATCCACAATGTATTTGGGATGCAGAAATATTTGGAAAAACATTATATAATCTTGTTGAAGAGCAACTTCAAGTAAAATTAACTGGGATGCCTGAGAATGCAAGAAAGAAACTTAAGAAAACAATAGAAAAAATAGTAAACGATGGAACAGGAAGCATCATTTTCTTAATAATATAATTATAAAACTAAGGGGGGGCTAGGCCCCTCTTTTAGTTTTGCTAATAAATAGTTTGTAAATATAGTTGTAATAAATAGTAAAAAAACTTAATTTTGTATTATAATTGCACTTCTTGTAGAAATGTAGGATATTTTTTTATAAAATAATTGAAATAATAATAAAAAAGCAGCATATATAACTTGCAAAATAAATGGAATTTGTGCTATAATGTTTATTAATTAATATATATTGGAGGCAAAGGAATAGATGTGGAAGAAAAACTTTGGGTTAAAGAATTTTTTCTTTTCTTTTGTCATAGTGTGCATAGTAATATATATATTTCAAAATTATAATGGTTCTGTAGATACGATTGTTGCAGAAAAAGGTAGTTTGGAAGATATAATAAAGGCTAAAGGGATTGTTATAAAAGATGAGGAAGTTTATAGTTCTAGTGCAAGCGGTGATATAACATATTATCATAAAGATGGCGAAAAGGTTAACAAAGGGACGTTAATAGCAGATGTACATACTAATTCTAATTCATCACAAATAAAAAATCAAATAGAAGAAATTCAATTAGCAATAGATTATAAAAGTAATAATGAAAAATTAGCAACAGAACAAAATAAAAATGAAAAGATTTCATTAACAAATGAAGAAACCCTTAAATTTCAAGATAATATACAAGCTAGTATATTTAATGGAAATTTAGAAGAAATGTATGATGAAATAAAGCAAGTTAACATTAATTCTATTAGTTTATCTGATAACAAATATTCTAGTTATGATATACAAGAGCTCAATTCTATGAAATATAACTTAGAAAAGAGTTTAGCAACAAATAACATTCATTGTTATTCTCAAAATTCTGGAATAGTTACATATAAAACTGATGGACTTGAAGAGTTTTATAAATATGAAAATGTTATGGATTTAACTCCAAGTAATACTATACTAAAGGATTTTATTGAATTGGACAGTAGTATGTCAAAAGAGGTAACTTCTGGTGAAAAGATTTACAAAATAATTCGTAATTTTAATTACTATATTGTAGCCACTGTAAATAATGAATATGCTAAAAGTTTTGAAGTCAATAAATATATAAAAACTAGAATTAAATATGATGGATTAGCAAATGAAGCATGGGGTTATATTAAAAAAATAAATTATGGAAGTGAAGAATCCGTTTTAATTATATATTTTGATGATTATTTTTATAAAGTATATGATAAAAGATATGTCGATTTGGAACTTATAACAGATGTACATGAAGGTATAACAGTAAATTCAAAAGCATTGATTGAAAAAGATGGGTTAAAAGGTGTTTATATCAAAGACGCTAGCAACATTGTTAAGTTTTTTCCTGTGGAAATATTAGGACAGGATAAAGATTTATCTATTATATATATAGGAAATTATGTAAGTGAAGATAGGCGTAGAGTTATTAATATTTTAGAAAATTCCTATGAAACTATTAAAATTTTTGATAAAATTATTCTTGAACCAGATAAAGTATATGAGGGTCAGATTATTGAATAAGAGGTATATTCATGGATATAAAAGAAAACATAGACATTATATTAAATAGAGTAGAAAAAGCAGCAAAAAATTCAGGAAGAAGTATTGAAGATATAACAGTTATAGCTGTTTCTAAAACTGTAGATGCAGAAAAAGCAAAACAAGCGATTGTAGGTGGACTTTCAAATCTTGGTGAAAATAGAGTTCAAGAATTTGTTAACAAATATGAACAATTGAGTGATATGAATATTAAATGGCATATGATTGGACATTTGCAAAAAAATAAAGTAAAGTACATAATAGACAAAGCAGAGTTAATCCATTCTATTGAAAATATAGATCTTGCAAATGAAGTAAATAAAAGAGCTAAGCAACATGAAATTATGTCAAAAGTTCTAATAGAGCTTAATATAGGGGAAGAAGATAGTAAATTTGGTATAAATGCAGAAAATGTATATGATTTTATAAAAGAAATTAACCAATATGAAAATATAATGGTTATGGGCTTGATGACAGTTGCACCTTATGCAGAAAATCCAGAGGAGGTTAGGTGGGTTTTTAAAAAAATGAAAGAAATATATGATAATATTTCGAAAATGCAATTAAAAAATACGGACATGAAATATTTGTCAATGGGAATGACAAACGATTTTGAAATAGCTATAGAAGAAGGTTCGAATATGGTTAGGATAGGTACTGCTATATTTGGTTCTAGAAATTATTAGGAGGAAATTTGATATGGGTATGATGGAAAAGGTAAAAGATTTTATAGGTATAACAGACTATGACGATGAAGATGATTACGATGATGATTCAACTTCAGATAATAGAAATGATGTAAGAACTTCAGATAGAGTGGAAACCTACTCTAAGAAAAACAATGTCATTAAGGTTCATTCTAATGCAGATATGAAGGTTGCAATATGTGAACCTGAAAAATATGAAGATTGTACAAAAGCTGTTGATGAACTGAAAAGCAGAAAAGTTGTCGTATTAAACATTGAAGGTCTTGAACTTGAAATTCAAAAACAAATTTTTGAGTTTATTAAAGGTTCTGTGTATTCTCTAGAAGCTAGTATTCAGAAAGTATCAAATGGTATATTTGTTATAGCACCAAACAACGTTCAAATAGATGGACGTCTTGGTGAAAGATTTGAAAGGAATTATTTTTACAATAAGTAAAATTAGTGAAGATTAATAGGTGAATTTATGTATGTAATAAAATATGCAATATCTATTTTTATCAGGGTTGTAAATTCCTTGATATTAATTAGAGTGTTGTTATCTTTTTTTCCAAATTTAAGGTACTCTAAAATAACAGATGTTATCTATCAGTTAACTGAACCTATATTGGCTCCATGTAGAGCTATATTAGATAAGGTTGGTCTTAATATGGGGATGGTTGATTTTTCTCCAATATTAGCTTATATGATATTAAGATTTGTTCAAGTACTTATATCTTCTCTATAGTAGGGCATTGATTAATGAAAAATTTAGAGAAATATTATGACTTTATACGAGACGAAGAAACAAAAAATATAGTAAAAAAGATTACAGATAAAGCTTTATATGTAAACAAAAACTATACACCTGCCACAACTGAGTTTGTAAATCCATTTGTGGCAGAATTATGCTTACCCATAATTAATAATTTAGATGTTAAATTTAAAATTTTCCCTTCATATTCTTATTGTGAGAGGAAAGTTTTAATTTTATTTCCTGAATTTTTTGAACAAATTGATACTAATGAATTTATTTCATCCCTTAGAATTAGAAATAAATCTAAATTCAAAACACTTTTTCATAAGGATTATCTAGGTTCTATTATGTCGTTGGGCATAGATAGAAATAAGACAGGAGATATATATGTGTATGATGATTATGCAGATATAATTATACACAGTGATATTGCAGATTATATAGCTTATAATTTAGAATCAATAGGGAAAAATAAAATAGAACTAGAAAAAATTAATATTCAAGATGTTCATTATAAAGAACAAGAGCATAATTTGACATATATTAATTGCTCATCTATGCGACTTGATAATATAATAAAACATATAACAAATAAATCTAGAGACATTGCATCAGACATTATAAAATCAAAAAATGTAAAAATAAATTGGCAGGTTATAGATAAAATATCCTATTTAATTGAAGAAGGGGATATGGTCTCTATTAGCAAATATGGAAGATTTAAAATATCAAAAATTATGGGGCAAACAAAGAGCGGAAAATACAAAGTGGAAATAAAACATTACATATAGTAACAATATAAAAGCAATTCGTTATATATTACTATAATAGAGAGGAATTAAGTATGAATATTTTTTTTGGAGCAGTTTTTATATTTTCTATAATATTGGATCAATTGACTAAAATGTGGGCATTATCAGTGCTAAAAAATGGTAGTTCCATAAAAATAATAAAAGATTTTCTTAGGTTTTCATATGTTGAAAATAGGGGTGCCGCCTTTGGTATACTACAAAATCAAATTTGGTTTTTCGTAATAATTACTTTTATTATGATAATTTTTTTAGCATATATGTTTTTTAAATATAAAAATATAACAAATATTTCGAAATTTTCAATTGTTTTAATTGCTGGTGGTGCTATTGGTAATTTTATTGATAGAATTACGAGGGGATTTGTAGTTGATTTTATTGATGTTAGATTTGGCAATTTTTATGATTTTCCTGTATTTAACGTTGCAGATAGTTTTGTCGTTTGTGGAACGATACTTCTAATAATCCTCATGTTATTTAATAAGTTTGAAAAGAGTGAAAACATTAATGAATAAAATAGTTTTAATTTCTGATTCTGAAAATGATAGAATTGATTCATATATTTCAAATCACTTAGATGATATATCGAGAAATTCAGTGCAAAAGCTAATTTCAGAAGGAAATGTTAAGGTTAATAGTAAGGTGATAAAATCAAATTATAGGCTTAAGAAAAATGATGAAATAGTAGTTATTAAGCCAGAGCCACAAATTTTAGATGTAGTTGCAGAGAATATTGATATAAAAATTGTATACGAGGATGATGACGTTGCAATTATTAATAAATCTCAAGGTATTGTCGTACATCCAGCTCCTGGACATTCTTCGGGAACACTTGTAAATGGACTTATGCATCATTTAGAAAACTTATCGTCTATAAATGGAATTTTAAGACCAGGCATAGTACATAGGCTTGATAAAAATACGTCTGGGTTGATGCTTGTAGCCAAAAATGATAAATCACATAATTATTTAGCTGAATGTTTAAAAAATCATTCTATTTATAGAATTTATTATGCATTGGTAGAAGGAAAAGTAAAAGAAGATAATGGAATAATAAATGCACCCCTTGGAAGAAGTGAGAAAGATAGAAAAAAAAGGGCAGTGACAAGTAAAAACAGTAAAGAAGCTGTAACAAACTTTTGGGTAGTAAAAAAATATGATAAATATACTTTATTAAAGTTAAAACTTGAAACTGGTAGAACTCATCAAATTAGAGTACATATGAAATATATTGGACATCCAGTAGTTGGGGATGATGTTTATGGAAGTAAAACTAATAAATTTGGTTTATCTGGACAACTATTGCATTCAAAAACGCTAGGTTTCATTCACCCTACAACCAAGGATTATATGGAGTTTGATAGTGAGTTGCCAAGTTATTTTACAAAGGTACTGAGGATAATAGGTGAACAATAGCTGAATGGTTACAGAACAATGGGGGGACAACTATAAAATAGTCAAATGGAAGGATGGATTTTAAATGATTACTAAAGCTTTGATAATGGACGACAAAGCAATAGCAAGGGCAGTAATTAGAATAGCGCATGAAATAATTGAGAAAAATAAGGGTGTGGATAATATAGTGCTTGTGGGAATAAAGACTAGGGGCTGGCCGTTATCACTAAAGCTTGCTAAAATGATTGAAGAAATAGAAGGTTCTGTTGTACCAGTATTTCCATTAGATGTAACATACTATAGAGATGATTATGACGATAAGGACGTAGAAGCCCCGTTATCTGTTAAGAGTTTTGATTATAATATAAAAGATAAATCAGTAGTATTAGTAGATGATGTATTATATACTGGAAGGACAGTAAGAGCAGCTCTTGATGCCATAGTTGATCAAGGAAGACCTAAAAATGTCGAACTCGCAGTTTTGATAGATAGGGGACACAGAGAGTTACCAATACGAGCTGATTTTATTGGTAAAAATGTGCCAACATCAAGAAATGAGAGAATAAGTGTATTGTTTGAAGAAATAGATGGAATTAGTCAAGTTGTTATTAAAGAAAAATAAAATTCAAAGGGAGTATAACCCCTTTGAATTTTTATTTTTTTAGTTTGATGTTAGAAATGTCAGGTTCAACTAGCATGGAATAATTAGTTTCATAAATGACAAAGCCAGGTTTTGCATTTGTAGGTTTTTTGACATTTGATTTTTTTGTATAATCAATTTCCACACTACTTGAGTTTTTAGCTTTGCTATAATATGCAGCTATACGTGCTGCTTCAACATATTCTTCGTCAGATAGTTCATCACCATTAGTTTTTATTAATACGTGTGAACCTGGAATTTTTTTTGAATGGAACCAATAGTCATCCTTTTTTCCTATTTTAAAAGTTAACAAATCGTTTTGAAGATTGTTTTTACCAACCATAATTTCATGACCATTAGAAGAAATGTAAGTTAATATTTCAGGTTTATATTCTTTGCCTTTTTTAACTTTTCCTTTCTTCTTCATAAAACCTTCATTAATTAATTCAACATAAATATCATCTAAATCATCTATAGTTTTACATTCCTCTATTGAAAAAAGGATGTTTTCTAAATATTTTATTTCTTCATTAGTTATAGATATAAGCTTTTGCAACTCATCTTCTGCTGTTTTAAGTTTGTTGTATCTTTTAAAGAACTTTTGACTATTTTGTTTTAAATTTAATTTTGGGTCTAGAGGAATTGTTATTTGTTTTTGTTCTGGATCATAGTAATTTAATACCTTAAGTTTATTATTTACTGGTTCTGTATTCAAGTTTGCAATTATAAGTTCACCATATATTTTATATTTTTCCCTATCTTCAGCACTTAAAAGTTCATTTCTTTGTTTTTCCACCTTTTTTCTATCTCTTTCTAACTTTGTGTTTATACTTTTAATTAAGTTTGAAACTTTTTGACTAATTTTATTTTTGTTATCCATTTCATAATAGAATGTGTCAAGCATATCATTTGGATTATCAAAGACTTTGCTTTTGTAAGAATGGAGATATTCTAAATCTATACAGTAAAAGTCATAAATTCGTAATTTTTCATTAGAGTAAATATTAAAGAAATATTCTCTATTTTTTATTTTGTCAATTATGGTTTTAAACGAATTCCATATTTTTTCAATATCATTAGAACTTAATTCACCTATATATGTACCTTCATTCAAATTAGATAAAAAACAAATTTCTCTACTTATGAATGGACTCATACCAGTGAATGTTTTAAAAATGAAATCATATATATACATTCCATCGTTAATAATTTTAATAGTGTTTAAAAATTCTTCTTTTGATATGCTTATTGGATTAATTTTTGAGGGTAGCGGAGGCAAATTATAAGTTAAGCCAGGATAAATTTGTCTTATACTACTTACATTTTCTGCGACTCTCTTAATTGAATCTATAATAATTTTTGTATGAGTATTAATAAAAATAATATTACTGTGTTTACCCATTATTTCTATAATTATAGATTTATGTACTGTTGTTTGTAATTCGTCTTTGCATTCAAAAGTTATTTCAATAATTCTATCAAAGTCAATTTGCTTTATTTCTCTTATATATGACCCTGTTAAATGCTTTCTCATAAGCATGCAGAACATTGGTGGTTGTTCAGGGTTCTTTCTTATTATATTAGTTAATTGTATTCTTGGGTAACTACTAACGGAAGATATTAAAAGTTTGTAGTTTTCACCACCATTTCTTACTGAAATTATTATTTCATTTTTATCGGGTTGATAAATTTTATCTATACGTCCACCTATCAATTTATTATTTAAATCATCTTTTATACTATTTAAAAAAATACCATCAAGTGCCATTGTAAAACCTCCTATTGTTCCCTTGTTATTACCTATTGTTCTCATAGTATTGTACAACAAAAAACAATTTATGTCATGTAAAAGATAATTTTTTGTTTACTAATTGTGATTTAATGTTATAATGGTTTAGAAGAATAAGATATTGGAGATGAAGTAGTGGCAAAAATAATAAGCATGACCGGATATGGCAAAGGTGAACATAATGATGGTAAGAGGAGTATTACGGCGGAAATTAAGACAATAAACAATAGATATTGTGACATAAATGTTAAAACTCCAAGACATTTGCGTTTTTTTGAGGATAATATAAGAAAAATATTGAAAAAAAGCATACAAAGAGGTAGAATAGATGTATATCTTAATATTGATTACATAAGTGAATCTGATACAGTTATTGTTCCAGATATATGCCTAGCAAGGCAATATAAAGATGCAATAGATGAAATAAAAAGTGAACTTAACATGTGTGATGAGCCTTCAATTGACACAATAATAAAATTTCAAGATGTACTAGTTGCTAGAGAAGATAAAGCAGATGAAGAAGAATTAAGAATATGTGTTGAGTCTGCAGTGAGTAATGCAGTTGAAAGTCTTTTGCTAATGAGGTGTAAAGAGGGCGAACTGCTTGAAAAAGATATTAGATCAAGCATGGAGAAAATTCTATTATTAATACAAGATATTAGTACATATTCAGCGACAATAGTATCTGAGTATAAAGAAAAATTAGAAAATAGAATTAAAGAACTTTTAGGAAATTCACACGAATTAGATGAAAATAGACTTTACAATGAAATTGTTTTTTATTCGGATAAAAGCGATATCAATGAAGAAATTGTTAGATTCAATTCGCATATGGAACAATTAGATATTGCACTTAAATCAGGAGGTTCAATTGGTAGAAAATTGGATTTCATAATTCAAGAAGCAAATAGAGAAATTAATACAATTGGTTCTAAAATTGGAAACCTTAATATAATTCAAATAGTGATTGAAGTTAAAAATTTACTAGAAAAAATAAGAGAACAAATTCAGAATATAGAGTAGGAGAACTTTAATGTCAAGTAATACTATAAATATAGGATTTGGAAATATTGCTCTTTCAAATCGCATAATAGCAATTGTTAGCCCAGAATCAGCACCTATTAAAAGAGTCATTCAAGAAACTAGAGAAAAAGGCAAACTTATAGATGCAACTTATGGGAGAAAAACTAGAGCAGTTATAATTACTGATTGTGAATATGTAATATTATCTGCAATTCAACCAGATACTATGGCTCAAAGGTTTGACCATATGGTCAAATAAAGAGGGGGAAGGGATGAGCAGTGGATTATTAGTTGTTATTTCAGGCCCATCAGGTTCTGGAAAAGGCACTATTTGTAAAAGACTTATAGATGAAATAGAAAATATAAATGTTTCAGTTTCGGCAACTACTAGGAAACCTAGAATAGGAGAAGTTGAAGGTAAGAATTACTTTTTTATTGATGAAGATGAGTTTGTAAAAAAAATTAATAATGAAGATTTTTTAGAATATGCATTAGTATATGGAAATTATTATGGTACTCCTAAAAAAACTGTACTAAAACAGCTAGAAGATGGGAAAGATATAATATTGGAGATTGATATACAAGGTGCATTAAAGGTAAAAGAGAACTATCCAAAAGGGGTTTTTATTTTCATACTTCCCCCATCGTTAGAAGAGTTAAAAAATAGAATTGAAGGTAGAGGAACTGATTCAAAAGAGGTAATTCATAGAAGACTGAAATGTGCTTATGATGAATTAAACTATGCTTTTCAGTATGATTATGTAGTTTTAAATGATGAAGTCGATTCAGCAGTTGAAAAAATAAAAGAAATAATATCAGCTGAAAAGAATAAATCAGTAAGGAATCAAGCCTTAATAAAAAAAATCAAGGAGGTATAATTTATGAAAAAAATTTCTATTGATGAGTTAATAGATATGGTTGATAGTAGATATTCTCTGGTAACATTGATATCTAAAAGAGCTAGACAAATTATAGACGGACAAGATATATTAATAAAAACACCTACATTAAAACCTGTGTGTGTGGCTATTGAGGAATTTTATGATAAGTCATATGGGGTTGTTTATGAAACTGAACAGCAAAGACAAGCAGATATTGATAATCAAGCAAGAATATTAGAACAAGCAGAAAGAGAAGTATATTCTGATAATTAGAATATATAGTATAGTAGTATAAAACGCAAGAAAAATAATCAGTCAACTTGACTGATTATTTAGTTTAATCAATTAATCGGTAAGTCTTCAATAAGAAATTGGGTGTGAAACTATGATTAAAAGTTATGCTAAAGTTATATTAAACAATAATTCTAAAAGTACAGATCAAATTTATACCTATGGTATTGATGAAAAATTTGAAAATAGCTTACAAGTAGGTAAAAGGGTAAAAGTTAACTTTGGAAAGAATAAACATATAATTGATGCAATTGTTATTTCTATTAGTTCAAATTGTGATATATCTAAAAATAGGATAAAACCAATTATAGAAATAATTGATGATGAACCGATTTTAAAAGAGGAAATGATAAGGCTCGGTTTGTGGATTAGAGAAAGATACATATGTAAGTTTTCAGATGTAATAAGACTAATGGTTCCATCTATGATTAAGTATGAACATAATATTTTTATTAAAGTAATTGATAAAGGATTTTGTGAAATAGGATTAAATAAGAAAGAAAGTGAATTGTTAGAAATACTAAAAAAAGGTAAAATTGAGCTTGGAAAACTAAAAAAAATTTATTCAAGCAGTGATTTGTACTTGTTATTAGAAAACTTAAAAGAAAAAAAAATTATTGAATTAGAAAATAAAGAGGTATTAAACAATAAAAAATCATATGAAAAAATTGTTAGCCTTAAGGATTTGAATAAAAACTTAGAACAATATAATATAAACAAGACACAAAACCAAATAAAAATAATTAATTATTTAAAAGAATTTGGTAAGGTGAATATTAAAAAATTAGCTAGTGATTTATCTATTTCTACTTCAGTAATAAATAATCTAATAAAAAAAGAAATTTTGTTGTGTGAATCAGTCCTATATGATATTGATGACAGTAGTAATTTTAAGTTAGAACATAAAGTTTCATTAAACGAAGAACAACAAAATGCTGTTGATAAAGTAATTAATCAAGATAATAAAGTTTTTTTATTACATGGAGTAACAGGTAGTGGCAAGACTGAAGTTTATATGGATATAATTGAACATTATCTAAAAAAAAACAAGCAATCAATAATGCTTGTGCCTGAAATTTCATTAACAACACAAACTATAGATAGATTTAAAAAAAGGTTTGGAAATAAAATCGCAGTATTTCATTCTAGGTTAAGCAAAAAAGAAAAGTATATTGAATGGAATAAAGTTTATAATAAAGAGGTTTATGTTGTTGTAGGCGCAAGATCAGCACTTTTTGCCCCAATAAGGGATATAGGGGCAATTATTATAGATGAAGAACACGAGGACAGCTATAAATCTTCAACTTCTCCTAAATATGACGCAATTGAAGTTGCAATTAAAATGTCTTCTGTTTTAAATGCTAAAGTTGTTCTCGGGACAGCAACCCCTTCGCTTAGCACATATCATATGGTTATGAAAGGTCAAATTGAGCTTGTTGAAATGAAAAATAGAGTTAAAAATGCAATTTTGCCTAAAATTGATATTGTAGATATGAGCGACGAACTAAACAAAGGGAACAATACTATTATTAGTGAATTGTTGTATCAAAATATAAAAAAATCTTTAGATAAAAAAGAACAGGTAATACTTTTCCTAAATAAAAGAGGTTATTCTGGGTTTGTATCATGTAAAAAATGTGGTCATGCAATAAAATGTGATAAATGTGATGTAACTATGACATATCATGTTAAAGGAAATATACTTCGATGTCATTATTGCGGTAGAACAAAAAAAATGATAATAAAGTGTCCTGAATGTGGCAGTGAAAAAATTGAACAATTTGGAGCAGGAACACAGCACGTAGAGATTCTTGTAAAACACTTATTTCCTAAGGCTGTAACTGAACGCATGGATGTTGATTCAATGTCAAATAAAGATAGCTATGAAAAAATATATAACAATTTTAAAAGTGGAAAAATAGATATACTTATAGGTACACAAATGCTAGCAAAAGGATTTGATTTTCCAGAAGTTACAACAGTGGGAGTGTTATCTGCTGATGCAATATTAAATCTTCCGTTTTATAACGCAAGTGAAAAGACATTTCAACTTTTAACTCAAGTTAGTGGAAGGGCTGGAAGAGGAGATAAAAGAGGAAGGGTATTTATTCAGACATACGAGCCACTGAATTATATTATTAACTCAGCTAAAAATAATGATTATAATCTATTTATAAATGAAGAAATGAAATTAAGAAAAGAGTTTGCATTTCCGCCATTTATTAATATAATAAATATATGTATGATTTCTGTAAATGAAGAAAAGGTAATTGAAACAGCTTTACAAAAATATAATGAGTTAAGTGATTCAGTTCAGGAAATGGTTCAAGAAAGAAGCCTATTATTGTATAAACCCATACCTCATGCAATATATAAGGTTAATAATGAATACAGGATAAATCTATTCATAAAGGTCTCTAATCATGCATTAAGTTCTCTAAAGAAAATTATTAGAACAATATATATGGAAAAAGATATTGAAAATATAAAAATAAGCATTAATATAAATACGGATACAATTTAATAATATAAATTTTATGTAATTATAAGTAGGAGGCAAATATATGGCTTTAAGAACTGTTAGAATTAATGGAGATGAAATTCTTAGAAAGAAAAGCAGAGAGGTTACAAAGATAGATGATAAAATCTTAACTTTGCTAGATGATATGGTAGATACTATGTATGAAGAAGATGGAATTGGGCTTGCTGCGCCACAAGTAGGGATATTAAAGAGGCTTGTAGTTATTGATATTGGTGATGAGTATGTTTATAAAATGATAAATCCAAGAATAATTAAATCTTCAGGAAGACAAATTGATCAAGAGGGTTGCTTAAGCGTTCCTGAAGTAAAGGGAAATGTGATAAGACCAAAAAATGTAACAGCTGTATATACTAATGAAAATGGAGATGAAGTTACTTTAGTTGCCGAAGATCTTTTGGCTAGATGCATATGCCATGAGATAGACCATTTAAATGGAGTATTGTTTATAGATAGAATTGAAAAAGAGTAGGTGGTACAATGAATGTAATTTTTATGGGAACACCTGAATTTGCAGTCCATACATTAGAAGAGCTTAATGAAAATGGATATGATATAAAACTTGTTGTAACTCAACCAGATAAGCCATCTGGTAGGGGTAAGAAGTTAAAAAAATCAGATGTGAAAATCAAGGCTGAAGAGCTCGGACTTGAAATATTTCAACCTAATAAAATAAAACTTGATGAAAATATAAAAAGACTAAAAGAATATGAACCTGATTTTATTGTGGTTGTGGCATATGGACAAATTCTTAATAAAGAGATACTAAGTATACCTAAGTATGGTTGTATAAATGTACACGCATCTCTTTTACCCAAATATAGAGGTGCAGCACCTTTAAATTGGGCTATAATTAACGGTGAAAAAACAACAGGTGTGACTACCATGGTTATGGATGTTGGATTAGATACAGGGGATATGCTTTTGAAATCTAAAATAGATATTGATGATAATATGAATGTTGGTGAACTGCATGATAAACTTTCGATTCAAGGAGCTAGATTGTTAATTGAAACTTTAAAAGGTATAGAATGTGGTGAAATACAAAGAGAAAAACAAGATAATTCACTATCAAATTATGCTCCAATGCTTGATAAAGAAAATACAAAAATTAATTGGAATGATAAGGCACAAAACATTCATAACTTAATCAGGGGGCTTTCACCTTGGCCAAGTGCATATTTTATGTATGAAGAAAGCAAAGTAAAGGTATATAAATCAATGTACACTAATGAAAAAACAGGATATAATCCAGGTTTTGTATTGAAAGCTAATAATGAGGGAATATTTGTTACTACATTAGATGGTATTGTAATCCTTAAGGAAGTACAAATGCCAGGTAAAAATAAGATGAAAGTAAGTGATTATTTAAGAGGTAATAAATTTCCAGATAAAATATATTTACAACAATAGGAGAACATCTTAGGGAACGCATTGAATGTGTGCCTAGTTTATTTACAATCTATAGCAAAATAAATAATTATTGTATAATAAAACTAAGTGTATTATAATAACAAGGATAAAGGTTGATTTGATAATCAACCTTTTCGCTTTGTGGATGAAAAATAATGAAATAGAGGTATTGGTTTGGATAATAATTATAGAGTAGCTGTTATTGAATCATTGAAAAAAATATTTAGAGATAAATCTTATTCAAATTTAGTCATTAATAATGATATAAAAAATATAGATGGAAAGTATGGATCTATTTATAGAAAATCAGTTTTAGGTGTAGTTGAAAACTTATTGTTTATTGATTGGGTAATCAATAAAATGTCCAAAACAAAAACTAAAAAAATGGAGTCAGAAGTTCTTTTTACTCTGAGACTTGCTGTGTACCAAATATATTTTCTAGAAAATTCATATGAGAATATTGTAGTTAATGAAAGTGTAGAGCATATTAAACGAAATGTAAATGTTAGAGCATCTAAGTTTGTAAATGCAGTTTTGAGAAATATTATTAGAAATAAAGATAATATAATTTGTGATATGAATAAACTTTCCTATATTGATTTTTTAAGTGTAAAATATTCTTATCCAAAGTGGATTGTTTCTAGGTGGATAAGCGAGTTTGGGAAAGATAAAATTGAAGATGTCTTGGTTGCCAATAATGCACAAGCTCCGTTTACAATTAGAGTAAATACACTAAAAGTATCACGAGATGAGTTAATGCACATTCTAAAAAGTAAAGGTATTATTGCTGAGAAGTGCAAGTATTTAGATAAGGGTATACTAATTAAAAATCCTGTTGAAATAGATAAAATGGATGAATATAAAAATGGTATGTTTTCAATTCAAAGTGAAAGCTCTATGCTAGCAGGACAAATTATGAATCCGATGGAAAATAGTTTTGTTATCGATTTGTGTGCTGCACCTGGAGGTAAGTCTTTGAATGCGGCTGAAATGATGAAAAATACTGGGAAAATAATAAGTAGAGATATATATGAGAATAAAATTTCTCTAATAGAACATGAAAAGAAGAGATTAGGTATAGAAAATATTTTTGTTGAAACATATGATGCTACTATTTTAGATAGAAACTTAATAAATAAGGCCGATTATTGTATTGTTGATGTTCCTTGCTCAGGATTTGGGATAATTAGGAGGAAACCTGAAATTAAATATAATAAATTGGAATCAGATTTTGATAGTATTCAAAAAATTCAAAGTAAAATCTTAGAAAATGCATCAAAATACTTAAAATTAGGAGGGGAATTAGTTTATTCCACTTGTACTATCAATAAAGAAGAAAATATAAATATAATTAATAGTTTTTTGAAAAATAATTCAGATTTTATAATGGTAGATATTTCAGAGCAAACCAAAAATAGCTTTGAAACGTCCAAAAAAGGATATGTAGAAATATATCCACATTTGCATAGCATGGATGGCTTTTTTATTGCGAAGTTAAAAAGGTTATGATATAATAAATACAACTAATGTAACAAAGACATACGTCTTTGTCTAGATGTATTTATTGAATCGTTGTGATGCAAGCCGTTATCTGGCTTGCTTTATGATATAATACCTTAAAATTATATTTGCTTTATGTGATACCTACATGAAGAATATTTGTTAAATAATATTGAATAAATTAGTAGAAGGAAAAAAGAATGATTAAAATTGATAATTTATATTTTAGTGAACTTGAAAAGCAAATCATAGAGCTTG
>CAXXFT010000018.1:0-21549 GCA_963675125.2 uncultured Sedimentibacter sp.
TTCAGGTATTTCAGTAGATTTAATTAGATTTGCTAAATCACATGGTGCAAATATTACGGCGGAAGTTTCACCACATCATTTTTCTCTTACAGAAAAAGATGTATTAGAATATAAAACATATGGCAAAATGAATCCACCACTGAGGACAGAAAACGACAGACTAAAATTAATTGAAGGATTAAAAGATGGTACAATTGAAATTATTGCAACAGATCACGCACCACACAGCTTTGATGAAAAAAATGTTGATTTTTCTAAGGCTCCAAGTGGAATAATAGGGCTAGAAACTTCATTATCGTTGGGAATTACAAACTTGGTAATGAAGGAACATTTGAGTTTAATGCAATTAATAGAAAAAATGACTGTAAATCCTGCTAAATTATATAATCTAAAATCGGGAAGAATTAATGTTGGGTCGATAGCAGACATAGTAGTTTTTGATCCATATGAAAGTTGGGTTATTGACAAATTTGCTTCTAAATCTTCGAATTCTCCATTTTTAGGAAAAGAACTATATGGTAAAGTAAAATATACGATTTGTAATGGAACAATAGTTTATCATGATTAATTTTGAAAATTATAATACGTGTATATATTTGTGTATTAGTATTTCACTAATGTCTAAATAATATATAAAAGAAATAATGCCCATAAAAAAGTATCAACATATAATATATAAACACTAAGTTTAAAAAATAAAAATAAGTAGGTGATATTGTGATTTATTTGGATAATGCTGCTACTTCATTTCCAAAACCAAAGACAGTATATCAAAATGTGACTAAGGCTATGACTAAATATGGTGCTAATCCAGGCAGAGGAAGTCATGCTATGGCAATTGAAGGAGCAAAAGTAATATATGAAACTAGGGAACTATTGGCACAACTTTTCAACTTAGATGACCCAATGAAAGTTATATTTACATTTAATGCAACAGATTCATTAAATTTAGCAATTAAAGGTCTTTTAAGACCAGGAGACCATGTTATTACAACAGCGATGGAACATAATTCAGTTTTAAGACCAGTAATGGAACTTGAAAAAATAGGTGTGAATAATACAATTGTTTCATGTGAAACAGATGGGAAAATTAATGTTTCAGATATTGAAAATGCAATAAAAGATAATACTAAGCTTGTTATAACAACACATGTATCAAATTTGACAGGAACTATTTTTCCAATCGACAAAATAGGTAAAATATGTAAAGAATATGAAATTAAATATTTAGTAGATGCTTCGCAAAGCGCGGGTGTATTAGATATCGATATGAAGAAGTTCAACATAGATTTTCTTGCTTTTCCTGGGCATAAAGGTTTATTAGGACCGCAGGGTACAGGAGCATTATTAATTAATAGCGATATAGAAATAAGTCAATTAAAAGAAGGTGGAACCGGTAGCGAATCTAGTAGTTTATATCAGCCAAGTTTCTATCCCGACAAATTAGAGGCTGGTACACCTAATTTACCTGGTATCGCAGGATTAAATTCTGGGTTAAAGTATATTATAAACAGGGGCACAAAATCGATTTACAGCCACGAAAAAGAACTTCTTGATATATTCATCAATGAGATGAAAAAAAACGATAAAATTCAAATATACGGACCAAATGATATAAATGATAGATGTGGTGTTGTTCCAGTTAATATCAAGGGAATCGATTCTTCGGAAGTTGCATATCTGTTAGATACAAAGTATAATATAGCTGTTAGACCTGGATTGCATTGTGCACCTCTAGCACACAAAACTATTGGTACAGATAAGATTGGAGCGGTAAGATTTAGTGTGGGACCATTTAATAAAAATTTTGACATATTGGCAGCACTAAAAGCATTAGACGAAATATCTCTGGGTGATTAATGTTTTAGATATTAATTTTATTTATTCACTTTTATTGGTGTAAATTAGAAATGTAATTTTTATAAATTACATTTCTTAATATTTTTCTAATGCAAAATTTTTATGAATTTGATATACTGTGTATTATACAAATTTTAACAAAGGAGAAATATGAAAAAGTTTATACTGTTTTTAGTTACAATGTTACTTATTTTCATAATAGCATTTTGGTTTACTGGAGGATATAAAATAATTGCAACTTTTGATGATAATAAGACATACGAGTTTATAAGTGAGGAAATTACAAATTATAATTCACTTGATGGATGTAAGTTCTTTTGTGATGGAATTCTAACTTTTAATAATCAAAAAATTATATACTTAGATTATGATAATAGTATTATATGGGAAAATCAAAATAGAGTTTTTATTGATAGTGTATATGTAGATGAAAAAAATATATATAAATGCTTTGAAAATAGTATTGAAATCATTGACAGAAATAATAAAAGTTATGTAGTTCCTGAAATTCAAGGTAAAATACTAAATGTTTCACGTGAAAAAAATAAAACATATATTATTGTTAAACAGAATAATGATAAAAATTCATTGTATATATTAAATGACAATAATGAAATTGTAGTTGAAAATATGCAAAAAGATGAGAGTATTACTGGCGTTAGTATAAATGGAAAATCAGAAGCTTATTGTATAAGTACTATAAAATATACAAGTGGAATTATAAAAAATACTATATCGTACAATTTAATTGAAAATGTAGAACTGTGGAATGAAACTATTGAAAATGAAGTAGTTATAAAAATAGAAATCGTAAACAATAATATTTTAGTACTAGGAACAGAAAATATTTATTGTTTTGATATAAATGGTAGCTTAATGTGGAAAAATAGTAATTATAACAAAATAAAGAGTTTTTATATTGATGATAATAAAGATAGAATATATATATTATATGAAGGAGATGAAAAAACTGAACTTTTAGCATATAATTTTGAAGGTAAAGTTAAAGAGATATATAAATTGCCTAAGGACACAAACAAATTTAGGGTGTCAAATAATAAAATAATTATTTACAATGACAATTCAATTAGTATTTCACATGACGGAATTGTAAATAAGATTTTTGTTGAAGACAACTCAAAAATAATTGATTTGAATGTTAAAAATAATGAAATTTATATTTTGCAACAAGATAAACTGATTAAAGGAAAAATAAAGTAATCTATTTCAAGTTAACAAAAGTATAAAGTTTATAATCAACTAGAAAAGTGGTAAGGAGGGAAATATGAATTTTATTGACATTGTTATAATTATATTTATAGGGTTAACCTGTTTGGAAGGATTTAGGAGAGGTTTTATAAAAACACTTTTTGACACAATTGGTGTTATAGTTGCCTTCTTTTTAAGTAAGCAGTTTTATTATATTGTTGAAGAATTCTTGCTTCAACACACCAAACTATATGTTAAGGTTCATGACTTTTTTGAGATTAAAGCTTTTGGACTTACTGAAATATTACATAATGGGACACAAGACATTGTAAGTGGATTTAGAGAAAAATTAAATCTTCCAATAGAACTTCAGCATGTTGTAGGAAATATGTTTAGTAATACCACCTCGACAAATGTAGATAATTTTGATGTTTTTGTAAATAATATTAGTGTTATAGTTATTAGATCAATTAGTTTTTTGATTACTTTTTTAGCTATATATATATTATTAGTTATAGTTTCAAATATTGTTAATATGTTATTCAAACTTCCGGTACTTAACTTAACTAATAAGACATTTGGAGCAGTTACTGGTGGGGCAAAAGCTGTAGTAATATTATATATAGTATTTGCACTTTTTTCTCCTATCATAGGTTTTGTAGAAAGCAATATGGTTATTGAAGGAATTATGAAATCTGAATCAAGCAAAATATTTTATGATAATAATATCATATTAAATTATTTATCCTATAAGGGATTTTATGAAAATTAAATGGAGGTAGTTATGAAAATAGTAGATGCAAGAGGAAAAACATGTCCTCAACCAGTAATATTAACAAAAAAAGAAATGGATTTAGGAGAATGTTCAATTACAACAATAGTTGACAACGAAACTGCTAAACAAAATATTATTAAACTTGGGACAAAGCTAAATTACAGTTTTAATGAGGTATCAAAAGAAGATGGTATATACATAACACTCAATAAAGGCGATTATACTGAAAAAGTTGACTTAGTATCATTAGATAAAGGAGTAAAAAATTCAAATAAAGGTTTTGTTTTCGGAACAGATGTACTAGGTTCAGGGTCTGATAAGCTTGGAAAAATGTTGATGAAGGGTTTTATTTATACTATTACTGAAACAAAACCATATCCTAATTTCATGGTATTTTTAAATAGTGGTGTTAAATTAACAACTGAAGGTTCGGATTCCATTGAAGATTTAAAGAAATTAGAAGATGAGGGAGTTAAAATTGTTTCATGTGGAACATGTTTAGATTTCTTTGAAATTAAAACGAAATTAGAAGTAGGGCAAGTTAGTAACATGTATGATATAGTAGAAATAATTACGAATTCAGATAATGCAGTTATGATATAATAAATACAGCTAGTGAAACAAAGACATATGTCTTTGTCTTGATGTATTTATTGAATCGTCGTGATGCAAGCCGTTATCTGGCTTGCTTTATGATATAATTTAAGGAGAAGATAAATATGCCTATCAATTTAAATGTAGGAGATGTTGTAAAGCTTAAAAAAAAACACCCGTGTGGGGGTTATGATTGGGAAATACTTCGAGTTGGTGCTGATTTTAGAATTAAATGCACTACATGTCAGCGACAGGTTTGGTTGCCACGTAAGGAAGTAGAAAGAAGAATTACAAAAATAGTAAGTACGGTTGAAAAAGATGATTTTAACACAAAAGAATAGTGTAATATAAAATAAAAAGCACACGAATGTGCTTTTTATTTTATATTAATGACTTAAAAAATAATTAATATAATAAACTACTTTAAACTAATAATCTACTATAAGATTATTAACCCATTTTTTACTTGCATATCTCCTTAATACGATAATAAGTTTTAAAATTTCTTCAGCAAAAACTACAGCCATTACTAGATGTACAGGTAAATTTAAAATTAAAACTGCAAAAAACGAAAGTGGAACTCCAATAAGCCAAATAGTAATTATATCGAGGAACATGCAGAATTTAGTATCTCCTCCAGCCCTTAAAATCCCACAAATAAACATATATGTGAACATTTTGGGAGTAAAATACAAGCAAAACACTATTAAAGCCTTATCAAGATAATAATTTGTAGTAAAAGACAAATCAAAGAAATCAATTATTATTCCTCTTGAAAAGAATAACAATATAGAAAAAGTTATACTTAATGCCAATGTGATTTTTATAAATTTTTTGCTATAGTATAATGAAATATCTAAATTATTTTTTCCGAGTTCATTACCTATCATAACAGCAGAAGCACTTCCTACTCCCATAAAAACTGCCTGAAAGAAGTCAGAAATATTAGTAGAAACTTGAACTACTGCAATTGCATAAGAACCTATAAATCCATATGCAACAAAATAGACTGATGTTCCAATTGACCACGCTGCTTCAGACATAATAACAGGTAAAGAGGTTTTAAGTACACTTTTAAGCATTCCTTTATTCCAAGAAGTAAATTCCTTAATATTACCAGCTAATGGGTGGTCTTTGTCTTTATAAATAAAGTAAAGCAAAGCTAATAATTCAAGTATTCTTGAAATTAAGGTTGCTATTGCAGCACCTCTTACACCGTATGAAGGAAAACCAAGATTACCGGTTATTAATACCCAATTTATAAAAGTATTGATAGAAAGTGCAATTGCATTTATTATCGTTGGTACCTTTAATTTGTGAATAGCCCTAGAATTAAAGCTATATGCAAATGAGATAGAAGTAAAAGTATATGAAAAAGCTATAATTTTCATATATTGAGCACCTAAATCAATTACATACAAATCAGATATAAAAATTCTCAATATTTGTTTTGGAAAGAAAAATACAATAATTGAAAATAAAAGAGATAAAGAAGTCCCTATTATGAGATCAATTCCAAAAACCTTCTTGATATTTTTTGTATCTCCAATTCCCCAATACTGAGCAATGAATATAGAAGCACCACTGAAAATACCAAAACAAATAGTAGAAAATATAAAATAAAATCTATTACCTAAACCTACTGCAGTGATAGCATCCTCTCCAAGCTTGCTTACCATTATAGTATCTACCATATTAAGTCCAATGCTAATAATATGTTGGATAATAACAGGTAACGCTATAAAAAATAAGGTTTTATAAAACACCTTATCCTTAATCAAATTATTCATAATACACCTATCCTTATAAAATATGACCAATACAAAATCTATTATATATTAAAGAAAATATTAATACAATGAAAAAAATACAAAAAATGTATTGACTTACAGTTTGAAATGGATTATGATAAAAGAAATCAAATACCTTTAATCTAGCACAGAGAGGCTGGGAAGGAAAACCAAAACGTATCGGATTGTTACGTCTTCCATAGCCATGTCTGCTTGGAAGACCTTTTTTATATATTAAATTAATAATAGGTGGTTATATGGAGTTGGATTATAAAATAATAAAAAATAGTCAATATAAAGTCAGTAACTGGTCAGGCGGAACAACTACAGAGTTATGTATATATCCAGAAGATTCCTCTTATGAACATAGAGATTTCACATGGAGAATAAGTTCTGCAACAGTAGATTTAGAGACATCAAAATTTACAGTACTTTCTGATTATCAAAGAATCATAATGGTTTTGAAAGGAAAATTGGTACTAAGTCATGATGGAATAAAATCAATAGATTTAAATGAACTTGAACAATATGAGTTTGATGGAGGTATTAATACAGATAGCATTGGAAAGGTTTCAGATTTTAATTTAATGATGAAAAAGGGTCAATGTTCTGGTAAAGTTGAAATTATAAAATTGGAGCCAAAATCAACATTAACAACGGTATTTGAAGATGTTAAGGAAGAAATAGAAAAATTCAATAAAAGTGTTGAGGTGTATTATAATATTAGTGGTAAACTAAAATTATCTATAAATGAAAGTAGTACAATAATTTTAGAAAATAAGGATATATTAATTGTAAATAAAGAAAATAGCTCAACCTTGTTTGAATGCTACAATGGTTGTGAGCAAGATGCAGTAATAATTAAATCTAGTATATTATTTAATCAAAAATAATAGAATTAAAATCTTTAAAATAGTCCAGAGAGGCTAAAAAGGAGGACGCATGTTAAAAGGAAGAAGTTTAATTGAACCAATGGATTTATCTTTAGAGGAACTTGATGAGATTTTAGATTTAGCAAGTGAAATTGTAGATAACCCATCAGAATATTCAGATGTATGCAAAGGTAAAATACTAGCTACATTGTTTTATGAACCTAGTACAAGAACAAGACTAAGCTTTGAGGCTGCAATGTTAAGACTTGGTGGAAGTATAATGGGATTTTCTTCAGCCGATTCAAGTTCAGCTGCTAAAGGAGAAAGTGTTGCAGATACAATTAGAACAATTGCTTGTTATGCTGATATTGCGGCAATGAGACATCCAAAAGAAGGTGCTCCTAAAATTGCAGCAATGAGCACAAGTATGCCTGTAATAAATGGTGGAGATGGAGGTCATCAACATCCAACACAAACTCTTACTGATTTGTTAACAATAAAGTCACTAAAAGGAAAGCTTGATAATTTCACGATAGGTTTGTGTGGAGACTTAAAATTTGGTCGTACAGTCCATTCTCTTATAAAAGCATTGTCGCGTTATAATAATATAAAATTTGTTCTCATATCACCAGAAGAGTTAAGAGTGCCTGAATATATAAGGGAAGAAATATTGGTAAAAAATGGAATACAATTTGTCGAAGTTGAAAGGCTTGAGAGTGTAATTGAAGAATTAGATGTACTGTATATGACCAGAGTTCAAAAGGAAAGATTCTTCAATGAGGCAGATTATATTAGGTTAAAAGACAGCTATATATTAAACATGGAAAAACTAGAAGTAGCAAAAAAAGATATGATAATAATGCATCCACTACCAAGAGTAAATGAAATTTCAGTAGAGGTTGATTCAGATCCAAGAGCAGCTTATTTTAAGCAAGCAAAATTTGGAATGTATGTTAGGATGTCTTTAATAATGAAGTTGCTGGGGGTAGAAAAATAATGTTAAAAATAGATAGCGTAGAAAAAGGATTAGTTATAGATCATATACAAGCAGGAAAGGCTATGGAAATATATAAATACCTTAACCTAGACAAACTAGATTGCAGTGTTGCAATAATTAAGAATGTTAAAAGTAAGAAACTTGGGAAGAAGGATATAATAAAAGTAGAAAATAATATAAATATGGATTTGACGGTTCTTGGTTTTATAGACCCAAATATTACAATCAATGTAATAGATAATGATAAAATAATAGATAAAATTAAACTTGAACTTCCTTCGGAGGTTATTAATGTAGTAAAGTGTAAAAATCCTAGATGTATAACTTCTATAGAACAAGAAATTGAGCACAAGTTTAAATTAACTGATAAAGAAAAGAAAACTTATAGATGCGTATACTGTGATACAGCTTACGAATAAAATTAGACTTAAATAAAGCTGATGATTTTTCATCAGCTCTATTCTTATATATAAAACAATATGGAGGCGAAAAAATTGATAGTAGATAGACTATACAAAGAAGTTGAGCAAAAAGGACATGTATGCGTTGGACTTGATACAGACTATAGCTATATTCCTAATATGTTTGCTAAAAAGTTTTCTTCTAAGGGTGAAGCAATTTATAATTTTAACAAAGAAATAATAGATAAAACATACGATATAGCTACTTGCTATAAAGTTCAAATAGCCTATTATGAGGCACTTGGATTGGAAGGGCTTAAGGCTTATAGTGACACGCTTAAATATATAAAACAAAAGGGTTGTATATCTATTGCAGATGTAAAAAGAGGAGATATAGCAAAAACTGCAGAAATGTATGCAGAAGGTCACTTTACAGGCGACTTTGAAGCGGACTATATAACTATTAATCCATATATGGGTGTAAACGATAGTATAGAACCATTCCTAAGTTATGTGCAAAATAACAATAAAGGACTTTTCGTTCTTGTAAGGACATCAAATAAAGGTGCTAGGGATTTTCAATATATTAAAGATAAAAACGATAATTCACTATATGAGATTGTTGGAGAAAAATTAGAAGAACTAGCAATTAAGAATATAGGTAATTGTGGATTTAGTTCCATAGGAGCAGTAGTTGGTTGTACTAATAACGAAGAAGGCGTTTCTCTTCGTAAAAAAATAAAATCCATGTTTTTATTAATACCTGGATATGGAGCACAAGGTGGAAAAGCAGAGGATATAGCTACGTATCTTGTTAATGGAAATGGAGCTGTTGTAAATTCTTCAAGGGGAATACTATTAGCCTATAAAAAGGTAGAAAATGGCGATGATAATTTTGCAAAGTATGCTAGGGATGAAGCTATTAGAATGCGAGACGATATAAGGTCATATATAGACTAGGAGGTATATCTTGAGAGTTCAAAAAAGTAAAATATTGGAAAATATACTAGTGTCAAATAAAATATATAAATTAACAGTAGAATTTGTTGATGAAATTAAACCTGGTCAGTTCTTTATGTTGAAAGCCTTGGACAATTCATTTTTACTACCACGTCCTATTAGTGTAAATGACGTTAAAGGTAATACAATTACTTTCTTATATAGAGTGGATGGAATTGGAACAAATGCTATGAGTAGAATTAAAAAGGACGATGAAATACAAGTTTTTGGACCACTTGGAAATGGGTTTGATATTAATGAGCTTAAAGGTAAAATAGCTGTAATTGGTGGAGGAATTGGAATAGCTCCACTGCTATACTTAACAAAAAAATTAGGTGAAAATTCAGATGTATATTTGGGGTATAAAGATAGCGTATATATTGCTGAAGAATTTAAAAAATACTCAAATAATATAATGATTGTTACAGAAGATGGAAACATAGGTAAAAGTGGCTATGTAACAGACTATGTTGATTTTAAAAAATATGATGTTGTAATTACTTGTGGGCCAGAAATAATGATGAAAAAGATAGTTGACAAATGCAAAGAGAGCGAAGTTAAATGCTATGTTTCACTTGAAAGAAGAATGGCTTGTGGATTAGGTGCATGTCTAGGTTGTACAGTTGAAACTAAAAATGGTAACAAAAGAGCATGCAAAGAAGGTCCGGTATTTTTAAGCGAAGATCTTATATTGTAACAGGAGAGAAAATATGGCTAATTTAAAGGTAAAAGCAATGGGAATGGAATTTAAAAATCCAATATTAACGGCTTCAGGAACTTTTGGATTTGGTGAAGAGTTCTCTGAAATATATGATTTATCAATACTTGGCGGAATATGTAGCAAAGGGCTTACGTTGAATGCAAAAGCTGGGAATAAAGGTATACGAGTTTGGGAAACACCAATGGGGCTTATTAATAGCATAGGATTACAAAACCCAGGGATTGATGAATTTATACTTGAAGAGCTTCCTAAAATGAAAACATATAACACAAAAGTTATAGCAAATTTGGGAGGTAACACTACTGAAGAGTATTTAATTGGTGTTGATAAGTTAAATTTAACAGATGTAGATATAATTGAATTAAATATATCCTGTCCAAATGTAAAAAGTGGTGGTATGGCATTTGGTATAAAATGTGAAGTGGCAAATGACATAGTTTCAAAAGTACGAAAAAAATGTAATAAACCACTAATGGTTAAATTATCACCCAATGCAGAGAATATAGTTGAAATGGCTTTAGCATGTGAAGAAGCTGGAGCAGATTCAATTTCATTAATAAATACAATCAAGTCTATGGCTATTGATGTGAAAAGTAGAAAAGCGGTTTTCGAAAATATATATGCTGGTCTATCAGGACCATGTGTTAAGCCAATAGCACTTAGAATGGTTCATGAGGTATCAAAGGTTGTTAAAATCCCTGTTTGTGGATTAGGAGGTATAATGACAGCTCATGATGCAATTGAATTTATTATGGCTGGGGCTACTCTTGTTCAAATAGGAACAGCGAATTTTATTAAACCAGATATTGCAGTAGACATAATAAATGGAATATCTGAGTTTATGGATAATGAAGGTATTAGCTCATTAGATGAGATTAGAAATATAATTTAATGTTGTTAAAATAATTTAGAGCTTTAAGGTAGTATAAAAAACACCTAATAAAAATAAAAATTCATATAAAGTAATTAGGAGGATAAAATGAGTATAGATGTAGTTGAGATTCTAAAAGAATGTGATGCATTACTTGAGGGCCACTTTTTATTATCTTCAGGTAAGCATAGTAATAAATATTGCCAATGTGCAAAATTAATGCAATATCCTGATAAAACAGAAAAAGTAATATCAATCGTAAAAGATAAAGTAAAAAATTTAGGTATAGATGTAATAGTTGGACCAGCTATGGGTGGTATAACAGCGGCGTATGAACTTGGGAGACAATTGGGTATTAGAGCAATTTTTACAGAAAGAGAAAATAATGTTATGACATTAAGGCGTGGATTTGAAATAAAGCCAAATGAAAAGATATTAATAATGGAAGATGTCGTAACTACAGGAAAATCATCTATGGAAACTGTAAAAGTGTTGGAGGAATTTGGCGGGAAAGTAATTGGAATAGGCTGTATAGTTGATAGAAAAGTAAGCGAAATCGAGTTGCCGCTTTATTCAGCAATAGAGCTATTCTTTGAAACATATGACGAAAACAATTGTCCTTTATGTAAAGAGGGATCTTCTCCAATAAAACCTGGTAGTAGAAAATTTTAAGTTATTTAATTAATTATATAAAACCACATGGAGGATTGTTAAACCTTCCATGTGGTTTTGCTAGTTTGTATTTATATTAACAAATTGATATTAGAAGAAGAAAAATGGCCAAAACATCCACCACATAGGATTTCTACATCTACCAGTTCTGTCACAGTCTGGGTAATTATAATATCTGTCATCATCCCATCTATCGTATCTTCTATCATATCTTCTATCATATCTTTCATCGTATCTTCTATTATTATATCTATTTATGCTATATAAATCTTCTTCATCATTATAGTTGTTATTATACATATCTTTGTTGTAATTTTTGAAATTTTCATTGTTTGATTCCATATATATACTCCTTTATATATTTAATATAGTACAATATATGTAAAATTTTTTTTCATGTTACGAAATTAAATATATTTTGTCGGAATTTCCCGGGAAATTATAAGCTGAAGTACCTGTATAAAACTTTAGTAAATTCTGGTATGTTTTTATGTATAACTTCAATTGCATTGTCTTTTTCATTTTTAATTTCGTTCTCTATACACTTATTAGCGAAGTTTATCATTTCAACAGCAGATAGTTTTTGACCAGTTTTATAATAATACATGTTAGAAATTATATCTAATGCTTCTTTGTTATTAATAAGTGCAAAGGCAGTAAAGATGCAAAATCCAAGGTTTGAAAGAAGAAATATTTGTCTATACATTAATTCTAAGTCATCAACACTTTCAAAATCTTTATACAATTTATCAAGAACGATATTAAAATTTTTCTCTTCATTAATTACAGGTTTAGTGACTAATTTTTCAAGTTCTTGATTTTCTCTAAAGAAGTTATAAATACCTTGTGTCTTAGAACCTATAATTTTCCCTAAAATTGTATTGTCTTCAATTTCTGTTAAAAGATTATATATATCATCTTTTGAAGGAACTTTATTTATTGCTTTAAAATACAAGTTGCTACTAAATACAAATTCTGTAGAATCAATTCCTAATTCAAATGCTCTAGAGTTAATTTTTTTAGAAAATAATATATCTTCTATATTATAACAGTGACTTAGTGCTGCATTTACTTCGCTTTCAGCTGGAGCAGAAAAAGCTTCTTCATCACTTCTACAATGTCTGTTCAAGCAGCCTATTACGCATAATGGTGCGCATGTTCTATTAATTTTTTTAGTAGGATAATTTTTCAAAGGCAATTTTACCTTAGGTGCATAAGGTTTAGATAAAGGGATGTTTTCTCTGTTTTTTAAAAGTTTAATTAATGTAATCGATCCATGACCGGGTAGTGCTTGGCCACATATAGGATTATTAATTATTAATTTAGCAAGCTTTTTACTTTCTATAGAAAAATTTTTTTCATCGAAGCATTTGTTTTGAAAATATTTATCATTATTGACTATAATAGCTTTTAGATTTTTACTACCAAATACATCACCAAAACCATTTCTAGTACAATAATATTGTGGATAACCTTCAGGATATGTAGAGAACATTGTGGATAAAGGCATCATATTATTTGATGTAGGTCCTGTTCCTATAATAGCACAATTGTTTCCATATGTTGTTTTTATTTCAGATATAATTTCTGAAACTAATTTCCTATTGCAGTTTTCTAAATTTTTTATTTCTATTTTATTTTTATCAATATAAATTATTGTATTATTTTTTATAGATTTACCTGATATTATCAGAGATTCAAAACCTAAAGAAGCAATTTTTTGAGGTAATGCACCAGTCATATTAATTATTTGCATTCCTTGGCCTTTGCCTTTTTTTGTTGCGACCGAAATTCTCCCTGTGCTTGGAGCAGTAGTTCCTGTAAAAAGTCCAGGTGTTAAAACTATAACATTTTCATCATCAAATCTATCTATTGATGGAGATGTACATTTATTAATTAAATATGATGTAAGGCTCCTTCCATGGTATATCGTATTTTCAATATTATAGTTTTCATATGATATTTCATTAGTAGTTAAATTAATATAACATATTTTACTCATATTGCTCTCCTTTGTATTTGAAATATTTAAAAGCTTCAATTAATTCTTTGCTATATATGTTTTTAGCATTATTATAAAAATTCTTGAATTCACTGTATTCTAAAAGACTACCATCTTTAAATATGGCTATTTTATCCCAGTATTCACTATAAAAGTCAACCTCATGAAGTATTGATATTAAAATTATATTTTTATCTTGTTTTATTTTATTAAGCAAATTATATATTTCCTCACTATTTTTTTTGTCTAACATAGAAGTACATTCATCTGCAATTATAATTTTAGGCTTTGTTATTAAAGAACGAGCTATGCAAAGTTTTTGTTTTTGACCACCACTTAATATATCAACTTTTTGGTTTAAATAATTTAACAGATTTTTATCAACTATCATAAGACAATCTTCTATTGACATATAATCATAATTATTTCTTCTACATATGTTTACAGTTTCACTTAATGTTTGTAAAACAGTAAAATTTTTTTCAAGAGCACTATACGGATCCTGAAAGATATATTGAATTTTAGCGCATGTTTCGAAAGACCTTTTTTTAATTGATGGAAGTATTTTGTTGTTGAATAAAATTTTTCCACTATTTTGATTTTCTAATCCAATTATCAACTTTGCAAGAGTAGTTTTACCACTTCCGCTTTCACCTACGATTGCAGTACTTTCACCTGGGTTAAAATCAATATTAATATTCCTAAGTACACTTTTACTGCCGTAACTTTTATTTATATTAATAATTTGTAGCATTTTATTCCTTTCTAAATTTTAATAACTCTATCACAGAGCTTAACAAGAAAATCATAGTTGTGGGAAACCATAATTATTGTTGTATGATCTTTAATTTTAATCATAAAGTTTACTATAGTTTTTAATGTAATTAAATCAATAGCTGAAGAAGGTTCATCAAATATTAGAAGTCTTGGATTCTTTATTATACTTAACATTATAGTAATTCTTTGCTTTTGACCACCGCTTAACATGTAAGGATAATAATTTAAAAGTTCTTTATCTAATAATAAATCGTTAAAAATACAAAAAATCTTTTCTTCATCATAGCTTAATTTATTTCCTTTGAGTGTAAGCTGAATATGCTCATTTACTGTTATTTTAGGGTTTAAAGCATCTTGAGAAAATTGAGGGTTGTAACTTATATATTTATAATTTTCTTTACCAAGCCTTAATAGGTCCTCATTTAACAGATTGGCTTTAGAATAAGATACCTGTCCCTTGAAATTAATGCCAAATAAAGAATCTAGTAGTGATGATTTACCGCATCCACTGTTTCCACTAAATCCTACAAACTCATGTTCATTTACTTTTATATCATCATATTTAATTATTTTATTATTATCAAAAGTAATCATATAGTCCTTAAGTTCTAACATACTAAACCTCATTTATTATTTTTCATCAAATACAAGTAAAGAAAGTGACAATATATATATGAATACACAAATTACTGGTGGAATCAGGTACCAAAAAATTACATTATCATAAAATAAATTCTCATAATTCATGGCAGATTTAATTAACTTACCCCATGTTTTAGATAGTGGGTCGCCTATTCCAAAAAAAGATAATGTTGTTTCATACATTACTGCCTTGTTGCATTGTAAAATAAAGCTTGTTATGACAACAGGGTACATGTCATAATATAATTTTTTAAATATATCAAATATATTTCCTTTAATTAGAAAGGTGTATTTTACCTTATTCTTATCCATATAACCCATTAATTTAGAGCGAAGAATTTTGAAAACTTTAGTCCAAGAAAAAAATACTATAGCTAAAATTGTATTTATCATGGTAGGACTTGCAAATATAGCAAAAAACATAATTATAATAATCTCAGGAATTATTATGAATAAATTTGCTATATGACAAATGGTAGTATCAATTATACCTTTGTAATAACATGATATAAACGATAATATAACACCTATTGCAGTACTTAATATACCTGAAATTATAGAAATCAATATTGACATTTTAAAGCCATTTAAGAGCAATGAAAATAAATCATGACCCATTTCATCTGTTCCTAAAATATGTTCAAAAGATGGAGTTTGAAGTATTTCACTACTAAAGTCATCAATCGAAAATGGCATTAAAAAATTACTCATTATCGCTATAACAATATAAATAAAAATTATTAAGCAACATATCTTTTTAGTTCTTGATAAGCTTTTTAATATCATGTGAATAAACTCTCAATCATTAATATTTTTCAGTATTATTTTTTAATACTACTTCAAAGATAAAGTTAACAATTAAACCATAAAAGCAAGTTAAAATTAGTATTCCTTGAATAAGTGGATAATCTCTGCTTGATGCGGCTGATTTTAAAAGCTGTCCGATACCTGGATATGAAAATATAGCTTCAACAAAAAGTGATCCTGTTATGGCGTAAATCAATTGAATGTTAAGCTTACCTATTATTTCAGGTATTATATTTTTAAAAATAAATTGTTGGTTTATTTGTTTTTCTTCTATATTTAAATAATGAGCCATTTTAACATAATTTTCTTTTTTAATTTTTTGAGAACTGTTATATGTTAATATATAAATTCCAGGTATTTCACATAGTATCAATGTTAATAAAGGCAATATGAGATGCAAAAGAACATCTAAATAAAATGTATGTGTAAAAAACACTATACCTGGTTTATATGCTCCCCATGCAGGAAGTAGTTTAAGTTTATAGGCAAAAAACCCTTGAACTAGTACTGCAACTAAGAATGTAGGCATAGATTGAATAGCGATCATCACTCCAATTTTAAAGTTGCTTGATTTATTAAGTAGAGAAGTTTTAATTGCCCATGATATACCAACAAATGAGGATACTACTATAGATGTAAAAGATAAAAGCAATGTCCAAGGTAATCTTCCTAATATAAGACTTGAGACAGGCAACTTATAGAAAAAAGAATATCCAAAATCAAACCTTGATAAGTTATATAAGTATCTATAAAATTGATTTAAAAAAGGTTCGTTAGGAGCATAGTATTCTTCAAAAGCATTAAAAGTATCTTCAGGTAGTGACTGGTTTAAAATATAAGTATCATTATGATTATATGATAAAGGACTCCCGGGTATTATCCTCGGGAGTACAAAGCTTATTAATAATATTAAGAATATGTAAATGAAGTACTTTACTAAAATTCTTAGTTTCATTACTTATTCCACTGTCCTCGAACAAAGACTAATTTATTGTGAATAGTAGGTACTGCTAATGAAACACCATCCTTTGTGAAGAACCATCCATCAAATACTTCTGGATTATATGCACTTATAGATTTCTTATAGTATAGGGTTAGAGTAGGCAATTCATCCGAAATTATATTTTGTAATTTCCCAACTAACTCATACCTTTTTTCTCTATCAAGTTCAACTATTTGTTGATTAAAAATTGTGTTAAATTCTTCATTATGCCAGTTTTGTCCACCTTGAGTTGTTACTTGAGGAGTTGAAGCAGCCGTTTCTTCAGAAACAAAGCCTTTTAATAAAACAGGATCCCCACCAAACGAACCATGGCCATTAAATGCAAGAGTAAATTTACCTTCTTTTATTAATGATGCGATTGTGTTTTGATCCATAGCTTTCACTTCAAGTTTTATTCCTATATCACCAAGATATTTTGTTATTAATTCTGCAAGAGGGACCTGCTCTTCGGGAACTATAAATTCATATGATAAATCTTTTCCATTGTATTCAACAATACCATTTTCATTTGTATCAGTTATATCAACGCTTGTTAAAAGCTCTATTGCAGTTTCTGTATCATAATCATAATTTTTGATATCTGATGAATACCATTCTGAAGTAGGATGTATATGACCTGGATTGCCTACCTCTGCTGCTCCTTTAAGCGCTTTCTGAACTAATTCATCTCTATTTATAGCATAGTACATTGCTTGTCTTACTTCTTTAATGTTTAATTCTTCTATTCCAAAATTAAAATAAAGTCTTCCAACCCATAATCCTGGACCCTCTATTACTTTATATTTACTATTTTCTTCTTTGAGTTTCATAGCTTCGCCATACTTAACATTTGAAGCCATATCTATTTCATCAGCAACTAAAGCTTCTTTTGTGTTTTTTACAGAAGACATTATAAGCTTATCAATTTGAACTTCACCCATAAAATAATCTTTATTAGCATTATAGATATATACACCAGACTCCTTGTCATAGCTTTCTAATATTAACGGTCCTGAACCAACAATTGCCTCTTTTGTATTAAATTTTTCAGGTTCAGTCACATTTTCCCAAATATGTTTTGGCATTATTGGAACATTACCGGCTATATCAGTTACAAAAGGCACATATATATCGTTTAAAACTATTTTAACAGTTTTTTCATCAACTGCTGTAACTTGTTCTACAGGAGCTACACTAACCCATTGATATGGGTGTTCTTTTAAATAATCAAAAGAAAATTTAACATCTTCTGCTGTAAGTGGGGTACCATCAGTAAACTTAATATTTTCATTCAAGTTAAATGTGTATGTTTTGTTGTCATCAGAGATTGTCCAATCTTTTGCAACAAGTGGAATTACACCAGTTTCATCTTTCCATACCAAAGTATCAAATGTAAAACTTACTAACAAATAACCTCTTCCTTTTGGTGAGGAAGTAAAAACAGAAGGATAACCTAAATTGTCACCATCCATTCTTAAAACTCTTTCTTTTCTTTCCGTTTTTTCAAGTCCTTGCTCACTTGTCGTAGGTTGTTCAGTTTTTTCAGTTTGTCCAGCAGTGTCACAAGCTGCTAAACTTAAACTTAACAATAAGATAATTATTAATGAAATAAATTTTTTCATAAATCCTCCGCTAATTTTATAAATAATTGTTATAAACATAACAGTATATATTATATAGGGGAATATATTATAAATGAAATGAAATATAGTTTAGAAATGGTTACTAATTATAACAAAAGGTTATATTTAGTAATACAATTAAATATTAACACTTTTGTAAGCACAAATATAATTTAATAAATACTTATAAAAGCTGTTGAGTTGATAAAGAATAACTATTAGTTTTTAGTAAATGTAATTATACAAGCTTTCAAGGCATAAACATATATTAATTTATGAATATGAGGTGATGTTTTGACTGTACTAAAATATAGTAATAAAAAGATTATTACTGTTTTATTAATTGTAATAATACTAATAACAGTTTTTTCTGGTAGTGTAAGTAATGTAATTTCAACATCAACAAATCCAGTTATAAGGTTGCCAATAATTATGTATCATTATATCTTAAAAGATTCAAAACACTGGGGTAAGTATGTTGTATCTCCAGATGATTTTGAAAGTGATATTATTTATTTGAAAGAAAAAGGTTACACAACTATTGTAATACAAGACCTGGTAGATTTTGTATACAATGAAAAGGAGTTACCTGAAAAACCTATAATGTTAACTCTTGATGATGGTTTTCTAACAAATTATACTTATATACTTCCATTATTAGAAAAACATAATTGCAAGGCGGTAGTTTCAATAGTAGGAAAATATGTTGATGATTGTTCAGATTCTTCTGGTTGCAATAAAACATACCTAAATTGGGACCAAGTCAAAGAACTTGTAGCGTCGCCATATATTGAAATTCAAAATCATTCATATAATATGCATGATGAAAATAGTAGAAAGGGTAGCTGTAAAAAGAAGGGTGAAACATACGATGAATATAAAAAAGCATTAAGTGATGATGTGGGTAAATTTCAAATTTTAATAGAAGAAAAGACAGGTTATAAACCAACTTCATTTACGTATCCTTATGGTTTTATATCAAAAGAGTCAAAACAAATATTAATAGAAATGGGATTTCTAGCAACATTATCATGTAATAAAGGAGTAAATTTGTTATCAGGAAATAAAGAAGATCTATATGAATTAAAAAGGTTTAATAGACCAAAGGATATAAATCAAGAACAATTTTTTAAACAATTTGAAAATTAAAAAACTTTTTATTTACAAATGAGCCAAAAAGTATTAAATTATATATATACGTTTTTGCTGCCGTGGCTCAGCAGGTAGAGCAACGCACTCGTAATGCGTAGGTCACCAGTTCAATTCTGGTCGGTAGCTCCACATATAATTCGCGGGTGTTGCTTAGTGGTAGAGTTCTGGCTTCCCAAGCCAGCTGTGTGGGTTCGATTCCCATCACCCGCTCCATAAAAAACTGATAGTATTGAAGATATAATAGAGATAAGGTAAATTTTAACGATAAAGAGATACATAGTATGTTATATATTAGAAATACTTTAATTATAGGAAAACCTACAATTCGTATCAAAGCTTTTGTAGGTTTTTTTGAGATTATATTAAGAGGTTACTGATTTCACCAGTATAGTACAATGATAGTTTGTGCAATGCTCTAGTGCATGCTATATATAACAGCTTTTTATCATACTCTGTTTTATAATTTATATTATCTGTATCGTATATCATTACACAATCAAACTCTAATCCTTTCGCCATGTATACAGGTATAACTGTAAGTCCTGTTATAGTAGAGCTTTCATTGCTATCTACAAGTTTAATATCAACTTTTCCTTTCAATCTAAAGTATAAATCAGATGATTGTTTTCTACTTTTACATATTATTGCAATAGAATCAAAGCCTAGTGATTTATAAGTTTTAATGTCTTCAATTATTTTTTTTTCAAGTTCAGTTTGATTAAATTTGTATATTATTTCTGGTTCGCCTTCATTTCTGTTAAAGAACTCTGCATTAATATTGCCGTCAATTAATTTTTGACTAAATTTACTTATTTCATAAGAACTTCTGTAGCTTTTTGTTAAAAAAAGTTTATTGCTTTTATTTTTGTTAAATATAGATATTATATCATCATATATAGAAAGATTTGACTTTTTTTCGATTGATTGATTTACGTCTCCTACAATAGTAAATCTTGCTTCTCTAAATATAGTTTTTAGTATTTTATAATGAATTGGGTAATAATCCTGAGCTTCATCAACCATAACTTGTTTTATATTACTATATAAATTACATCCTTCTGCTTTTAACTTTAGATACATTAATCCTATGCCATCAGAATATGGAATGTTATATTTATCTTGTATATTCTTATTTGTATAATCAAGTATATCATTTATATTGTCGGGTAAATCTAAACCTTTTGCTACTTTAAAGAATAAGTTTTTATCACTAAACAATGTTTTGTAAAGATAATAACAATCAAATTCTGTAAACTTTCGTAGCTTTTGTGTTAATAAAGATGTTTCTTTAGCAGCTAGTACTCTTGAAAATGATTTTACTTCAAATTCATGTCTATTTGAGTTGCTTACAACTTTTTCAATTTTTTCCCGTCTTAATTTTTTTATGTCATGAACTTTTTCAATAATTCTATTTTCTATAATTTTCAACTTTTTAGCTGTTGGCATATTTAATTTACTACTTAAAAGTAAAGATTTAAGCAAATCACGATTTTCTATTGTTTTTCCATTAAAATATATATCTTCAAACTTAATCATTTTATGCTCGTAGTAAGTAATATAACGATTAATAATTTCTAAAAAAATAGAAGAACCCTTAAAGTCAGCATAAGACCTTAAAAAGTTTTTTTCATCTTCATCTTTAGCACAAATTATTTCTTCAAGTTGTTCGCTTTTAGTTTTTATAGACATTTTCTTTTCAAAAACTTCTGTAAAAATATTTTCGAAAGTCAATTCTACTATACTTTCTTCACCTAATTCAGGCAATACATTAGAAATATATTTTGAAAAAAGTGTGTTAGGCGAA
>CAXXFT010000019.1:0-6851 GCA_963675125.2 uncultured Sedimentibacter sp.
TAATCTGATAACATTAGGATATCTGAAATCAGGTACTATATTATTTGCTTTAAATGCTTCGTTAATCCTTAAAGCATCATTATGAATTAAAGCCACATGCCCTCCTCTTACTGAATCTTCTCTAGGATTTCCTACTCCGAAACCATAGTCTGTAAGCTTCTCATCAATTAAATACATCATATAAGCAGTAATTTTCAATGATTTCTCTCTTAGATTTTCAAGACCCGCCTCATTAATCATTTTTAAAGAACCTTCAAGTGGTGCCATTGATAAAATAGGCTGAGTACCAATTTGCCATCCACCCGCATATTCAGCATGTTCAAAATGCTGGAACAGATTAAATTGTGTTTCTTTTTTATTACCATGCCACCCTGCAAGTCCAGGCTCCATTCCAAAATGCTTTTTATTTATATATAAACCTGCAATGGCACCAGGTCCACCGCTTAAGTATTTATAGTTACACCATAATGCGAAATCAGGATCAATATTCTTAAAGTCATGTGGCACAACACCAATTGAATGGCATAAATCAAAACCAACATAAATTCCTCTTTTATGAGCTTCTTTAGAAATCCTTTCCATGTCTATAAGCTGAGCTGATCTATAAAGTACTGATGGTAGTAGAATTAAACATACATCCTCAGTCATAGCTTCAATAATATCATCTTCATATATATATTCACCATCACGACTTTTTACAACCTTTAAGCATTCATCAGGATTATATCCATGAGCTTTGATATCGCTAATTACAGCATATTTATCTGTCGGAAAGTTAATATCATCCATGATAATTTTGTTTTTTTTTGATGTTGGGTGATAAAAAGTATGAATACATTGGTGTACATTAACTGTAGTGCTGTTTCCACATGTAACTTCTTCTGGATCTGCATTAATTAATGGTGCCATCATAGCGCCTAGTCTATCCTGATACAAGAAATATCCACCTTTAGTCCAAATACTAATCCCTAACTCCTTCCATGATTTAAGGGCTTTAAATAAAGTTTCCTCAGCATCTTTACTGCATAATCCACATGAGTTACCATCCATATAAATTTCACCTTCATTGATATAGAATCGTTCCTTATACTTTGCCAATATATCTTCTTTATCTAATTTTTTTGCAAAATCTCTTGTTAATTCAAATTTATACATTAAATTGTCCTCCAACATTTTTATTATTTATTTTCAATTATATTAAATAGTAACTAATAGTATTTATTAATCTACCTTTTTTGCCCAATGGTATTTAAGAATTCATCATAACTTCTTCTTTTAATATATTTAGTGTAAATCATTCCAGCAAAAATAATGAGCCCTACATAACCTGAAATCGGATAAATAATTCCAACCATGGTTGAAAACGATAACTGTCCTCCAAAAAAACCAACTATAGCTGTTATGATGGCGGCAATTCGATATTTATTACTCTTTTCATCTTCTGATATTTTGTTACATGCTGTAAACATCATTGGAACAGCTGTAGTATAAATTCCTAGAATCAGCATAGCTGCAAATATTGTTCCAAATATCGGGCTAACTTGTGCTGCAACATAAAGTGAAGGAATCTCTAGATTATATACATTACTAAGATTAGAAAGTAATCCGAAGTTTAGAATCATTACTGCAAATAAGAATGCGATGCCTCCAAATAGACCACCACCTATAGCGTTCTTTTTGTTAGTTGCTGTAGTAGAACCAATACCTGCAAGATAAGGAACTACACCTGTTACGGTATATGCTCCATATAACAAACCCGAAATAAACCAATTGTTGAAATTATTGTGTACTTCTATTGTTTTAAGAACTTGATCTGCCTCTTTAATCCCTTGAGGATTTTTAGCTATAGCAAGGATTCCTATTATTATTGTTCCTACTAGAATAAAAGGTGAAATATATCCTACAATTTTAACCAAACTTTTTAATCCTAATAGAACAGTTGCAAGTGAAAAAACTATCATTATTATCCTTCCTATATTTCCATTAAATCCATAGTATTCTTCAAAAGTTGAACCCGCTGCTGAAATCATTAATGCATATACTAGAAATAACATAATTGGTGTAAACCATTCGCAAAATGTTCCTAAGTATTTTCCAAGATAGAATTCAAACATTTTATTTGTTTGATTAAGTTTTAAGTTTCTACCATCTTCAATAATTATCGCACAGAACCATGCATATAGTATAACTGCAATTACCCCTACTCCTATACTTCCCCATACTCCATGCCCTGAGAAATATTGTAAACATTCCTGCCCCGATGCAAAGCTTGAACCAATTACAAAGCCCATAAAAGCTCCGCCTATTGCTATTATTTGAAGTATACTTACTTTATTATCGATTATGTTTACTTTTGTATTACCCATATTTATTCCTCCTTATATTTTAATTTTTTCTATGATAAACTTTGCATTTAATGGCTACTTCAGCAAATACACTATAAATTGTATACGTTATCATTAATGTGATTAATATAGGCTTTTTCCGAAAAGAATTAAATAAGATGAGCAATCAACTAATATTACTTCTAATTTATGTCTTAATTCTCTAGATAATTGCAATCTAGCAAGATTTTAAATGAGTTCAAGTTTATCATAATACAACATCTATGTTTTAATTTTATTTGCCACCTCCTCATGTTTTTATACTATCATATAAATTAAATAAACTCTATTGAACTAATATGCAATATATTCTAATCATTTTTTTCAATCTTATATAAATTTCATTCACTTGAATCTTTTTTATGATATAATGGATTAATTAAAATTTTGTATGAGTTAATCAAAAGGAAAGTGAGGTATTATGAATAATCAATTTGGATCTTTATTAAAAAAATTAATAACAGAAAGAGAAACTAAAGAAAAAATTATTTCTCAAAAATTAGGATATGATCCTACTTATCTGAGCAAATGGATTACAGGTAAAAACTTACCTTCGCAAAAAAGTATTGATTCTACTTGCGAAAAACTAGCTAATATACTATCTAACGGTGAAAATTTTAATGAAATAAAGTCATCTCTAATTAGCGCGTACTATTCAGATTTAGGTTTTTCAATGTTAGAAAATAATATGAATAAAGACATATCTGTAATTACAACTAATGCAGAAGTAACAAACTTAATAGTGGAAATACTTCATCAACTTGATTATTGTGGAGTTAAGAATATTACCATAAATACCACCCTGAATTTCTTTCAGAAATTTGAGTATTATATAGAAGATATTATTAATAAATTGCATAAAATGAAATTAGAAAGTTTAAAAATAAATATGTGTGCTTCATTTGATGAGTATACATATGACTCCTTAATATTCTGCAATAATTTTCTATCATTAGCTTCAGGTAATTATTTTATTGATTTTATATATATATAAACAAAAGGAAGAAACACCTCAAATTCTTATCATTAATAATTCTATCGCTATGAATGTTGTTCATCTGGAAAACGTAGTTTTTTTATGTTATTATAGCTTTAATGAAAAATATATTGAAACTATATCTAATTGCTACAACTTAATTATACGACATATGGAAAAAATATTGAGTTATGCAATGCCAATTTCCCTAAGAAAAACTAATGTACAACTAAATCAATTTTTACAAGATAATCAAAGTATATTATTTGCAGAATCGCCCGCAATCTTTATTACTAAAAGTATTTTACATACTTTAATAAAAAAAAATGAACTTAATATTAAAGGTGAGGAATGGGATGAACATGTTAAATATCTTGAACAAGTAGGTAATATTTTCGAAAAGTATACTAGACATAATAATATTAAAATACTAGTTTACGAATCTTTGCTTTCAAATTATATTAATACTGGACGTATTGAAATAGGTGGTAAAAAGCATATATTTACTAAAGAACAGGTAAAAGAACATATTTTGAACATATGCAATTGTATGAAAAAAAATGAAAACATTGAATTCTATTCTATTTCAGACACTATTGATTTTGATGCATTCAGCAGTGATACGCCTTCAATATTTCTAACACCATCTTCAATAGCAGTCGGCAACACTAATATTTACACAGATGAGCCATCGTATAACTTTTATTTTTCTACAGAAGAATCTATTATCAGTATTTTCGAAAGATACTTAGATTCAATAATAAAGAAATCCTCCTGCGTAAAACTATCTGCCGATAGACTATCAACCTATATAGAATAAAAAGATATGAGGAAAATAAAGTTTAAATCTTTATTTTCCGTGTATTACACGACCACATAATGTAAAAGTCGAGCAAGCAATAATTCATCACTTACTCGACTTACATATTTTATATTTCAATTTTTATTCTAACATCATTTCCATCATTGCATCTATATCCACATCTTGAAAAACAACATCTGATGGAGCTACAAACATATTTTCATCAATTTTTATATCTTTTTCAATTTCAACAACACTTAGTGACATAAGTTGTTCTTGACCCATAACCACTTCATATTTTAATGGTATGTTATAATTAACTGAATACCACATCTTTACCAGTACATCACCCATCTCTTCATCTGATTCTGTAGCTTCGAGATACACAACTTCCTCTGCATCTAATTTTTCCACTCTAGCTATAAAATTATCTGGAGCTGCTTCTTTAAGTTCTGAAAATTTAACATCCAAATCCATTATTGAGCCTGCTTCTTCAAATGATTTTACATCCATCCCACTAACTCTAATACCTTCACCTGTACCTTCAACATAATTATACATCTCTTCTTTATCTGCATTATATATTTGTACACTTGTTCCCACGCCTTCAACAAGACTTTCTGTTCTTGAATTATTACCATCATAATATAAAGTAGAGCTTGTAGTCATTCCCATAGTTGTCATATCCATTATCATCTTCATCTTTTTAGGTCTTTCAACTAGAAATTGATTTCAATAATTCAATACCCTCTAGAGAACTATCTAAAATCGTTTCTTTAACTATTGGTTCTTCTGGTTCTTCTACTTCTTCTGTATTTGGTTTCTCTGTTTCAACTGCTGTCTCTGCGTTTTGCGGAGAGTTAACCTTTTCTACATTTTCTACAGGTTCTTCAACTGAACATCCTGCTATAGTAAATATAATAATCAATACCAAAGCGATTAATAAAAATTTATTCTTCATATTTACCTCCCTTTTATTCAATACTAAATGTTACAATTGTTAGCTTTTCTCTTTCACTTATATCAGGATTTAAAGTTAAGTAAAAATCTTTATATTTTTCATCATAATACAATCCAAAAGTTTCACTTTTTGTCGCTCCCGATTCAACTCCATTCCTATCTTGATAACTATAATCTTCGTATTCAAGTTCTGTTCCATCAGCTGAGCAAACTTGTCTAATAGTACTAAAGCTACTAACACTTGTAAATTCTAAGCTGTCGTTTGAATTATTAGTCATTGTCATGTCTATAACCAGAAGACCCATACCATCTTCATCATAATTTGGGTTATAGGTATTTTTAGGCTCTACTCTTACGCCATCAAATGTTATCAATACATCTTCAAACTCTATTGTATCCCCAATAGAATATTCACCAACTATACCACTGTTTTCAAACAATTCATCATATGTCTTGTCAATATCATCACTAGTAATTTTAATAGCATCTCTTAATTCCATCATTTTTTCCTATTTGTAATATATATTCATCGGATTTTGTTTCTGAAATATCAAAGGCAAGTTCTCCAATTATTTTATTTCCCCCACCTAAAATCGTACCGTCTAATAGGTCTTCTTTGTACGCTGGAGACATGAGGTCAAAATATCCTTCATTTCCTTTACTATCAAATAAACCTACATTCATCAATGAAGTAAAATTATAATTTTCAGGGCTGCTATTATATGCTTCCATCTTCAAAACAAGATGTTTTCCTCCATCTACATCTTCTATACGTGCTCCAATAACACTGTAACTCATATCCTCTTGAGTAAATATTTCTCCACATCCAACTACATTACCTGAAGTAAGATTTTCTGCTTCTTCAACTTTATCCACTAATTCAGTGACTTCTGAAACTGCATTTTTTATCTCCTCTAATTCTACTTTGTTATCGCTATCCGCAATTTCTTCATTTCCATTATTTGAACAGCCAACTATAGATATTACAAATAGTAAAACAACTAGTAAAATAAAAACCCTATATTTCATTATTCCCTCCCTAATTAAATTCAAACCATATTCTCATCACAATTAAAATAAATTAACAATAATTATTATTTAATATATTAATCCCTTCCAAACAGATTAGTAAGACCCGATAGTTCTTCAAGTGGGTTATTAAAGCCTTTAGATTCGCCTTTGCTTCCACCACGAGAAGCTGAATATATTTTATCAGCCATTCTGCTGAATGGCAGTGATTGGAGCCATATAGAACCTGGACCTTTTAATGTTGCTAAGAATAAACCTTCTCCACCAAATATCCCAGATTTTATATCACCTGCAAATTGCACATCATAATCAACCGTAGATGTCATAGCAACTAAGCAACCCGTATCTATCTTTAGCATTTCACCAGCTTGCAAATCCTTTTTAATAATAGTTCCACCCGCATGCATGAATACCATCCCATCACCCTCAAGTTTTTGCATAATAAAACCTTCACCACCAAAAAAACCTGCACCAATTTTCTTTTGAATATGAATATCCAAAGATACTCCTTTTGCAGCACATAGGAAAGCATCTTTTTGACATATCAAGCAACCATTAAAATCTGATAATTCAGCAGATATTATTTTCCCTGGATATGGTGCTGCAAAAGCAACATGCGCTTTACCCCCTGTGCTGTTAGTAAATAAAGTCATAAAAAGTCCTTCACCTGTTATTACTCTCTTGCCTGCACCCATCAATT
>CAXXFT010000020.1:0-457078 GCA_963675125.2 uncultured Sedimentibacter sp.
AATTTTACCTAATATAGAAATAATATCATCCTCAGTGTATGTTGGATACACATATCCTTTATTTCTAAAATGTCTTGAATAATCTAGGTTTTTATCATCTGAGCTATAATTCAGGTAATCAACACTTTTAGTTGGTGTAATTTTACTTTTAGCTTGGGTTTTTCTAACGTAAACATTCTTGCTATTTCTAGGAACCGCAGGTCCACCCATGCAACCACCAGAACAGCAATTTGCTTCGATACAAACATTATTTAAATCACCATTTATCAATGCTTCAAAAGCCTCTTTCAAGTTATCAGTACCCGATACGGAAAGAGGAGTGAAGTTATATTTGGACAAAACATTTTCCATGCCTGACAATATCCCTTTTTCCAAAGGATATTTTTTGCCTGTATAATTTCCTTCTAAATCAGGTAGAGTATCTTCAAATGATGAAATATCTATATTTTTTAATTCTAACCATTTATCTAATTCTTCAAAAGAAATTACTGCATCTATAGTTCCTGATAGTTGATAGCCATATGCTTCACACTTTTTTGAAATACATGGTCCTAAAAATACTATATAGGTATCATTCCCATGACGTTTGCGTATCATTTTACAGTGAGCTATCATAGGAGAGTCAACAGGTATCATATATTTTATAAGTTCAGGATAATATGTTTGAATCATCATGTTTGCAGATGGGCAGCAAGTTGTTATAGCGTTATTTGTATTTGTATCACTTATATAATCCTTGTAAATCTCAGTTATGTGCTGTGCACCTATTGCAGTTTCCTCCACGAGAGACACACCCATATATTTTAATGCAGAAATTAATTTGTAAGGTTCTTCATATACACCAAGATAAGAAGGTGCAATAGAAATAACAACATTTCTTCCGCTTTTAACTGCTTCTACAACATTATCTAAATCACTATGGATATTTCGTGCATTCTGGGGACAAACCAAAAAGCATTTGCCACAGGCAATACACTTATCTTCAACAATTTGGGCTTGATCATTTACCATTTTGATAGCCTTAACACTGCAATTTCGTACACACTTATAACAATTTTTGCAGTTTGCTGGATAGAAATCAAGTATTTTCATAGAAGCCTCCTTAAATTATGCTAGTCAAAACAATTTCTTTTAAAAAATTTTCTGCAGTTTCAGGTTCAACTGAATAAATTTTGTTATTAAACTTAACAGAAACTGCTTCAGTACAATGACCTAAACAGAATGCTGCCTTAATAACAATAGAATTTGTTAAATTATTGTCATTAATATAATTTTTGAATTTTTCTATTACATCATAAGAACCTTTTAAATGACAAGCACTTCCTACGCATATGCATAATTCTAACATCTCATAAACCTCCACTAATGTCTTTAATTCTAATAAAGTTGATAAAATTTATCATAGAATAAGACTTGTACAATATTGTTATTATAAACTGCTCAATAATTAAAGTCAACAAGTTCGTTAAAAAATTAACTTAAATATAGAAACAACTACTTTAAGAATGAAAGTTTTATAATAATTTAACAAAAGAAAGTAGCGAATAATAAAAGTAATAATGAAATGTGGGGAGAGCATTTCATCTAACCGTTGAGAAAGAGCTTTATATTAAATGTTTTTATTAATGATTGGTATTTTAAAAACTATATTTTCATATTTTTCTTTTAGATTATTAGATTTATAATATGCAATTATTGCGTTGATTTCTCCACCCACTAATATAATTGTACTGCTTATATACAACCAAACTAATAAAGCTATCATTCCGCCAATACTTCCGTATATTTTAGAATAGCTTCTGAAGTTGTTTACATAAAATGAAAATGCCAAAGAAGTACATAACCATCCCAGTGTAGTAAAAATAGAACCAAAAATAACTTCTGATAGTTTCTGATTATGATTTGGGCTAAATTTATAAAAAATAGAAAAAACCATAATCATTGAAACAAGAGGAATTATGTATTGTATAATTTTCCATGAAAAATACAATATTTTTGTAGACCCAAAATAATTATATAAATAATCGCTAACAAATTGACCGAATACCAATAATAAAAAAGTAAAAACAATAATTATTGCTAAGCCAACGGTGAATAATATGCCCATCACTTTTATTTTCCATATAGGTCTGTTTTCCTTGAAGTTATAAGCTTTATTTAACCCTTTAATCATAGCACTAATACCTTTTGAAGAACTCCATATAGTAGCAAGCATTCCGACTGATAGTAATGTTATACTTCTAGCTCCTAATGTTTCATTAATAATTCCAAGAATTAAATTGCTCGCTTCCTGTGGTAAAAATTTTACTATATTTTCTATGACATCGGCTGTAGAAATGGGAGTAAAGCTTAATGTATTCAATAAAAATATTAAGAAAGGGAAAAAAGACAAAATTAAGTAATAGGTGATTTGTGCGCTTAAGCCACTTATATTATCATCTTTGTATCTAAAAATTAATTGTTTTATATATTTTTTTTTATTTTTATTTAGTATTTGCATACAATACACCCCATAAATAATAAAATAAAAAGTGGCCCACACCACTTTCTATTTTATTATTACATTTATGAAAATATGTATTTTTTTATTTTCTTTTACGCTTATGCTTTTTATTTTCAAAATAATCAATACCCATTTTTAAAATCTGGCCAACAACTTGTACATATTCAATTGCTATTTCTGCCTTTTCAGTTGCAGTATTTGATGAATCTAATATATTTTTTTGAATAGTATCAGTAGTGTTTGTTAATGTTACAATACCCTCTTTAACATTACCCGTTATGTTTTTGATGTCAGAAGCAATCACAGGCAAAGAATCCATAGTGCTGTCGATATTTTTTCTATTAGTTTCTACTAAAAGCCTTAATTCCTTTAAAAAAAGATTAATATTTCTAATGCTTATGGTAAGATATACCAATACAGCAAATGCAGCTGTATAAAGAAAAAATGAAATAATTTGATTTATTGTTATAGTAATTTCCATTAATTCACCTACTATTTTTTAATATCTTTTTCTATATCATCTTTTGTTTCGTTTAATATTTCTATATCTTCTTCTATATCTTCCTTAATGCTATCTACCTTGTTTTCTGTTTTTTTTGCTTTTTTTTCAATTGTTTCAACAATATCTTTTGCTTTTCCTTTTCCTATTTCAATTGAAGTATTTACTCTATCTTTTACTGTATCTTTTGCTTTGACTAATGATTTGTTAATTTCTTCCGATCTAGGAGCTATAAATAAAGCGGATACAGCACCAGCAACAGCACCTAAAGCAACAGATAATGTTGTTTTCCTAATTTCTTCATTTCTTTTTTGCTTTTGTCTAGTCTTTAATATCTTCCTGTACTTTTCCATAATTCCTCCTGTATTTTATATTTAACAAGATAATAATTAAGATAAATATTCGGAATTAAATATTATATATTAATTACTAATAGTTATTAATAAACTATATCATAATTTAGATTTTTTGTCAAATTATGCAAAATAAGAAAGAATATTTAAAATACGTTCAATTTTAAAGGGTTTTAAAGAATATTTCTTGACTTAGGTATATCTAAGTGATATTATAATATTGCCAGTCTATATAATATCCTAAAATTCCCATATAAATATAAATTATAAAGTACAAGGCTAATACATCGGTTTTTTATGGAGGTGTTTTTTTGAACATAACCGAATTGACAGGTTTAAAAGTTGCAGAACTTAAAGAACTTGCAAAAAAAAGAGGAATTCTTGATGCTTACAAATATAAAAAGGATGAATTAATGTTAAAAATTAGTGAAACCTTTATAGATAATTTTGATAAGACAGAGGAATTTATTAATAATGATGAAAATAAGTTGCAAATAGAAAAAGATTTTGAAGAAAAAAAGGTAGTTGAAAACGCAAGTGCCCTAGAGGAGTTTGAAAATCAACAGAATTCAGAGGATTTAAAAAAGAAAAAACAAAAAGAAAAGCATAAAAAGGAATTACCAGATAGATTAGCTGATGAGATCGAATCAAGCGAAGAAGTCCTTAGTGTAATGGGTATTTTGGAAACACATCAGGATGGATATGGATTTTTAAGGACTAATAATTATTTAACAAGTGAAGATGATGTTTATATTTCCCCCTCTCAAATAAGAAGATTCCACTTAAAAACTGGAGATAAAATTAGTGGCATTACTAGACCACCAAAACAAGGTGAAAAATTTAAAGCACTATTATATGTTAAAAAAGTAAATGATGAAAATCCAGAGCTTTCTAGAAATAGAAAGGATTTCGATTCACTTACTCCTATATATCCCAATGAAAGAATAAAACTTGAAATAGCTCAAAGAGATATTGCAATGAGAATAATAGATTTAGTTGCGCCTATAGGAAAAGGTCAAAGGGGCATGATTGTTGCGCCTCCTAAAGCAGGGAAAACAACAATATTAAAGAATCTAGCCAATAGCATAGCTGAGAATTTTCCTGAGGTAGAAATTATAATGCTTTTAATAGACGAGAGACCTGAGGAAGTTACAGATATGAAAAGATCTGTAAAAGGTGATGTTGTTTATTCAACTTTTGATGAGCTACCTAAAAATCATATTAAAGTGGCGGAAATGGTTTTAGAAAGAGCAAAGAGACTCGTTGAACATGGCAAAGATGTTGTTATTTTATTAGACAGTATAACTAGATTAGCAAGAGCGTACAACTTAACAATACCACCAACAGGTAGGACATTATCTGGAGGATTAGACCCTGGCGCTTTGCATGGACCTAAAAGGTTTTTTGGAGCTGCAAGAAATATAGAATTTGGTGGCAGTTTAACAATTCTAGCCAGTGCATTAGTAGAAACAGGAAGTCGAATGGATGATTTAATATTTGAAGAATTCAAAGGAACAGGAAATATGGAGTTACATCTTGACAGAAAACTTTCAGAGAAAAGAGTATTTCCTGCACTTGATATAAATAAATCTGGTACTAGAAGAGAAGAACTTCTATTAAAACCTGACGAACTTCAAACTATTTGGCAGATAAGAAAAGCATTAAGCAATTTTTCTGTTTCAGATGTTACTGAAAGAATGCTTGATGGATTGCTAAAAACTAAAACAAATGATGAGTTTATAAAGGACGCAAGTTCAATATTAAATATTGAGAAAATTAAAAATGATTTATCAGAAAGAAATTATTAAATAATAGTCATACTTGTAAAAAAGATATTGTAAAATATAAACTCATATGCTATAATACTCGAAGTATGTTGTTAATTATAAAATTAATATAAAAGATATTGGAAAGAGGTGAACGGGATGAAAAAAGAAATACATCCAGACTATAAAACAGTAACAGTTAGATGTGCATGTGGCAATACTTTTGAGACAGGTTCAGTATTAGATGAAATCAAAGTTGAAATATGTTCAGAATGTCATCCGTTTTTTACTGGTAAACAAAAGTTTATCGACCAAGGCGGTAGAGTTGACAAGTTTAAGAAGAAATATAACAGAGATTAATAAATACAAAACTTTAAAGATTCGATATATGTCGAATCTTTTTGTCTTTTTGTATTATATTATTAGTAAAATTAACTTTAGTTTAATTGTTAAATTAATTTAATTATTTTACTAAATATATATTTTTATAATGAGTCAAAATACTACAATAAGCTAAAAACTATTATTTTGTTATTTTTGATTTTCTGTAACAATTAATAAAAATTAATAAACATTTTCCCTTAATTATGATATACTCATGATGAATTCAATAAATTAAAATTAAGGTAAAAACTAGGCAATGTAGAGTAATTATAAAAATTTAGGAGGCTTTTTAAATGAGTAAACCAATATTATCAGATCATTTTAAATCAAGGACGCCATCGGATGTTAGACTAGCGCAGATGAAATATGAGGAACGTAAGGTTAAGCCAGAAGCTGTAATTAATGTAGGTATTGGAAATGTTTCTCTTCCCACAAATCCTGCTATGCAGAAAAGGATGTTTGCATTAGATGCACCTGAAAGCCCATTTTCAAAAGGTGTAATAAGATATACAAGTACGGCAGGTTTTGTTGAGTGTCAAGATGCATTTAAAAATATTCTTAAGTGTGAAGGTTTTGATACTGACAAATTACTTGTTCAGATAACAGATGGTGGATCTTCTAGTATGGAATTGTTGTTAGTTGGTGTTTGTGGAGATGCAGGTACTGATGATAAGCCACTTATGATGATAGATCCAGCTTATACAAACTATATTTCCTTTGCAGAAAGGATAGGACGTAAAACTGTTACAGTAAAACGTAAATTAAACGAAGATGGTAAGTTCAGCCTTCCAGAATTGGATAAAATTGAAGCAACTATTAAAGAAAATAATCCTGGAGCACTTCTTGTTATACCTTATGATAACCCTACAGGGCAGTTGTATGATTACGAAACACTAAAAGAACTCGCTAAATTGTGTGTAAAATACAATATGTGGATGGTAAGCGATGAAGCTTATAGAGAGTTGTTTTATGAAGAAGGAAGTGAGCTTGTTAGCATTTGGGGTATAACTGATTCAGATGTACCTGGTATAGAAGGAAGAAGAATAAGTATAGAAACTACATCGAAGGTTTGGAATGCATGTGGTTTAAGAATTGGTGCATTAATTACTGATAGTCCAGAATTTAATAATCGTTCAGTAGCTGAATACACTGCAAATCTTTGTGCTAATGCAATTGGGCAATATATATTTGGAGCACTTGCTCATGAAAGTAAAGAACAAATTGCTGGTTGGTGTAAGAGTTTACGCGATTATTACAAAGATCTAATATTTAATGTATATAATGGTTTAAAAGAACAAGAACCAGGTTTAATAGTTTCAAGTCCAGATGCGTCTATTTACTCAGTTATTGACGTTAGAAATGTTGTAAAACCAGGTTTTGATGCAATTGACTTCGTATTGTATTGTGCACAGGAAGGATCTGTAAACTACAATGGCGTTGAAACAACTCTTTTAGTAGCACCTTTGAAAGGATTTTATGATATTAAGTCTGGAGAAAACAACCCAGGAAATACTCAATTCCGTATTTCATTCGTAGAAACACCTGAAAACATGGCAAAAGTTCCTGAACTATTTGTTAAACTTTTAAGACAGTACGAAGAACAGCGATAATAGTATAAAATATATAATAAACAGTGCAGATATTTAATTTGCACTGTTTTTGCATTTTAATAAAATGAACCTAGTATTTCCATAGGTTTACTTATTAGGTTTTCAATTTTTTGTATGTTACTACTATCAATAGTTACTAAACAGCAGCATGATGGACCAGCAGATTTAGATATATCTACTGAAACATTTGATTCATACTCAAATTTTAAATTATTATATAAACACAGTTCATTTAGTTCAGGAGAAATTCCCTTTGACCCAATTGGAAGAATTTCATGTATAAAATCACTGAGATATAAATTTTCATAGTCTGAGATATCTAGTATCTTATCAGGATTATTAACAACTTCAATTCCAACAAGTGGAAGTCCTAGCAGTATACATATATCAGTGTTTTTAGTTTTTTTATATTTTAATTTTTCCTTATGGCATATTCCAATACAGGTTACCCCCATTGATGTCTGAACAGTTTTCATGTTTTCCTCAGTACTACCGGTCATATGTACCTTACATGTTTTCAGCATAGAAAGCGCTTTGTTAAAACCTTCTATTAATTCTTTGCCCGTGTCATTCATTTCTACTGCTAAGCCATCTGATAATACAATAGGTTCAAATCCCATACTCAAAAGTTCAGCAAGAACAACTTTTGCTGTTTGATGAGCTACAATATGAGGAGGTGCTTTAACAACATCAAATTCTTTATTTCCTATTGCTCCGCAGGAATCACAAGAAATTCCCATATACCTATTTTCGTCAATTGATATAAGAGTCAAATCTCTTACCTGTTTTATTTCCATTTTTAAATCTCCTAAAATTATTATTTATAAATGCATTTTAACATATAATACCATTGATTACTATAATAAATTATTGTCATTTCAAGGTAAACTTTTACGTTAATATTTAAAGATTAAATAAATTTTGCATTGTGTAAATACTCTTTTGCGTATATAATGTGGGTGAATGATAATTAGGTTGTTAATATTGTTAGGAGAGTATATGGAAAATAAAATATCACCATTTAAGGCAGATATGTTACTGCTTATAGTTGCATTATTGTGGGGAAGTAGTTATGTGGTTTCAAAAAACGTAATACAAACTACAGAACCAGTTAATCTTGTGTTTTATAGGTTTTTAATTGCTTCAATATTAAGTTTGTGTGTTTATGGTAAACATCTTAAAGGTATGTCAAAAAATGAACTGATGGCGGGAGTTTTTATAGGTATTTTATTAACATTTGGTATTATATTTGCGATTGAGGGTGTTAAGTATACAACTGTAAGTAAAAATTCGTTTATAGTAAGCGTTAACGTAGTTTTGGTTCCATTTATTTATTGGGCGGTATCTAAAAGAAAACCTAAATTAATTAGTGTAATTGCTGTAGTTCTAATGATGATAGGACTTGCTTTTTTAACATTGGATTTTAGTAGCAAATTTTATTTTAATAAAGGAGATATAATAACCCTTTGCTGTGTTGTTTTTTATGCATCTCACATAGTTTACAGCGATATTTATTGTAAAAAATATAATCCCTTATTAATCAATATGATTGCAATGATAACTGTAACTATAATTAGCTTTATATTAATATTGATTAAAGGTAGTATAAATTTTAATGTACCTATAAATAGTTTGAGAGATATAATATTTCTTGGTGTTTTTCCTACGTTTCTTTGTTTAAATTTACAATTGTTTTCACAAAAATACACTACAGCTACTCACACAGCAATAATCTTGTCCTTAGAGTCTGTATTTGCAACAATACTTGCAATCATATTTCTTGAAGAAATGTTAACACTTAATATGATAATAGGATGTATAATAATATTTATATCAGTCCTAACCTCTGAAATGGGAGATAAGTTTTTGATTTGGATCAAAAAGAAATTTGATATAAAAGATATAAAAATAAAACCCCTATAAATACAAAATTATAAAAGTACCCTATATAGTAATAACTAAAAAGCTTACTATATAGGGTACTTTTAGGTTTTAGTAGGGGTTAGCTTATACAACTACCTATTATTTAGTTCTGCGTAGTTTAATATATCCCTGCAAAGGAAAATTACAAGTGCAGAAATTAATATATTCCATATAAATGTAATTAAAAGACCTGCAATGATTGGGTCTAAAACACTAATTGATGAAGATGTAAAAATAGCAATTACAATCCCTGGTAAAGCAAGTAGAATCATTAATATAATATACAATAACATAATTATTACTTTGCTATTAAGTGAACCTAATAGTCTTTCTGTTAATATATTACCAGACATAAATAATATGCCAAATCCTATTCTTGCTACTATACATACTGCTATATCAATAGGAGAAATGCCAAGTATTATACCTATGGAAATAAATAATAAAATAGCTTCTACTGTTATTTTTAAAATATTTTCTTTTGATATTTTAATAAGCTTCGAAAAAGGATTAGCTGGTATCATGTAAACAAATGGCATTGTTAGTTCACGTATCCATCTTCCTGTAGCTGTTGAAAAAATCTGCATATATGTTGCAAATATAAATATAGATATTATATTTGCATCATTTTGTTTAATTACATTACTTGTGAAAAAAGCATATGCTATTGATATTATTACAAATATTATAGATATCCTATCTATTAAAAAAAGTCCTGAACGCCTGTTTTCAATTAGATGTTTATAAAAGAATACATTGGCTCCAACTCCTTTATTTATCCCAATTTTACCAACCTTCACATTTTTTCTTGTATCGGATATATGCCCTTCTTTTTTAGCTGTTATAGCACTATGGGATACTTCGGTAGCTAGCAGTACATCTTCATAAAAATCAGACCTTGTTTTAGTTATAACATATACAATTATAAAGACAGAAAGCAAGGTTAATCCAACTCCAGTGATTATATGAATATAGTTAGCTGAAAAAACGCCAACTACAGCCATTTTCAGCCAACCAGATACTGGAAGTAAGTTTAGCCAAAATGAATTTATTGCCTCAACAGCAGAATTAATTATATTTTCACCACTTGTTGTAACTTCATAAAAAATATAAAGTATAACAAAAGAAGTTAATCCTATTATAGTAAACTTAATTTTAGATTGAAGTTTTTCATCGCTGCTTGAGAATGAATATATTGCCATCGCCGCAAGTTGAGAACAAAAAACAACTATACAATATCCTATTAGAATTACAATAAGACCACCAAATGATAATCCGTAAGTCATATTTAACCATGCGTATTGATATATCAAGAAGACTCCAACTAACAAAGATGTTCCCATTTGTTTTATCAGACCGTATATTAATATCCTTTTAGTTGATATTGGAGTAGAAAACAATAAACTAACATCAGCCATAGTATAAAAGCTTGCGCCGGATGACAAACCTTTTAAGCTTGCTGCTATAAATAGGTATGAATATAAAGCAAATACAATGGCATAAAGTTCATCTATATTTCTTAAATTATCAGATGACAAATCGGAATCTAAGGATCTTGAAAAAACAACTAAAGCCAGCATTGCTATGAAGAAAATTATAGCAATAAGTTTCCCAGGATTTTTTCTTAATTCCTTTATAGAATTTTTAATTGTTGTAAAATAAAGATAACTTAATGCTTTCATTGATCATCACACTTCTTTTCCGTAATTTCGAAGAAAAGCTGTTCTAGAGTTTTATCACTCTTATCTTCTGAATTATTGTATTTAGTTGCCTCAAAAGATCCATTTACCATAATGTGTGCCACATCCCAATAATCCTCAACGCTATCAAGCATATGAGTGCTTATTAATACAGATACACCTTCGTTTTTTAATTCAACAAACATTTTTTTCAATTCTTTAATTGCGTGTGGGTCGAGTCCAACCATGGGTTCATCAAATATGATTACTCTTGGTTTGTGAAGGATAGCACAACAAATGCTGAGTTTTTGTTGCATGCCCTTTGAAAGTTCTTTGCCTAGTTTGTTCTTTTTGTCCATTAATTCAAATCTAGTAAGTAATTCATTACCATTAGTTATGCCAATTATCCAACTCATATGCTCTTCCAATAAACTCTAAATGTTCACCTACTGTTAATAAATCATAAACGGCAGGCATTTCAGGTATATAGCCTAAAAGTCTTTTTGCTTCAATTGTTTTGTTTTTGTATCCGCAGATGTCAATATCTCCGTCAAACCTTAATAGTCCTGATATACATTTGATTATAGTTGATTTGCCAGCACCGTTAGGTCCTAGCAAAACTGCAATTTGTCCATCTTCAACGCTAAAGCTTATTTTGTTGTTTGCTATGACCTTTCCGTACTTTTTTGTTACGTTATATACATTAAACATTATATTTGATTCCTTTCAAGTATTGTTTGATACTAAAACACATAGTTTTTACTTTGTTAGTATATATTATACTTTGATATAATTCAACTATTTGAGGTCAAAATTATTTATTTTCATTGATAAAATAATACAAAATACGTTGTAAAACTTTCATTAAAAAGTTGTGCAACGTATTTTTATATGCTATAATTATTTAAAGTTTTTTAAACATTAAATGATAAATGCAAAATAATTAGGTGGTGAGTTCGTGTCGCATCAAGCTATATATAGAAAGTTTAGACCAAAAATATTTGATGATGTTTTAGGTCAGGAGCATGTGACTAAGACTATAAAAAAATCAAATTTTGTCAGATAATATCGCTCATGCTTATTTATTTACTGGTATTAGGGGTACCGGTAAAACATCTACTGCTAAAATATTTGCAAGGGCAGTAAATTGTACTAATAACCATGATGGTAATCCATGCAATGAATGTGAATCATGCAAAAGTATACTTAATGAAACAAATATGGACGTTATCGAAATGGATGCGGCTTCAAATAATGGAGTTGAAGATATAAGGGAGCTTAGGGATAAGGTAAAATTTCTCCCTGTAAATAGCAAATATAAGGTTTATATAATAGATGAGGTTCATATGCTTTCAAAGGGTGCTTTTAATGCGCTTCTAAAAACATTAGAAGAACCACCAGAACATTTATTATTCATACTAGCAACAACTGAGCCACATAAAATCCCCCCTACAATATTGTCTAGATGTCAAAGATTTGATTTGCATAGAATAAAAATACCTACTATTGTAGAAAATATGAGGAAAATTTGTGATGAAATAAATGTTGATATAGACGAAAACGCCTTAAAACTTATAGCAGCTAATTCAGAAGGGGCTATGAGAGACGCACAAAGTATTTTGGACAGATGTTTGTCATTTACTGAAGGTAAAATCGACTATGAAACGGTAATTAATTTACTTGGTACTGTTAACTATCAGACGATTATGGAAGTAGCAAGTTCTTTATTAGAAAAAAACATAGAACAAACTATGATATTAGTTGATGACATATTAGATAAAGGAAAAGAGCAAAGCTTTTTCTTAGATGAACTAATCATATATTTTAGGAATTTATTAATTATAAAAACAACTAATTCAATAGATAATTTGACAAAAGTTTCAGACGATGCTGTAAATGAACTTAAAGTAATAAGTGAAAGAATTTCTATAGATGAAATTGTTTATTATATAGAGGAATTATCTTCAACTCAAGTTGATTGTAAAAGAGCATTAAATCCAAAAATTCTTCTAGAAACTAAACTTATTAAAATGATGCACAACTCTAATGCCTTTAATATTGAGGAATTGATTAAAAGAATTGAAATGCTAGAGAATGGTATAAAAAGTGACAAACCAAAAAATATTAAAGATGTAAATACATTACCGAAACAAAAAGAATTAAAGGTTGAAAAATCTGTAACAAATCTATCAACAGAACAACCTCCTGTAAAAGCTGAGAAAAGTGAAGAAGATAAGCCAATTAAAAAGCATGTCTCAGGAAATATGGATGATGAAGAAATCCATAATGGAGTAGTTAATGGATGGCAGAATATATTAAGGAAAATTCGAAGTGAAAATGCAGGACTTCAAGCAATAATAAGAGAGTGTAAGATAGTTGAAGTTAAAAACAAAAAAATAATATTTGAATTTGACCCTAAATTTACATTTCACATAAATGCTGCAAATCAACCAAAAAATAAAATAAAGTTTAAAGAAGTTTTAAGCAGCTTTCTTAATACAGAATGTGAAGTTGAATTTATTATAAAAAATGAACAAAAAAAAACAGTCAAAGCCTAAGCAAACAATAGAAGATATATATGAAGATTTAAAAAATGAATTTGGTGAAGACAAAGTAGAATTTAATCAGGAGGATTAGTTATGAGTATGAAAGGTAGAAAAATGCCAATGGGAATGCCAGGTGGCGGAAATATGAACAATATGATGAAGCAAGTTCAAAAAATGCAGAAGCAAATGGAAGAAATGCAAGGTGAACTTGAGCAAAAGAGAGGTTGAGGCTTCAGCTGGTGGAGGAGCAATTAACGTTAAAGTTACTGGTAAAAAATCTCTTGTTGAATTAAAAATTGATCCAGAAGTTATCGACAAGGATGATGTAGAAATGCTTGAAGACATGATAGTAGCAGCTATTAATGAAGCATTTAGAAAAGCTGATGAAATGATGGAAAGTGAAATGAAAAAAGTTACAGGTGGGGTAAATATTCCAGGATTATTCTAATAATGTATTATTTTATAACAAATTAGAATTAGGAAGCAAGTACAAGTGAAGAAAGGTTGATTATAACCGATGGAACAATATACAGCACCAATAACTAAACTAATAGAAGAATTTGCAAAGCTTCCTGGTATTGGTAGAAAAACTGCTCAACGACTTGCTTTCTATGTTATCGATATGAAAGGCAATGAAGTTGTAGAGCTAGCAAAAGCTATAGTGAACGCTAAGAAGCTTACAAAACATTGTAAAACATGTGGCAACTTAACTGATGGTGATATATGTAACATATGCGGAAATTTCAAAAGAGACAGTTCTATTATATGCGTTGTAGAAGATGTAAGGGATATTGCATCTATGGAACGTACAAAAGAGTATAGAGGTTTATATCATGTCCTGCATGGTACAATTTCACCGTTAGATGGTATAGGTCCCGATGAGATAAATATTAAAAATTTAATAAGCAGACTCAATGAAGAAGTAACAGAAGTTATACTTGCTACTAATCCAACTATAGAAGGAGAAGCAACAGCAGTATACATCTCAAGACTCATAAAACCATTAGGAATAAAAGTAACGCGTATCGCTCATGGTATCCCAGTTGGTGGAGATATAGAATATGCAGATGAGTTAACTTTAATGAGAGCAATGGAAGGCAGACGAGAGTTTTAGAATGGCGACAATTGTGTATTCATCAAATAAAGAGCCTGTGAGGAAAAGTTGTAAATTAATTTAAAAAATAGCTTTCTGTGATAAAATAAAAATCATAGGAGGCTTTTTTTCTGGCTTCTATCCTGGTTTATTTCTATATTTTCCTCTCTCTAATAAAGCCATAAACATCTTTTCTAATCTTGCTGTTCTGATTATAATTATTCACATTACTTATAACTAAAATTTTTTAACATCATTTACTAAAATTCCAAAATGTGGTACAATAATTTATATCAAATAAAAATTAGATGAATAATAACTTGTAATATTGTAACCATTTATATTTAAGTATGACAATAAATAGAACAGAAGGTGTGAGATAATGAAAGTAATATCTATAAAAAAATCCCCTGAATATAAAGATCGAGCAATTAAATACTTTCAAAGTAAATGGGCAACTCAATATAGTATGAAAGTCTACGCTGACTGTATAACAAACTGCATTGCTACAACTAGCCCATTACCACAATGGTATCTGTTTTTAGACGGTAATAAAATAATTGGTGGTGCAGGCCTTATAACAAATGATTTTATTAGCCGTATGGATTTATATCCTTGGGTATGTGCTCTATACATTGAGGAAGAATACAGGGGGAAGGGTTATGGTTCTATACTATTAGAACAGGCTAAAATAGACGCAAAAACAGGGAAATTCTCTTGTTTATACCTCTGTACAGACCATATCGGGTATTATGAAAAATATGGATTTAAGTATATTGGTACAGGCTATCATCCATGGGGAGATAGTTCTCGTATATATTCTTTAGTGTTATAATATTTTTCACATTCTTCAGGTATTGTGAACTTAACGAAAATCATAATTTAATAATAGGCACTGAAAGGGAATAAATATATGGTTGAATTAATATCTGTAAAATCATTAGATGAAATACAAGATCAAAGAGATAATTATTTAAAAGGACTTCCTTATTCTCAAGGTCTTAACACGGAAGAAAATGTTTGGATGTGTCATTATTATAAAATTCACATCAATTCGGCTTGTGTGGGGTATATCTTCGTAGATTCACAGAAAACTTTATGGGAGTTTTATTTAGTTGACAATGCACAAATTTACTCTCAAGAAGTATTTGAATTTCTAATAGAAATGAATTATATTGTTGCATCTGAAAGTAAATCATATGATAATCTACTTATGTCACTTTGTTTTGATTATCACAAAAAAGCCTCTTGTAATGCCTATCTTTTTAGAGACGATACGGATACAAAGTATTCGGCAAGTGGATTTGAAAATATCAAATTTAGGTTAGCTACCAGAGCGGATTTAAAACACCTTAAAGAAATTAATAGGTTTGCAGATAATGTAGACTTTTTTTTCGATTTGGAAAAAGAAATTCAAAATGAAGAAATTTATATCTTTCATTCGGATGATGAGCTACTTGGGGCTGGTACTTGTAAGAAAATTTGTCATTGTCTGAATTACTATGATATTGGAATGATAGTTCATGAGAAACACAGAAGAATAGGAATTGGAACATATATAATAACGAAATTAAAGGAGTTTTGTTATAATGACAATAAAATTCCTGTTTGTGACTGTTATTATTATAATTATCCATCTAAAAAAGCTCTTGAAAAAGCTGGTTTTATAAGTAAACACAGAATGGTAAGGTTTGAATTTAAGTAGGTTATTTTGTTGATATTATCTAACACACATTATTTATAAATAACATCGCACAGTAAAATCATATGTCTTAAACATATATTAAATTAATAGAGGAGGAATAGAACTATGAAAAAGTTAATTGTAAAAAGAGCATTATGTATTATGGTAGTTATGTTTTTTATTGGACTTATATTAATTATATCTTCTACTACAATAGGGAATAAAATTGGGCATAATGCTCTACAGAGAAATGGCGGTTCTATGGATACTAGTCGATATGAAAGAATTATTGACAATAGCACGTCAAACTTTCGCACTGTTGGTTTGGTCTTATCATTGGTGGGGGGATTTGGATCTTTATTAAGTGGATATGCTTTATATAATGAACTATAGCTAAATAACAGGTATTTTTTGAAGTAAAAGTAAAATATGAAATAATACAATAGTCAACTAATTATAGCTTCAAAATTTCCAAATATTGTTTTTAAAAGTATAATTAGATGAAACAAGAGGAGGTGTTCAAATGTTATGTCCATATTGTGGAGATGAGATGGATAAAGGATTTGTTCAAAGTGTAAAGAAAATATTTTGGACTCGTAAAAGGAAAAAGCTGTTTTGGATACCTGATTCATCAAAAGATGATATTATAATTTCTGGTGATATGAATGGTTGGACTAAAGAAGCATATCTTTGTAAAAACTGTAAAAAGATTACGATTGACTTAGTAAATGATTGAAATTTAATTTAAATAGTGGGGTTAACAAGTAGTTTTCAAATTTTCCGTCGAAACAGTAGTATTACACGAATCAAATATTGAGAACAAGTAATGCAAAATTATAATAAAATAGGGGGATTTATGGATAGTTGCGTACTTATTAAGCCAAGTTTTTCTTATGAAAGTGATATATATGCCTTTCGCAAGGAAATGTTAGATGCTAACAGTTCTATGGACGGGATGGGTCCATTAAGACGCATGGAAAACATAAAAGAATGGCTGGAATTTAATCAAAGATGTGAAAATATAGAAACTGTACCTGAAAATTGGGTTACTTGTGAACAATTCATTTATGTTCGTGAAGCAGATAATAAAATAGTTGGTATGATTCAATTTCGTCATTATTTCAACGAAAATCTTAAAAAGTACGGTGGACATATTGGGTATTCAGTTCGCCCTGACGAAAGAAGAAAAGGTTATGCAAAGAAGATGCTTTCAAATTGCCTTAAAATTTGTAAAACATATGGTCTTGAGAAGGTTTTGGTAACATGTATTCAAGGTAATGAAAGTAGTAAACGAACAATTTTGGCTAATGGCGGTATATTTGAAAGTACAATTTATTGTGAGCCTGATAATGTATATATCGAAAGATACTGGATAGAGATTTAAAAAATTTAATATCTAGTAACAATTTTTTTATGTAAAATTATGTGCAGCAAAGATTATCTATATAATGAGTGGAGGGCAGTATTTTGAAATCAATTGGAAAATTCTTTTTAATAGGAATTGTAGTCGCAATTATTGGGGTTGTTTTTTCAGAAACATTTAGTGTTCTTGTTAACGGATTAGATAGAGATACAAGTCGTATATTGGGAATGGGTACCTATATTTGCATTACACTTGTTGTCTGCACAGGAGTAATTGTAGGGCAGGTAAAAAATAAGTAAAATGAGCATAATCTGTATTTGAAGTTAAGACTCATCTTTCGTATTATACGTAGTAGTAAAAAAATGTGGAGTTATGTTTAAAGATAAAGGTTAAAGATCAATAGAATCGTACCCTTTAAATTAGGTGGAGATGAAAAATGGTTGAATTATGGGATTTATATGATGAAGATCGTGTGTTACTAAATAAGAAACACATTAGAGGTATTCCTGTACCCAAAGGTGAATATCATATTGTTGTAGACGTTTGGACAATAAATAAAGGCAGCAAAATTCTAATTACTCAAAGGCATCCAGATAAACCGTTTGGTTTGCTTTGGGAATGTACAGGTGGCTCGATTACTGTTGGTGAAAATAACAAGATGGGAGCTTTACGTGAACTGATGGAGGAAATTGGAATTAGTGTAAACGCAGACGAACTTATACCGATACACAGTATTCGACTTAATGATAGATTTGTGGATACATATATAACAATTCAAGATATTTGTTTGGAAGATTTGAAATTGCAGCCAGAAGAAGTTGTTGATGCAAAATTTGTTTCTTATGCAGAGCTTAATGAAATGCTGGAAAATGGGTTAATTGTTCCAAAAGAACGTTTTAGAATATATCAAAAAGAATTTGAATCATACATATAATAAATGGATTTAGGAACGCATTTCAGCAATAATAATATTTTTTATTATATTGGTAAAAAAAGTATTAAAAACCTACTACCTATAACATATGATGTTTTAAATAAAGCAAATTTGGTTGTATATTAATAGTAGTAAATTGTGAAACATTTTCTGTGATTATTTGGGGAGATATTGATGGAAAAAATAGATGAAGTATTTAAATTTTATAATTCTGGTGCTGAAAACGGTAGACTAGAAAGGGGACTTGGTAAAATTGAGTTCTATAGAACCCAAGAAATAATAAAAAAATATATTATAAATACGCGTAACATAATTTATGATATTGGTGGTGGTATAGGAATTTATTCATCTTGGCTAGCAGAGATGGGAAATGAAGTACATCTTTTAGAATTAGCGCCATCAGCAGTTGAATATGCAATAATAAATCAAAATAAAACAATTTCCTTCATTGCAGAAGTTTGTGATGCAAGAAATATAAATAGACCTGATGAAAGTGCAGATATTATTTTATTGATGGGGCCGTTGTATCATTTGCAAAATAAAAATGATCGATTACAAGTTTTGAAAGAAGCAAAACGAATATTAAAGAAAAATGGCCTTTTGTTTTCAGTAGGAATATCAAAATTTAGTTCTACAACATGGGCTTTGTCGACCTATGGAAAAGACAATAATTTCTTAGACGATGATATTTATACTAATATGATAGAAAATGAATTATTATCAGGAATTCATATAAGGCCAAAAGAATATCAAAATATTATTCCACAAGCATATTTCCATACTCCATTGGGGTTACAAAAAGAGGTTGAATTGGTAGGTTTTAAAACAATTCGAAAGTATGCAATAGAAGGCATAATATGGTTTACACCTTGCTTAGAAGAAAAATGGGAAAACAAATATAGCAGAGAAAAGCTATTAAATATTGTGGCGCGAACAGAAAATGAAGAATAAATTATGGGTATGAGTCCACATTTTTATGATTGTATCAAGGAAATAATATCTAAGCTATTATACTCTTTAGTTTGTATTATTCGAATTTTTCGTAGTAGCAGTATAAATTGCGTCGGAAAGGTAAAATTATGCGAATTAAGGACTATTGAGAGTTTATGTGACTGTTACTTTCAAACAGATTTAATGTATCAATATAAAATTAGGAGGTATCTGAAATGAAGGTATATAGCTGGAAAACATTACTCATAACGATTATTTTTGGTGTATGGATTTTTATTTATGAATTTGAAGATTTAATGGCAGGTGAAGTGTCTACATATGTTTTTATGTTGTTTTATAGTTACATCATACTCAAATGCCTTTGGGTATCCTTTACTAAGGAGGGTTTTGAAGAGGACAAGAGAAAAGAGGCAAACAGTAAGAGGGTTTACAGGAAACTCTTTGGACCTTGGGCTATAATTGCTCCGTGGGGGCACATAATATTAATTCTTTTGGCAGCATTAAGTGTACAAATTTTGCCATATCAAAAGTGGCTTCCAGCTATACTTATCATGGGAAGCGTAGCATATATTATTGTAGTAGGTAGATTAAAGAAAAAACATTTAAATATTGAAGAAGAAATAGATAAAGAAAATAGTGAAGATCTATAGATAAATTAGAAATCGTAAGTTCTTAATAAAAACCGTCATATGTTAATATTAACTAATTTTTTAAAATTAATATATGACGGAATATTCGTATTTTTCGTCACAATAGTTCGAAATATTGTAGCATTTTTCAAATTTTACGTCGAAACAGTAGAATTTTGCGAAGTAAATATAAATTTAGATTATAGGAGATTGTGTTATGGATATAACGGTTATAAAAGGGAGTATAAATTATATAAATGAATGTGAGGATGCACTATTAAATTCGGAATTAGGGAAAAGATATTTTTCAGAAAAGGGAAGTGCTCGAAAATCATTAGAAGAAGGATTTAGTAAAAGTGAAATATATGTTGCAATAGACAATAATAATAACTGTAAGGGTTTTGTATGGGTTATTTTAAATGGAATTTTTCACTCGTTTCCTTATATACATATTATTGCCGTGAAAAGCGAGAATCGTGGTCAGGGGATAGGTAAATTGCTCTTACGGTTTGTTGAGGATGTTTATTATAAAAAATATTCAAAACTATTTTTAGTAGTAGCTGAATTTAATCCGGATGCAAAGAGATTGTATGAAAGAATGGGATATTCTGAAATAGGTGACATACCTAATTTGTACAGAAATGGTATAACAGAATGTCTGATGATGAAGGCAAAAAAGTAATATAAGGGGTTTGGCTAATGAAATATATAAAAAAGATACCCAGTGCAGATAAAGCATTTGGTAACGAACTAATATCAGAGGGATGGACAAAACTAAAAGAACCATCTAATTTAATTATATCGATTTTACTTTCAGTACCGTTTATGTATATAAATGCGGTTATCTCTATTGTTATTGCATTCTATTTATATCCACCGTTGAAAGAACTTTTGAACGGTGAACAATTTTTTAGCCTTTCTATTACAGTAAACTCGTTTTCTCTAATATATGTTGCTATCATTTTTGTATTTATGACAGCACATGAATTCTTACATGCCTGTTTTATACCTAATGGACTAAAATCAGACAAAACGTATTGGGGTATTAATGGTTTCGTCGGATTTGTTTTTACCACTGAAAAAATAAAAAAGGGTAGATACTTAATCATTTCTATTATGCCATTAATTTTATTATCGGTTATATTTCCATTTATTCTAAATATTTTAGGAATGTTAAATTGGTACAGTATTTTGCTCTGTTTGATAAACGCAATGGGATCATGTATTGACTGCTTAAATATGTGTTTAATAGCAATTCAAGTTCCAAATGGTTCATATATCATTAATAATGGGTTTGAAACATATTTCAAGTAATATCTGAAGTATAAGTAGTTCCATTGCTAATCCAGTATTAGTTTGTGGATTTTATTAATAAAGAGTACAAAGATATGAAGCGGAGGAAATTATTATGGATAACCACCAAAATTACCAAGACTCTAAAGAACTTTACAAAAAAGAGTATTTATTAAAGGATGGGCAACAACTTATTGTGCGAATTCCAGAACCAGTCGATGCACAGGGTTTAATAAATCAAATGCAAACTGTTGATAGTGAAACAAAATTTTTAGCAAGAGAGCCAGATGAATTTAATCTAACAGTGGAACAAGAAATAGAATTTATTAAGAATTGCACAAACGATGAAAATGTGCATTTTCTAATTGGAGAATTAGACAGTAGAATCATAGCAAACTGTTCAGTTGGATTAATTCAAAATAAAAAAAGGTATATCCACAGAGCAGGAATAGGTATTGCAGTGTTAAAGGGTTATTGGGACAAAGGAATTGGGAAAATAATGATGCAGGAATGTATTTATTGGTGCAAAGAAAATAATGTTGAACAACTTGAACTTGAAGTTGTTACTCAAAATAATCGTGCTATCTCAATGTATAAAAGTTTCGGTTTTGAGATTTATGGTACAAAAAAACATGCATTAAAATATGAAGATGGAACTTATGCTGATGAATACTTTATGTGTTTATTCTTGACTGATATTAAAAAATGAATAAAGATTTTGTTCATACAATTATATGCAAACTTATTTAATTGTAGGTTGACCATAGTTTCAGCAGATTGCTTTATATAACATCGCATATTAAAAACTTCATTGATAATTAAAACGCAAGAAATAACTATTTCATTGCATATAATTCTAATTTTTCGTCGTAACAGTAGAAAAAGACGAATTAAAGATAACATGCAGACAAATAGTAATTTGTAACGAAAATAAAATACTAGGAGAATAGAATGAAAGAAATTATAAGAACAGAAATAGACAAAGAATGGGCACACTCTGCAATTGTTGAAGCAGGGGATTATGTTTATATCAGCTATTGCATGAAGAATGAGGGACAATCAATCGAAAACCAAGTAAATGGTGCATTTGATGTTTTGAGTGAAAGACTTGAAAAGATAGGCTTGACATTGAAATCTGTAGTACAAATGGATTGCTTATTTAGAGATATTAAAGATTTATCGTTTTTAGGAGAAATAATTAAGGAAAGATTTGAAGGAAAATATCCAGCAAGAAAGGCATATGAAACAAAATTTATTAGAGATGGAATTGACTTTCAGGTTGATGCAATAGCTTTCAGAGAGAATTAATATATCTCGACAAGAAAATGGTGATAAGTACAAGCTTAAAGAAGTTGAATATTCACCTGCACATGATTGTTATTTTGCATATTTTTATGAGAAAGAAAATTTAGAAGGAAAAACAAGAAATATAGGGGTATATTATAGATATTTCCCTATTAGTGTTTATTTCGACTCTGCATCCCCAGGATAATGAGTATAATGCAATTTTTAGCTATAATTCACAGTAGAATATAGAATTTTAAGATTTTAACAAAATGTAGGGTTAAAGGTGTAAAAAATGAAGGATAGAGCAATAACATATTTAATAAGAAATCCATTATTACATATGGGAATGATGGAGCCAATACGTAGAGACACTGTAGACATATTGTATGCTGAAACAGATGGCGTATTAATAAAAGAACAAAAAAGTAATGCGTATATGGTATCTATGGACAACTTTGAAAAAGGACAAAAATTAATAAATAGTATAGTGAAATGCGACCTTGTCGTTGTACATCAAAAATATATGGAAGATTATATATTAAACAAGTTCGGACTAACTAATAAACTCGAATGCTTTCAAGCAGTATATATGAATAAAACTAAACTTGATATAAAAAGTGAATTAGAAATAAGACAACTAAAACAAGATCAAATAGAAGTGATCTTAGAACATTATGATAAACTATCCAATAATGAAATTCATACACTTTTAAAAAATGGAAATTTATTTGGAGGGTATAAGAACGGAACACTTATAGGTTTTATTGGTAATCATTTGGAAGGAAGTATAGGAATTTTAGAGGTATTTCCTCAATTTAGACGTTTAGGATATGGTGAAATGCTTGAAAGTTATATGGTAAATCAAATGCTTGAAAAAGATTTGATACCATTTACACAGATTGAAATAAGTAATGAAAAATCATTAGCACTACAAAATAAACTTGGATTTAGTATATCAAAAGATAGGTTGGTTTGGATGTTTTAGTAAACTAAAACATAACATAATTTCTAAAAATTAATGTTAAAATCAGAAGCTATATAATAAATGAAGTTAATAGTGTTTATGGTACAATTAATAATGCTGAAAGACAAAATTGAGCAAGGTAGGCTAGGAAAATAAATTTGAAGTGCCTTATAATTTAATCACGAGGTGAGAGGATGGATTGCATACAGAGTATTCAAAAGGCAATTGAGTATATGGAGGAGCATGTTTTAGAGCCCATTAATTATGAAGATGTTGCTAGGCATGTGTATATGTCAAACTATCATTTCCACAGAATCTTTAGTATGATTGTAGGAATGACAGCAAATGAGTACATTAGAAATCGAAAACTTTCTATGTCGGGTCAGGAAATAATAATGTCTGATATTAAAGTTATTGATATTGCAATGAAATATGGATATGAGTCTCCAGAAAGTTTTACTAAAGCATTTTCAAGGTTTCATGGAGTAACTCCTAATGTTGCAAAAAGGGCAGGAATAGAATTAAAATCATTTAATCGCCTTGTAATAAAAATTAAATTGGAAGGCGGTACAGTTATGGATTATAAAATTGTAGAAAGAGAAAAATTTAAACTATTAGCAAAAATAGAATCATTTAGAAACGTATGTATTCCAGAGGAAGGTAATACGGAAATACACGAATTTTGGAAAACTTGTGAGGACAATGGTGTATTTAATGAATTGAGTAAATGTACTACGAATCAAGATATCTATGGCGTGTGTGCTCCGATATCTAAAGAGAGCACCCACTTTAATTACGGCATTGCTATGGAATATAGTGGTGGCAATATTCCAGAAGGATTTAGAATATGGGATGTAAATCCAACGTTGTGGGCAGTGTTTAAATGCATTGGAAAGGATTACGATTGTATAGGAGAAACGTGGAATAGAATTTTTAATGAATTCTTGCCAAGTTCAGATTACAATATGTTAGATGATACTGATTTTGAACTTTATTCAGAAGAAAACAACTCGGATTGTTTTTGTGAGATTTGGATTCCGGTAGAAAAGAAATGTTAACGTAGTATACAATACAAAAACACCTACGTATAATTAAGTTGACCTTCGAATAGAATAAGGTCAACCACCTAAAAAGTGGTTGACCTTGATTAAGATAAAAGTTTTTATCATTTCCACTGTCTACTTGACAGAGCATGTTAATTTACAAGTCTTTTATTTGTATTTATCAAATATTTCAATCAACCTTTTCGCTTTTAATTTAGTTTGTGAATACTTATCAGTTCTTTCTTCTAGGGGAGGAACTTTAGGTTTATCATTAAAAAAGGACGATTGACTTCCGCTTCTTCCATTACTTTTATCAGCCATATTAAACACCACATTCCATGAAATTTTAGTTATTTTAATATATGGTTTCTAAAAATCATATTTTTATACTAAAAAAGCCTAATAATTTATTAGGCTCTATATTATATGCTATTCACTAAGAATTTTGACTAGTTTTGCTGCTTTTTTCTTTGTTTGTTCAAACTTATTATCTTCTTTTCCTAGAATTACAAAATCTGATCGTTTCGCAATAAATTCTGCTCCTGTTTTTGTAATGGAACATTCTTTATAATTTTTTATCAGTTACTTTCAAGCAGGAGGCTGTCCTTTTATGTTTGAATAAATTTGTTGTTCTAATTGCTTTTTTCTGTATTTACCATTATAACACCCCGCTCCATATTTGTTAATATATTATATCACATAACCTATGTCTTGTCCATAATTTACGCAAAATCTGTATCAACTACATTATCATCATTATAAGAATAGCTTAGTTTTAACATAAAGATGTATAAAAAAGTTAAATATAGGATAAATATCAAGAACATTAACATCATCTAAAGCTTTGATACTAATAAATAATTCTCTATTTTTAGATAGGAGAGTAATTGTTTTTTGAAATAGCATATATTCGATGATCCCCTAATGTCAAATAGGTACCTTCTATTTCACCATTGAGACATTTTCTTAAATCCTTTATATTTTTGTCAGTTATAGTTCCGTTGAAAGTCGTTCTATATTTTTTAATAATTGTTTCTATATCATCATATTCATAGAAAGATACTTCAATTGAGACAATTTCATTTTTTAGGCTATAATAGGTTTTAAGAATATTAGAAAAATATTGAGTAAAACTGTTAAAATTTTCTGAAATATCATCATAAACATTGTTAAGTTCAAAGATGCTGTCAATTAATAGAGGTATATCATACATTAGTTCTAAATTATTCTCTAATGATAATATTAAGTCATTTTGTCCTATCACTGTATCTTTGGTGTCCTTTTTTATATCTTCTCTAATAAATTTTGCACCAAAGAATCCTAATTCTTTAAAGACATAACCAGAGATAATGAAATTATCAATTGAGATAGCAATTAAAGCTGCAACTATCATCGAAAACAAATATGACCAAATTTCAGGGATTATACCCAGTGGAGCAGCAATACACCACATGGAAACATTTTCATACCTTATAAAAACAAAATACATTAGCAACGCAAATGAGTAATATACTCTTTTTATATTAGTCATGAAATTATCTTGGTATTTATGCCAGGCATATATTGAATATATAAAAAAGATAATAGGTATGGCAAATATATAATTTGAATATAAAATATTAAAATAAGTTGGAATGCCTTCCTGTAGAAAAATTTTATAATACATCAGTTATTTAAATAGAAATAATATCCTATTTACCCTCCTTTATGTGATTTTAATGACCTAAATTTTTATTTTAAAACAATATAATAAACTTTCATTTGTTTATTATAAATAGAATTTCCTTACTTATTTTATTGTCAATACAAATGAATTATATATCAAATAAAGGGTTTTATCAATAAGAAGTAGAATAATTTTCCATATAAAAATAGCATCAATTACAATAAATGGTATTATTTTATCGATTGTTATGTTAAGATATTAACTTTTAAAAAGACTCATGTATAAATAAGAATAAAAAAATTTGGCTATTAATAAATGTTTTGAAAGGGTTTGTTTTTGGCGACTTATAAATTTTAACAAAAAAACTTAAATTTCATATAATAGATATAATATTGATTAAATATTTATAATAAAGGAGCCGTGTATAATGTATAATAAATATCAACAACAATTAAACGACTTATATATGAAACAATATTTTAATTTATATCCTCTAAGAAATATACATTCTAGTTATTATGCTAATGTACAAGAAAGTGGAAATTATAATAATGCTGGTTTTATGAGGCTTAATATAGTTAGGGATAGTGACAAGGCTCCAGTACCTAATGCAACTATAACTATTTATGTGACTGATGGTATTAGTAGAGATGTTCCAATTATGCATTTAATAACTACAATAAACCCCATAAGAATAGAATTGCCTATGGCATATGATTTGGGAACCCAAATAGTAGGACCAGAATATGACTTTTCTACATACAATCTAAGAGTAGATGCTTTTGGGTATTTTTCTACTAATGTATATAATATACGTTTGTTTCCTAATACAACATCTGACTTTGAGATAAATATGGTTGAAATTTCACAACTTGGGGGTGTACCAGATATTGAGGAAAGGATTGATATACCTCCTCATCCAAGAGATGTAATAAATGGCGAAGAGATACGTTAAAATTTTTGTGATATAGAAGAGTATTTCGACAATTTTATATATTGAGGCAGAAGAATTTATAAATTATATATTACTTAAAATAGGAAACTTTCTATGTGAATATTAAAAGTGTAAAAAGATGATAAAAGTCGAGTAAGCCATGAAGAATTGCTTTCTCGACTTTTATATTGTGTAGAAACACAGTTAAGAAAATTTGAGTTTAACGGTATAATAAGGAAAAAACAATAAATTATATTTTGATAATAATCTGTTGTTTTAAAGAACTATGTAAAAATTTAAGATGATATTTTAGGGGAATATATTTGTAATTTTATTCTAACTAATGTACAATACTATTATGTTATATTTCAATAATATATAAAAAGCCATAAGTTTAACATAAATAGAAAAAGATAAAAATTTAAAGAGAGCATAGGATAGAAGCAAGTATTTTTTATCATTAGATTAAGGAGTAGTTTATATATGAATAAATTAAAATTATTTTTATTTTCCATATCACCTTTTGTAATAGGTTATTTGCTCAATTACTTAATAACAAAATTAAACTGGTATGGTATTAAAATTTTTATTTTTAGTATTATATTTGTTTTATATTGGTATTTCATAGGGTATAAGTCATATTATTATGTTAAAAACATAAAGCAATCTATTTTGATTGGCAATAGTTTTGCTATTGTTAGTATAATTTTAGTTTTAATACAAGAAATTATTTTAAAAAGATATATGCTTAATATAATTGGATTTTTATCACAAATGTATTATCTCCCGGTAATTGGTTTGATATCAGTGATATTAAGAAAAATATTGTTTTTTGTTTCAATTCAATATATGTGGTATACGTATATTTTATCTTTTGCATTAATGATTTTTATATATTATAGAGGCTATATTAAAAATAAAATTCAGCAAGATAGAAATTGAATATAATGGTAAATTCTCGTGATTATAAAATAAATAAATATAAAATTAATTAAAGATTTTGACTATTGTAAGTTGAAGTTGGTTTATAAATAAATTGGTAAATACAGAAAAAGACAGTAATGTACTATTCAGTGCATAACTAATAAAGATTCGGAAAGGAAACAGACAAGATAATGAAATTTAAGTGGTGTATTTGCGATATGGATGGGACCTTACTAAATTCAGATGGCTTAATATCAATAGATAATGAAAGAGCATTAAAGAAATTGCAGGAGATAGGAATAGAAGTTATTATCGCATCAGGTAGAACTGATTTGATGATGAAATCATATATAAAACAGCTTAAATTGAAGGGACATATAATATGTTGTAATGGCGGGCTAGTAAAAAAAATTGAAACAGGGGAAGTTGTTTATAAAAAGACAATTGATAAGAAAATCGCTGAAAAAGTAATAAAATACTGTTTTGAGAATGCAGTAAATTTTTTAGTATATACAATAGATATGGTATATTCAAACAGCGAGAATCAAAGGGCAAAGTATTATGAAAGCCTAAACTCATCATTATCGCAGGAATTTCGTATACCGATAGATTATATTGAGTATGTTGATATAGATAAAGTATTAGAAAAAGATATTTTTAAAGTACTTATAATTGAAAAAGATGATAAACGAAAGGATTCAATTGCTAGACACTTTTCTGATGTGGCAGAGCTTGCTGTAGTTACATCTGCAAAAGGATTACTCGATATAATGGCTTCTGGAGTTTCTAAGGGTGATGCTATAAAAAAATTATCAGAAGAATTAAAAATTGATTTACAACAAGTAATAGCTTTTGGTGATAATTACAATGACCTTGAAATGTTCGAAGTTGTGGGATTTCCAGTAGCTATGGAGAATGCAGTGGAAGAAATAAAGTCGCATTCGAAGTTTATTACTTGTTCGAATGATGAGTCAGGAGTTGCGTATGCCATAGAGAATTTAATCATGAGGCACATATCATCATAATTATTAATATCGGAGGAAAAATGAAAACAAAAAATTTGGGAGTTATAATAATTTTGCTTGTGCTGTTAAATGTTTTTACTTTGCTTAAATTAAATAGCATTGAAAATTCAGTTGAAAGGAGTACTCAACAAAATGAACGTGAAATAACTAACTTAGAAAATAATATTAATAATATTTATTCAAATGTTGATGCAAAGCTTAAAAAGCAAGCGAGTATTCTTGATAGTTATGACGTTAAAATTGACGACAAATTAAATCCAAATAATTATACTGTTCCAGTTACGTTGACTATAACTCCTAAAGAATATTCTGACAAAATGACTGCAACTTTGCAATTAAGTAATAAAAATATTTCAATGCAAAAGGAAGGTACATCTTTTGTAGGTACAACAGATGTGTATATATTTGATGATTTTCGACTAAAAGTAATATTAGCACAAAATGGAGTTCAAAAAACTGAAACAATAGAAGAATATTCTCAGTTGCAATACAAATATCTTTTAGAAATAGCAGGTAATTTTACTCATAATGAATCATATATTTCTAGTATATATAAATATGATGGGGATATTGATTTATATTTTGGAAACTCCCAAAATAACAGTCCTAAAAAAGTAAGTCTCGTTAAGTATTTGAATGGAACGTCTGTAAGTGAGCAAGAAGTAGAATTGTTAGATCATAGGATTATTCCAGTGAATGATAGTATAGAACTTAACGCTAATGATAAATTTATGCTATGTGTAAATGTTCAAGATAAATATGGTATAAATTATAAATATGTCGTGATGTTATATGAAATTGACAGTAAAGGCAAATCTGTGAATATACGTCCTGAATGGAGCAATGGAAGCATTATAGAAATAAATGATAAAAATGGAAATATATTGTACACTCCCGAGTATATTTTAGTAGAATAGATTATACTATAGACTTTTGCCCCTTTATTATTGTGAAATAATTGCATGAATGATATAATTATCTAAAATAAATCTATATAGAGGAAGTACAATAACTATGGCATCCAGACGTAAAAGGTGTAAAAGTTTATATATACCGCAGCGAATAATAGTAGAGCTTGATAAATCAATGGAAAGCCCGGTTACTCTTATCGAAGCTCCTTCAGGATTCGGAAAAACTATGGCGGTAAGAGAGTATCTTGATTATTTCATAAAAGGGGAAATCAAAAATTTTTGGTATACTTGTCTTGGGGAGTCAGCTCAGGCTGCATGGAATGGTATTTGTTTAATGATGGAACATATTGATTACCATACTGCTCACAAGCTGTCATTGCTGGGTTTGCCAAATGATGACAACCTTGCCCAAGTAATGATTAATATACAGGAAATAAGTTGCAAGCAGGAAACGGTACTCGTTATAGATGATTATCAGCTTATACAAAAGGATATGCCGGTTAAATTTCTAGAAGCCCTTACACATCATAATAACTCATCTTTGCATTTTATTATAATTTCACATCCTCAAATAGAAGGGGTGTTTGTTGATGTGCCTCTCATCCGGTATATTGGAAGCAGGATATTTTTATTTGATAAAAATGATGTTCAACAACTATTCCTTCGCAATGGTGTTTCTATGACTCTTGAGAAAAGCAGTGAAATTCACTCTATAACGGAAGGCTGGGTAGCAGCATTGAATATGTATTGTACAGAGTACAAGTTAGAAGGAAAATTCAGCATATGCGGGGGAATTAACGATCTGATAGAAAGTACTATATGGAACAGAATGACATCAAGAGAGCAGTCTCTTCTATTGTCGCTTTCAATATTTGAATCGTTTTCTGTAAGGCAGATGTGCATAATTCTTGAAAAAGACAAACTTCCCGATTATGCACATAACCTTATTAAAAATAATATTATGGTGCGATATGAGGAAAATCTTAGTGGACACATTATGCACAGTCTGCTGAGGGAATACCTGCTTCATAGAGTTGAGTGCTATTGCTCTGCAGAAGAAAAGAACATGTTGTATGAGCGCGCAGGACTGGCTTGCGTTGCAGAAAAGAAATATTATCAAGCCGCTGGTTATTTTTATAAGGCCGAAAGTTACGAACAGCTGATGAAGCTTCCGCTTAAAGGAGAAGATTTGGCTAATTATATGGGTAAAAATTCTGACATGTTCATGATGAATGTGATAGAAAGCACGCCATCTAAGATTTTGTACAAGTATCCTCAGTTACTATTCGTGTTCGCTTTTGAATTATTTTTACTTGGTAAAATTGAAAAATTCAGTCGTATGTGCAGAATTATAAGTGACATACTGGACTTTGAGCATGCTTTAGAGTCAGATTTACGAATGATGCTCAAAGGTGAGTTTATTCTTCTTATGTCATTTACAAAATTTAATGATATTTATGAAATGAGTATAATGCATAGGGAGGCATATAAAATACTTGGAGGACCTTCGAAATTAATAGTGGCAAATCATGCATGGACATTCGGAGCGCCATCAGTTTTATATATGTTTTGGCGAAGAAGTGGACAACTTTTTGAGGAAATGAAGATAATGAACGAATGTATTCCTTATTACAACAAGCTTGCAGGTGGTCACGGCAGCGGAGCGGGAGAGGCCATGAGTGCAGAGGCATTATTTATGCAAGGAGAGGATATTTCATCTGAATCCCTGTGCTACAAAACCATTTATATGGCAAATATCCACAGGCAGGATAGCATAGTGCTGTGCGCCTATCTGCAACTAGCGAGAATCGCTATATTCAGAGGAGATACTAAGGCATATTTGCAGGCGATGGAGGAAATACAGAATACCATTAACGTAGCGACTGAGCATCGTATCCAATATGTTGGGGATCTCTGCCTAGGTTTCCTGTCTGTTTTAAGAGGAAAAACTGATGATGTTAAGCTGTGGATTAAAGACTTTCGCTCCATTTCTTCAAGTCTTTATGAGGTGGCAACTTCTTTTGCTCATGTTATTCATCTCAAATATCTTTGGGTAGAGGGAGGCGTAAACAAACGGTCAGAGATATGGGGTTTTGCGGAGGCATATCTTTCATTGGCGGAGAAACTTAACTTCCTGTTTCCAAAGCTATACATATTTATAATTCTTGGATTGCTGAATCATGAACTAGGAATGTTTGGAGAAGCACAGAAATATATAAAACGTGCTCTTGATATAGCCATGCCAGACAAAGTTTATATGCCTTTTGCTGAGATGGGAAAAGAAATAGTGCCTCTTTTGGAAAGAGTTTCGTTGATTAATGAATATCAGGAAAGCGCGAGAAAGATTCTGGAGTTGGCGAAAAAGCAGGAGTTTGGTGTCAGTTGTATTAATCAGCAGTTGAACAGAGATAAATACAACCTTACCCCAAGAGAACAGGAAATTTCATCACTTGCTGCTGAAGGTATGAGTAATGCCGATATAGCTGAAAAACTTTTTATTTCTGTTTATACGGTTAAAAATACTTTGAAAAAAGTTTTTATAAAGCTTAATATTAAAAAACGTGATGAACTCAAACGTTTCAAGCTTTAGATCTAATGCTTGAAATCTGTTAAACAATTTTATTATATGTGGTAATACAAAATATAGCCCTCAGGGGCTATTTTTTTTTACCATTATAAAGAATAATATATAATTATAAAATAATATATTTTTTGTGTATTTAAAAGATAGAGGGGAAAATGCAATATGAATTTATATCAGGCAAGGAGGGAGAATTAATGCAAAATAAAAAAAGAAGAATTGCTTTGATTACAGCTATAGCAATGATTATATCAATGTTCCCGGTTTCATTGCTAGCGTCAGAAAACGGTTCTGATGCTGTGACATATGAAATAAAAAAACCGGCTGTAGGTGTAATGAACAAAATTAATTCCGAAAACAATCTGTTCAGAAGAACCTATCTTCTTAAGGCAGATGACAATTTTAATCTTGTATACAAATTTACAAGAACTTCAGCGAATAATGTAAAGGGTGCAGATGGTACATTAAGCTATAAAACTAGTATGATGCACAAAGATAATGGAGACTATTGGAAGGCCTATTATGATTGGAGCTATCAGAAAAAGGTAATGAAAACATACAGCAATGGTACATATTATGTATATGAGCCTACTGAGGGAAATGAAGGGGTTGCAGACCTCTTTTTAAGCGGTCAGGTGTATATGGATTTCTCTGCTAATCTAACAGCAGATAAGCACAGAAATTGGAGGCATGAAAAAAAAATTCTTGATCGTGCCTATGCATCTATTGATTATACGAATCAGAACGGAGTTTATAACTTCATAAGCTTGGTAAGTGATTGGGATGCACCTGATGAAAGTGCTGTTAATTTACAAAAAACATCTAAGATTTATAAAAAAGGTTTTTTAGAATTGCAGCTTTATTTTACCGGATTGGGGTGCGAATGTGGCAGTTCTAAGGTTTCAAACGTGTCAATAGGTCTTATTGATAAGGTTAACCCTAAGGTAACAAGCATTACAGCAAGCAGGACGCCCGGTGGAGAAGTGGAGACTAATGGTTTCAAGGCGAACGAAACAGGTTATATAAATCTTAATTTTGATGAACCTATTCGTTTTGCTGATGATGAAGTTCCATTAGAGAGCGTTATGCTGAATCTGATAATTAAGGGCATCGAAAGTAATGTACAGATAAACACAGAGGAGATTAAGGGCAGACTTGTTGAAGTTACAGGAGAAAGAATGTCATTTAAATTCGATGTTCCGGAAAATCTATCCGATAAACCAATAAATGTCTATATTTCAGGAATTTCTAATAATCAGGATTGGGTTAACAACATTGGTGGGGAAAACAAATTTCCTCTTGTTTTATTAGGAAATAATGGAACAAATATAACTATGACAGGAAGTCTGGCTCAAGTTGAAGAACTCATAAAAACTTCTTCTATGATTACTGATATGTCAGGGAATCCTGTTAACTGGCAGCAAAGCAACAAGGAAATGTCAACTAAATGCTTCTTGGATAATGTTGCTCCGAGGATTATGTCTGTGGATATAAGCGGTGCTAGAATATCAGCAGAAAGTAATCAGAGCTCTCAGGCTGAGGACTGGCCAGAAGATATAGACCGAAGTGCAGTATTTGCCGGAATAGGTGATATTCTGACTTTCAGTGCGAAGTTCAGTGAGCAACTGAGTATACCTGAGGGTGTTGATAAAGTTACTGCGTTTCTAAATGCGGAAGAAGGAGGAATTCCAGTCGAATTAAAAGGAGCTTCTCTTAAAGAAATAGATGATGGAGTTAATGGAATAAAAGTATCCAAAATTATTTTTGAACCCTTGGAAATAACAGAAAATATGGTGCTGAACGGAGATACTTCTCCGTTGAAAATAACAGAAGTTGAATTTCCAAACGATACTGCCGATTACAGACAAAATGTCATTAGTAGCAGTACTTCTGACATTCCAGCAGCATCCCAGCAGCAATATCTTGATACACAGCTGCCAGAAGTAAATACAGCTGTGAGCGAGAATAATGGAAAATACACACCGGTGTTTTACGATAATCAGAATAAAAAAGAATTTTATTTTCCAATAGGTATAAATGATGTTGATGAAATCAGTTCAAACAACGAATATGCCAGCGGCACTAACGGAATGACGGGAAGTTTTGCATGGCTTGACGAAGATGCGGGTGCAACATTTAATTTTGAATACTATGTATCTGCATCAAATGAAAAACCATCTGATTCACAATATATAACAGGAGTTACCAGCAACGAAACTGATAGCTTAAGCACATTGTCCTTCAATCAGGTGGAAGGAGGAAACTATATACATATCAGGCTTTTGGACGGAGTAAAATACAACATGGTCAATTCTGAAATAGTTGTATTGCCAAGAGACTATGCCAAAAACAAGGGTAGAAACAGCTTTGTAATGGATTATTCAGCCGACCTTGTGGGTCCTGAAATAACTTCTACGGGCTACAGGCAGGATTTTGATTCAGTTAATGACGAGGGAACGCTATCTGTTTCCGTTATTATTAAGGATCCATCAGGTACCAATCCAAATGATGCTGAATATCAGTGGGTGGAAAAGGATGAGGAACCTTCTACAGGATGGATAAACTTTACAGGAGAAATGGAAAATGGTTCAACAAGCGAATTTTTGAAAATAAAAATTGAAAGTGAATCGTTTGGAGTTGGTCAGATCAAAGCGCTTGATCTCATTATCAGAACGGCAGATAAAAATGGTAATATTTCTGAAAATTTGAGAATACCATGCATAATTGATTTTACAAAGGCAAATCCAAATATAGAGATAAAAAGCGGTCTGGATATACCGTCTAAAACCATTGAGATAGGTATGGATTTGCAGCCATATTTCGGAGACAGCGCTGGTTTGAAGGATCTTCCAGCAACATCTGTAATAATGATTAAAAATCCTGAAAAAGAAAAAGAATATTTTGTTACAGAAATATCCAGTATGGATGATCATTTATTAGATACTGAAAACGGAAGAAATGATCTGTTTTATGCTCTTAGGGTTATAGAGGGAAATAATGGTGGTGTACCAAGTAAAAAGACTGTGGGTTCACCATATTCCAAATGGTATAAGGCGGATGTAACGTTTGGAGACGATGGAAGCTACCTGCTTTACAGCGAAGAATTGAACGATGATGACATATATTTTTTAGGTTCAATGCTTAACCCTTTGCCAAATTATTCGATAAACCAAAGGAGCTTGTCATATTACGGAAAAATAGATGTTACATTCATAACAGCATACGGGTATACGCCGCAGTTGAGAAATGTTTGGGACTACAAAAATAAGGAAGATTTGCCGATTAATGTGAACTTTAATGAGCACGGCTGCGGAAACAGCACGGCATTTTATCTAGATGAAGCAGATGGGATATATCTTGCGGATTACATCATGTACGGTCCACATCCGGAGGAAAGTTTTTACTATAAAGGAACGTATACCGAGGGAGAATCTACGACTCCGTCGGGAATCGAAGGACAGGGCTATGAAATAGTAGATGTGAAATTTCCTATTACAAGAATTGAGGGGAATATCAATGTTCAGGAGTTCACTGTTTCATTGGCACCGATTGACACAAGCTTTGAAATAAAAAGAATGGGTGTTGAATTTGGAGAAGCTGTGCAGTCTGATGGAACAAAGGGGCTTTTATGGAAAGATGAAGACTATGCTCCGGGCGGTGATGCCAAGTATTTAAAAAATCTTGACGGTGCAAGAATACCGTTTACTCTGTTGAATCCTGAGGTGCCTGATTGGGGAGTAAAGGAGATGGATTTTGATAGCGACGATACCTATGTGGCTTTGTATTATACTGAACATGGAGTGAGTCAACAAGGTAACTTTGCTACTTCAAATGGTAAAAATTTGAATTTCTCAGATGGACAAAATTACGGAAGCATAGACGAACTGACTCCTCTGTTAAAAACAAAGCCTGTAGCTGCAGCAAATGAACAGTTTTTTATAGTTCCAGAAGGTATTACTGATAAAACAGGCTTTTATGCACTTGAGGTTTCATTAAAATCATTGAATTCCGGTGAAGTGAAAAAATTCTATTTTACAGACATGTTTGTTGACGGATTTTCTTCAATTGATAAAGGAATAGAATCTTATCAGGTAACGGTATACGATAAGAACAGCGAATACGATTATGACAATACAGTTTATTATAGTCAGAATGATTTTGACTATGGACCTAACAGCATACTTATAGGAAGTTCTCAAGATTCGGATGTGTATGAAATTGAAAGAAGACTTTACTTGGATATTGGGGTGGAATGGAGCCTTCCTCATAACGGGAAGCTAGTTTATTTTACTGACAACAAAATAGGATTTGTTGACGGAGTTAATCATGCTGATCTGTATAACGGAGGTATAAGAGTATGGAATGCTGCGGGTACATCAGGAGGAAATGTTCCAGATTACCTTGATTGGAGAGGAATATATGAAACAGGTATGGGTTTGAATATAGTTGACAGCGTGAATGAAATCAACGAAAGCAGCTACACAGATGGTGAAGGTGATTTCTGCCTGCCTATAATAAGCGGTGCAGAGAATACAATATGCTACCAGATTTGTCTTCCAAACGGAGAAGTGACACCCGTAAAACAGTTTACAGTTACAGCTTTAGATAATGGACCAAAATTTGATATTGTTACCGACAGCAGCAAAGTAGACGGATGGGTCTCTTCTGTTACGGTAAGCCCCGAAAATGTTATTGCTCTAAATGGTGCAAGAGAATTTAACTATTACTGTTCGGAAGATACAGAAGAAAATATGGAGGAAAATATAGAGAAAAATATGGAGCCTGTTACAATAAGGAGTAACGGTAATTACTATTTCTATGTATCGGATATGGCAGGAAACGTGGAAATCAAGAAATTAGTGGTAGGCTGGATTGATAATGAAGAGCCTAATCTTGAGGTGGAGGAAATTACCGGTGCTCCTGATAATGAATTCCATGTAAAGGTTAGGATTGACGATGATCATGATCTTACGGACGGAAAACTTTATTTAAGCTTTGACGAAAATTATTCTGCTGTTCTTAATCCAAATTCAGGCGAATCAGGACTTGTATCTGTGGAAGTACCGCTTTCAGATAACGGTACAGGACAGTGGATAGCTGCATCTCCAGAAGATGCTAGAGCAGGAATATATAAAACAGATACCGTGCTTTCTGAGGATAAGCTTAATAATACTTTTAAAAAGACTGTGGAAATATGGGGAGCATTTAAGTATGATGACAGTGATGGAGCTGTGGATAACTACAGTGCAAGGCTAACCTTCAGCGGCTCTGATCAGGCGGGAAATATGTCCCCAGTATATAAGAATGAAAGCTATACCGACGGTGAAACGGGAGAATCATATGAATATTACGGTGACCCAATAGTAGGAACTTATATTGAATTCAGTGCCAAAAACATTAAACCTGAGTTTGACGGGGCATCTCTGACATCTGATGATAAGGTGAGACTTAGTTTTACTGCTCCAGTACTAGTAACCGTACCGGATAACAGCAATCCTCAGTTTTCAGCAGATACGGATTCTGCCGCAATATATTCTGATGGTGAATGTAGCATTTCATATATAGATTTGTTCGGTAACAATTGTACAGAAAGTGTAAATGTTACTGCTTTTGGCGATTTCAATGCTTATATAAAATATTCGGAGACGCAGCCGACTCAGAATGATGTTACCGTAGCAGTAGAAATACCAGAAGATAGCATAGCCATTATAACCGGTTTGAATGGCACGATTGCTGGAGTTCAGGGGAACACTTCTATTGAGGGTGCGATTGAAGAAGGTGGAAAGTCAGCTATTATCACAATGACAAATAACGGAAGTATAATATTGACCATAGAAAATAAGGGAAATACGAAAGACAGGGTTATGACAATATCTAACATTGACCGTGTTATCGAACCGGTTACGCCGTATATTTATTATACTGGAGGAGAGCCGATGGGAGATGAAACGTACACCACAGACATTGTAGTTGCAGGTCTATACTGTAATGAACTGCTCACGGGAATCAACGGTTCGCTTACTTACACCTTTGCCGACGGGGCTAAGGCAGGAGATAGCTATACTTTTGAATACGAAGATTTAGCCAAAAATCATGGCTCTGTAACGGTTACGCTAGATTATGATGTGGTTGTGATGAAAAAGGACGAAACGCCTCCCGAATACAATGTTGTACTGTATTCCAAGCTTGATTATATGAATCAGCAAAGGGACAGCTTTAATAGTAGCGAAAGCATTGAGAAAGCTATTGGAAGTCTACCAGCTGCTCAGGGATACATGATGATATTCAATGTGTTTGATTCAAGTCGAGTTAAGATGATACTGAAGGAAGAACAGTCATCTGTTCCCACATATGATGATGTCAGTGATACCGTAACCGGAGTTACAGTAAACGACAGAGCGGTAATGATAGACGAAAATGCTCGATTTGTAATATATCTTGTTGATGAGCAGGGCAATGTAACATCACTGCCTCTTATGAATTTTGATAAGGTGGATAATGTAAGTCCATCCGCCAAGGTGGAATATGTGGCAGAAACCTTCTTCTCAACAGTAGGATACCTAATACCAGATAACAATGAAGAAATAATCGCAACCAACGTTACAGGGGTTGAAAAGGATACTTCTCCTGGAACTTATGATGGAAAGTATTATCACAAATACAAAGATAATGAGGAATTTGTATTCTATTACAAGGATCAGGTCGGAAACACCAACAGCACGGAGGCACCGGTTGACTGGCTTGATGTATCGCCTCCTCAGGTCTTATCGGTTAAATGGACACCTGTAGGTGAAGGACAGGGCAAAGAAGATGGAATTTATCCTCCGCCTGTGTTACTTACCAATAAGGATATTATTGCACAGATTAAGTTCAACAAAACTGTGCAGGATGTAAAAGCATATTACAAGGAAACAGCTAGTGAGGTTGACAATTCAAAAGTTGAAATAAGCTTCATTCAAAGCGGAGCCGTTGTTACATATCATGAAAATGCGGATATTGATCTTTATTTTAGATCTTATAACGGCAAGGATTCTATATTTAATCTTGGGAATGTTGTGTGCATAGACAAAGAAAAGTTCAATGTGTCAGAAAGCTTTGTGCTTGCTGACGACAAGCAGAGCATAAGGTATACTTTCACAACGGATAAGGATGTGTTTATGGCTGAAAATTCCTCGGAAAATATAAAGGATTTAGGCACAGAGTTTAACTATACATTTACAGCTAATGGATCTTATGACATGCACTTTACTGACGAAGCAGGAAATTCTGTTGCATATACCGTTGATGTAGACCAGATTGACAAGGAAAACATGAAGGTTTATTTCAACACATTGGCAAGTGATGACGGAGCGGTGGATAACGCAGGGAAGCTTGAGCTAGGTAGCGCAGAAAACATTGAATTTTATGTTAAACTCAGCAAGAGCGGAGAAGTTAAATTTAACGGAGGAAGCGCCATAAGCGCCGAGAAAAACAAATGGATAAAATTTGAATTTACACCGTCTGAAGATACAACCTTCTATGTCGTGGAAGCAGTTGACGGCGTAAGAGGAACCAAGATATACAATTATCTCAATGTTCAGCTGCCTGATAGGGTTTCGCCGACTATACTGTTTGCATCGCCGGTAGTATCTGTACGAGAAGGAAGCACAGCAGAAGATATATTGAGTAAACTTAGGAGCGGAGTCGTTGCCAGCGATAACAGAGATGGAGCTATTACTGATTTTGTTATATCCACAGCTGACTGGCAGGATATATCCATAAACATATCAGACAGTATGTTGCCTGGTATATATAAAGTGACATATGAAGTTGCAGACACCTCCGGAAACAAGACATCATCATATCGAATTTTGAGAGTGTACGAAAAAGATTCCCTTAATCTGCTTATAAATGGGGAAGGTGCAGAGCCTGAAGGCACGATGGTTCTTAATACGGGAGACATAACTCTCACAATAGAGAATCTGCCGGTATATGGTACAAATACAGAGCCAAGTACTGTATTTTGGAAAGAAGGACTTAAAACTCCAGGACAAATGAAAACAAGAGCTGTGAAGGCTGATACCGACAGCTTTACACTGCCGGGTACGGGCTTCTATACAATCTATGTACGTGCACAGGATAGAAAGGATTATATAACGTATGTCTATATTCAGAGGTAAGGAGGCAAAAATATGAAACAATGCTTTAAACGGGTAATATCTATAGTTTTAGTAGTTACAATGCTGATGGGGTACTTACCCCTCAGCGCTGTAGCGGAACAGATAAATGCCCCAGATACATATATAATGAACAACGGATTTTTAGAGGTTTCTGTTTCAGCCAAAAACGGAGCGTTTAATATACGTACCGAAGAGGGAGATAAGCTGAACAAGGACGACAATAATAAAAATCTTTTATTTCCAAGTGATGATGACAATACTTCTTTTACATCATTCAGAGTGAAAAGGAATGGAGAAACGAAGGATTATATATTTGGTGGAAAGTATAGTTTTCTGGGACTAACAGATCAGGCAGTTACGGTGACACAGGATGTAGCAGGCATAACCGCAACCTGGGGAGTTGATGATCTTAAATTCACACAGAGGATAGAGCTTTCTAATACAGGCTCTAACAACCATGGTATGGCATATATATCATATACGGCTGAAACTACTGGAGCTCCTGCTGATATCAGTGCCAGAATACTAATGGACACGGCTCTGGGATATCAGGATTTTGCCATATATGAGATGTCAGGAGATGATAACACATATACAAGAGTGGAGAAGGAAGCGCAGTATTCCAATTCCGACGGCAATTTATATGAAAAAACTTTTTTCGCTTATGATGATGTAAACAATCCTACCATACTGGCATATACGGTCAATGCCTCAGTCAATGATCAGGAGTGTGTTCCGAAAAAAGTAGCTTTTGGACACTGGAACAACCTAGCTTCTAGTGTATTTGACTTTACGCCCGACCCAGAAATGACCTTCACAAATCCAAACAATAAGAAGTATCTAACAGCAGACAGTGCTTATGCACTGTACTATGATGTTGGGACGGTAAGTAGGGAGTTATCGGGAACGGTGGCTACATATTACGGTGTGTATTCTAACGAAAAAGTTTCAAATAAAAGTACAGTTGCAGTGAATTTGACAGCTCCTCCGTCAATGACTCTGTCTCCTGATGGGCAGACTTACGAAGGTCAGGTTGATGGCGGAAATCCTGGTGATTTTACTATTCAGACATATATTGAAAACTATATATCTGATACATCAGTGAAATATGAAAATGTTAAGGTGGCTGTGTACTGCCAGACCGGAATAAAACCTCTCAATGATGATGGAGTTATTCAGACGCAGGTAAGCTATGCGAATCCTTATACAAAGGAAATAAGTGATTTCAAGGTTGAGGAAACAAAGAGTATATCATGGAAGTTCAATGCTGCGGTCGGAGAAGAGGCAGATTACAGAAAGTTGCATTTCAAAGTGTACAACGTAAGCCCCAATGTGGATCCAACTGGCAGCGGACAACTTCTTGAGGAAAATCTGCTGGGAGAAGGGATGTGCTACATACTTTGCCCAGGAGGAGACGGTAAACTGCCTGAAATAAAATTTACTGGGTCTTCTCCTGAAATAATATATAATCAGGGTACCAGACATGTATTCATGACTGGAAGCAATTTCAGCATGCTGGAGAACAAGTCAGAATATAGGGTAATTGCTAAATCAGAATCGGAAAATGGAAAATCGTATATTGTACCGGCAGAGCAGTTTCTTATTGATACGGAGGAAAATACAATAGATGTAGTCTTTACGGAAAAGATGGATACAGGAAATTATCAACTGGTAATAGACTATACCGATGCGGGAAAAAGTGATATTTCTGCTCCAGCCATGAAAATTACCGTAAGTGACGATGAGGAGTACAGAAATGATGGCTACGGTGTTCTCGCCATAGTACAGAAGAAGGGAACAGAGTATGCCAATTCCAAATATGAGCTCAAAACTTTTGGAAGTGAGTCCGCATATGATAAGGAAAAATCAAATCTCGGAGAAGTACTGATTGAGCTGAAGGGTGAGTTCGCTCCAACAGATCAAGTGGCAGATGACGGAACAATACTTAAATACACAGGTGTATCTACAGGAAATGGTAGGAACGTAATGACTGTGAACAACTGTATAGATGTGGAAAACGGCAATGTTACGGTTACCATAAACAAATACGGTCAAGACAATCAGGCAATAAATGTGGATTTTGATGCAGAACTTTATACCACAGGAGCAAGAACGACCATATGGAAAAGCGGGATTTCGGCTTTAACATCAATCGTAAACGGTACTGACTATGAGTTGATTACATATAACGAGCATGGAAAGAGACCAACAAATCCAGATCCTATGGCAAATAAAGAGAGCATTTCCCTGATATGGCCAAGTGTAGGTGGTGCGGCACAAACTATAGCCGGGATGATATTCGATTTTCGTTACGGAGAACTTGGTGTTATAAAGGATAGTGGAGAAAAGGAAAGAAGAGTATTAGCTTTTGGTGCATTATTGGATCTTTCTTTTCTCATCCCAAGTAATGCGGAAAAATCTCCTGTCCAGCTGGATTTATTCGATAAAATAAATCTTGCGTTCTTAGAAGACAATTCTTATACTTCGGAGCATATGAGAAGTGCCTGGGAATATCATAAGGATCAGGTAATGCTGGATCAGAAAGCTGATGAGGGGCAGGGATCTATAAAAGTTAAAGACATACTCTTTGGGGGAGAATATATAGGTTTCAACACAACTGTTGAGCTTCAGCTTCCAGGATATACTCCAGCAATGCCAACTATGTTTGCAAAACTAACCATAAACACCATTGGAAACTGGGAAGTAGGGGTTGCAGGAAAATGCAAGTTTACAAAACTTGAGGCTGAGGCTGAAATAAATATAAAGAGCAAGGACGGATATCCTGTTCCTGATAAACTGTATTTCTTTATAAAAGGCTTCAAACCGGGAGTAAACGTTGATGGATTTGGAGTAGTGTGGCTTCAAGGAGGCGGAGGCGGAATCGATAAGCTGTACGATACAATATTTGCCTCTGATTCCGTACCACCGCTTAAAATACTGCTGTCGGCACAGATGTCAATTATGCAGGCGTTTTCTGCAAGAGCTGATTTGTCTCTGAGTCTACGTGGTATAGGAATAAAAGTCAGTGACGGAGTAATAACGGATACAGACATAAAAGTACTGAATCAAGCACAGCTTCAATTTGACTGGTATCCTGAGTTTTATTTCATGGCATCCGTAAGTGTGAATATTTTTGAAATAATTACGGGTGGAGGCTATATAGTTGTTGAAAGCGACGGATTTTTTGAGTTTTATGTAAATGCTGCAGTTAATATTCCGGATGAGGTGCTGTTTATAGGAGGAATGCATCTTGGCAGTGTCTTCTTGGGAGCAAACTCCAACCGAATTTGGGGTGGCATAGAGGTCATCGGAATTAATGCCGGAATATGCTACTACTGGGGCGGAGATCTGGACTTCGGATTTGGAGGAGATGCGCCGCAGCCATCATTCCCAGAACTGCTTGGAGTTGATGATGTGCCCGTATATACTGATCTGGAAACAGGAAGAGTGCTATACATGCATGTAGGAACAAATTTTGAGATTATGGCAAAGGCGGAGCTTGTGGACAATATAAATTATCCCGTAATTCTGATGGGCTCTGTTACATCTGCAAGGGTAAGTTCAAAAGCTGACAAAAGTGAACATGTACTTAACTTAGGAGAGAGACAAGGCGAGAATGATGCTATACTGTCCATTGGTTACAATGCTGAAACCAAGGAAGAAGCTAAGAGAATAGCAGAAAATATAAGTATAACTGATTTGAGCTCGCAAGCATATGACATAAAAATCTATAATCCAGAATATGATGCAAATGCAACTGAGAACAGGGAAGCAAATGCAAATCTTACTTATAACTCTTCAACTGGAATGGCTAGCTTGAATGTTACATTTACGCATGTAGAAGATTACAACAAAGAATGGAAAATAAATACACCTGATGCACCGGCTGATTTACTGCTCTACAATGTTGTTCCTATGGCAGGTATAGATTCGGCAGAGGTTTCAGGCTCGGGTGACAGAATTACTGCCTCATGGACGGGGTCAAAGCTTGAAGAATTTGAATCAATAAGTTTTATGGCCGTAAAGAATTCAGATGATATGGAAGGAACCTTAATTTACAAGACAACAGATGCGAATGATATTAAATCCGGTACTACAGACTTTAATATTCCAGATAGTCTTGAGACAGGAACATACTATCTTAAGGTTACTGCTATAAAGGAAGGAGAACTTTGTGAAACTGCCGTATCCTCAGGTACATTCAGCTTTAAAAATACTAAGCTTCCATTACCTCCTGCATTTGTTTCTGCATCAAACGGCGGTGACTATCAGATAGATGCTAATGTGGAAGAACCTCAAGGAAGTTTTGACGGATATAGAATAAACATTTACGAAAAAAATGAAGACAATTTGTGGGTTCTCAATGAAGCAGGAGGAATGTCCTATAAAAAGGATGTTCAGAAGCTGTCATCGGGAGGAAGATACAGCTATACCTATGAATCGGAAGATGAAAATGGAAATAAAAAGCCAGAAGTGATTACAAGAGGGCTGGAACCTGGTAGGGTTTATAAGCTGGGGGTTTCAACTTACAGAGAGGACAATTCGGATCCTGATAACGTACTTGTATACTATTCTTCCGAGATTATGTCAGATGAAGTGGTATTAGCAGAGCCCAAGCCGGCAAGTGTTGAGATTTCAGCTCCAGGAAGTATAGCTGTGGAATATAAAGCAGGTGAGGCCGAGAATGTGTACATTGATACCTACAAAAGCGGCGATATAACTTTTAGTGCACAGTCAGACCAGAAGGTTTACGGAACATGGACACTTGATGGTGCGGATAAAAGTGACTCATTAGCCGCTGGTAGCGTAAATAATTCGGATAACTGGGAAATACCTCTTCAGGGATTAGAGGACGGCAATCACACAATTACATTTGTTGGAACCAATGTTGCGGGAGATGGAGTCTTGGTACAGAAGCGTTTTGCTGTTGATACACTGGCTCCAAGATTGCTGCTGGAGGCTCCACTGAATGGAGGTTTCTTTGAAGAAAATGGAGATGTTGAAATAAAAGGAATAACTGACATAGGAGCAAAAATTGCAATAAATGGAACTATATATTCACCATCCGTAAGTGAGAGAGACGGAAGTTTCAGCCAGACAGTTAATCTCGATAAAACTGCTACATCTAATGGAGTGACAATTTCAGCATCTGATGAAGTAGGAAATACTACATCGCGCAGTATTACGGTTATAAATAAATCATTAGGAAAGGTTCAGAGGCTTAAATTATATGCTGATGGTTTGGATATTACAAATAGGTCACTGACAGAAGGAGCTGACTTAACTTCACAGAAAATAAAACCGCTTACTTTGAAGGCTGAAACTTCAAATGGTAGTGAAATCGTGTTGAATAATTTTTCACTGGTTTCATGGGATGCAGTAGCGGCTTCAGGTAGTGCTTCGGTGGATGGTGAGGGAACACTTACTATGACGGCTGGGGCACGAGGCATGGTAATTGGAAAGCTAATGGTTTCTGACAAGGGTAGCATGACGGCAGCCGCTGTATTTGGAGCTCAGAATGAAGGAAGCCAGAAGGACGGAAGTCATAATGACGATGGAGGAGGCGGAACAGGTGGGTCAAAACCAGTTAAGCCTGCTGAACAGCTTCAAACATCACCATACGACGCTTTCACTGATGTTTTAGGTCATTGGGCTCAGGAATATATCAAGGCTGTTGTAGAAAAGGGATTGTTCAAAGGTGTAACTGAAAATCTTTTCGCTCCTGAAATTGGTATGACTAGAGGCATGTTTGTGACTGTGCTTGGTAGAATGGAAAATGCGAATATACCTAATTCAAAAACAACGTTCGTCGATGTTGATTCGAATATGTACTATTCTCCTTATGTGACATGGGCAACAGAACAAAACATAGTCAAGGGGTCATACGGCAATAGGTTCTTACCGGAGACACTAATTTCTAGAGAACAAATATCCGTTCTTTTATACAGATACGCTTTGCAGAAGGGATATAACACTGAAACAGAAAAAACAGTAAATATGGAAATGTTTAAGGATTATAGAAATATTTCCTCGTATGCAGAGGAAGCAATGAAGTGGGCTGTAAGCGTAGGAATTATGCAAGGTGGAGATGATGGGGGACTACATCCTTCAGACAATGCAACCAGAGCGGAAGTAGCGGCTATGATTATAAGATTTATAGACATGTATGCTCAATAATCAGGAAAAGCACTGCCAAAATACGGCAGTGCATTCCTTTTAATTTTTTACAGAGGAATGAATAAATGAAAGGTTTTATTGTTATGTTAACGGCAATTGTAATAAATATAAATTCATTGTGTCCTATTACGGAAATAACACAGGGTGGTTCTGGCATCTGTATTGCCGTAATTGATACAGGAGTTATGGATGTATATTCTGGGGATCTGGGGGAGCACATTGAGAAAGGTATAAACTATGTTTTTCCAGAGCAGGGCACTGACGATAAAATAGGCCACGGAACTAGAGTCGTATCTCTTATCATAGGAGCTGAAAAAGATGATGAAACCGTAGAGGGAACGGCTCCCGATGCGAAGGTGGTACCTTTGGTATATCAATCGAGATATCCTTCGGGTGTAACCGTGAACGGAGGTACGGAATTTCTGGCAAAAGCAATTCTCGATGCGGTAGATATTTATGGTTGTAGAGTGCTTTGCATAAGCTCAGGAACGACAGAGGACAGTGAGACTCTAAGAGAAGCAGTTGCTCATGCTGAGGAAAATGGAGCCGTTGTTGTTGCTGCGGTAGGAAACGATAATGTCAGAGAGCCGAATAAAGTATACTATCCTGCTTCGTATGAAACAGTAATAGGAATAGGAGCAATCGACAATAATGATATTGTAGCAGATTTTTCGCAGAGGAACGGAGTGTTTGCTGTAACGCAGGGTAAGGACGTTATGGCATTATCATTGAACGGAACGGTTAAAAAATATTCTGGAACATCATATGCAAATGCTCGTGCCGCAGGAATAATAGCGGTATTGCTTTCTCAGTTTCCTGACAGCACTCCTGAAGATGTACGTACTGCCATAGCTATGTCAGCTGAGGACTTAGGAGAACATGGCTATGACTCTGACTATGGTTGGGGCGAAATAAACATATATGGTGCTCTCATAATGCTAATGAATTCGCAAATAAAATAATAATATACTGTTTTTTGTATAGTTGCAAAAACTATTAAAATGTTTACATTAACAACAAAATAAGTATTGGTATAAGCTATGTACTGTATCTAATTATAGTATGTAGCTTTGTTTATATTGAACATAAACATTAGAAAATATAACTCAATTATAAAAGCACCTTAGAAAATCTATTGTATGAAAAATAAAATCAAGTATTATGTTAAAATAATTAATATATAAATTAAAATAATTAATATATTAATTAATTATTTTAATTTATATATTGACATTATAAAAAAACTGGTGTATATTATTTATAACAAACAAATTAAGAAGGTGAGAAAAATGAAATACAAAGCTCCTGGTAAATGTCCAGTATGTGGAGAAAAACTTTCTATAACTAGACTGGGATGTCCTAAATGTTCCACATCTATTGAAGGAGATTTTCAGCCATGCGAATTTTGCCGTCTTCCAGAAGAAGATCTTGATTTTGTCAAGATATTTATCAAATGCCGTGGTAATATTAAGGATGTTGAAAAAGAAATGGGAATATCCTATCCCACAGTACGTGGCAAATTAGATAATGTAATTAAAAGTTTAGGATTTGAAGTTGCTACAAAGGAAAGTTTGAAAGAGAAAGAATTAAAGGAAGCTGCTAAGGAAGAAATTCTTGAACAACTATCAAGAGGTGAGATTAGTGCAAAACAGGCAACAGAAAGAATTAAAAATTTATAATTTCAGGAGGTAAGAAATGAGTGAGCAATTAAAAATATTAGAAATGATTGAAAAGGGGCAAATTACCGCTTTGGAAGGTATGGAACTATTAGAAGCACTTAAGCAGACAAATGAACCTGAGTCTGTACAACAAGTTGAAGTTATACATCATGCTACAAAACATAATTACAAATATCTTAAGATAAGAGTAACATCTGATAATCAAGTGGTTAATGTTAATGTTAATATTCCCATACGCTTATTATCAGCAATTGGTGAGATGGCTGGTAAAATGACTAAAATGATACCAACTGATGCACGAAAAGAAATGGAAAGTAAAGGTATCGATATTACAACTATTGATTTTGCTGGAATTATTGATGAATTAATAAACGGCACACTTGATGATCCTAATATTGTGGATGTTGAAGCATGGGACGAAGAGCACAAAGCTATGGTAAAGGTAAAAATATATGTTGACTAAAAAAATTCATATTTTGTGGTTTAACTTGGAAAGGGAAGATAGGCATCTGCATCTTTCCTTTCCAATTCCATTTTACATATTTGTTGAATTGCTTGATTGTATATTAGATTTATTTGAATTCACATGCTTTTTAATACCAGAGAGAAGGCAAAAAGAAAGTCCTTCATTTTCTGTTCATGGAGCAAGGACACTTGCTCAGTATGCAATTAACTTGTTTGATTCATTGGCAGGAGATGAACCCTATTACCTTTTTGATGTTAAAGCTGATAAAATAAAATTATCTGCCAAGATTAATTAAAATATATGGAGGAAAATATGACAAAATTACTTTTAAAATATTTGTCAATTATATCAGCAATTTTCATATTATCAATTTATAAAGACACAATTTATATTGACGATATTACAGCACTGTTTGCAATGGGATTTGTCCTGTTGATTGTTAATCTTTTTTTAAAACCAGTTCTTCTTTTAATTTCATTGCCTTTTAGTATACTGACATTGGGTTTATTTAGCTTTATTGTAAACGCATGGACAATAATGCTTGCAGATTATTTTGTAAAAGGAATCACCATCGGAGGATTTATCAATTCGCTTATTTGTGCATTTGTTATTAGCATATTGAATCATTTGTTTCGAGGTATGAATAAATTGTCAAAGCACCACTAAAAAGTTAACTTCCATGAAAGTAGAAATATGTTTCTTATGAGTTTTTTGTAATTAAATATTATTATTCTGATTTTGTTTAAATATAATATTTATAAAAAGCATGAATAAATATTAGTCAATTTTACAAATAAGTTATTATATTTGAAAAATGAACATGTACACTGGAATTTTTTTGTACATTTATAAAAATATTATCACGTTCATGGCTTTTTGATCACTTTCAAGGACGTTATATATCTTACAAATGTAATAATTATTCAATTATGCAGATAGTATAGCTTTATATCTTATACATCTATATAGCAAATTTCATGTAAATGTATTGAATTTTATAACCCATATTAAAAATACATACAGTTTATACTAAATGCGCCATATTACTTTTTACTAAAAAAGGTGTTAAAAATATCTACATAGATTAACTAAAATTTTGTGACTAAATAACTGTTACTATTTCTCAGTGAATTGTAGTTATTTGTTTTATTAGTTGTTTAATTTCTTCTTGTTTGATTGGATTTTGAGACAATATGTATTTATAAAGGCAAGACTGTAATTTCATTTCAGATTTACTATACTCTATTGCTTCAACTTCAGGTTTATAAGGGTGATGTTTTGTAAGAGCTGCAATTTCAAATATATCTAAGCTTGAAAGCACAGCCATAATTTCATTTTCGTTTAGCTCAGCATCTAGTAATAGATCTTCAATATCACTAAGTGAATGAATTTTGTCTTTTATAATAGATAATTTATCAGATAAATATCGGCAATGAATTATTTCATCTATTATTTTGCGATATAATTCATTATCCATCTTTTCGCCAAAAGAAAATTGCATCATAGAATTGTGTTCTGGATATTTTTTCACAATAAATATTCTATTCAATGTATTTTCTTTTACTGAGTAACAAACAGCATAGATAATACTAGGTAAACAATTTTCAATATATTTTTGTAATGAAATATCTGTCAAGTTGAGTTTTAAATAAAGATTTTTGATTGCATTATGTATTAAGTGGGTTATTTCTACATCGGATTTATTTATCAATACAACTTGTAGATCTTCCAGCTGAGATTTAGTAATATTAAGAGTGGTGACATCAACATGTATTAGTTCGCAACCTATCGCCGTTGTTAATACTTGTTGAAAAATATTAAATATTAATTCGCGATAGTCTTCTTCATATCCACATAGCAAGTACTGAATATCATTTGGGGAAAAGCAATTACAAAACATGTTTTCATAATAAATAGATTGCAAATATTTTTCAATGAATTCAATACCAGCTAAATTTTTTATTTGATGGCATAAAGGATAATCAGCTGTAATATGAATTTCGTGTGCTTCAAAATCAGGGTTATATAATTTGAAAAATCCTTTGATGCCATCAACTACTGTAGAATTATAAGTGTAGTTGTCTGTATTAATCTTGTTTTTCAATGTTAGCATAAAAATATGCTTCGTTGTATTTATCTTTGTTGCAATACGCTTTCTACCCCGATTATATAAATTACGCATATTGAAAGTTTTCAATTCTTTAATAGCATCATCAGTACATGGAAAAGATTTAAGCCAAATACCAATTGTATAAAGATTGGATTTCATAATATCTTCAGCAACTTCAACAGGAATGGAGCTACTATCACCGCTATTATATTTCTCTGTCTTATATGCTAGCAGCTCGAGACAACCATATTGTATAGATTCAATATCGGAGTCTGTCAACATATTTTGATGATAAGCTTCTTCAATAAAAGACTGGAAATAGAATTCTTCATTAAGCTTACTTCTATCTATAGTATTATATTTTTCAATATTCCCCGTTTTCATTATCGTCCTCATCCTCATCCTCATTTTCTTTATAATTAGAAGTATATCCAAAGCGTATATTATGTGCCATATTTGCAAGCTCTCTATTAGAAAGTAATTCTAATGAGCCTTGACACACCCCGTTAAAAGCTTTCCCCATAAATTTTATCAAGTCATCATCGCTAACTAGATCAAGAGTTTCATTTTTATAGTAGTAAAATATATCAACAAGTTCTCGTAGTATTTCGGCATAATTGTCCATTGTTATATAAGGAGAATCGCAAAATTCCTTAATTATTTTATCAATTACGCCACCACCAAATTCAATTCGTCTGTTTGCTTTAAGAGCATATGATCGCGTTTCAACAAGTTCTACTGCTTGATCGTACGTCAATGTAAGACCAAAATTTTCTGTAAAATCATTGCATTTTATGATTTCATTTACTGCTTGTTTTTTTATGAAAGAAGAAGAAAAGGTAGTCAGTTCAAAAACCAATAAATCACCCCATTAAAAATATTTTAAAAAGCACTTGACAATTTTTGTTTTTTGTGATATGATTTAATTGTAAATTGGATAAGTATATAAAAAAATAACATTGCATAACAAGCGAATTTTATCACAAATTATAATAAAAGTCAATAGTGTAATTATGTATGCAGACATATTTGTCTGCTTTTTTATATGCCAGGAAAGTTTTCTCCGAGCATATAAAAAACGAGGATTGCAAAGTACGGACGTACTTGCCGTTAAAGTGGAGTGCTCAGTACATAGAGTATCCGCCAATTCACTTGAATAATGAGTTTTTTTATAGATTTACTTTGATGATTATATGAATAACATTTAAATACTGGAAATAATTTTTATAATAGGTTATAATAAAAAATACAACAAAAACGGTTTATATACAAAGAAAGGATTTGAATAATGAAATTTGTCTTAGATTCTCATACGCATACAATAGCAAGCGGTCACGCCTATAATACTATACGAGAGATGGTTCTGGCTGCCAAAGAAAAGGGGTTGGAGCTTTTAGCAATTACTGACCATGGACCTAAAATGCCAGGCGCCTTTTCGGATTTCTATTTTGTGAATTTTGGAGCAGTAGAAAAAAATAGATTTGGTGTTGAATTGTTATTAGGTTCAGAAGTAAATATTATGGATTCTGAAGGAACAGTAGATTTGAATGATAATATATTAAAGAAATTAGACGTTGTAATTGCAAGTTTACATTTGCCATGTATAGATCCTGGAACTAAAGAAGAAAATACAAGAGCATACTTAAATGTTATGAAAAACCCATATGTTAATATAATTGGACATCCAGATGATAGCAATTTTCTAGTAGATTTTGAAGCACTTGTTCTTGGTGCAAAGGAACATAATGTACTTCTTGAATTAAATAATTCTTCTTTAAATCCTAATAACTACAGAAGAAATACTAAAGAAAATGATATAGAGATGTTACAATTGTGTAAAAAATATAATGTACCAATAGTTGTAGGTAGTGATGCTCACTCTGATTCGGCAGTTGGTGAACATGACTTAGCTCTAGAAGTAATAAATATAGTAGACTTCCCAGAGAAGTTAATAGCCAATTGTTCTTTAGAAATGTTTAAAAAATATATAAATAAATACAAGTTTTGTAATTAATTTTTATGAGCTAGGGTTAACCCTAGCTCATTTAAGTTTATCGTTTAATTAAGTGACATTTTTTCTTTTGTATCTTTAAATTCTTTTTTTATCTCTAAAAGATTATTAGGTTCATTTATCAAATCAAAAACTGTAGCGGCTAATATTTTAGCGGCAAAGATAACTGCATCATGACCTTCTTTTGATTTACCTGCATTAACAAAATCTATAGAGTGAGATGAAGCATTTTCGTTTACAAATGCCACTCTTATACATGATCCTGGAATCAAGTAGGTCACATTACCAAAGTCAGTCGAACCTGTTTTTTGCCTTTCTGGTTTAATAGTTGGTGCATTCACTAATCTAGCATTATCCATTAATATTTCATTTAATTTATATATAGGAACTTTACTCTCTAATGTTTTTTCCACTTCTATATCAAATGTTGTCTCAGTCATTAAGGCTGCACCTTCAACAATCTTTTCGAATCTTTTAACTACTGCTTTTAAATATGTTGAATTATATGATCTCAAGCTAAAAGAACCCACTGCCTTTTCTGGAACTATATTATTAGGTCCTCCTGCATCTACAACAGTATAATGCATCCGTGTATCTTCAAGTACATGTTCTCGTAATATTTCTAATCCATGAAAAGTTAATAGTAAAGCATCAAATGCACTTCTTCCCATTTCAGGTTTAAGTGCAGCATGTGAACTTTTACCGTGAAAAGTTACATTCAAACTTGATGCAGCTAAAGACTTAACATCTGTTTGAGTAGCTGGACCTCCGTGCATCATAAGTGCTACATCTACATCAGTGAGATATCCCTCGGATACCATTATAATTTTACCCCCACCACCTTCTTCGGCAGGAGTTCCATAAACTACAAGTTTGTATGGTTTATCATTCAATAAACTTTTTATTGCTTCAGCAGCACCAATAATACTTGGTCCTTGCATATGATGACCACATCCATGTCCTAAACCTTCTAGAGCGTCATATTCACAAAGCAAACCTATAACAGGTCCATTTTCACCATGTTCAAATGTAGCCCTAAATGCAGTTTTTAAAGATCCTAATCCTTTTTCAACAATAAAACCATATTTTTGTAAAAAACTAGTTATTACCTCTAATGCTTTAAATTCATTAAATGATAATTCAGGATTATCAAATATATAATCAGATATATTTAAGAGCTCTGATTTCATTTCATCAATATGGTTAAAAATTTTTTCTTTCATAATTGCCTCCACTTCTTTACATTGGCCCTAATTTTATAATTTGTGCAATTAAAACCAAAATGCTTCCTAATGCTATCCAAATTAAAAACATCCTCCACATAAACTTAATCCATCTATCATATGGTATATTAGCAGCTCCTAGAATACCCATAAGTGCTGTAGATGTTGGCAATATATAATTGCAGAATCCATCGCCAAAGTTAAAAGCTAAGATAGCTGTCTGTCTAGTTAATCCAACTAAATCGGCTAGAGGTATAAATATTGGCATAACTGCCATAGCTTGACCACTTCCAGAAGTTACAAATACATTAACAATAATATTAACTAGGAACATTGCTATAGCTTGTAAAAAAGTAGGTACAGCTTGCATTACAAGGCCTAACCCGAATATTATTGTGTCAATTACTGTTCCTTCTGTTAAAACTCCAGAAACAGCTCTTGCTAAACCAATAATCATTGCTGCTCCTATCATTTTTTTAGCGCCATCAACAAAACATGATGCAATTTTACTTGGACCAAATCCTGCACAAAATCCTGCTATTATACCTAAGTATATAAATGCCATTGAGTTTTCCTTTAAGCCCCAGTCCAACTTAATTCCTCCATAGACAATCACAAGCAATGTGCCTACAAGAGATAACATAACTAACCAATTTCTTAAATTCATTTCTCCAAATGAGTCTAAATTCATATCTGACATAGCGGTATCTTGTATATCTAAATCATACATAGGGCTAAGTTCAGGATTTTTTCTAATTTTTCTTGCATACCTAACTAGGTAGATATCTGTAACTACTAAAAATACAATAAAACTAAAAGCTCTAAATTGTATTCCTGAATATAACGGAAGCTCAGCAAGTTTTTGTGCTACTATAGTTGTGCTTGTATTCAAAGTTCCTGTTGAAAAACCTACAGCCCCTCCTAAAAGTATTATGGCTACTCCAACTATAGAGTCAAATCCCATTGCTCTTGCAATCATGACTGTTATAGGAGCAAACCCTATAAACATATTTACACCTTGAGTAGTACAAATCAATGCAAATAGTAAAGTTAAAATTGGTATAAATATAGATTCTTTAGTAGAAAACTTCTTTGCTACTTTTGCAACTGCTGCTTGTAAGGCGCCACTTGCTGTAATTACTGCAAAAGCACATCCGGAAAAAATTATCAGAAAGAATAGATCTGCTGATTTAGCAAAACCTTCAACTATAATTAGTGGTATTTTAAATGGGTTAACAGCTTCTGCTTCAACATAGTTAAAGTTTTCAGGTACAATTATAGTTAGTCCCTGTTCATTTTTTACCCGTTCAAACTCTCCAGGTTGTACAATCCATGTGAGAGCAGTTGCAAAAAGCACTATAAATAATATTATAACAAGTGAATGTGGTACTTTAAATTTTGTTTTACTTTTTTCATTTGATGTAGACATTATTTCACCTCTTCGAATTTTTATAATTAGTTTTTTATTTTTTTTATTATATCTAATACTGTCCCGTCCCTTGCCTCGACTATTCCAACTATTTCTTCTGAAAATTGGGGAAAATTTGGTTCGCCAGTTATTTTTTCTGCTATTTCTTTTAATTCTTCAATTGTTTTTATAGGCAATTTTGTATTTTTAAACTTCTCAATTATATCTTTTCTAATTGGATTTATTGCTATACCCATGTCTGTAACTATAATATCAACATATTGGCCTGGAGTAACTAAAGTAGTTACATTTTCTCTAATAATAGGTATGTTTTTTCTAACAATAGGAGTTGTAATAACTCTTAGTTTAGCACCTTCAACGGTATCGGGATGTCCCCCAATTGCTCCCATTATCACTCCATTTGATCCTGTCAATACATTAATATTAAAATTAACATCTACTTCTGTTGCAGATAGGACAACAACATCTAGCATATTTACTACGCACCCTTTGTTATATGGATTAGCATACATGGAGGCTGACATTTCTATGTGATTTTCATTTCTGTTAAAAGATTCAGCTGCTTTAGCATCAAATGTTTGAGTATCTAAAAGAGCTTTGAAATATTTTTCTTCTAATAATTCTACAAGAACCGATGTAATACCACCAGAAACAAAACTTCCGCTTATTTTATTTTCGTTCATATATTCTTTTAGATATTTTATTACTGCTAGAGATGAACCACCGCTGCCTGCTTGAAATGAAAAATCTTGTTTTATATAACCAGATTCTATTAAAACTTCAGCTGCATATTTTGCAATTAATAATTCGTTTTCTTTTTGTGTTATACGAGTTGCACCAGAAGCTATTTTACTAGCATCTCCTATTTCATCAACTTTAACTACATAATCTACTAGCGTTTGGTTTATGCTTGGCATGTTCAATGGGTAGTCTACTAAATTATCTGTTATTGCAACTACTTTATCTGCATAATTAGCATCAACCATAGCGTAACCCATTGCTCCAAAGGCTGACCTTCCTTTCCTTCCGTTCATATTTCCCATTTTATCACAGCTGGGAGCGCCTAAGAAAGCTATATCTATTTTTATTTCTCCTGTTTCTATAGCTCTTGCCCTACCACCATGAGTATGAAATACTACTGGATTTTTAAGAATATTATTATATGATATTTCATTAGCAAGTTCGCCTCTCATGCCACTTGTATATATTTTTGATATGACTCCGTTTTTTATATGTTCTATAATTGGTTGATGAATTTTTTGCAATGAAGATGGCATTATTGTTAAATTTTTAATTCCCATGCTTGCAATTTCCTTCATTACCATATTTACTACATAATCACCATCCCTTAAATGATGATGAAATGATATGGTCATACCATCAGAAATTTCACAATTTTCTAAAGCATCTCTTATGCTATTGACTAACTTAGTTTCATTATAAGTAGATTTGTATATCTTGTTGCTTTTAGCTGTAACATTTAACTCTTTAAGCTTACCGTTATATAAATTGACTTTTCCATATCCTTCTATATAATTGGGAATGTTTTTATCCTTCATAATACTTAGTTTCCTTTCAAATACTTAAACCAATCCTGAACCTTTTGCAACCAAAAGGATTCGTTTGGCCTTTTCGATTATAGGTTTATCTATCATTTTTCCATCTACCAATATTACCCCTTCATTTTTTTCTTCTGCTAGTTTTGCTGTACTTATTACATTCATAGCATTTTTAATTTCTTCAATTGTGGGAGTATATATTTTATGTACTTCTAGTACTTGTGATGGGTGTATACATGATTTTCCACTAAATCCAAGATTTTTTGCTTCTGTTGCTTCTCTAATAAATCCGTCTATGTCTCTTATATCAGAATACACTGTATCTATTGAATCTATTCCTGCGACATTTGCACAAATAGCTATATGACTTCTTGCATACAAAAATTCCATAGAAGTGTTCATTCTATTTATACCTAAACAATTAGTATAATCCTCTGCACCAAATGATATTGAAACCATCCTAGTGCTTGATGTTGCAATTTCAAGTGCATTTAAAACGCCTTTTGGAGTCTCTATTGCTCCTTGAATCTTAACAAATCCATTTTCTATACCATATTTATGTTCGTAGTATGATAGCATATCTGATAATTCAGTTACGTTTTCCTTACTTTCGCACATTGGGAGACGGATATTTTTAATTCCACTCTTAACAAGTTGTTCTACATCTTGCTGTACAAATCTTGTATTTAGTGAATTAATCCTTGCGAATATTTCACATTTTCCATAATCAATTTTTTTTAAAGCTTCACAAAGCATAGTTCTTGCATTTTCTTTTTCTGAATATGCAACTGCATCCTCAAGGTCAAAAATAATGCAGTCAGGTTCTTTTAAATGTGCTGTCATAAGCATTTTATTGTTGTTGGCCGGACAAAATAACATACTTCTTCTTAATTTTTTCAATTTTTAATCCTCTTTTCAAACTAATTAATAATACTTTTATACAAATAATTATTACTTGAATATTCAACTATATTTAGTATAATAATTTTTAGTAGAACTGTCAACTATTTTTTATTTTTTTCAGTATATTGTAAAAAATATTTTTTCTGTTATAATTATAAGTATGAATATAGCTTAAATAAATTTGAAAAAAATGATATAAGAGGTATTATGGATAATATTATTACAAGGAAAATTATGCGTGAAATTATGACAATTTCACGATGTGTGAATTACATAAGATACATACAGTTTAAAAAATATGATATAAATAGAGGTCAGCATGCATTTTTAACAAGAATATATGAAAATCCAGGAATAAATCAAGAAGAATTATCGTATATGCTTAAGGTAGATAAAACCACTACTGCTAAAGCCCTAAAAAAGCTAGAGGATAAAGGATTTATAGAGAGAAAAAATTATGAAGAGGATAATAGACAATGGATTCTATATCCATCAGAAAAATTAACGTCTATTTATGGTGATCTTGAAAGTTTAATTTTATCTACATCAAAAAATGCTGTTAAATCTTTGACGGATGAAGAATCAGAAACTATATTGTTGTTGTTAAGTAAAATAACTGAAAGTGTAAATGAGGATTGGAAAAAAATAAAAAATGAAAAAATAACTTTTTAAAGAATGAGATATGGAAAAGTTATTTTTCTTTTTTTATATATAAATTAATTTTATTAATATATTAAGTGGGTTTTTTAGTAAAATATGAATAAAAAACAATCTTCTGTCTATAATAATATAAATAGGAGGTTGTTTGTTATGAATATTCATGGTAAAAAAATATTTTATTTTAAAAACATTGCAAATAGCATCAAAACTCAAGAAACGGAAGATTCGGTTGAAGATATATATAGTAGCATAGAAAATGCGAGAAAAGAATGGGAAGATGCGAAGAATATATTTGAAAATGTTACAAATCCAGACCTAATTGATTACGCTATCCACAAAGTAGATGCGACAGAAAAAAGATATACATACTTGTTAAAACAAATTAAAAGCGGTAATATTTATTAATACATAAGGATTTAAGGCGACCATATTAAGGTCGCCTGTTTTTTATATTAGTTCTTGATCTAATGCATTGAAAATTTCGGTATTAAAAAAATAGTTTAATGGAATTTCAAGACCATCACATATTTTTTTAATTAGTACAATTCCTACATCTTTTCTATCAGAGTCAAAAACACTGTATACTGTAGATGGTGTTATACCTGATAAATTAGCTAATTTATTTACGGCTAACCCCTTTTCTGCACATAGTTCATTAATTCTTTTGATTACAGCTTCCTTTACGTACATAGCACACCTCCGTGTAAAAGTATTCATTGTTTCAGTGTAATTATTTTACCACAAATATGTCGTGACGTATACGCCAAAACGTAAAATATTAATAAAATTACAAAATAATTTATAAAATGATTTAATTATCAACTTGTTAAAGAATGTAAATGTATAAATATTATATTAGTGCATATGTTGGAAAGAACTGTAATTAGGTAATATATAATATAAATAATTTATAGTATTAAATAAATATTAATATAAATTATACCAAAATAATATCCATTGCAAAAACTTGCTTTAGATGTTAAAATCATTAAGATACATCTAAATAATTAGAAAGAGACGTGATATAATTGAAATCTGATTTGAATGTTCTTACAATTAAGAGGGATAAATTGTTGGAGTTAGATTACATGAGATTTATAGCTTGCCTAGCTGTAATGATAGTTCATATTTCTGCAACAGGGGTTACGGATTATATACATGGCAGTTTCCCTCATATAGTAATGACACTTTTAAACAGAAGTTTGAAATTTACAACACCAATATTTATTTTTTTAAGTGGAGTTACTGGGTTTTATGGATATAGAAACAAAGAATTTAAATACTTTGAATTTATATATAAAAGGTTGACAAGGGTGTTAATTCCATATTTATTTTGGTGTGTATTATATTATTTTGCATATATTAAATTTGGATTTTATGGTTTTGATATCAAATTTTTTCTGAAAAGTGTTGTTCAAGGTACTATGTCATATCATTTGTATTTTGTAATTATTATAACACAACTTTATTTGATGGGACCAATATTTTATAATTTAGTAAAGAATTCAAAAAATAGAGTAAGATTACTTATAATATCAGCGATTGTAACATCTCTATGTGTTGAATATATAAGGTTTAATTTATCAGATAGAATATTTTTAAAATATATGTTTTTTTATATGTTTGGTATATTTGTTACACTTGAATATAAGAATTTTACTAAATGGCTTAAGAAATATAAAGTTTATGCTATAATTGGATATATAGTTATAGGACTAGCTTATACTTTAGTTTCATTTTATAATATGAAAATTTATTCATTTGTATGGTTTTTGTTTTCAACGGTATCGATATTATTTGTATATCTTGTTGGAATATTTGCCAAAGAAAAATTGCATAAATTGTATGGCTTTATTAAAGTTTTTGGACAAAGTTCATATTATATATATTTAATGCATCCTATTGTATTAACCACAATGATATTAATGGCAGCAGATAAAGGAATATTATCTGTTACAACTAGATTAATTATTTATTTTGCTGTAGTAATACCGGTTACAGTTATTTCCTGTTTATCATATACTATAGTGAAAAATAAAATAAGAGGTATTAGGAAAAAAGCAACAGCTAATGGTTAATTAGCTGTTGCCTTTTTTTCTAGTTCTCTCATAGCTAGAATTGTTTGTTCGAATAAGTAATCTAGTTCCCAACCCAGCATTTCTGCTCCTTGAGCAATTACTTCTCTAGAACATCCTGCTGCAAAACTAGCAGTTTTAAATTTCTTTTTAACACTCTTTACTTCAAGGTCTAAAACACTTTTAGAAGGTCTCATAAGAGCAACTGCACCTATAAGGCCCGTTAATTCATCAATAGCAAATAAAACTTTCTCCATAGTGTGTTCAGGCTTAGCATCAACAGCAGTCAATCCATAACCATGACTGGCTACTGCATGAATGATTTTATCATCAATTCCTTTTTCTTTCATTATTTCTTGAACCTTAATACAATGCTCATCGGGATACATTTCAAAATCAAGGTCGTGTAATAATCCAACTATTCCCCAAAAATCTACTTCATTTTCATAACCTAATAGCTTTGCAAAATATTCCATTACTCCTTCAACTGTTGTAGCGTGTTGTATATGAAAGTCCTCTTTGTTGTATTCGTTCAATAACTTCCAAGCTTCTTCTCTTGTAATTTGATTACTCATAATAAATTATCCTTCCTATCTTGAATATTTATGTATATTATATTTTATGAATTAGGTAAAGTCAACATAATGGATAAAAAACTTACAAATTTTGTAATTAGATTCTTATAGTTGATTTAATAAAGGAAAATGAATAATTCACATATACCAAAATTGATAGAAAAAAATTATATAACATGTACACATATTTTGTAGCCATGCATATAATATTATACAATGTTTGTAAAAAACTTGTTTAATATAAATTATAATTTTGGAGTGGGTATTATGTATCAAGGATGTTACAGGCCAGGATATGAACAATTAGCTAATAGATGCTGTAGACCTAATATGCCTGAAGATATAGATGTTGAAAGAACAAATTATCAAATTGAAGAATCCATTAATAGCAGTATTAATAATAAGGGATTTCTTATTCAGCTACAAATAGGAGCATTAATCATATTTGATGATGTTTTTAGCTCAGCTGTTACAGCATTAACTAATAATACAGATGGTAATACATTTGAATTAAGGTTAGATGAAAATGGAAACCTTTCTATTAATGGAAATACACTGGATATATCATCAAGTGAAGGAAATAAGACTGTAGTTATTAGAAATGGAAAAGCTTCTATAGAATAGTAATTTAATAATAAAAAAATTCGGAGGGAATACAAAATACCCTCCTTTTTATGTCCTTAATCACCAAAAATTAGTTGTTGATTTTGTAACAAAGATGTGTTAAAATTTTGTTAAAATACGTTTGTTAGGTGAAAATAATGGTACAATCTGTGGATAGGGCTATTTCTATATTGAAATGTTTTAATGAGAGAAAAAGAGAACTTAAACTTTCAGAAATATCTGATGAACTAGGGTTAAATAAAAGCACGGTTCATGGCATTATAAATACATTAAAACAACATGGATTGATAGAACAGGACGAAAAGACACAAAAATATAGGCTTGGATTATATCTAATAGGATTAGGAGAGTTAGTCGTTAGTTCTATAGATGTTAGGGCTATCGGTTATCCAATTATTGAAGAGGTATGTCAAATTTTAGAAGAAACAGTACATGCTGTTGTTTTAGATTGTACTGATGTTGTATATATTGATAAAAAAGAATGTGATAATTCAGTTAGAATATCTACAAAAATTGGTTCGAGAAATCCTGCGTATTGTACTGCAGATGGTAAAGTTATGCTTGCGTATTTAGATTTGAAAAAACAAACAATAATAATTCCAGATGACATACCAAAATTTACACCAAATACCATAACTGACAAGTCTGAGATAATGAAGGAATTAGTTGATATTAAAGAAAGAGGATATGCAATTGATAACGAGGAGTATGAGACAGGTTTGGTATGTGTTGCAGCACCAGTGTTTGATCACTCAGGTGCAGTTAAATATGCAATAAGTGTAACAGGGCCATCTTTAAGGATGACTCAAAAAAAAGTATCTGAGTCTATAAAAGTTTTAAAAGATGCAGCATATAAAATATCTTATGAAATAGGATATAGAAAATAGAAACAAATTATTTTTTTACTAAAATATGTAAACGACGTTTGATAATGCTAAACCGAATAATAGGTTAATAAAAATTTTGATTTTAAAAGTTTAGAATTTAACAATTAAGCAGTGTAAGTATTGGTAAAACCTATATATTAGTTTGTGATGTAATATTAAATTTAATACAATAAAATTTTCATAAAAGGTTTATATATGGTAAACGAAGGGTATAATAAATTTTAATCATATATAAATTCAGATTAATAATGTTTTAATTTTAATTGATTTAATATAATTTGATAAAGTTGTCACTAAAAAATAAGGAGAGTGCTATGGGGACTAAGATTGTAGTAGTAGGTGCTGGTTATGCAGGTATTTTGACCGCTAAGAAACTAGCAAAGAAATTTAAGAAGAATAATGATGTTAGTATTACAATAATTGATAAGAATCCTTTTCATACAATGCTAACAGAACTTCATGAAGTTGCTGCTAATCGTGTTGATGAAGACAGTATAAAAATTAGTTTAAAAAAAGTTTTTGCAGGTAGAAAAGTTGACGTTAAGCTTGATACAATAAATTCAATTGAATTTGATAAAAAATTAGTTAATGGTAAAAATCAAAACTATGATTATGATTATTTAGTTTTAGCTGCTGGTTCAAAGCCTACTGATTTTGGAATTAGTGGTGTTAAGGAACATGCTTTTATGCTTTGGTCATATGAGGATGCAGTTAAACTTAAAGATCATATACAAAATATGTTTAGAAAAGCAGCTGTTGAAACAGATTTAGAAGAAAAGAAAAGATTATTAACTTTCCATGTGGTTGGTGCAGGATTTACTGGTGTTGAAATGATTGGAGAACTTGCAGAGTATGTTCCTATCCTTTGCGAAAAGTATGAAATAGAAAGAGATTACGTAACGCTTGTTAATGCAGATGGCTTATCTAGAACTGTACCAAATCTAGATGAAACTCTTTCCAAAAAAGTTGAGAAGAGATTAACTAAGATGGGCGTTGATTTGTTGCTTAACAATTTTGTTCAAAGTGTTGGACCTGATTATATTGAAACTAAAAATGGAGATAAAATAACTCGTCACACTACTGGAACTGTTATTTGGGCAGCTGGAATTGAAGGTTCTGATATAACAACTAAAGTTACTAAACAGCTTGAAGGCGGTGGAAGAGGTCGTGTTAAGTTAGATCAATATTTGCGTTCAGTTGATGACGAGCATGTTTATGTTGTTGGAGACAATATGTTCTATATTTGTGAAGGTGAAGAGAGACCGGTACCTCAAGTAGTTGAAAATGCGGAACAAAGTGCAGAAACTGCAGCACACAATATTGAATGTGTAATCACAGGACAAGGCGAAATGCATGCATATCAACATAAAAATCATGGATTTATGGTTTGTGTTGGTGGAAGATATGGAGTTGCTAGCGTTGGACTTCCAAACCATATGTTTAAGCTTCCTTCTTTCCTAGCTATGTTTGCAAAACATTTTATTAATATAGTATACTTTATTCAGGTATTAGGATGGAATAAAATATTTAGTTATGTTAGACATGAATTTTTCACTATAAGAAATTGCAGAAGTTTCGTAGGTGGACACTTCTCAAATAGAACCCCAAGTTTTTTACTTGTGGCATTAAGAATTTGGCTTGGTTGTGTATGGGTTTTTGAAGGAGTTATGAAAATTGTTGAAGGTTGGTTTACTTCACCTATGTTGACTGCATTCTTTGGTGGAGCAAATGCATGGTATAATAATATTGTTAGTGGTGGCAGTGCTACCGGGGCAGCTGATGGGGTTAGTGCAGCTACAGCTGAAGCAGCATCTCAAGTTGCTGAATCGGTTGGAACAGCAATCTTAAACTTTAATTTTATTGGTTTGTTCCAAGTTATTTTTGTTAGTGGAAAGGCTTTAGCTGAATCAACAATTAGTGATTTTGCATTTAAGTTAAATGTACCACTTATGAATTGGTTTGTTGATACTTTAATTATGCCTAGTGATTCAGTTCAAATATTTATGCAAGGTTCTATAGTTGTAGCAGAAATATTGATTGGGCTTGCGTTAATTGGTGGTTTATTTACATTCCCTGCATCTGCATTGTCATTAATTCTTCAAGTTATGTTTGTTTGTACAACTGGATTGTATTTAAATACATTCTGGATGATATTTGCATCAATTGCACTATTAATTGGTGCTGGTAGAACATTTGGGTTAGACTATTATGTTATGCCATATCTTAAAAAGAAATGGAAACAAATACCGTTTGTGAGAAGGCTGTATATTTACAATGATTAATAATGATATAAAAACAAAAGAAAATATAGATAATGTAGAGTTAATAAAGTATGACGATGCGATAAAACTAGTGAGAAAAGAGGTAGATAGTGTTCTATCTTCCTCTCCTCGTATAATTAGAGGTTATACTGAACATTTGATGGGGTCAAATGGTAAATTTATACGCGCTATATCTTTGATTACATGTGCTGAGGATATGAATGGATTAGTACATCCAAATGCAATAAAATTTGCTGCCTCAATAGAATTGTTACATCTTGCAACTTTAGTTCATGATGATATTATAGATAATGCAGATTTGAGAAGAGGCTCCGTAACACTTCAAAAAAAGTATGGTAAGAGAACTGCAGTTATATGTGGCGATTACTTACTAGCGGTTTCCCTTAAACTTGCGGCATCAATCGATAATAAAGAAGATTATCTTGAGTTAGATATGCCAGATTATATTACCAAAATTTGTGTTGGTGAACTAAGTCAACATATTAACAATTACAATTTAGATTTATCTGTTTATCGATATTTGAAAATAATATCAGGTAAAACCGCTGCTCTGTTTGAAGCTTCATTCTATGCAGGGGCTGTCTTATGTGAAACAGATAAAGTAAAGATAAATAAATACAAAGAGCTTGGAAGATATATTGGTATGATTTTTCAACTAACTGACGATTGCATGGATTTTGAAACAACAGTTGATGTCGCAAAAAAACCTGTACAATCTGATTATGAACAAGGAGTGGTAACTTTACCACTTATTTATACCCTTAAAAACATGTTGGGCTTTAAAGAAAAGACAAGGAACAAGGAGGTAACAAGAGAGGATATTAATGAGGCTGTTGTAAAGTCAGGTGGTCTTAATTATACTCACCTGTTATCAAAAAAGTATTATAATAAAGCTTTAGGATTAATAAATGAATTAGAAATTACTCCTATTAAAAAAGGAAAATTAATTGCTATTTTAAATAAATCTTATAGAGTATTATAAATGAAGTATATATATCGGCGTAAAGTCGAATTTATATAAAAATTAAGCATTTTATGGAGGAATTTAATGAAAAAGTTATTAGTATTATTATTGGTTTTAACTATGTCTCTTTTTGTATTTGTAGGATGTAGTTCAGAAAAGCCAGTATCAGAAACACCAGCGACGGAGACACCAGCAACAGAGACTCCAGAAGCAGAAACGCCAGCTACTGATGATTCAGTAAAAACTGGTATAGCAGTTATATCATCGATTGGAAAATCTGCAGATGCTACTACAGACAAAGAAGGATTAGCACAAGTTGATTCAGTAGTAGTTGCAGTTACTGTAGATAATGAAGGAAAAATTGTTAAAGCAGCTATAGATACTGCGCAAACAAAAATTAACTTTTCTACAGAAGGTAAAATAACTACTGATAAAGCTAGTGAGTTTAAATCAAAACAAGAGCTTGGTACTGAATATGGAATTAGCAAAGTATCTAAAATAGGAAAAGAGTGGAATGAGCAAGCTAATGCTTTAGCTGAATACGTAATAGGTAAAACAGTTGAAGAAATTAAAGGAATTGCTGTAACAGAAGATGGAGTTCCTACGGATGCTGATTTAGCTGCATCAGTATCAATCAAAATTGGTGGATACATAGATGGAATTGAAAAAGCTGTTGCTAATGCTCAAGATTTGGGTGCAAAATCAAGTGATAAGCTTGGTTTAGGAGTTTCAACTTCTATAGCAAAGTCTAAAGATGCTGCAGCTGATGCAGAAGGAGTAGCTCAAGCTTATTCATATTATACAGCAACAACTTTTGATGCTGATGGTAAAATAACAAGCTGTAGTATTGAAGCTTCTCAAAGCAATGTAAACTTTACTACAGAAGGTAAAATCACTACTGATTTAACTGCGCCTTTGAAATCTAAGGTTGAATTAGGTGATGAGTATGGAATGAAAAAAGCTTCTAAAATTGGTAAAGAATGGTATGAACAATCAGATGCTTTCTCAAAATATGTTGTTGGAAAAACAGTTGAAGAAGTTGAAGGTATAGCTGTAGATGCAGATGGTCATACTACAGATGCTGATTTAATGGCTTCTGTAACAGTAGGAATCGGTGAATTCCAAGAAACAATAAAAAAAGCACAGGAAAATGCAAAGTAATAAATAAGTTGTGAGGGGTAGTTTGTTACCCCTCATTTTTGAGGTGAAAAAATTGTATAAAAAAGTTATTACAATTTTAATTGTGATTACCATAGTATTTAATCTTTCAGCTTGCGATAAAGAGGAACCAACTCGTTATGAAGCTCAGTTTCTTTCTTTGTTTGATACAGTTACAACAATTGTAGGTTATGCTGAAAATGAAGAAAAGTTTACGGAATATTCACAATTAATATATGATGATCTAAAAGAGTATCATGAGTTATATGATATTTATAATGATTATGAGGGAATTAACAATATTAAAACTATAAATGATAATGCAGGAATAAAGCCAGTAAAAGTAGATAAAAAAATAATTGACCTAATAATATTTGCTAAAAATGAGTATGTAGAGACGAGTGGAAAAACAAATATAGCTCTAGGTTCAGTTTTAAGTATATGGCATGAATATCGTACTGAAGGTATAGAAGATCCAGAAAATGCAAAATTGCCATCTATAGATAAGTTAAAAGATGCAGCAGAGCATATAGATATAAATAGTGTTATTGTTGATGAAATTAATTCAACTGTTTATCTTAGTGATCCTGATATGCGCCTTGATGTTGGAGCAATTGCTAAAGGATATGCAACTGAGCAGGTTAGTAGATTAGCAAAAGAAAAGGGATTAGTTTCAGCGATAATTAGCGTGGGTGGAAATGTTCGAGGGATAGGAAATAAGGCAGATACAAACGAACAATGGAGTGTAGGTATTCAAAACCCTAATAAAGAAAGTGAAAATAATGTTTTAAAACTTGTATATTTGTCTGACAAATCTTTGGTTACAAGTGGTAATTACGAGAGATATTATACAGTAAATGGAAAAAAATACAATCATATAATTAATCAAGAAACATTGTTCCCATCAGAATATTTTGCATCAGTTTCAATTATTTGTAAAGATTCTGGTAAAGCCGATGGTCTTTCTACTGCAGTATTTAGTATGCCTTATGAGCAGGGAAAAGAGCTTATCGACAGTTTATCTGACACAGAAGCTATGTGGGTATACAATAATGGAGAAATAAAATACAGTGAAAATTTTGAAAAGCTTATTAAAGAATAGTATGTATGCTTTTCTGTATATATCATTTAATACCCTATGTGTAGACTAGTATTTAATCTACTTAATAGGGTGTTTTTATTATTTAATAATCTTGTAATATAGTTAGAAAATTATATTTTATTTGACAGTAATTAGAAATTATAATAAAATGAATTAGTAATTTAAAAATATAGGTAATGCATTTTAAATATTAATTAAATGTAATTATAATGCATATTATATATAACCCAAGGTATTTAAGCTTTGGGATTTTTTTAACAAGGGGGCATACGTATTGAAACGAAAAAATAAATTGAATTATAAAATATTATTATCGTATGCGGATGGTTTGAAAAAGTTTTTATTAATATCTGCCATTGCAACTATATTGAGGGTTTTTATTAATTTCATAACTCCTCAAGTTATAAGGGTTACAGTAGATTCTGTTATTGGCGATAAGCCAATGAACTTTATTGCGCCTATTATGAGCTTTATTGATTTTATTGGAGGTAGACAGGGGTTAAGAGAAAATATATGGATAAGTGCTTTAGCAGTTTTAATTTTAGCTTTAATAACTTGTATATGTGATTATATAGGAAGGGTTACTATAGCAAAAGGTTCAGAAGGAATAATAAAAAATATAAGAAATGGTTTGTTTGAACACATACAAAAGCTCCCATATCATTGGCATGTAAAAAACCAAACAGGAGATATAATACAAAGGTCAACTTCAGATGTTGAGGTGGTAAGAAACTTTATTTCTACTCAATTAGCAGAGATGTTTAGAACAATAATGCTTATAATTGTATCTTTAACATTGATGTTTTCTATGAACTTTAAACTTACATTAATTGTACTTATTTTTGTACCAATTATAATAATATATTCCTCAATATTTTATGGCATTTTATCAAGAAAGTTTTTGGTAGCAGATGAAGCTGAAGGGGATCTTTTTTCAGCGGCTCAAGAAAATTTAACTGGAGTTAGAGTTGTTAGGGCATTTGGTAGAGAAAAATATGAAATAGAAAGATTTTCAAAGAAAAATAGAAAATTTTCAGACCTATGGGTTAAGCTTGGTTATCAGCTGGGTTTTTACTGGGGCTTAGGAGATTTAGTAACAGGATTTCAAGTTATGACAATTATATGTGTAGGTGTAGTTCAAGCTTCTAAAGGTGTCATAACTTTAGGGGAATTCTTAGTTTTTGTATCATATAACTCAATGTTAGCATGGCCTGTAAGAAGTTTTGGACGCATATTAGGTGAAATGAGTAAAACGAAAGTTTCAGTTACTAGAATTTGTGAAGTGTTAAATGAACCTGTAGAAGAAGATGAACCTAATAATGTCAATATAGATATGAATCAAGATATAGAATTTAAGAATGTTACTTTTAAGTATGAAGGATCTGTTCCGGTTGTTAGTGATATCAGCTTTAAAATAAAAGCGGGTACAACATTTGCTATTTTAGGTGGAACCGGTTCTGGTAAGACAACACTGATGCATCTTTTAAACAGATTGTATGATTTGCCAGAAAATAGTGGTACTATTACTATAGGCGGAGTTGACATAAAAAATATAAAGAGAGATTATTTGAGAAGTAATATAGGTATGGTGCTTCAAGAACCTTTTTTGTTTTCTAGAACAATAAAGCAAAATATAAGTATAGCTAATCCAAATGCTGAGATGGTTGAAATAAAACAGATTTCAGAAATAGCCCATGTTGATGAGGCAATAGAGAACTTTTCAAAGGGTTATGACACAATTGTTGGTGAAAGAGGAGTCACATTATCAGGAGGACAGAAGCAGCGTGTTGCAATAGCCAGAATGTTATTACAGAAAACTCCTATTATGGTTTTTGATGATTCTTTATCTGCTGTTGATTCTGAAACTGATTCAAAAATTCGAGCAGCTTTAAAAACAAACAGAAAAAATTCTACAACTATACTGATTTCTCATAGGGTAACAACATTGATGCAAGCTGATATGATACTTGTTTTAGATAAAGGAAAAGTTGTGGATTTAGGAACTCATGATGAGTTAATCAATCATAGTGGTATTTACAAGAGTATTTATGATGTTCAAATGAATATAGCAGATGGTAATAGTTTGAGTAATGACTAATATTTGATAGAAATGAGGTGATTTTGTGTCTTATTATGAAGAAGAAGATAATGGTAAGAATTCATTTAATTTAAAAGTGTGGTTCAAGTTGAATAGATTTTTTAAGCCATATACAAAAATGATGTTAGGAATAGTTTTCTTTATGCTAATATCTGCATTTATTGATATATTAATGCCTTTGTTTCAAAAGTATGCAGTTGACAATTTTATAGTTCCAATGACTACTGTAGGGCTAAACAAGTTTATTATAGTATATTCTGTATCTTTGATTATACAGGTTATGACGGTTGTTGTTTTTGCAAGGCTTGCAATTATAGTTGAAATGCGTATGGGATATGACCTAAGAGAAGAAATATTTACTCATTTACAGACTTTATCTTTATCGTATTTTAATACAACACCTGTTGGATATATTATGTCAAGAGTATTGAGTGATACAAATAAAATTGGTTCAATGATTGCATGGGGGTTAGTGGATATATTTTGGTCTTTAACATATGTTATAGGCGTATTTATAACTATGCTATTATTAAACGTTAAGTTAGCACTTTTGGTAATTATGATTGTTCCAGTAATGGCTATTGTTACTGTTTACTTTCAAAAGAAATTACTGAGTACAAATAGGAAAATAAGAAAAATTAATTCTAAAATGACTGGTGAATTTAACGAAGGAATAACTGGTGCTAGAACAACAAAGACTTTAGTAATAGAAGATAAAAACCTACATGGTTTTACTAAAGTTACTGATTTGATGGAATTAAATTCTTTGAAAATGTCAAGACTAAATGCGGTATTTATTCCTATTATAGTATTTTTTGGGTCAGTATCTACAGCTATAGTACTTTCTAGGGGTGGATATTTAGCAATGAATGAAATGATTCTTCTGGGAACTTTATCTGCCTTTTTATCATATGCAATAGGTATATTTGAACCTATCCAGCAGCTTGCAAGAATATTTGCTGAGGTTGTTTCATTGCAAGCAAATATAGAGAGGGTAACAGAACTGCTTGAAAAGGAACCATTAATAAAAGATACAAAAGAAGTAATTGAAAAATATGGAGATAATATTAATCCAAAAAAAGAAAACTGGGAAACTATAAAAGGTGAAATTGAATTTAGAAATGTTACTTTTAAATATCCAGATGGTGATGAAGAGGTTCTAAAAGATTTTAATTTGAAGATTCCAGCAGGAACTAATGTGGCTATAGTTGGTGAAACTGGTGCTGGGAAGAGCACGCTTGTTAACTTAGCGTGTAGGTTTTTCGAACCAACAAAAGGAGAAATATTAATTGATGGTAAAGATTATAAAGAAAGGTCTCAATTGTGGTTGCATTCAAGTTTAGGGTATGTGCTTCAAAATCCACATTTATTTTCTGGAACAATTAGGGAAAATATTCGTTATGGAAAGCTTGAAGCCTCAGATGAAGAGGTTGAAAAGGCTGCACAAATAGTATCGGCAGATACAATAGTTGAAAAACTAGAACATGGATATGAATCGGAGGTTGGTGAAAACGGTGATAGACTTTCGACTGGAGAAAAGCAACTTATATCATTTGCAAGGGCAATATTAGCAGATCCAAGAATTTTTGTTCTAGATGAAGCAACTTCATCTATAGATACGCATACAGAAAAGCTTATACAAGATGGTATAGAATATTTATTAAAAGGCAGAACTTCATTTATAATAGCACATAGACTTTCAACGATTAAAAAGGCCGATATAATATTAGTAGTTAAAGATGGAAAAATAGTAGAACAAGGTACACATAAAAGTTTAATTTCAAAAAAAGGATATTACTACATGTTATACACAAAACAGTTTGAAGAGGAAAAGACACTGGAAGTTTTGAAATAATTAACATTGACAGTTTATTTAATTTATGTTAACATAGCTATACTGTGCTACATGGGGAGGTAGCGGTGCCTTGTACTTGCAATCCGCTATAGCAAGGTGGAATTCCCTTTTAGAGGCTAAATTTGTGAGGTCTGACTTTAACAAGTGGTGTTGAGAGCTTGGTCTTGCGCAATAGGATCCTATGAACCCTGTCAGGTCCGGAAGGAAGCAGCAGTAAGTAGATAATTCTGTGTGCCGCGAGGTAGCTGGGTTTGAGCTAACTGTTAGAGTAGCGCTTGTGAGTTTTTGTCGACAAAAGGGTGCACAGTTTTAAAATAGTTTAATTGGTAGGTATATCCTACCTTTTTATTTACCTTGAAATCTGACATTTATAAAAAACATAAAACTGTATCTTTTAAAAGGTACAGAATTATATATAATTAAATTAGACATAATATTTAATGTTATAAATAACTGAAAGAGGTAAAGATATGAATGATAAAAAGATAAAAAGTATGGTTTACACATCATTGCTAGCTGCACTTGTATGTGTTGCAACTTTCACAATAAAGGTTCCATCTGTTGTTACTAATGGATATGTTCATTTAGGTGATGGCTTTATATTTATAGCTGTTATTTTATTAGGAAGTAAAAATGGTGCATTGGCAGGTAGCATTGGTGCATCATTAGCTGATTTGTTAGGAGGTTATAGTCACTATACAATACCAACTTTTATAATTAAAGGAATTATGGTTTTAATTATGGGTTATGTAATAAATAAGATTCCTGGAAATAGTAAATATAAGTGGATAGTAGGCGCCTTGGCAGGGATTGTGTGGCAGATAATTGCGTATTATGTTGTTGGATCTGTTATGGTTGGAAGTTTTATTTCAACAATTACTGAGATACCAGGAAATATTGTTCAATCTATAGTTGGAATTATTGTAGCAATAATTTTTGTCACAGCTTTTAAAAATACATCTATTGGTAAAAAAATCATAAATGATTAAAAAGATAAAAAGCTCACCCTGCTATGTAAATTCAGTGGGGTGAGCATACCATACTAACATTTAACAATCTAAAATAAATATTATTAAATACTAAGTTTCTTTTGTAAATTTTGTTTTACATTGTTGGCATGTAACTATAATTTTACCTTTTCCTTTTGGAGCTCGGAGCATTTTATTACAATTAGGACATTTGAAGTATTTATATACTTTATTTCCCTTTATCATTTCATACTTTATTTTTAACCATGAATGCATGGGGTTCCAGTATTCAAGAAATTTATAGTTTTCCTTTTTTCTTGAAGAAATATCTGTGGAAAGCATTCTAAATATACATATACCAAATATAATATATGTTGTTAACATTAATATGGATGAAGTTAAAATATCTCCTATAAAGGTTATAATCATACCAAATATTAAAATTGCCATATTTAGCTGATCTATACCATTCCTTCCCATCATAAAATTCCTAAACCAATTCATAATATTCTCCTTGTACAAAATTCATATTTTAAACGATATATAAAACTAATTTAATATTGAACAGTTTCAGGATTTATAAATTCAGGGGGTGTTAAAATTCCTGATAAATCTGTATCCTTTATAAAGTGTGTCAATGGATTGTCATTAACTGTTATCTTTATACTATCGATAGTAGGGATGCTTGTAAATGTGTATATAAGAGATTCAATCATCATGGACCTTAAATCATTTTTTCCCTTATACGAATTTAAAAACTCATCATTAAAATCTAATATTAAAGTGCTTTTTTCAGTCCTTACTTTTTGAAGTTTTACACTTTCTGGAATAGGATTCCTTGCATATGCTAAATCTGTATTTAAATATACATCAAATAATTTTTGAACTTTAATTTCTAACATATCATTATCTGTAATTCCTGATTTTTTCATATCTACTTTTGAATCAAACAAATAATACCTATCATTTATTTTATATGCTAAATAAATTAAATAATTATTTTCTTTATTCGGAATATTTATCAAATAGTCTACTCCATGGAAATATGTAGATATTTCCTTTCTGTCTACAGTGAATGAAACGCTATGGATAGGCCAATATCTATCTACGGCAAATATTGTTTTGACAAAAGTTTCATATGCTAATAAACTTCCAGTACTGCCATTGTTATATTGTGTATAACTGCTTGGTAAATCTATTACTATATTACCATTGTTATAAGTACAATTTGATACATCACCGATGACCGTTTTCATACTATTGTTTAACGGACCATTTTGAAGTTGCTCAATTGCCATTCTTGTTAATGATTTATTCTCAACAACAAATCTTGTAACGGGGATTAGTGCATCTTTATTTTCAGTTGTAAAATATAAAGTTAATCCCTTAGTATTAGGTAGGGCTGTATTCAAACTGGAAATATATGACCCACCTGTATCATATGTAACTTGTATAGAAATAGATGAGTTATCTAAATTGCTAATAAGGTTAGATGAAAATTTTATTTTGTATGTACCATCTTCTAAGCCCAATTTTTTCTGACTTATATCCATAGTAGTAATCATTGGATTGTCTTTACTTATTGTAAACGTAGTATCTGATGGGGCTATTGATACAAGTTCTAAATCATTAATGTTATCTCGAATCAATTTTTCATTTTCATAAATTGATGCTATAAAAATATTATTATTATAATTTTTTATAACTTCTTCCTTTTGAGAAATATGTGTTATTACAATAGATTCTGGATTTAATAATATCTTGTCATTGTTTTCAATATTTAAGCTTAATGTGCTAGTATCTTTAGGCGTTTCAATTTCAATAGAACCCTTATAATCAATTGGTGAAAGATTTAAGGAATAGGTAGATGATAACAAACCTATTAAAATTATTAATATTGAATTTAGTAATACTCTCATATAAATATCCTTCCTTCATAAAAGCATATAATAACATTATATACTAAAGTACAAAAAAAACAAATACAAATAAGAAAAAAATTATGTAATTTAAAATATAGTAACTTAGAAATTCTATATTACAGAGTTTTATATAAAATATTTTATACATTTTTATACATGCTATAAGGTAAATTAAGTTAATAAAATGGTTACATTAGCCAAATGCAGTCATATAATAAATTAAAATGAAAATGAGGTGGTTATGTTGAATAAAAAGGAACCAGACTTAAATTCTTTGTTTAAAGTGCAAGATATTATAGATATATTATATAGAATTAATAGAATAAAAGACAACTCATATGACCAAAATTTTAAGGGGCAATTAGATAATATGCCACCATTTGATAGAGCTCAAAATATTATTAAATATATTTCAAAAAATAGTGATGATATGACTAAGAAAAATGCAGATATTTTCATAAATATATTGAAAAATATAAATGAAGTTAATTATAATGGAAAAAATTTTAGAAGTCAGCAAAATTTTAGAAATCAAAAAAATAATAGAAATAAAAATTATAGGATGTACAGAACAAACTCAAACTCGCGAAATTATCCAATAAGTGATAATACTTTCATAGAGAAATTAAAAAATTTTTTAAAATTATTAAATGATGAATAATCAAGTAACATTTATGTGGTGTTTAGAATAATATATATAAAATAAATAATTAGGAGGTAACATAAATGTTTCAAAATATATTAGGTTGTGGAGATAATGGAGATAGTTTGTTATGGTTTTTCCTCTTATTAGTAGTATTTGCTTGCTTCTGTGGAGGAGATAATGGGTTAGTAGGCGGAATCGGAGGAATGGAAGGCGATTCATTGTTATTTTTCTTCTTGCTTTTAGTTGTTTTATATTGTGTATTAGGAAACAGCGGGGATTGTGGCTGCTAATAAGTAACCAACATTCATTACTTACTATCGTGCATTATAGAAAAACTTCTTGGGTTATTCCCAGGAAGTTTTTCTATTTCTAGACAATACGCTTAAAATGTATTTAATTTAAGAACACAAGTATGTTTGATAAAGGCGCATATTGTATAAATAAATAAAATCTTATAATTTTAATATTTGTCGTATAATTATTTTTAATTTAAAGATAAACAAATTTATTAATTAAATTGTTGTTGACAAAATTATAAAAGTGTATTAATATAAATTTTAAATTTAAAAAAATTAAGGTGGTGTATTATTTAAAATGAAAAAAATTCTTTTAACATTACTATCTGGAGTATTAGTAGTGGGATTATTATCTGGATGTAGTAAAGATGAAGCAAATGGCGGAAGTTCAGATGCGAATAATGCTGCAAAAGAGGTTAAGGTTGGTATAAATTATGAATTATCAGGTGATGTTGCATCTTATGGAGAAGCATCTGTAAATGGTATTATGATGGCGTTTGATGAAATTAACGCTGCTGGTGGAATTAACGGAATGCAAATAGTACCAGTGCAGATTGATAATAAATCAGATTCAGCAGAAGCTACTACTGTAGCAACTAGACTTATGACAAAAGAAAAAGTTGTTGCTTGTCTTGGACCTGCAACTTCAGGTAATTTTATGGCAACTATTCCTGTAGCCATGGGAAATAAGGTTCCGGTTATATCTGCTTCAGCAACTGCTGATGAAGGGGTAACTGTTGATGCAAAAGGAAATGTTAATGAATACGTATTTCGTCTTTGTTTCAATGATTCTTTCCAAGGTGTAACAATGGCAAATTTTGCTTCAGGTAACCTTGATGCAAAGAAAGCTGTTATAATTCAAGATAAATCAAGTGATTACGCAGAAGGATTAGCAAAAAATTTCGTTTCAACTTTTGAAGCTTCTGGTGGAACAATAGTTGCCCAAGAAGGATATGTAGCTAAGGATAAGGACTTTAATGCGATTTTAACAAAAATTAAAGGACAAGACTTTGATGTTATTTTCCTTCCTGGATATTATCAAGAAGCAGGACTTGTTATTAAACAAGCTCGTGATTTAGGAATTGAAGCTCCAATACTTGGTGCTGATGGATTTGATTCACCAGTTCTTTTAGAACTTGCTGGTGCTGAAGCATTGAATGATGTATACTTCTCAAATCATTATTCATCAATAGATCAAGACCCAATGGTTCAAGATTTCATAAAAGCATATACTGAAAAAAATGGTTCAGAACCTAATGCATTTAATGCTCTTGGTTATGACCTTGGAAAATACATTGCTGATGCTATTAAACGTGCAGGTTCTTCAGATCCAATAGCAATTAAAGATGCCCTTGCGTCAACAGAGAACTTTGCTGGAGTAACTGGTTCATTCAGCATGGGTGAAGACCACAATCCAATTAAGTCAATAGTAGTTATTGGTTTGGAAAATGGTGTACAAACATCAAGTGTTAAAGTAGATCCAAAATAAAAGTATTTGCAGAAATAAATTGAAGAAATATTATAATAATTAAGTTAGTGAGAATTGTCTTGCTAACTTAATTGTTTAACTTGATAAATTTTATAAGGTTATGGAGGTGCAAAGCCTTGGAACAATTTTTACAACAAATGGTAAATGGCATTTCGTTAGGTAGTATATATGCCTTAATTGCCTTAGGGTATACAATGGTTTATGGAATAATAAAACTTATTAATTTTGCTCATGGTGATGTTTATATGATAGGTGCGTATGTTGGATTTGCAGTAACCACATATGCAAATTTAGGTTTTTTCCCAGCGCTTATTATATCAATGGTTTCTTGTGCAGTTTTAGGAATAGTTGTTGAGAAAATAGCATATAAGCCACTTAGAAATTCTTCTAGAATAGCGGTATTGATAACAGCGATAGGAGTATCGTTATTGTTAGAATATGTAATGATGTTTTTCGTAGGAGCAGAAGTTAGGTCTTATCCAAAGCTCTTGTCAGACAAAGCTATTAACTTAGGAAATATAGTTATTAATATGCAACAAGTATATATTGTAGCTACTTCAGTTGTTCTCATGATAATACTTCAATTTATTGTTAATAAAACAAAAATTGGAAAATCTATGCGTGCTGTTTCAGCGGATAAGGATGCTGCTCAGCTCATGGGAATAAAGGTTGATAAAACAATTTCCTTTACGTTTGCAATTGGTTCAGCATTAGCTGGAGCTGGTGGTGTTTTGGTAGGAATATATTATAACTCAATTGATCCATTAATGGGTGTAATGCCAGGGTTGAAGGCATTTGTTGCAGCAGTTTTTGGTGGAATTGGAAGTATTCCTGGTGCAATGATTGGGGGACTTTCTATTGGAGTTATGGAAACTTTAGTATCTGGATATGGTAATTCTATGTACAGAGATGCAGCAGTTTTTGCATTTTTAATTATAATATTGATTCTGAAACCATCTGGTCTTCTTGGAAAGAATACGAAAGAGAAGGTATAGCTTATGAAGGTATTAACAAAAAAGAACATAATGATTCTAATTGCAATAGTAATAACATATATGGCTGTGCAAGTCCTTATATCAACAGGTATTATAGATAGTTTTTATGAAATAACAATTGCAACAATTTGTATTAATATTATTCTTGCAGTTAGCTTGAATTTAGTAACTGGTTTTACTGGACAATTTTCCTTGGGACATGCAGGATTTATGTCAATAGGTGCTTATGTTTGTGCAATTATAAATTTACAGATGAATTCTACAACTGGACTTCTAATAGGTATAGTTTCTGGAGCAATTTCTGCAGCAGTTGTTGGAATAATAATAGGTATACCAACTCTTAGACTAAAAGGTGATTATCTAGCAATTGCTACATTGGGAATGGCTGAAATAATACGTGTTATATTTTTAAATATGGAAATAACAAATGGTGCTGCTGGGTTAAATGGAATACCTAGGTTTACAAATTGGTTATGGTTGTTTTTCTTTACTACTGCCTCCATTTTATTGATAAATAATTTTATTAATTCATCACAAGGTCGTGCATGCATTTCAATTAGAGAAGATGAAATTGCTGCTGAAGCTATGGGAATTAATACAACTAGGTATAAGGTTATGGCTTTTGCTATAGGTGCGTTTTTTGCAGGAGTTGCAGGTGCACTTTATTCATCATATTTTTATTTTATTAAACCAAATATTTTTGGATTTCAAAGATCAGTTGATATTCTAGTAATAGTAGTATTAGGTGGTATGGGAAGTGTTACTGGTTCAGTGATTGCAGCTATACTTCTTGCCGTATTAACGACTTTTTTACAAGCATATTCTGAAGTTAGAATGATTGTTTATGCACTTCTTTTAGTTGTTATTATGTTATTTAGACCTCAAGGTCTCATGGGTACAAAAGAAATTGGAGAAATGTTTAAGTTCGGTAAAAAAAGTAGTAAAGTAAAGTAGGGAGGTGTCGATATGTCATTACTTTCAGTTGAAAAATTAACTAAGTCCTTTGGTGGACTCACTGCTGTTTCTAACGTAAATATGTATGTTGAAAAGGGAGAGCTAGTTGGACTTATAGGGCCAAATGGTGCTGGAAAAACTACTTTGTTCAATTTGCTTACAGGTGTTTATGTGCCTTCATCAGGTAGCATTAAGTTAGATTTAAATGGTAGTGTCAAAGAGCTTGGTGGTCTTAAACCATACAATGTAACTAAAGCAGGATTAGCGAGAACATTTCAAAATATTAGATTATTTAAAGACTTAACTGTTATGGACAATATTAGAATTGCTATGCATCAAAATATAGATTATAAATTACCTGCGGCTTTTCTTAGGTTCAATAAATTTTATAAAGAAGAAGAGCGAATGTTAGATGAGGCAGAAAAATTGCTTGATATTTTTCATTTATCAAATAAAAAGGGGGAGTTGGCTAAAAATCTACCATATGGTGAGCAAAGACACCTCGAAATTATAAGAGCGTTAGCAACTAAACCCTCAATTTTACTTCTAGATGAACCAGCTGCTGGAATGAACCCAAATGAAACAAAAAATCTTACAGATACTATAGCACAAATTAGGAAGGAATTTGACCTTACGGTTATGCTTATAGAGCATGATATGTCTTTGGTTATGAAAATCTGTGAGCGTATTTATGTTTTAGATTATGGTATGATGATTGCTTCAGGTATTCCATCTGAAGTGCGATCAAACAAAAGAGTTATAGAAGCCTACTTAGGGGAGGATGTAAGCGATGCTTCAAATAAAAAATCTTAATGTTCATTATGGAGTTATACATGCCCTGAAGGATGTTAATTTAACAGTAAACAAAGGCGAGATAGTTACTTTAATTGGGGCTAATGGAGCAGGAAAAACTACTACACTTCGTACGATTTCAGGATTAAATAAAGCTACGTCTGGTGATATTATTCTTGAAGGTACAAATATAACTAATCTTCTTGCTCATCAAAGAGTAGAAATGAAAGTTTCTCAGGTTCCTGAGGGTAGAAGAATTTTTCCAGAAATGAGTGTTCTTGAAAATTTGGAATTAGGTGCATTTTTAAGAAAAGATAAAAATGAAATAAAAAAAGATATAGAACATGTTTATGATTTGTTCCCAATCCTAGGAAAAAGGAAAAAACAAACGGCAGGTACATTGTCAGGTGGAGAGCAACAAATGCTTGCTATGGGAAGAGCGTTAATGTCTAGGCCTAAAATATTGCTTTTAGATGAACCGTCAATGGGTCTTGCCCCACTTTTAGTCCGTGAAATATTTGAAATAATAAAAAATATTAATAGTACTGGAACTACTATATTATTAGTAGAACAAAATGCAAGAATGGCATTGTCCATTGCACATAGAGCATATGTAATTGAAACTGGTTCAATTGTCTTAAGTGGAACAGGTGAAGAATTGTCGAAGAGTGATGAAATACAAAAGGCGTATCTAGGAGGCGAATAATATGTATGTAAAAAGTAGAATGACTACAAATCCATATACTATAACATTTAACTCACCTATAAATGAAGTTATTGAATTGATGAGGGAGCACGACCTTAAAAGGGTACCTGTTGTAGATGGTGAAAAGGTTGTTGGAGTGTTAACACATAGTGATTTACAGAAGGTATCACCTACTAAGGCAACAACATTAAGCATTTATGAATTAAATTATTTATTGTCTAAAACGAAAGTAAGTGATGCAATGACTAAAAATGCTATAACTATATCACCAGATGCTTTATTAGAAGAAGCAGCTCTTATTATGAGAGAGAATAGAATAGGTACATTGCCAGTAGTAGACAATGATAAAATTGTCGGAATTATAACAGAGAGTGATATATTTGATGCGTTTATAGAGCTCTTAGGATTTAGGGATGAAGGCAGTAGAATTACTGTAGAGGCATTAGACGTACCAGGAGCACTAGCTGATATAGGAGAAATATTTGAATCATTTAATGCTAATATTACACATGTTGGCACGTACAGACATAATGATGGAAAGAGCGATGTAGTAATTAGAACTAATTCAATTGTAACTGATGAGTTAGAGAAGAAATTAGAAGAACATGGTTATAAAATTTTACATATACTAAAAAATGTAAAATAAATTGTAGAAATTTTATAAATCGATATCTAAAATTATCTATGTTATTAAATGTAAGTAGTAAGATACGTGTACAATGCGTATCTTACTACTTAACTAAAATAAAAAACGTCTATTTCAAATATTTTTCAAACCAATTGGTTATTTCTTCTAATCTTCTAACTCTATGTTTTGGTTTTCCACTTCGGCTTAGTTCATGGTTTTCACCTTTGAATAAACAAAGTCTTGCATCAACACCATGATATTTAAGTGCAGTAAACATTTGAAGACCTTCGGCTAACCAGCATCTATAATCTTCTTCAGAGTGAATAAATAATGTAGGGGTTACAGCCTGATTCGCATATTTAATAGGTGAATGCCACCACATTTTTTCTACATTATCCCATGGTGATGATTGATTTTGGTCTGTATTGAAATAATAACCAATATCAGTTGTACCAAATTTTGAAATCCAATTCGATATACTTCTTTGAGAAGCAGCACATTTAAATCTATCAGTATGGCCAATTATCCAATTTGTCATGAATCCACCATATGAACCACCCGTTACACCTATACGTGTAGGATCAATTTGAGGATATTTTTCTAGAACTAAATCAGTAAACTTCATTAAATCATCATAATCAATTGTGCCATATTTTCCTCTAATATCTGCAAATTCATCACCTCTGCCATCACTACCGCGTGGATTACAGAAAAATACGAAGTAACCTTCATTAGCCCAATATTGCATTTCATGAAAGAAAACTGAGCCATACACTGTTTTAGGGCCCCCATGTATGTTTAGAATACCAGGATATAGTTTGTTTTTGTCATAATCAACAGGTTTTAATATAAAGCCTTCGATTGTGTTGTTGTCATTTATAAACTCAATAAATTCAGGTTTAATTATATTTTTTGTTTCTATAATTATTTCATTAAATTTTGTTATTTGAGTTTCTGTATCTGTTTTTAAATTATATAACTCTTGAAGTTTATTTCCTCTAAGTCCTATAAACAATATTCCGTCGTCACAAATATCAAAACAATCTACAGAGCCATTGTCTTTTGTTAATTTTTCGACTGTTCCATCAAGTGATAATTTTTTAATAAAAGAACTTTTTGATTCAGTGGAAACAAAATATATAGAGTTATTGTAGATTCTCACATCTTTTCCGCCGCTTAATCTACAATCAGAGCCAACTGAATTATGCATACCAAAATCATGTTCAAGTAAAAGTTTTATATCACCATTATCAATTTTATAAATATTACAATTTTGATTTATACCAAATTTGTCCATAAGAGAACCGCAAAATACTATGTTATCTCCTATGAATTCAGCAAAGTCAATGCTGTATTCACCATCTTCAATTACACAAGTAGCTTCTTTAGAATATAAATCATACATGAAAAGTCCTGTAGTTTGCTCTTTTTTGTTTGTGAAATTTTCTGATATGTAAAGAGCCATTCCATCTCTTACACTACATAAGGTTATATTTTCAAATTGCTTAGATATAGGAGCTAAACTGTTAGTTCCTTTGTCATAAAGATAAAGTCGGTTTCTTTTTTTATTAGTGAAGCCTTCTCCGTTAGACCAAAATGGGATTTCATCTAAAACCTCATAGTCCTTATTTTCTTTTATAATACCTATAGCTTTTGTTTTTTCATCACCTATAAGTGAGTGTAAATTAATCCCATAGTGGTCGTAAGTTGCAGTTATTAAAAATTTGTCTTCTGCTATAATTTGGATATCAGATACTACCATTGGTATTCTCATGTACTCTTCAGCTTCGCCACCGTTAATGTTAATTGAATAATAAGATGTCCATTGCTCACCATCTTTAATCTTTTCTTTTAATTTTTCATCTCTAGTAGTAGGAAATAACAGAATATCATTATTTAGCCATATAAAGTTTTTTTCATTATTCATTGTTGTAAGTTTTTTGTATTCATTTGAAAGACAATTATAAATCCAAATATTTGATAAATATTTGTTTTCATCATAATCAGATGAATGAACAACAAAAGCACCATATTTTTTATTAGGAGACAATTCTAATCCTGATAAAAATTTATAATCCAAAAAATCTTTTAACTTTAAATTTTCCATATATTACCCTCCAATACACATTTTAATTATTATTATTATATATCTATGAAAAGAATATTGCAAATAAAACAATAAAGTACTGTGCAAATTATGCGAGTGGTAGTATAATAAAAAAAGATAATAAAAATGGGGGATTTATGATGGTTAAGTTAAATAGAGAGTTTACAATAAATACATTAGAAGAAATAATAAATATACCAAGTCCATCTGGTTATTGTAAGAATGTTGTTGGTCACATAGAATCAATATCTAAAAATCTTGGATGTAAGTTTGAAAAAAATAATAAAGGAAACTTAATTATAGAAATTGAAGGAAAAGATAACAGTTATTGCGTTGGAATTCCAGTTCATGTAGATACATTAGGTGCTATGGTTAGATCTGTAAATAGTGATGGAACTTTAAGGATATCTACTATAGGAGGTAATATATTTTCAACTCTCGATGGAGAGTACTGCAACATACATACAAGATGTGGCAAAATATACACAGGTACGATCCTTTGTAACTCACCATCAGTTCATGTCTATCCCGATGCTGTAAAAAAGGAAAGAATAGAAGAAAATATGATGGTTAGATTAGATGAAATTGTTAGTAATAAAAGTGAAGTCGAAAAACTAAATATAATGACAGGTGATTTTATCTCAGTTGAGCCTAAATTTCAGATAACTCAGTCTGGATTTGTAAAATCAAGATATCTAGATAACAAAGCAGGAACTGCTTGTGCACTTAGCATAATTGAAATTTTTAAAAGACTTAATGAAAAACCAAATTATAAAGTGAAAATAATAATTTCTACTTATGAAGAAGTTGGACATGGATGCTCAAATATACCTGAAGATATAGACGAACTGATAGGAATTGATATGGGATGTGTAGGTCTTGATTTAGCATGTACAGAAAGAGAGGTCTCTATTTGTCCTAAAGATGGTTCTGGACCATATGATTATGATATTACTAGTAAACTCATAGAAATAGCTAAAAAAAATAAAATAGGATATGCAGTTGACATATATCCTATGTATAGCTCGGATGTTTCAGCATCGCTTAAAGGTGGGAACAACATAAAAGGTGGATTAATAGGACCTGGAGTTAATGCTTCTCATGGCATGGAGAGAACTCATATTGATGGTATTGAGAATACTATTAAACTGATATATTTATATTTGACAGAATAAGTATGAAAGGATAGTGACGTGGAAAATTTAATATTCTCGATTAACGTTGTTTTACCAATGTTTTTAATTATGTGCCTAGGGGTTTTTTTAAGAAAAATTAATATTTTTGATGACAAGTTTCTTAAACCAGCTAATTCCTTTGCTTTTAAGGTTTTGTTACCAACATTATTATTTTATAATATTTACAGTACTGATTTATCGTATTCTTTTAATGGAAAACTTGTTATATTTGCAGTTGCTATAGTTTTAATAACTATTGCATTACTTTTTATAATTGTGCCAAGATTTGAAAAGGACAATAGAAATAGGGGCGTAATAATACAAGGTTTATTTAGGAGTAATTTTGTTCTTTTTGGAATTCCTCTTTGTACAAATATTTTTGGAGATGTTAGTACAGGAATTACATCAATGCTTATAGCGGTAGTTGTTCCTATGTATAACTTTTTTGCAGTTATAGTTCTTGATATTTATTCAAAAGATAAAATAGAAATTAAAAATACAATTATAAGCATTATGAAAAATCCTATGATAGTGGGTTCCCTTTTAGGAATTATTTTTTCTTTATTAAATATACAGCTTCCGTCTTCATTAGAAAAAACAATTTATGATATATCAAAAATTGCTACACCTCTTGCGTTGATGCTTCTTGGAGGAGAATTTAGAATAGGAAAATTATATAAAAATATAAAACATGTTTTAGTTGTATGTTTTGGTAAGCTTGTTTTGATTCCTGTAGTTGTTTTTTCTATAGCAATTTTGTTAGGATTTAGAGGTGTTGAACTTGGAGCTTTACTAGCGATGGTAGCTTCTCCAGTAGCTGTTTCAAGTTTTATAATGGCGCAGCATTATAATTCAAATGATGAATTAGCAGGACAGATTGTTTTTGTTAGCACTACATTGAGTGCTTTTACTATTTTTGGTTTTATATTTACATTCAAATCAATAGGATTATTTTAAAAACAAGCTGAGTGTAATTTACATTCAGCTTGTTTGTGAGGATTATAACATTATTTTACTTGTTGAGAGTATTTTTGTTTTGCTTGAGATATCTTTTGTTGCTGTGCTTGACATAGTTGATACATGCCTTTACTTTGAATTTCATTGAATATATCTGCTTGCATTTTATGTGTATTGTTTAGAATCTGCATTAAATCACTTCTTAATTGAGGATTAGCACATTCGTTAACAAATGTGTTATAAGTTCCTGTTGATGATTTTTCTGTTGATAATGCTTCGTTTAGGACTTCTTTTTCTCCATAGCTACTATTACTAGCCATATTATTATTGTTATTTAAGTTTATATTCATAGTTACCTCCTAGTTCAAATGACTAAATAATGTATTGAAGTGTTGTTGATGTGTATTAGAAATGTTTTGAAGTTTTTGTTGTAATGCTGTATCTTGAACGTGACCAGCTAACATGTTGTATTTTTTTACATTTGCTTCCTCAAGACTTAATAAGTCTTCTAATGCAGATAATTCTTTTTCTGTTAAATTTGCCATTATAAAACCTCCTTAAATTCTATTGCACAATTAATAAATATTATCCTAAAATAAGAATTATATCATAATTGTATGAATCTATTATGTGATTTTAAAATAAAATAATACCCAAATGTTATAGGAAAAAAATATATAATAATGAAATGTTTTTTTAAAAAATTTGAAAATAATAGAGTATAATATTATAATAAAAGTAAAAACGAGGAGATAATCAAAATATGGAAATATCTTTAAAAACATATAAAAAATCTTTTGAATATTCATATACATTCGGTATGTTTCCAACAGTAGAACTGATAAATACAAGACCTAGTAATGTAATTAAGGTTCTAGTGAGTTCTAATTATAAAGTAGATTCAAGTTCTCTTAATATTTTTGAACTTTGTGAAAATAATAATATTAAAATAGAAGTAAATGATAAACAGATTAACCGTATAGGAGCTAAGGAAAATTGCTATGTAATAGGTGTTTTTAAAAAATACGAATGCAATTTAAATTTTGATAAATCTCATATTGTACTAGTAAATCCAAGTAATATGGGAAATATGGGAACAATTATTAGAACATTAACTGGATTTGGGTTAAAAGATTTAGCAATAATAAGCCCTGGGGTAGATATATTTGACCCTAAAGTTATTAGAGCATCTATGGGATCAGTGTTTAGAATAAATTATAAATATTTTGATAATTTTTCTGACTACCAAGCAGTTTTCACTAAGAATAAATTATATACATTTATGTTAGATGGTGCTAAATCTTTAAAGGAAGTAAATCATAATAAAAATCAAGAATTTAGTTTAGTGTTTGGAAATGAGGCAACAGGTCTTGATGAAAATTTTGCTAATATTGGAACTAGCGTAATAATAAAACATACTGACAAAATAGATTCTCTAAATTTAACAATAGCTGCTGGAATAGCAATGTATGAATTTTGTAGTTAATACTTTGGAAAAATTTAAAAAATGGTAAAAATAATCGTCTTAATTTAAAAAAAAAGAGTAATAATAATTTTTAAATTACAAATAATATATTTGTAATAGCGATATTTGCTCATTATAAAATATAAACTGAAGGGATGATTATTATAAACAATTTTAGAAATAACAATCGTAACAATGAAAAAAAACGAAAATGGTTTAAATTCAAAGTCTAATAACCAAAATTTTAAAAATGAAAAGGAAGAACAAATGAAGAGAAATGAAATAAATAGTATTGTTAGAAACAATAATCAATTCAACAACAGGAATGACAATGATTTTAACAACAGAAACAACAATGATTTAAACAACAGGAACAACAATGATTTAAACAACAGGAACAACAATGATTTAAACAACAGGAACAACAATAGTTTAAACAATAGAAATAGCAATAACGAATTTAACAATAATAGAAATGAAAATAACAGAAACAATAATGAATTTAATAATAAAAATCAAAACAGAAACTCTAATAACAATAATAACAGCAATAAATTTAAATAAATTAATTTAAGTAAATTATAAATATAAAAGATTAAGCTTACGTAAGCTTAATCTTTTATATTGCGAATCAACAATTAATCCAAAATCTCATGACTATAAAATAATACTACTTGCAGCTTTATTTATATGAATATTTTATAAAAAATTGAAAAGCTATTAAAATTAAGGGTTTTGTATATAATGGATAATAAAATAATGAATTATAATTAATTTGTCTTGCAATTTAACAAAAAGGGTTGACTTTACTAAAGAAATTGTCTATACTACAAAAACAAGAGAATTTATAATCTTATTTAATGAATAGAGGTGAAAAAATGTATAAAGGATTAGAGATAGGCTTGTCTGAAGGTTTAGTAGTAACGTTTTTCAGTATGGCTGTTGTTTTTACTGCGTTAATCGTTATATCATTTTCAGTGGATATAATGAAGAACTTAGTTTCGAAAAAATAAAATAATGCATTTATCCTCTTTGTATATAAAATTATATGTATTAGTAGGGTAGTTATGAAGGGAGACAAACGATGTTTGAATTAATTAAGCAGTTTTGGGCAAGCACAGGGTTTGCCAATTTATTTACATTAGTACCATTGGAATTATTCGGTTTTACTTTAAACCTTCCAGGTAATTTAATAATGATTTGTATAGCATGTACGTTTTTATATTTAGCAATTAAAAAAGGTTATGAACCTTACTTATTAATACCAATAGCATTTGGTATGTTATTGGTAAATCTTCCATTAGCAGGACTTATGGAACACCCTGTTGGAGATCAAAATGGAGGATTGTTATATTACTTATATCAAGGTACTAATCTTGGAATTTATCCACCGCTTATATTTTTATGTATAGGAGCTGGTACGGATTTTGGGCCATTAATAGCTAACCCAAGAAGTTTATTGCTAGGAGCTGCAGCACAATTTGGTATATTTTTTACTTTTTTAGGAGCTATATTACTTAATTCTTTAGGGATAGTAGATTTTTCTGGAGCAGAAGCAGCGTCAATTGCAATAATAGGTGGAGCAGATGGACCTACAGCACTTTATTTAACAAGTAAACTAGCATCGCACTTATTAGGACCGATAGCAATTGCTGCATATTCATATATGGCATTGGTTCCAATTATTCAACCACCAATTATGAAAGCATTAACAACAGAAGAAGAAAGAAAAGTTAAGATGCAACAATTAAGACCAGTTAGCAAAACTGAAAAGATTTTATTCCCTATAATAGTTTCAATATTCACTATACTATTACTACCTTCTTCAGCTGCTTTAATAGGTATGTTGATGCTTGGTAACTTATTCAAAGAATCTGGAGTAGTTCCAAAATTAACTGAAACTGCATCAAATTCATTATTGTACATTGTGACTATAGCATTAGGAATTACAGTTGGAGCTAAGGCAAGTGCAGAAGCATTCTTAAATACAAAAACTTTAATGATATTATTCTTAGGACTAGCTGCATTTAGTGTAGGAACAGCTACAGGAGTATTGTTTGGTAAAATAATGTATAAAACAAGTGGTGGAAAGATAAATCCACTTATAGGAGCAGCTGGAGTATCAGCAGTACCAATGGCAGCTAGAGTTGTTCAAAAAGAAGGACAAAAATACAATCCAGCAAACTTCTTATTAATGCATGCAATGGGACCAAATGTTGCAGGTGTTATAGGTTCAGCAGTAGCGGCAGGATTACTACTAATGTTCTTTAGTTAAAATAATATTGAATTTATATTTTATAATTATAATAAAAACGAAGCATATTAAGATTAATACGCTTCGTTTTTTAGTACGATTTATTTATAAAGATAATTCATTAATCATCTTTTCAATACTATCTGTGTCAATTTCTGTAAGTTTTCGGTTATCAAGTTTGTAATTTTTAACTACTGTTTTCATAACTAATTTGTCTAGAAATTTGTAAGGTTTAACCTTTAATTTTCCGCCAAAACATTCTATAGAAGTAGAATGATTAAGAAGCCTTTTGGGAAAATTATGTAATATATACTGGTTAGCTTTTTCGGGAAATGCACAACATAGATAAATTGCTGTTCTTTTTTTTAGGAGTTCCTCAATATTATCACCAATAAAATTTTTAACATCAGAATGTATATAGTTAAATCTTATACAGCTGCCAATAATAATTGTATCATACAAGGATAAATCCGGTTTTTTTCGGGATAGATTTATAATTTCAGATTCAGGTAATTTTTCATTTAAAATTTTAGCGCATGTTTCTGTTGTATTATTTTTACTTGCATATGCAATAAGAATACTCATTATTTTCTCCTACTAAAATATTATGTTAATGGTGAATCTCATATTAAAATCATACTTTGGTAAATGAAAAATGTCAAGAGTTTTTATGTTGCCCGCTTGTTATTGACAATATATATAGATTTATGGTAATTTTAGATATATAAAACAAAAATGAGGTATTTTGTTATGAAGACCAATAGTTCAGAAAGAAATAATTTTATTACTCTCGTAACGGGAAGCGAGTTTACACAAAAAGCAATATTGGAACAACTAAGAAAGTACATAAGTGATGATATAGTAATAAATGATTATATACTTGATAGAAAAGAAAATAATAAAATACAGTCTGGTTTGATAGTGTTTTCTAGTAAGGAAGCTTACGAGGAATATATATATAAGGAAGGAAAGCCAAATACAAATAAATATGTTGTAGCTAATAGAACTGTACTTTATAACAGTCTTGACAAAATATTGTTGATGCCTAAGGATGAAGCAGTTTTATTTGTCAATGATACTTATGAAAGTGCATGTGAAGGTATCGAGAACTTAAAGAGTATAGGGTTGAATTTTTTGAATTATATTGCATATTATCCAGGATGTAATACGGATATAACTTGTGTAGATATTGCGATAACAGCAGGAGAGCTTGACAAAATACCCAAAAGTGTAAAAGAAGTATATGATATAGGTGTAAGAGTATTGGACTTTGCAAGTATAGTAAGGATTCTTGAATTGCTAAATATGTTAGATTATAGAGTTCAGAAGTTTGCGGATATGTATATAGAAAAAGTAATAGATTTTGCAAAAAAAGTATCAGATGAAGCAAGGGAAAATAGCAAGCTAGCAAAGACTTTGAGACAAGAGATAGTTGGTAGAGGATACTATGCAAAATATACATTTGATGATATTGTTGGAAAAAGCTTAGCTATTACTAAAACTAAAGATATAGCATTAAAGCTAGCTAAAACTGATTTAACAATATTAATTGAAGGAGATAATGGCACTGGAAAGGAGTTATTTGCTAGTGCAATCCACAATAGTTCTAAAAGAAACAAATATCCTTTTTTAGCTTTGAACTTTTCAGCACTTCCAGATGAACTTATTGAATCAGAATTATTTGGATATGAAGAAGGTTCATTTACTGGGGCAAAAAAAGGTGGTAAGTTTGGTATTTTTGAGCAGGCGAATGGTGGAACAATCTTTTTAGATGAGATTGGGGATGTTTCATATAAGATGCAGACTAAACTTCTTAGGGTTTTACAAGAGAAAGAAATAATGAGGGTTGGTGGAAATAAAATTATACCAGTAGATGTAAGAATTATTGCTGCAACTAATAGGGATATGCAGCAGCTTATTATGCAGAAAAAAATGAGAGAAGACCTATATCATAGGTTAAAGATAGGATATTTGAGTATTCCAAAGCTAAAACATAGAAAAGAAGATATATCTATTATTGTTGAACATATATTGAAAACAGAATATAAAAATGAGTACACCATAGATAAAGATGTATTTGATAAATTTGATATTTATGATTGGCCTGGAAATGTTAGGGAAGTAATTAACACTATAAAATATATGTCAGCAGTCTGCTGTAATAACCATATAACAATAAATGATTTCCCTACATATGGATTTTTTAATGCTGAAAAAATAAATCATGATAGTAATAATTCTCATAAAGAAAATGATCTTGATCGTGAATTAACATTTAATGAATTTAAATTTTTAGAATCTATTAGGAAATTATCTAAAAGTGGTGAAATTGTTTCAAAGCAAAAGATTAAAACTTATTTAGATCAAAATAATTATAAAATTACTGATTATCAAATAAGGAAATTATTGAGTGAGTTAAGAGAAAGGTCATATTTGTATAAATCTAAAAGTAGTTATGGGGTTGAATTAACTACAGAAGGTAATAATGTTATTAATTACTATAATATGAAAACAACAAAAAACAACCAAAATGATTAAAATGAAATAAAAAACAACTGAAAGTATTAAGTTTAATTACCTCCTAGATATTAATTTATTTTAAACAAGAGTTAAATTAACCTTTGTAGAAGTTATTACAAGATAGTGCTAGTTGGCATTATAATTGCTATACTTTTATTTAAAAATAAATTTATAGGAGGAATTTTATGTTTTCAACTAAAAAAAATGCAACAGAGAAAATTAACAAAACAGTTAGAGTGCCCGATACGTATGTAATTATTTTTTTTGTAGTATTATTTGCAGCACTATTAACTTATGTGGTACCTCAAGGATTTTTCCAAACGACAGATGTAACTTATATGGTGAATGGAGCTGAAAAAACAAGAACTATTATTGATTCTAATTCATTTCAATATGTTTTAGATGATGCAGGAACTCCGGTCAAAGATGGTGTTCCATTATTTGGAACAGATGATTTTGATGGTAGAATTGGTCTTTTAAACTATATGTTTGAAGGAATGGTTATAGGAAGTAAATGGGGTTCAGCAGTAGGAATTATTGCATTTATCCTTGTAATAGGTGGTGCATTTGGAATAATATTAAAAACAGGTGCTGTTGAAAGTGGTATACTTTCAATGATCAAGAAAACAAAAGGTAAAGAAGTTTTACTTATTCCAATGATTTTTGTACTATTTTCTCTTGGCGGAGCGGTTTTTGGTATGGGAGAAGAAGCAATTCCTTTTGCTATGATTTTAGTACCGCTTGTTATAGCCATGGGATACGATGCAATCGTTGGCATCATGATTACTTATGTAGCTACGCAAATAGGTTTTGCTACATCATGGATGAATCCTTTTTCAGTTGCTATAGCCCAAGGGGTTTCTGGTGTTCCTGTACTTTCTGGAGCAGGTTTTAGAATTTTTATGTGGGCAGTATTTACATTAGTAGGTATTGCATTTACTTGGGTATATGCACAAAGAATTAAAAAGGATCCTACAAAATCTGTTTCTTATGAGACTGATGGATTTTATAGAGATAATTTTAAAGAAGAGTCAATTGATACTGATTTTGGAATAGGTCATATATTAGTATTACTAACTATATTATTTGGAACTATTTGGGTAGTATGGGGAGTTACTAAGAATGGATATTATATACCAGAAATTGCATCTCAGTTTTTTGTAATGGGACTTGTAGCAGGTATTATTGGTGTTATATTTAAACTTAATTCTATGACTGCTAATGATATAGCATCATCTTTTACTTCAGGAGCAAGAGATTTAGTTGGAGCTGCTCTAGTAGTTGGTATGGCACAAGGCATCATAATCGTACTTGGTGGAACAAGTTCTACAGATGGAACTGTTTTAAATACAATTTTGTACAAATGTAGCAATATATTAGTAGGTCTTCCAGGTGTTTTGAGTGCTTGGGTAATGTATGTATTCCAGTCTATATTTAATTTCTTCGTAGTATCAGGTTCTGGTCAGGCAGCATTGACAATGCCTTTGTTAGCACCATTAGGGGATTTAGTTGGTGTAACAAGACAGACATCTGTACTTGCATTCCAGCTAGGCGATGGTTTAACAAATCTTATTGTTCCTACATCAGGTTGCTTGATGGGAGTATTAGGAGTTGCTAAATTGGATTGGAGTAAATGGGCTAAATTCCAAATTAAATTTCAAGCTATATTATTTGTATTAGCAACTGTATTTATGGTTACAGCTGTAGTTATTGGTTTCTAAATGATAATAAGGAGTGTTAGGAAAATAGTCTTAACGCTCTAGCTATAATCATTAACTATAAAACTTAACTAAAAAGAAGGTAAAATATGATTTATTTAATAAAAAATGGTGAGGTGTATGCACCTGACTATATTGGTAAAAAAGATATTATGGTCGCAGGGGAAAAGATTGAACTTATACAGGATGAAATTAATCTATTAGGCATAGAACATATGATAATAGATGCTTCAGATTCTTATATTGTTCCAGGACTAATTGATTCACATGTTCATATTTGTGGTGGAGGAGGAGAAGGTGGTTATAGTACACGTACTCCAGAAATTAAATTGACCGACTTGACAACTTCTGGTGTTACTACTGTGGTTGGAGTACTAGGCACAGATGGAACAACTAGAACTATGACAAATCTTATAGCAAAGGCTAATAGTCTTTCAGAAGAAGGTGTATCTGCATATGTTTACACAGGGTCTTATCAAATACCGGTTAGAACTATTACAGGCAGTATAACGGATGATATAATTTTGTTGGATAAGGTTATAGGCGTTGGAGAGTTAGCTCTATCCGATCATAGATCATCTGTTCCAACTTTAGCTGAATTTACAAGAGTTGTTGCAGATGCAAGACTTGGAGGAATGCTTTCTGGCAAAGCAGGTATAATAAATATCCATATGGGGGATAAAACTAATCCAATGGAACTAATTTATGAAATGTTAGAAACAACAACAATTCCTATAACTCAGTTATTACCTACTCATATGAACAGGAACCCATGGTTATTTGAGGAAGCAATAAAATATACTAAATCTGGTGGTTATGTTGATTTTACTACAAGTACTGTAAAACAGTTTATTGATGAAGGAGAAGTTCCAGCGAGTGAAGCTGTTAAACGGTTACTTGATGAGGGTTGTAATATAGAAAATATTACCTTATCTTCAGATGGACAGGGAAGTCTTCCTGTATTCGATACTAATGGTAATTTGAATGGCATAACTTTAGGGACATCATTATCGATACTTGAGAGTATAAGAGATATGGTTAAAAATAAAAAAATACCTTTAGAAGTAGCGATGAAAACTGTTACCTCTAATCCTGCAAAAATATTGAAATTAAGCAAAAAAGGAAATATTAAACCATATTTTGATGCAGATATATGTATATTAAATAAAAATGATTTAAACATAAAATACCTTTTAAGCATGGGTCAGCTTATGATTAATAATGGTCAGATAATTGTTAAAGGAACATTTGAATAAGTATTATAGTTCGAAAAAATTATAAATATATATAAAATCACGTTTAAATTTATTAATTTTGCGTGATTTTTCTAAATGGAGGAAATTATGAAAAAAAGATTAATAGCTTTAGTTATAACGATTGTAATGATATTATCAACTATCAGTTCTTCTCCAATATACGCAAAGCAAAAAGAAGATGTTGCCAATAAGGGGAGTAAATTAGTTTCTTCAGGTGATTTTACAATAAAATATAAGGTTTTAGAACCAACTAGAAGTGAGTTTGCAGATATGCCTAATGATTGGTCAACTCAGTCTATTAATGGTTGCATAGAAAAGGGTTTGTTACAAGGTTTTGAAGAGAATGGACAAAAATTAATTAGACCAACTTCATATACAACTCGTGCCCAAATGGCAACTATATTGAATAGAATTTTTGATATTAGTGACAAAGCAGATTTAAGTGGTGTACTTGATATCCCAAGTGATTCGTGGTATGCAGATGTAATGTCAAAGGCAGCCCATATGGGTATATTTGCGAAAGATACATATATGAGGCCTAATGATAATATTACACGTGAAGAAGCAATGACTGTAATAGTTAGAGCTTTTAGTATAAAAACAGAAACAAACTATAATATTGAAAAATTCAAAGATTTTTCAGAATTGGCATCATGGGCTATAGAAAGTGTTAGAGTTCTTGCAGCTAATGGTTATATTCAAGGAAATAATGGTTACTTGAATCCGAAAGCATATATGACAAGAGCAGAACTATGCAAATTGTTAAATGTGGTGTTAAAAGATAATGAGATTGAAAATTTAGAAGGTGAAAAAGTAATTGAACAACCTAAAAATAAAAAATCTTCTTCAAATAATAATAGTGATAATGACAACAACAATAACACAATAATTGAAGGATCACATGCAGTCACAGAAACTACTATTTTAGCTGAAGGAAATAACTCTAATGAGTTCAAACTTGGATTTAGATATGCAAATGATATGACAGGAGTAGCTTCATATATGATGGTTTATTCTGTAAAGGATATAACAAGTGTATATAATGCATTAAAAGATAAAACAAGGGCAGAGTTTGATGATTATGATACGGAAGAAATTAATAAGGGTAAACTTATAACAAATTTAGATTATGCTGATGGAGCTGCCAATACCTATTATAGTTCACAAAAAGACATAATAACAAATCAAGAAATAACAGAACCTGGGCTATATCATTTTTATGTTTTGTCTTTAAGTACTGATGGATTAATTGGAATTGCAGAAGCAAATAAAACTATCGATAAAAAGCCATTCCCTAAGGATATGATAGCAACTAGAGATGGCGGGTATTCTCTAGAAAACTATGGTGTTGAGTTTAATACATTTTCAGATGATAGAATAATAAATAACATTGTATTTTATTCAGAACTTGGAGAATCAAATATAAGGAAGTTAGTTTCAGATTTAACTTCAAATCAAATCGAAGAATTAGTAAATAGTAATAAAGCCATTTATACTGGTAGAGAATTAGAAAGTGGCGTTAAGTTTATATCTACTCTAAAAGATTTTGAAGGAAATAGTTATGATGATGAAAAAATTTATTACATATATGCATTGGCAGTATCTAATGGCGGAGCATTAGGATTATCTAAAGCTGATTTGATGCTAACTCCTGCTAATGGACCAGCTCCATTAACTAATATAGGAACAGGAAAGGGATTTGTTATTCCTGCAGGTGGGTCTACATCTTTAAATCCTAATTCAAATAGCTATGTCCAAGGATACATAGATGCATTTAAACAAGCTACACCAGGAATTACACCTAGAGTTGCAGTTTTTGAAACATCTTCAGGTGCAGAATCTACAATGTATGATTATTTTTATAATGACGGAGATTCATCGGATAAAGTTGTATTAGAAAAAGACGGTTGTGAAGCAGTTTATATTCCATTAGGAATTGACAATTATGAAAGCATAACTAATGAAAAGTATTTTGCTGACTTAGTAAAAAGTTGTCATATTGTATTGCTTATGGGTGGAGACCAAGCTAAACATGCAAGGGCATTAACTAATGATGATGGTAGCTTAACTGAAGTCGGTAAAGCTATAAAATATGTATTTAATATTGGTGGAACGATTGCAGGTACAAGTGCAGGTGCACAAGTTCTATCAGATCCAGCATTCCAAGGTGGCGGTAATGGTTCGTATGAGGCAATGTTTTGGAACGATACAGAAAAATTAGATATGTCTGATTATAATGGTAAGACAGATTCTGATGTGGATAGTTCTAAAGCATTAAATAATATAGCATATAACAGTACTGGATATGTAGATTTGGCAGCTGGAAGAAGGGTTTTACTTGACACACATTTTGATGCTAGAGGTAGATTAGGAAGACTCTTAGTAGCATTAAGAGATACAAACAATGGAATTACAACGGGTACTGCTATAGGTCTAGACGAGGGAACTGGTATCAGAATTAGCGAAGGTACACATATAGGTACAGTATTTGGTAATGGGGGAGTATTTATTGTTGATGCTGATGAAGCAGTATGGGATACTGGTGACGTGTTTGGCGTAAGTAATATCAAACTAAATTATTTGACTGAAGGAGATACATATAATTTTGATAGCAAAGAAGTTAAAACATCAAAAAACATTATAGTTAATTTTGGAGAAAGTATAAAAATAAAAGAAAATGCATTTGGTACATATCAGGTTAGTAAAATTTTGTTAGAGTTAGCTAAAAGTACAGAAAGCAAGATTGTAGTTCCTGTTATAAAAGCGGCGGGAACTGAATTTGCAACAGGACCTGAATTCGAAGTAACATTTGAAAAAGTGGGAAGTACAATATGCTATAGCTCAGATGACGATTATTCAAATGGAAGTGCAGGCGCAAATCTGGGTGAGTATAATAAAACAACTATTGATAATATAAAAGTGTCAATTAGCGCAAAAGAGTCTACACCTGATCCATTAAGTATAATTGGGGTATTTACAAATAAAGGATATGATGCTAAAATAGAATTTAATAATAATTTGAAAGTTGGATTTTCGGCAAGTAAGGATTACTTGGTAGATTTATATGAGGAGGTTGCAGAAGATTATATAACTCTAAAAAGAGGAGATCAGACTTTAGTTCAAGATATAGACGCCAGTTTATGCATATTAGAGGAAAACGTATTAAGAATAGTCCTTGATGAAAATGAAGGAGATTTCCAAGTAGGAGATAGAATAGTAATACATACAAATATAGAGGATATACTAGGTCAAAAACTAAACGAAGAATTAGTGTATGTTTTAAATACAGATCAACAATGGGTAATAGCTGAATAATAATAATACCTTACATAATATTATATATGACAGATAATTCACGGGATGAAAAAGTTACTTTTAATAAACTTTTGAAAAAATAAAAGTGAGGTTAATAATATGGTATATTTGTTAATTGTTTTTGGGATTGTTATTCTTATTGAAAGTTATATTATTTTAAAGGTTAACAGCACAAATAACAATAAAAAAAAGATTGTAGAAACAGATAGGGAAATTATTAAGAAAAAGGATTTATCTGACAAATATTTAAAACTAATAAGTAGATTTTCATTTTCTGTAGATGAAATATATATGGAAATGAAAGAAATATCTTATAAGGTTGAGGGTGTTATGTCAGAATCTGAAGAACAGGCTTCGAATATGATTTCTATATCTGGGGTAGTAGAAGATATTTATAACAAAGTAGAAATTAATCTTACTAATTCAGAAGCATCCTCTGAAATTTCAAAGAAGAGTCATGACGAGTTGTATACTAAGATTATTGGGCTTAAAGAAAACATTGATGAGCTTTCAAGCGTTAGAAACTTACTAAATGAAACAAGCAGTTCAATTGTAGTTTTAGAAGATAAAACTTTGAGTGCAGAATCTTTAATTGGTCGAATAAACAATATTTCATTGCAAACTAATTTGCTAGCTCTAAATGCTTCTATTGAAGCAGCTAGAGCTGGTGAATACGGAAAAGGTTTTTCTGTAATTGCGGATGAGATAAGAAAATTAGCAGTTGAAACAAGTGAGGTAACTAACGTTATATCTGAAATTATTAAAGAGTTAAGAGACTCGTTTATGAATACCAAAGATGGATTAATAGATGTTCTTGATAAAATTGAAGAACAAACAATAAGCATTGATAAGAGTATTATCAGTTTTGAGAATGTTGAAAAAACTTCTAAAGAGTTGTATGATAAAACAAATAACATTTCGTTTAATTCTAAAGAGGTAGTAGAACAGATATATAATTTAAAAGAATTCATTAATTCTATAGCAAAATCAGTTGAATCAGTAACAAAATCAATTGTAGATGTAAATCAGTCAGTTGTAGAAGAAACGAAGTCAGTGGATAATTTGAATAATAATATAAGTAAATTTGAAGAAGTTAACTTTGAATTCTTAGAATTAGTAAAAGAGGACAATTGCGGTAAAAAAATCATTGTAGCAACCGCTCCATATGAACCATTTATAATTTATGATAGTGAGAAAGATACTGTTTCGGGAATTGACGTTGATATAATTAATAAAATTTATTCTGATTCAGGTTATCAGATAGAGTATAAAATTGTACCATGGGATACATCAATTAATATGTTAAAAAATGGGTTAGCAGATATTATTCCGACGATAGCAATTAATAAAGAAAGAGAAGAATTCTTAAATTTTAGTATGAATTATAGGACTGAAAGCAGATATAACTTCTATACAAACAAAGAAAAGAATATTTTTATTGAAAGTATAAAAGATTTAAGAGGTAAACGAGTAGGAGTTTTAGCAGGATATACATATTATACTGATTTTGATAAAAATAATTCATTCCAGAGGGATTTTAGTGTTAAGGAAGAAATAATGTTTAAAAAATTATTAAAAGGTCAAATTGATGTTATAATTTTAAACTCTTATTCTGGCGATTACATAATAAAAAAAATGGGACTTGGTAATAAAATCAAATTAGAAAAATATAAACATGTGGAAGCGGATATATCTGAAACTAGATTAGGTTTTTGTAAGATTAAAAACAATAGTGAAGCAATTAATTTATTCAATAAAAAATATTTAGAATTAGAAAACAATGGTACAATAAAAAAAATAACAAAAAAATATCTGATTTAAATAATTCATTTATTTTTATATTGGCTTGTGATTCAAGAAACAACTAGTAGGTTCCGATCAAAAAGAACCTACTTTTTATTATGTATAAATTGAGTAATAAACATTGGAATTTATATAAATACATTGTATAATGTACTGAAAGATAAATGAGAACAATATTTAAATTATATTAAGAGGTAATTCAAAGGATGAAAATATACAATATAAAGGGAAATACATTTTATTTTGAAACAAAGTTTGCATATATGCCATTCTATAAAATAAATGAAAATGAAATAGTAATGCTAGATTCTGGATTATATGATACAGATGAAATAGTTATAAAGGAATTAATTTCGCAGTACAAATTTATAATTAAAGCAGTAATTTGTACTCATGCACATATTGATCATGTAGGAAATAATTCTTGGCTAAAAGAAAAGTATAATACAGAAATAATAATGCCTGAATATGAAAGTATGATTTGTAATTCAATGCACAATATTAGGGCATATTATTTACCTTCCATTACAAAACGAATGGAGAAGAGATTTGAAACAAATATAAGTATAACAGATAGAAAAATATCTGACAAAGATAAATTTGTTGAAGTTTGTGAACGGAAATTTGAGATAGTTCAGTTGTATGGACATACACATTACCACATAGGAATAATTACACCTGATGATGTTTTTTATGTAGGGGATTCTCTCATGGGAAAAGATGAATTAAACGATACTAAAATTGTTTATATTGATGATATCGCAATAGACCTTGAAACAAAGGAAAAGCTTAGGCTAATAAAATGTAATAAATATATTTTAGCACATAAAGGAATATATGATGATATTAATCAGGTTATTGATGACAATATAAACTATTTGGAAAATCATATGAAACTTATTATAGACATAATTAAAAGACCTATGACAATTAGTGAAATCTTCCAAGAAGCATTTAAAATATTAGATATAAGTAATAATGTGAGCACATATATTCTTGCTGAAAAGATGCTTAAACCATATATTTATTACTTAATTGATAATGGTGTTTTGAAATTAGAAGTTATTGATAATTCATTGAAATATAATTTTAATAAACATAGTGCAATGGAATAGTTATAAGAAGATGATATAATTCAAAAACAGTGGTAAAACTAAATTTTCATTCGAAAAAGTGGTAATTATATTGCTTTTTAAGTTATATTAGGTTAATATAGTACAATACAAACAAATAAAATTTGATTCTGAAATAAGTTTAGATAATTTGCAATTATTATGCAGATTTTGGAATAAAGAAAAGAGAATAATATAAAATATGAAATTTGAAAATTTAAATTTAATTGAACCAATCATAAAAGCCTTAAAAGACGAAGGATATGTGAGTCCATCTCCTATACAGGAGCAATCCATCCCATCGGTTATTGAAGGAAGAGATTTAATAGGTTGTGCACAGACAGGAACTGGAAAAACTGCAGCATTTGCGATACCAATTATTCAGAGAATACATGAACAAAAAAACAAGGGCTCAAAAAGACAAATACAAGCCTTAATTTTGACCCCAACTAGGGAACTTGCAGTACAGATTAAGGATAGTTTTGTATCATATGGACGATATACAAATTTGAAGTATTGTGCAATTTTTGGAGGGGTTTCACAAAATCCACAGACAGAAGCTTTGAGAAGAGGTGTGGACGTTTTAATAGCTACACCTGGGAGACTTAATGATTTAATAAATCAAAAGCAAGTTAATTTGCAAAATATTAAAATGTTTGTTCTTGATGAAGCAGACCGAATGCTTGATATGGGATTTATACATGATGTTAAAAAGATAATTTCATGTATACCACAAGAAAGACAGACATTACTTTTTTCAGCAACAATGCCATCTGAAATTACAAAATTAATAAATACGATATTAGTTCATCCAGTTAAAGTTGCAGTTACACCTGTATCGTCAACAGTAGACATAATAAATCAATATGTATACTTCGTAGATAAGGTAAATAAGAAAAACCTATTGGTCCATCTTTTGAATAATAGTGAAATAACATCCGCACTAGTTTTTACTCGAACAAAACATGAGGCTGACAAGGTTGTTAAAATTCTAGAAACTAGCAAAATAAAATCACAAGCAATTCATGGTGACAAATCTCAAAATAATAGACAGGCAGCTTTGAATAGTTTTAAAAAAGGTCAAATAAGGGTCCTCGTTGCAACGGATATAGCAGCTAGAGGAATAGATATTGATGAATTATCGCATGTAATAAATTACAACTTACCTAATATGCCAGAAACTTATGTACATAGAATAGGTAGAACTGGTAGAGCGGGTCTTGGTGGAACAGCTATTTCATTTTGCGAATACGAGGAAAAGCCATTTCTGAAAGATATACAAAAATTAATTAAGAAAACTATAACTGTAATAGATGAAAATCCATATCCTATGACAATAAATTATGTTGTGCCAAAAGCTGAGAAGTCCCCACGCAGACAAGTTATCGCAAGAGTAGAAAATGATAGAAACAAACATCAAAGAGATTTATCTAAAAAGAATTCATTTACATCTAAAGGTAAGGGAAATAAAACGAGTTCGAAAAAACCATACTCTAGAAATAGTAGAAATGGTTAATAGGTAGCATTACTTGTGTACACAGTTACAAGTAATATAAAAATATAAATATAAAAATTAATTCTATAATTGACAATGAGAATTTTTTTTGATAATCTCATTGTAATTAAAGTTTGTTAAATAGGTAAATATTTATTTATAAAGGAGAATAATATGATATTAATAGTTGATTTTGGCGCACAGTACAGTCAGCTTATTGCTAGAAGAGTAAGAGAAGCAAAGGTCTATTGTGAGATAATTCCATATACTTATTCAATCGAACAAATCAGAGAAAAAAATCCTAAAGGGATAATACTCTCAGGTGGACCAGCAAGTGTGTATGTTGAAGATGCTCCAAAAGTTTCAGGTGAAATTTTCGACTTAGGAGTTCCAGTTCTAGGTATATGCTATGGAGGACAATTCATAGCTCAGGAATTTGGAGGAAAAGTTAAAAGAGCAGATTCAAGAGAATATGGTAGAGTAAAGCTTGAAATAAATTTAAATGATGGTTTGTTTAAAGATATAGAACAAGACTCACTTTGTTGGATGAGCCATACTGACTATATTGAAAAAGCACCAGAAAATTTCATAGTAACTGCTAAGTCAGAAACATGTCCTGTATGTGCTATGAAAAATGAAGAAAAGAAAATATATGCATTACAGTTCCATCCAGAAGTTGAACACACAGAAAAAGGAAGAGAAGTAATAAATAATTTCCTATATAATGTATGCGGTTTAAAAGAAGATTGGGATATGGGTGACTATTGTCAAGAATCAATCGACAAGATCAAAGCGTTAGTAGGAAACAAAAAAGCATTATGTGCAATGTCTGGTGGAGTAGACTCATCAGTCGCAGCTGTTATGGTACATAAAGCTATAGGATCGAATTTAATATGCGTATTTGTAGACCACGGACTTCTTAGGAAAGATGAAGGAGACCAAGTAGAACAAATATTTAAAGAAAAGTTCAACATGAATTTAATTCGTGTAAATGCTGGTGAAAGATTTTTAGGAAAATTAGCTGGAGTTACAGATCCAGAAACTAAGAGAAAAATAATTGGAAATGAATTTATAAGGGTTTTTGAAGAAGAAAAACAAAAATTAAAAGAAGAATTTGGACATATAGATTACTTAGTTCAAGGAACTATTTACCCTGATGTTATAGAGAGTGGAACTGCAACTGCTCAGGTAATTAAAAGCCATCACAATGTTGGAGGACTACCTGAAGATGTTGACTTTGAATTATTAGAACCATTAAGACAGCTGTTCAAGGATGAAGTTAGACAAGTTGGAAGAGAACTTGGAATTCCTGAAGAAGTAGTAGAAAGACAGCCATTCCCAGGACCAGGTCTAGCTATTAGAGTTCTAGGAGAAATTACAGAAGACAAGCTAAAAATAGTTAGAGATGCGGATTTTATATTCAGAGATGAAATAAAAAAAGCAGGACTTCAAAACAAAATCTGGCAATACTTCGCTTGCTTACCTAACATAAAAAGTGTAGGAGTTATGGGAGATGTAAGAACATACTCGCATACAGTAGCTTTAAGAGCTGTTACAAGTTCAGACGGAATGACATCAGACTGGGCTCGTATACCATATGATGTATTAGAAAAAGTATCAAATAGAATAGTAAATGAAGTGGATAATGTAAATCGTATAGTGTACGACGTAACATCTAAGCCACCTTCAACTATTGAGTGGGAATAAAAAATCAATAAAAAAATAGCATTGGTTAGTATGAAATTTGGATAGATGGTTTGTGATTTTACTGTATTTTTCGGTAATCATAACCATCTATTTTGTTTATATTAACAAGCGGTAGGTTAATTCTACTAATGACTGACATGATTTATCTTTAAATTTATTAGGATTTTATAAAAATTAAAACTATTTTAACTAAAGTTTATATTGAGCATATAATAACTTAGATAGTTATAAGTAAAAATTATATAATATCTTTAATTTATTTAAAGAAAGGTGACGGAAAAAATGGGTAAAGATAGTGGAAACTTAGAATTTAGAAGTAATCTATGTAATGATAATAATAATGAGAATACACTAGCATCGTATTTCTTTTCATTACCACCAAAACAATTTTCGCTGCTATCATCATTAATTGGCATTCTCCTAATAGATAATTTGGATGCAAATAAGCAAAATTCTCTTGGTAATTTTTTAATTAATGTAGGTCAGGCTATTCTGACCTCAGCAGCACAAGAGCAGTTAATAGAAGATAATAAGCAATGAAATATTGTAAACCTTAAAAATAAAATAGGTTGACAATAGAATCGGTGTGAAGTATAATATGCTGTACTAATAACAGAATAACTCATGTACATAAAAAGGAGCACATTATGAGAAATGAAAAAATAACTAATCTTACTCTAATCGGTCTTATGGCTGCCGTTACATGTATTTTAGGACCATTATCAATTGTAATTCCTATTTCACCAGTACCAATTTCATTCACTAATCTTGCAATTTATTTTACTGTTATTTTACTTGGAGGAAAGAAAGGAACCATATGTTATTTAGTTTACCTTCTAATTGGATTTGTAGGAGTACCTGTTTTCTCGGGTTTTACATCAGGTCCTGCTAAGTTGTTAGGCCCAACTGGCGGTTATCTAATTGGGTTCATATTTATGGCGATGATTTCTGGTTTCTTTGTTGATAAGTTTTCAGGTAAAATCTACATGTATGTATTAGGAATGATGCTTGGGACAATTGTAACATACGCTTTAGGGACAGCCTGGTTAGCTTATCAAGCAGACATGACTTTTGAGCAAGCTTTGTTTGCAGGTGTAATTCCATACATCATCGGTGATATTGTAAAGATTATAATCGCAACTATCCTAGGATCTACAATAAAAAAACAGGTAAAACGAGCGGGATACCTATAATACTAGAGACTAATATAAGTAGAAAGGCAAAAATACTATGGATATCATAAAACTATCAAAGGAAATAATAGAGGGAAGAATATTGAAGCGGGGCGATAATTTAAGTTTTTTTGCTACAGCAAATTTAGATGAACTATGTCAAGGTGCTGACAGTATCCGTAAAGCATTATGTGGTGATGATGTTGATTTATGTGCTATTATTAACGGAAGAAGTGGCAGTTGCAGTGAAAATTGCAAATTCTGTGCCCAAAGCAGTTATTATAATACAGGAATCGAAAAATACAGTTTCTTGGATACAGATATAATTGTAGCTGATTGTAAAAAGCATGCAGATAAAGGTGTACACCGCTATTCTATTGTAACAGCTGGACGAGATTTGAAAGGCAAAGATTTAGAAGTAGCTTGTAATACCTATAAAAGAATGAATGAGGAATGCGATATTGATTTATGTGCTTCTCATGGGTTGCTTTCAGAAGAAGCACTTATTGCTTTAAAAGAAAGTGGTGTATCTACTTATCATGAAAATATAGAAACTTCAAAAAGAAATTTTCCTAATGTTTGTACTACACATACCTATGAAGATAAGATAAATGGAATTAAACTCGCACAAAGACTAGGGTTCAATGTCTGCTCTGGTGGAATTATTGGAATGGGCGAATCATTTGAAGATCGTTTGGATATGGCTGTTAGTTTAGCAGAACTAGGGGTGCAATCTATTCCTATTAATGTCTTAATGCCGATCAGTGGAACTGCCTATGAAAATCTTGAACGCCTGACAGAAGATGAAATACTAAGAACTATAGCAATGTTCCGTTTTGTTAATCCAACAGCTAGGATTAGGTTAGCTGCTGGTAGAATTCTTATGGAAGATTCAGGAAAAAGGGCTTTCCATGCAGGTGCCAATGCTACTATAACAGGAGACTTATTAACTACATCTGGTAATAATATTGAAAAAGACAAAGATATGCTAACTCAAATGGGGTTTTATATTTAATAAAAACTAAGTAGTTAGTCAAATACTTAAATTTATAGATAAATTTTCCAATAGTATGATAATATTAAAATAAGGAAAATAATGTAATACTAATAAACTACTAAAAACTTAGGGGCTGTTGCACTAAGAAATTAGTGTAACGCCCATTTTTATTGCAAAAAAACAAATTCCGGACTTCGAAAAGTTCGGAAAAAGGTGTAAAATATATTTATGCTAATAAATAATTTATCACAAAAGAATTATACCATTCGCGGAGACTTTTATCAATTAAAATTACCGCTAAATATTGAATGCATGATTCCAAATGATGATTCTGTTAGGCTGCTGGGTCAAATCATAGAGGAGATGGATTTATCAGAATTATACAAGACCTATTCCCGAATAAGGAAAAATCAAGCAACTCCAAGACAGATGTTCAAAATCATGCTCTATGCATATATGAATCATTGTTATTCTTCAAGAAAAATTGAAAGTGCTTGCAAAAGAGACATAAATTTTATGTATCTTCTTGAAGGCTCCACTGCACCTAATTATTCAACAATTGCAAGGTTTAGAAGTATTCATTTTGGTGAAATTTCTGAAAAGTTAATGGCTCAATTCACAAATTTGTTGGGTGAGAATGGTGAGATTTCAATGGAAAATATATTCATTGACGGTACTAAAATTGAGGCGGCTTCAAACAAATATACTTTTGTTTGGAAAGGAACTGTTACTAAAAATCAACAAAGAATAATAGATAAAATACCAGAGTTTTTCAAGCAAACAGAAGAAAATTTCGGATTAAAGGAATTACATAAAGATAAAATTAAAATGCATAATTTAAAAAAACTTAGACGAAAACTCCTAAACATCAAGAGAACAGAAAATATAGTTTTCGTAAATGGAAAGGGAAAAAGAAAATCATTGCTTCAGAAAACTGTTGAAAAACTGGATGAATATATTGAAAAATTAAAGAAATACAATCAATACTTACACATAATGGGAGACAGAAACAGTTTTTCAAAGACGGATCATGATGCAACTTTTATGAGAATGAAAGAAGATTACATGAAAAACGGGCAACTGAAACCAGCCTACAATATTCAATTTGGAGTGGATTCTGAATATGTAGTATGGATTAGTGCAGGACCGCAACCCACAGATACCACAACATTAATTCCATTTTTAGATAATATGAAAGATCATTTAGAATACAAATACAAAAATATAGTTGCAGATTCAGGATATGAAAGCGAAGAAAACTACGTGTATATCCATAGGAATAAACAGCTTGCATTTATCAAGCCATCTAATTATGAAATCAGCAAGACACGTAAATATAAAACTGATATAAGCAGAAAAGAAAATATGATTTACGACAAAGAAAATGATTTTTACATATGCGGCAATAATAAAAAACTTGTTGTGACCAGAACGAAAATCAGCAAGAGCAAAACGGGATACAAAAGCGAAAAAACCTGCTATAGCTGTGAAGACTGTATAGGATGCAATATAAAGTCAAAATGCATAAAAGGAAACAATAGTAAAATACCTTTAGAAGAGAGAACTAAACATCTTGAAATTTCAAAGCTGTTTCAAAGTATGAGAGAAGAAAATATAGAAAGAATTCTTAGTGATGAAGGAATCAAACTAAGAGTGAACCGAAGCATTCAGGCGGAAGGCGCATTTGCGGAAGTAAAACAAGACATGGGTTTTAGACGTTTTTTATGCAAGGGTAAAGGTAACATTACAGCAGAATGTATTCTTCTTGGCTTGGCTCATAATGTGAGTAAATTGCATAACAAGATACAATCAGGACGTTGTTCCTCTTATCTGTATTCATTGAAAACAGCATAAATTTTGATATTTTAAGAAGAAACATTAAATAAATGGTGTAAATTAGCATCATTTATTTAGTGTACTCATTTTTCAAAATTCAAAAAATATTAAGATAATTTTGAACAAAACATGTTATTTGTCAATATAAAAAGAGGCTTTGCACTGCGATTTTTAATCGCTAATGCAACAGCCCCTATTTTTTAGTAATTTTAATTTCTAAAAAGTAGCTTATGCATTTTATTTTATATGCCCTGTTGCTTTCTCGTTTGATTTTTGATTAACGAGATTATCTGAATTTTTAGATATATATCCTCCTACATAACCATTCTGTCTGGAGGTTAATTTTCCTCTGTCTTTTGCTTTAGGGTTAGCTATGCTTAACTCTCTAGCTACTTCAGCCTTCATCTGGTTTAAAGCTAGTTTAGCTTCAGGAGCTACAATATTATTTTTATTATTTGCCATTTGAGTTCTTCCCTACCATCTTAATTTATTTGCTTTATTATTATTTGAAAAAATCATTAATTTAAACGTTAAAAAAAGCTCTATGAGGAAATTTAATATTTCTCTTAGAGCTTTTATGATATCAATAATATAATATTAATATTTTATTGTTTAAGATATAAATACTAGTGATAGCCATGGTATATATGTAATAATAGCTAATGCTATTAGACCGACTATAAATAAAGGTATGATATATTTAAACATTCTTTCCATTTTAATTTTAGCTACTGCAGCGCCCACAAACAAATTACAACCATATGGAGGGGAACATAGTCCTAAAGCAAGGTTAACTGCCATAATAACTCCAAAATGTATAGGATCAATACCAAGTGCTTTTACAGTTGGCATTAACATAGGAGCCATGACTATTATGGCTGGAACTGTATCTAGGAAACAACCTACAATCAGCAGAATAATGTTTACAAACATTAATACAACATATGGATTGGTTGATACACCTGTTAAAAATTCTGTAATCATTTGTGGTACTTTTTCGAAAGTCATATATGTGGAAAAAACTGTAGAATATCCCAATAAAAACGAAGTAATTCCGTTTAGTACTGAAGTATCAAGAAATACATCATATAATCCTTTGAGGTCGATATCCTTATATACGAATACACTTATTATTATTGAATATACAACTGAGATACAAGCAGCTTCAGTAGGTGTAAAGATTCCTGAGTAAATTCCACCTAGAATGATAACTGGAGACAAGAGTGCCCAGAAACCGTCTTTCGTAACTCTACCTATTTCTTTTATTCTGTTTAGCATGGAAATTTTCATTGGTACGTTAACTTTTTCCTTAGCCACTTTCAAATCAGTACCACTTATTGTGCACATTATAATATTAGCAATAACAAATATAACTCCTATAAGTATTCCTGGTATTATACCTGCTAAGAATAATTGCGATATAGATACGCCTGTCGTTGCGCCGTAAAGTACAAAAGACAAACTAGGAGGAATGATTGGGCCTACAATACCACCAAAACAAACTATAGTAGCAGCATAAGCAGGATCATATCCTTTCTTTTTCATTTCAGGTATCATCATTCCTCCAATAGCAGAAGTAGTAGCCATGCCTGAACCTGATAGAGCACCGAAGAACATGCAAGCAATTACTGTAACACATCCTATAGCTCCGTTAACAAAATTAATTAATGCAGATGCAAAATTTACTATACGTCTGGCAATACCACCATTAGACATAATTAATCCTGCTAGCATGAAAAAGGGTATTGCCATAACTGTAAATGAAAATATTCCACTGTAGCAATATTGTGCGTTTATTACCATATTTAAATCTGAGCACAGTAGCATAGACACCATTGTCGCTCCACCTATGGCAAATCCAACTGGAACTCCAATTAAAAGTAGTACAAATAATGCGACAAACAATACGGTTATAGACATTATTGGTCACCTCCTTCAAGAAAAGGGGGGGGATCGTTTGATAATAATTTCTTTATATTATTAACAATACCAGCTACTAGGCGGAGTGAAATAAACCCACATCCTAAAACAAGAGATAAGTAGCCCCATGAAGTACTGAATTTTATTCCAGCATATGGTACCTTGGCTTGAGTCTGAACAAGTATAATAGCGTAGTATAATGTGACAATACATATTAATATTAGCAGAATGTCTGCGATTATCTCCATAATTTTTTGTCCCTTATATGATAGTCTATCAACTAAAAGGGTAATTTTTATATGTTCATTTCTTCTTTGACCAATACTAATACCTAACCAAGAAATCCATACAAATAAAAACTTACCTAGTTCTTCTGACCAATATAGAGAGTTGTTAAAAACGTAGCGCATTATTACTTGAAAGAATATTATTGATACCATAGCTACAAACATAAAAACTAGACATATATCTTCTATCTTATCTATAGTAGCTATGAATTTGTTCTTTCCGTTTATCAAATTAGTTCCTCCTTAATAATATTTATAGTATCGAAGACACTATTGATCCCCGATACTATAGATTAAGATTTATTTAGGTACTGTAGCTAACCACTTGTCAACCATTTCGTCACCTACGTTTTTACGCATTTTATCATAAACTGGTTTTACAGCTTCTTTAAATGCTTCAACTTCGTCTGTCGTTAATTCCTCAACAGTAGCTCCTTCGCTAACAAATCTTTCTAGGTACTTTATTTCTTTACCACGTTCTTCTTCTCTTTGTTGTTCACACATTTTATGTACGCCTTCCTCTAAAACTGCCCTGTCTTCAGCCGCAAGAGATTCAATCCATGATTTTGAACAAATTACTGGGAATGGTGAAGATGCATGATTAGTTAAAGTAACATAAGGAGCAATTTCATGTAAGTTAAAGTCGTTAAAAACTCCTAATGAATGGTCAAGTGCATTAATCTGTCCCTGTGATAGTGAAGTTACAACTTCACCCCATGACATAGGTGTAGGGTTAGCTCCCATAGCATCCCAAATTGAGATATTAAGGTCATTTTGAGCTATACGTATTTTCTGACCATGTAAGTCATCTGAGTTATGATAGTTTTTGTCTCTACTGATAACTTGTCTCATTCCATTGTAGTACATGTCTATACAATAGAAATCTGAATCAGTAATTGTTTCATTAAATAATTGCAGACCTCCATTTTCAAAAGTTCCTGATACCCAATCTTCATAAGATGGATATAAATATGGTAAATCGATACAGCTAGATGCTGGACCCGCAACGGTAGTAAATACTGAAGATAGGTCAAATACCATATTTACTGTACGAAGTCCAAGTCCTGCTACTAAGTCAGGAGAATCTCCTAATTGACCGTCAGAATAAACTTCTACTTTGAACTTTCCAGGGGCTTTTTCTTCTAAGTACTCTCCTAGCCAAACGCTCCAAGTGTGTGTAGATCTTTGAGATGAATCTGTGTGTCCGATTTTAATTACAATTGGATACTCAGTTTCTCCATTAGCTTCATCTTTAGATGAATTAGCGCATGATGTAAAAACAACCATGCTCATAGTAAGTACCAATAAAACAATTAATAATTTTTTCATTTTATACATCCTTTCTATTTTAATAAAATTTTCATTTAGTTAATTAGCAAATATTGTGCCAAACATTACTAAAACATATAGGTCATAATAATCGTTAGAAAAACACAAAAAAAAATGAACCACGTTTATTCATTCTATAAAAGTAATAGTAAAATTGAAATTAAATTCCATTTCAGGGGAAATTTATTTCCCCTGAAATCATTATTTTATTATATTGTATTGAGCTATTTTGTTTCTAAGTTGTCTAGAGGTAATTCCAAGTTCGCTAGCGCATTGAGTAATATTACCTTTTAATTTATTTAATGATGCTGTTATATATTCCTTTTCAAAGTTTGCTCTTGCGTCTCTAAGAGTTGAATCAGTTTCAATTGCTGAATAGGAAATATTCTTAATATTTGAGGGCATGAAAAGTTCTTTACTTGTGATGTGACCATTTTCACTTAATGCAACCATGCGTTCAATAATATTTTTTAATTCTCGAATATTACCAGGATAATCATATGCCATAAGATATTCTATAACACTATCATCAATTTTTGTTATAATCTTTTTTTGATCTTTTTCAATTTTTTGAACAAAAAAATTAATTAACCCAGGCAAGTCTTCCTTACGGTTTCTCAATGCAGGAATTGTTAGAGTTAAAGTATTGATTCTATAAAGTAAATCTTCTCTAAATCTACATTCTTTAATTTCAGTAAAAGGAGTCTTATTCGTTGCGGAGATAAGTCTGATATCAAGATCAATAAACTTATTACTACCGATTCTTTCAATTTTTCTGCTCTCCAGTGAACGTAGCAATTTACCTTGGGTAGCTTTAGGCAAATCACAAATTTCGTCAAGAAAGAGTGTGCCATAATTAGCTTCTTCGAACTTTCCAATTCTATTATCTACAGCTCCAGTAAATGAACCCTTTTCATGGCCGAATAACTCTGACTCTATAACGCCTTCAGGAAAGACTTGGCAGTTAACTGGAACGAATGGTTCGTTTGCCCTGTCACTAATTCTGTGAATATAGTTGGCAATAACTTCTTTGCCTACACCAGATTCTCCCAATAGAAGTATATTAATACCGGTGTTAGCAGTTTTATTGCACATTTCAATAAGATTTCGATATTCCATGTTTTTTGTATCAAGGAAAACATCTTGCTCAGATTGATTTTTTAGAAGTATACTGCTTTTTTTTTCAAGTCTATTTATTTTTGCCAAACGTTCTATCTTAATAAGTAAATCTGCAGGTTCATCACTTTTTACAAAATAATCAGCTACGCCTATTTTTATTGCATTTACAGCACTTTCTATACTGCCAAATGCAGTTACAACGAGTATATCTGTTTCAATGCTTAGTTTCTTTATCTCTTTAATTAGCTCTATGCCTGACATTCCAGGCATACGGAGGTCTGTTATTACTAAGTCTACTACATTATTAGATATATAGTCTAAAGCTTCAAAACCATTAGAACATGTTTTAGTTATATATCCAGCGTCTTCGAGGATTATTGATGTTACACTTTGATATTCTATTTCGTCATCGACTATGAGAATTTTATATCCTTTAATATTTTTCATTGTATACTCCTTTTATAGGTAATGTTATATGAAATATCGTTTTTACATACTGCACACTTTCACATGTGATATTACCTCCCATCGCCCTAAGTTCAGATGCTAATATGTATAGCCCTAATCCTGTACCAGTATCCTTTGTAGTATAAAAAGGATTGAATATTTTTTCTAAATCACTTGAAGGTATACCTTTACCATTATCTTGAAAATCAATTATTAGTTTTTCATCGCTAATTTTTAAGGAAATGATTATTCTTCTTTCGATAATGTTAGTGCCCTCAAAAGCGTCAATACTATTGTTAATTAAATTAATTATTCCTAATTTTAAAATATCTTCATTTAATAAAAGTTTGTTTGGAATATCATAAGTTTTATTAAATGATAATTTAACATTACAATCTCTTAGGTTTTTGTCTTCAAGGGCAATAATTGAATTAAATAGTAGATCTATGTTGATCTCTTTATTGTCTTCTTTTGATAGTCTTGAGAAATTTAGTAGATTACTAATTAAATGATTTATACGCTTTACAGAATCATCAATTACTGATATAGCATGAAGGCTTAAATCATCATCATATCTATTTCTTAGAACAAAGAGATAATTTTTTATAAGACCTAAAGGATTTCGAATTTCATGTGCTAAACCAGCAGACAATTCTCCTACTGCAATCATTTTTGCATCTTGTCTATTAATGAGTTCATATTTTTGTCTTTCTGTGTAATCTTCAATAATAAAAAGCTTCATATTACTTAATGTTTCTAATCGTCTAAGTATTACTAAATAGTAGGATTGATCAAGTCGAAAAGATTCCTTATCGTTTATGTGTTTTAAATATGGTTTAAGTTCTTCAAGTTCACCAAATCGTTTATTAATTATATTTGATCTAGATAAATTCAATATTTTAGTCATAGCATTGTTGCATTCAAGAATAACATCCTCCTCACTATAAACCATTAATCCATCATGAAGAGAATCAATTACGTCTCTTAATTCTTTTCTACTGTCGTTTAGCTCTTTAGTTCTTTCGTAAACTCTTAATGATATTATATAATTCCAACTACCAAGCACAAAGACTATAGTAATTATTAATATTATAATGTTACTAATATTACTATAATCAGATATATCTCTAACTTCAGGCATAAAGCTTCCAAACCATTTTGAATGTATATGCATATACTGATTGTTTGTTTTCAACTCTAATATTCCCTTATTTAAAATGTTAAATAAAATTTCATCATCTTTATTAACTGCTACAGAAATATCCTCAGTATATATTGAATTGCTAAGAAATCTGAATTTTTTATCTTTGATTGCTTGATTTAATTGGAATGAAATTTTTGCTTCATCTCCAGCAATAGCATCAACTTCCCCCATGCCTAATAGATATAAACATTCATTTAGATCTTTAGTTAATATTAGATGTACACTATCGTTGTCTTTAAAAAATTTGTTTGCGTAGTGATGTGTTAATGAGCCTGTAACTACTGCAATATTAGTATTTTTTACATTCTCAAGTTTTTCATAAGGCGATTCGTTTCTTACAAGTACCTTGCAGTGTAATGTGTATAGCGGTTCAGTAAAAAGAAATACAGACTGATTATATACAGTTTTGTTTAATACTGCTGCATTAATATCTCTGGATATTAAGCTTATAGCTAAATCATAATTATCATATGTAGCGCCAGTGAATTCTTTTTCTAATGTTACAGATAGCTGATTAAAATAATCAACAAGTATACCAGTATTTTGACCATTATCAAGAGATATATATGAAAAGGGTGGGTCCTTGATATTTATTCCATAAATAATATCGTTTTTTTTCAAATAATTTTTTTCTTGGCTAGTTAAATTCATAGAATATTTAATATAGTCAAAAATGTTCATATTATACTTTGACGAAATATCAATCCCTTTGATTATAAAAATTAATAGTAGAAATAAAATTAATAGTAAAGTAGCTTTTCTTTTCATAAATATCCTCTTTAGTTTTTTAACACTTTATTATACCTACTCTGTTCTGAAATTGCAACTAATAGGTTGTCATAATAAAACTTATGCAAATAAAAAACGAATTATAATAATTAACATTATTTAATAATTATAATTCGTTTTTCTATGTAAATTTTCATATTAGATATTAGTTATTCATTTACTACTAATACTGGGCAATGGGCATCAGAGATAACCCTTTGGGTTACTGAACCAATAAAGAAACGCTCTATGTTTGAAAATCCTCTACGTCCCATAACAATTAAATCAAAATTTTCTTCTTTTGATAGCTTTAAAATTTGCTCATAGGCTACACCTTCTAAAACTAATTTATCAAGCTTAACATCAGCATAATCAAGTGTTCTTATAATTGAACTCAACATCTTACTTTCTTGATTTATTAATTCTTTAAGCATTTCTTTTCTATTTGCATAAAACGCATTTTGAACATTAACTCCAAAAAAAGCATATTTTTCTTCAGATGGTAGATTTACTACAGTTACTAATTTTACTACGCTTCCAAATTGTTTTGCAATGGATATAGCTTGCTCGGCAGCCTTTCTTGATGCTTTGGAGCCATCTATAGGAACTAGTATCTTTTTCATTTTTACCTCCAATTAATTAATTATAAGATGATATCGATTTCACTATATCATAAAATAATACCAAAGTAAAGTTTTTTACTTTTTATATTTTGGCTATAGGGTAACTTATGAATATATATTAAAAATTAAATTTTTATAATAATATCGCACTGTTCAGGAATTCTCATTTCTTTGAAGTATTGGTTTTCTTTTGGAATCCATTCATTAATAAATTTTTCGTACATAAAAGAGCCATTTCTTTTTAAAATTCGTGCTCTTTGAGTTTCTTCATCAATATCTAAGAATACTTTCAAGTCATAATTACTTATCAATGTTGGGTGCATACTATAAACACCTTCTATAATATTTAATTTTTTAGGTTTAACTTTTATAAAATCTGTTAGAGCTATTTGCTTGCAGTCGTAGATTTGATATTGAAAATCTAAACCACTTTTTATGCCGTTTATTACTTCTTCATTAAATCTTATATAATCAACGTTTCCTCCTACTTCTTTCATTCTCTTATCGGTTTTTAATTCAGGTCTTAAGAAAAAGTGATCCATGTGGAATAAATTGCAATTATACATTTCTTCTAGTAAATAAGCTAAAGTGCTTTTTCCAGCACCACTTTTACCTTCTATTGCAACATTAACAGTAGTATTTGTTTTAAATAAATTTTCAAGTTTACAAAATAAATCATCACACTCTTTATGTTGTTTAAATATATTTTTCATTTATATCTCCGTAAATTATATATTACACTAACTGCGATCTTAACCTTTATGGTATTGTTAATGTTTATCTAGATATTTTCATTAAATTATTTGTAAATTATAGCACGCGTATAATCTTAATGCAATAAAATAAACTCGAAGGTTGTGGACTCTATAAAAATATTGAGAGTAAATGAGTTATATGATATAATTATGACTTACAATAGATAAAATGTTCGATTAATGAATAAATATATAAATCGGAGGGAACATGGATTTATTAAGTGGATTAAATGAAAAACAAAGAGAAGCAGCAGAACATGACAAAGGTCCTATACTTGTAATAGCTGGAGCAGGTACAGGAAAGACCAGAGTGTTAACACATAGAATTGCGAATTTAATAAAAACAGGGAAAGCTAAACCGTGGGAAATATTAGCTATTACATTTACTAATAAAGCTGCAAATGAAATGAAGGAAAGAATAGGACAACTTATTGATTTCTCTATAGATAAAATGTGGATTGGAACATTTCACTCTATTTGTGTGCGCATACTTAGAAGAGATATAGATAGAATAGGTTATGATAAAAACTTTGTTATATATGATACAGATGACCAAAAAACACTTATAAAAGATTGCATAAAGGAAATGAATTTGGATTCTAAAATGTATAATGCTAACGTAATTAGAAGCATTATTAGCAATGAAAAAAATAATAGAAATACGCCAGATAAATTTATTTCTGAAAATTTTGGTAATTTTAATCTTAGAAATACAGGTGAGGTTTATTCACTATATGAGAAAAAACTAAAAATTGCAAATGCACTTGATTTTGACGACCTAATTGTGAAGGCTCTTAAGCTCTTAGAAATGAATGAAGATGTGCTAGAGAGTTATCGAGAGAGATTCAAATATGTGTTGGTTGATGAGTATCAGGATACAAATAGTGTTCAATATAATTTAGTAAAAATTCTTTCTAAAAAAACAACTGGTGAAAGTAATGTATTCGTTGTTGGAGATGAGGACCAGTCCATATATGGATGGAGAGGTGCAGACATTAATAATATTCTTGATTTTGAAAAAGATTTCGAAGGAGCCAAAATAGTAAAACTTGAAAAAAACTATCGTTCTACTAATATTATATTAAATGCCGCCAATGGAGTTATTAAGAATAATTGTCAAAGAAAAGGTAAAAATTTATATACTGATTTTGAGGATGGTAATTTAATCAATCTTATTGAAACGGATAATGAAAAAGAAGAAGCTTTTATGATATCAGCTTTGATGAGAAAAGAGCATAATCAAAATGCTATTAATTATTCGGATATGGCAGTTCTTTATAGAACTAATGCTCAATCGAGAACGCTGGAGGAAGGCTTAATAAGGGAAGGAATCCCTTACAAAATAGTTGGTGGTCTCAAATTCTACGGTAGAAAAGAAATTAAGGATATAATGTCATATTTGATGTTAATACAAAATCAAAAAGATGATATAAGCTACAATAGGATCATAAATGTACCTAGAAGAAAAATAGGACAAAAAACTATTGATACTATTTATGGACATGCAAGTAGAAGTGAAGTTCCAATGTTTGAAGCATCATATGATGCTTTAGAGTTAGGATTAACACCTGCAGCTACTAAAAGTGTGCAGGATTTTGTAGCTATGATTGAAATGTTAATGATAAAAAAAGATGTTATGCCATTAAGTGAATTTATTCAAGCAGTATATGAAGATACTGGATATAGGACAATGCTTTTAACAGACACTACTGTAGAGGGAAGAAGCAGGATTGAAAATATGGAAGAGTTTCTATCAGCTGCAAAGGACTTTGAGGAGAGATATGAAGAAAACAGTCTTGAGGATTTTCTATCTCATACGTCACTATTGGCAGATGTTGATAAAACTGATGATACTGAAAAAGATTGTGTAACACTGTTGACAATACACAGTGCAAAAGGATTAGAGTATGATACAGTGTTTGTAGCAGGACTAGAAGAAGGAATGTTTCCAATGATTCGAAAGGACGATAATGAGGATGATTCAGAAGAAGAAAGAAGGCTATTCTATGTTGCAGTAACTAGAGCTAAAAGAATGCTTTATATAACCTATTCAAATGAAAGAATGGTTTTTGGACATCATGAACCAAGGTGTAAGTCAAGGTTTATTGACGAAATTCCTTCGGAATGCTTTGAAGAAAGCACTCCTCAATCAATAGCCGAAAAGAAGATGAAATCTTTTGAAGTGAATAATTTATTCAGTGAAAACAAATCTTATAGTAATAGGGAAGTAAAATCAGGGCATTCTTTTATTGAGGCAAAAAATAAAAATTTATTCAAAGGAGCCATAAGTTTCGGTAACAATACAAATTATGATAATGAAAGAATAGTAGACTCCCCAAAACTTAAATCAGACAAATTATCAGCAGGAGATAAAGTTATGCATAAGGCATGGGGTATAGGAACTATAGTTCAATTATCTGGTGAAGGTGAAGGGCAGAAAGCAGTAATTGCATTTGAGAATAAAGGAATAAAAAATGTTATGTTAAGTTATGCACCTATTGAAAAAGTATGATGAGGTATATGTATGGATAATAAGTTAGTGTTGATGAGGGAAAAGGTTGAAATATTAAATAAAGCAGCTAAATCATATTACCAAGAAAACAAAGAAATTATGTCTAATATAGAATATGATAAGCTTTACGATGAATTATTGGATTTGGAAAAAGAAACAGGAGTTACATTATCTAACAGCCCTACTATCCATGTTGGATATGAATTGTTATCTAACCTACCAAAGGAGCGTCACGAAAAAGTTATGTTATCTTTGGATAAAACAAAGGATATAACTACATTAAAAGATTGGCTTGGTCAAAAAGATGGATTGCTTTCCTGGAAACTAGATGGACTTACTATTGTAATGACATATCTAGATGGAAAACTTATAAAAGCTGTAACTAGAGGAAATGGAGAAGTTGGTGAAGTAATAACTAATAATGCAAAAGTATTTACAAATATACCTCTTAGTATTCCATATAAGGGAAACGTGATTTTAAGAGGAGAAGCAGTAATTCGTTATTCTGATTTTGAAAAAATAAACAATGTTATAGAAGATGTAGCATCTAAATATAAAAATCCGAGAAATCTTTGCAGTGGTTCTGTGAGGCAGCTGAATAATAAAATTACAGCAGAAAGAAATGTTAACTTTTTTGCATTTTCTCTAGTAAAAGCAGATGGTGTTGATTTTAACAACTCAAGAATATCACAAATCAATTGGTTAAAGAGCCAGGGATTTGATGTTGTAGAATTTAAACAAGTAAATAATTTAAATATTGAAGAAACAGTTATATGGTTTGAAGAACACATCATAGAAAATGATTTTCCATCTGATGGGTTAGTTTTAACCTATGATGATATATCATATGGAGAATCATTAGGTACAACTGCTAAGTTTCCTAGAGATTCCATAGCATTTAAATGGCGCGATGAAATAAAAGAAACACATCTGTTAGAAATAGAATGGAGTGCATCTAGGACTGGCTTGATTAATCCTATAGCTATATTTGAACCAGTTGAACTTGAAGGAACGACGGTAAGTAGAGCAAGTGTGCATAATCTAAGCATCATGGAGGGACTTGAATTAGGAATAGGAGACGTAATAAATGTTTACAAAGCAAACATGATTATACCTCAAATATCTGGAAACTTAACTAGAAGTGGAAGTGTTCATGTACCTGAACAATGTCCAGTGTGCGGAGGCAAAACTTCAATTAAAAATGAAAATGATGTTAAAGTACTGTATTGTATTAATGATGATTGTCTTGCAAAACAGATTAAACTCTTTACCCATTTTGTAAGTAGAGATGCTATGAATATAGAAGGATTATCTGAAGCGACAATAGAGAAACTTATTGCAATGGGATTAATTAAAGAACTTGCAGATATTTTTCGTATAGATAGGTATAAGGAAGAGATTGTTAAAATGGAAGGATTCGGTGAAAAATCATTCAACAACTTAGTTTCTTCTGTTAATAAATCAAGAAAAACCAATACGACAAGACTTCTTTATAGTCTAGGTATACCTAACGTAGGGTTATCAAATGCAAAATTAATATCTAAGAGATTTAAATATAATTGGGATGCTATACAAAGTGCAACATATGAAGATTTAATTGAAATAGATGGAATTGGCGAGATTATGGCTGATACATATGTTAAATTCTTTAATAACGCTAAGAAAAAAATTATAATTAATGATATACTAAAAGAAGTAGAGTTAGAAGTGGTTGAAAAATCAAATGTAGAGCAAATATTTGAAAACATTAATTTTGTAATAACTGGTTCAGTGGAACAGTTCAAAAATAGAGACGAAATAAAAGAAATAATTGAAGAACGTGGTGGTAAGGTGACTGGTTCGGTATCTGCAAAAACAAATTATCTAATAAACAATGATAATTTATCACAATCATCTAAAAATAAGAAAGCCAAAGAATTGGGAATAAGCATTATAACAGAATATCAATTTATAGAAATGATAAATAAAAAATAGCACAATATATATTTATTAATCTTATAAAGAATAATTTGTAAAAAGTCCTTCTCAAAATTCAAGTTATAGAGAAAGGACTTTTTACAATTATAAATTACCAATAATAATATATTAATGGAATTAGATTTATACAAAAATAATTAGTTATTACTTTAACCTCATTTCAAGAGTATTTGGTCTAAAGCCTAAGCTTTCATAAAACATAATTGTTTTGTGATTTTCATAAGAAACTGTAATAGAAATGTTTTCGCATCCATTATTTTTTAACCATTCAATATGTTGATTCATTAGATTTCTGCCAATACCCGTACCTCTAACATCTTCAAGGACATGAAGTGTTTGTGTACATCCTTCGATACCATTAAATGTAGAAATGCAATATCCAACTAATGTTCCATCATGGGAGTTTTCGGCCAATGTAATTTTCATATGGTTTTTATCATAATCAGCGAAGGCGGATATTCGTTCTTCAAATATCATATTTGAATATAAATCTCCAAAAAATTCGGATAAATCTTCATGATATTTTCTATTCCTTTCCCATAATTCTTTGATAGCTGAAACTTGACTAAATGGTATGTCTCTATAACAAAACATGATAGTACCCCCTATATTTTTATATTTAATGAAATAGTACCATAATATAAAGTATAAATCAATTAACTCATTATAAAAGGAGATAATTTTAATATTTTATAAAAACTAAGGTGAGTATTAATATTTTATCTTGATTTTTACTATTTGATTTGCTATAGTGAATATTTATAAGGTTATAAAAGTTACTTTGTATTAACAATAAATACAAACATATATAATCAAAAATAAACAGGAACATTTTTAGATATAAATTTTAGCAGTCATAGTAGGATAAGGAGATAGGATATCAATGGATAAATTAAAGGAAATGATAAAAAACAGGGGTGAGATTAAGGACGGAAATATTTTAAAGGTAGATAGTTTTCTTAATCATCAACTTGATGTGGGGTTTCTTTATGAGATGGGAGAGGAGTTCTACAGACTGTTTAAAGATGAAGGAATAACAAAAATAGTAACTATTGAAGTTAGTGGAATAGCTATAGCATCAATGGCAGCATTGTTCTTCAAAGTGCCAGTTGTTTTTGCAAAAAAGACAGAGAGTATAAATTTAGATAAAGATGTTTATTCCGGTAAGGTGTATTCATATACTAAGGAAAGGGAATACAACATAATGATAAGCAAAAAATATTTAGATGAAAATGATAAACTCCTTATTATAGATGATTTTTTGGCTGTAGGGAATGCAATTAAGGGATTACTTGATGTATCTAAACAGAGTGGTGCTGAGGTCAAAGGTATAGGGATTGTAATAGAGAAAGGTTTCCAACAGGGTGGTAAGTTTCTTAGATCGGAAGGGTACAATCTTAAAAGTCTTGTCGTTGTTGATGAAATGAAGGATGGCAATGTCATTTATCGAGAAAATTAGAAATTGAATTCTAGATGTATTAATAACTATTAAATATATCTAGTTTTTTTTATAAAATTATGTCTTGACAATTGAATAGTTGTTCAACTATAATATACATAAAGGTTGAACAACTATTCAATTAAAAAAAGAGAGGTTGATTTTATGTCAAAAGGTGATTTGTTTTGTGATTGTGATGTTATTCATGCTGATGTTGTAGACAGTGTAATGAAAAAAATGCCTGAAGAACGTGAACTTTATGATTTATCTGATTTTTTTAAGGTTTTAGGAGATAGTACCAGAGTTAAAATTATGTGGGCACTTGATGAAAGTGAGATGTGTGTGTGTGATATAGCAGTGCTTTTAAATATGACTAAATCAGCTATTTCGCATCAACTTCGTTCACTAAAACAAGCAAATTTAGTAAAACATAGAAAAGAAGGAAAAATAGTTTTTTATTCATTGGCAGATGACCATGTAAAAGATATTTTCGAAAAGGGTTTAGAACATATAAGAGAAAAAAAATAATTTGATAGGGAGAATTTAATAATGAGAAAAGTATTTAGACTTGAAGGGTTAGGGTGTGCAAATTGTGCTGCAAAAATGGAAAGAGCAATTACAGAATTAGATGGAGTAAAAAATGCAACAGTAAATTTTATGACTACTAAAATGATAATTGAGGGTGAAGAAGAGAAAATGCCCCTGATTATATCAGCTGCAGAGAAAATTATTAAGAAAATTGAACCAGATGTAGTTGTAAAAAAGTCATAGCAGAGGAGATTTACATGAAAAAGGATTTATATAAAATAATTATGGGAAGTATTGTTTTTGCAGTTGCATTGATTATAAACCCGGATAATTATTTATTAAAATTAGCTATTTTTATTGTTAGTTATATGATTGTTGGTAGTGATGTAGTTATGAGTGCTTTGAAAAATATCCTACGAGGTCAAGTTTTTGATGAAAACTTTTTGATGGCAATTGCTTCAATTGGTGCATTCTTTATTGGAGAGTATCCAGAAGGAGTAGCCGTTATGCTGTTTTATCAGGTTGGTGAATTATTCCAAAGTTATGCAGTGGACAAATCAAGAAAATCAATTGCAAGTTTAATGGATATTAGACCTGATTATGCAAATGTTAAAATAGGTGAGGAACTTGTAAAAACCGATCCTGATGAAGTAAAAATAGGTGACATAATAGTAATAAAGGCTGGAGAAAAAATTCCTCTTGATGGTAAGGTAATAGATGGTAGTTCAATGATTGATACATCAGCTCTTACAGGTGAATCCGTTCCTCGCCAAGTAGAAACGGGTAGCGATATATTAAGTGGATGTATTAATATTAACGGGGTAGTTACAGTTGAGGTAACGAAAGAATATGGTGAGTCAACTGTAAGTAAAATATTAGATTTAGTTGAAAATGCAAGTAATAAAAAGTCAAATTCAGAACGTTTTATAACTAAATTTGCTAGATATTATACACCTATAGTTGTTATTGTTGCTGTTATTCTTGCAATAGTACCACCTTTATTAATAAGAACTGAGACATTTAGTGAATGGATATATCGGGCATTATCATTTTTAGTAGTCTCTTGTCCTTGTGCTTTAGTAATTTCGGTTCCATTAAGCTTTTTCGGTGGTATAGGTGGTGCTTCAAGGAAGGGGATATTAGTAAAGGGTAGTAATTATTTAGAAATTCTATCTAAAACAGAAATAATTGTATTTGATAAAACTGGAACTCTAACAAAAGGAGTTTTTAATGTTCAAGAAATTCATTCAGATGTAATTTCTAAGGATGAATTGTTGGAATTAACGGCTTATGCAGAAAGCTACTCAAATCATCCAATTTCATTATCCTTAAAACGTGCATATGATAAAAATATTAATAATGAACGTATTGCAGATGTTGAAGAAATATCTGGTCATGGCGTTGTGGCGGTTGTAGATAACAAAAAAATAGTAGCAGGTAATACCAAGCTTATGGAAATTATGAATATTCCTTATTTTACAGGAGAAATAACTGGAACGGTTGTGCATGTAGCAGTTAACAATATATATGCTGGTTATATTGTAATTGCTGATGAAATTAAGACAGATGCTCAAAAAGCAATAAGAGATTTAAAAAAATATGATATAAAACAAACGGTCATGCTTACTGGTGATAATAAGAATGTGGCCAATAAGGTTTCTAAAGAGTTAGGAATAGATACAGTTTATTCTGAACTATTGCCTGTGGATAAAGTAGAAAAATTAGAAGAATTATTTGTACAAAAATCATCAAAAGGCAAACTTGCCTTTGTAGGTGACGGAATAAATGATGCACCTGTACTAGCACGTGCTGATATTGGTATCGCAATGGGTGGGTTAGGTTCAGATGCTGCTATTGAGGCAGCTGATATAGTTATTATGACTGATGAACCTTCCAAAATAGCAACTGCAATTAAGATTTCAAAAAATACGCTAAGGATTGCGAATCAAAACATCGTGTTTGCTATTTCTATAAAGATTCTAGTACTTATTTTAAGTGCTATTGGATTAGCTTCTATGTGGGCAGCTGTATTTGCTGATGTAGGGGTAACGGTTATAGCAATAATTAATTCATTTAGAGCATTAAATGTAAAAAATGTTTGATTTACAGATAGTGGGGATCATTGAGTGATTCTCACTATCTTTTTTGTTTAATCTTTGTAATGGATTAAGTGCGGTAAAATATTATGTGACTATTTATTAAAAATATGTTAAAATGTTATTTATAATGAGTTTTTGACTTGGAGGGAATCATGGTATTTAGAATTTTATTGTACTTTGGTTTATTAGCTGTTGGATGGGTTTTAAGCAATAAAGGTTTTATTCATGAAAAATTGATTGCAAAGATATCAAATATTCAAACTATATTTTTATTTTTACTTATTTTTATTATGGGCATTAGATTAGGAATGAACAAACAGGTTGTATCATCAATTGGTCAAATTGGGTTTAAATCAGTTGTTTTTACTTTGCTTACTGCAGGGTTTAGTGTAGTTTTTGTATTCCTAGTTAGGAAAAAATTTATTACTGATGAAAACATAACAGGAGGCAAATAAATGACTGTAAAAATAATTTTAGTATTAATTGGTGGTATTTTATCAGGCTTTTTTATTGTACCTGAATCTTTGGATAGTAGTACAGGTTTATTATTAGACATTGGCCTATGTTGTCTTTTATTTTTTGTAGGTATAGATATAGGAAATAATAAAGATACATTTAAAAATTTAAAAAGTGTAGGATTTAAAGCCCTAGTAGTTCCTGTAGCTGCAATTTTAGGAAGTTTATTTGGTGGAATTGTATGTAGTTTTATTTTTAATATGAATATATTTGGTTCTTTAGCAATTGCATCAGGATTATCATGGTATACTTTAGCACCGATAATAATTACACCTTACTCTGCGGAGTATGGTGCAATAGCTTTTTTAACAAATGTTTTTAGAGAGGTTATGGCTTTTGTTCTGATTCCGTTTATAGCTAAGCACATAGGTTATTTAGAAACAATAGCTGTTGGTGGTGCAATAAGCATGGACACAGGACTTCCTATAATAACTAGAAATACAAATCAAGAAGTAGTTATAATTTCATTTATTAGTGGGATTATTATGTCTCTTATGGTTCCCGTATTAGTAACTTTATTTATAGGGTTTTATTAGATGGTTTTGAAAGGGGTAAAAAATGACAAAAGTATATATTACAAGACATGGTGAAACGGAATGGAATAGGCAAGGGAGATTTCAGGGAAGTATGAACTCTGAATTAACAGAAAAAGGTCTATTAGCGGCAGAACTCTTATCTGAGCGATTAGAAAACATAGATTTAGATTTTATCATTGCTAGTCCGCTTAAAAGAGCATATCAAACAGCAGAGATAGCAAGGGGAACAAATGACGTTGAAATAATTAAGGATGAAGGATTACAAGAGATTAATCTTGGCGAATTTGAAGGCATGAGATATGATGAAATAAAAAATTCTAGAGGAGATATATTAAAAAAAATAGAAGAAGATCCATTTGCTAATCGATATCCAAATGGAGAAAACCTAATTGAATTTTACAATAGGGTTGAAAAAACATTTAAAAGTATAATACAACAATATAAAGGTAAAAATATTCTTATTGTAGCACATGGAGGTACAATTAAGAGTATTGAGTGCTATTATAAAAATAAAAAAATTGAAAAAGACTGGATTGGGAATGTAGTTAGTAATTGCAGTCTGACATGCGTTGAAATAGATGAAAATAACAATATAAAAGAATTATTTTATAACGATACAGACCACTTAAAAGGAAAAGTTGCATACAATCAATAATATAATATGCAAAGGTAATAAATATGATTTTGAATAAAGTAACATATGATAATGTTAAAAATAGTCATCTCTTTATAGATGTGAGGAGTCCGTTGGAATATAGAGAAGATTCAATACCAAATGCGATTAATATTCCATTGATGAATGATGAGGAAAGAAAATCCATTGGTACAACTTACAAGCAAATAGGAAAGAATGAAGCTAAAAGACTAGGCGTACAACTTATTTCTCCTAAGATGCCAGAATTATTCGAGAGAGTACTTGAATTAAAAAGTAAAAACATTCAAATCGTGGCATTTTGTGCTCGCGGAGGATATCGGAGCACATTTTTTGCTTCCGTTTTTAGTTCTATAGGTATTCCAATTGCTCAACTTGAAGGAGGATATAAAGAGTATCGAAAAAAAGTAATTGAAACTATTCCTGTTTTAAATGATAAAATAACATATATAGTGCTTCATGGTAATACTGGTGTTGGAAAAACTGATATACTTCATAGCTTAAGAAATATTGGTTATTCAGTTCTTGATTTAGAGGGCGCGGCAAATCACAGAGGATCACTTCTTGGAAGCATAGGTATAGGTGATTGCAATTCTCAAAAAAAATTTGAAACAAATATATATGATCAATTAAATTGTAGTAAATCTCAGTATGTATTTGTCGAAGCAGAGAGTCGTAAGATAGGAAAAGTGGTAATACCTAATTATATAAGTGAAAAAATGCATAATGGCATTCATATATTTATAGATGCAAACTTAGATTATAGAGTTAAGAGTTTAAAAAAAGACTATATACAAGATGATAATTGGATGGTTGAATCTATAATTGCAGTTGAACGATTAAATAAATACATTTCAAAAGATAACCTTGATAAATTAAAAAATGAGATAAATATAGGAAATTTTGATTTCGTTGCTAGGGAGCTCATGCAAAAATATTACGATCCTATGTATACATTTAAGTCTGATACATTTGAATATGATGCAAAGTTTAAGGCAAACACGAATTGTGACGAAATTGCCCGGGAAATAGCAATATGGCTAGAATCACTTGTATTAAAGTAATAATTAGAAAAACAAAAAGATATATTTGATTATTTTGATTAAATGTGTCTTTTTTTGTTGTATAAGTTAATAGAAGTATAATATAAACTAGAAAACGATTTGCAAGATATTATAATAAGTCTTTACTTATAAAATAAAGTAAAAAACAATAAAATTTAATTAAATTAAATTAAAAGCTTGTAAAATTAATTAAATAATGCTAAACTATTTTTATAAGTTTACACATAGAATACAATAGTATGTACATTGTGGATAGGAGGACTAAATGAAAAAATTTAAAAGGGTGTTAGTCGCAAATCGTGGAGAAATAGCTATAAGGATTTTTAGAGCTTGTAGAGAATTAGATATTAGAAGTGTTGCAATTTATTCGGAAGAAGATAAAAATTCTCTTTTTAGGACAAAAGCAGATGAGTCATATCAAATAGGCAAAAATAAAAAACCAGTTGATGCATATCTTGGAATAGATGAGATAATAAGCATAGCAAAATCTAAAGGTGTTGATGCTATACACCCTGGATATGGGCTTTTATCAGAAAATGTAGAATTTGCTCGTAAATGTGAAGAATCAGGAATAGTTTTCATAGGGCCTAATTATATAATGATGGATAAACTAGGAGATAAAATAAAATCTAAAAAGGTTGCGCATACCGTTGGAGTACCTACAATTCCTGGGATTGAAGAAGCTGTTAAATCGGAAGATGATGCAAAAAAATTTGCTGATTTTTGTGGATATCCAGTTATACTTAAAGCATCTGCCGGAGGTGGCGGTAGAGGTATGCGTATAGTATGGAGAGAAGAGGATTTAATTAGAGAGTTCAATAGTGCTCAAAGTGAAGCGAAAAAGGCATTTGGTATAGATGACATATTTATTGAAAAGTATTTGGAGAGACCTAAACATATAGAGGTTCAGGTTCTAGGTGATAATTATGGAAATATTGTTCACCTGTACGAGCGGGACTGTTCAATTCAGAGAAGGCATCAAAAAGTTATTGAATTTACACCTGCAATTTGTATAACAGAAAAACAGAGACAAGATATATGTAATGATGCGCTCAAGATAGCAAGGTCAGTAAATTATAGAAGTGCAGGAACAGTTGAGTTTTTGGTAGATAAAAATGGAAATCATTATTTTATAGAAATGAATCCAAGAATTCAGGTAGAACATACTATAACTGAAATGGCTACGGGGATAGATATTGTTCAATCGCAGATACTTATAGCTGAAGGACACCGATTAGATTCAGAAGAAGTAAATATAAAATCACAAAACACTATAGAACATAGAGGATATGCTATACAATGTAGAGTAACTACAGAAGACCCAGCTAATAACTTTGCTCCAGATACAGGAAAGATAGATGTATATAGAACTGGTTCAGGGCTCGGTATTAGACTTGATGGTGATAATGGTTTTACAGGTGCTGTAATAAGTCCCTATTATGATAGCCTGTTAGTTAAGGTTACATCTTGGTCAAGAAGTTTTCAAGATGCCATAGGAAAATCTTCTAGGGCATTAAGAGAAGTAAAAATACTAGGTGTAAAAACTAACATAGGATTTCTCTTGAATGTTTTAAACCATGAAACATTTAGAAATGGACAATGCGATACAGGATTTATAGCTGATAACCCATCTTTGTTAAATGTAAGAAGTGGAGATGATAAAGAGCTTAAGGTTCTTAAATATATTGGAAATATAGTTGTTAATGAGACAAAAGGAACTAAGCCACAATTTGATGTTCCAAGAGTTCCGCAATTTAAAGAAGATGAAAATATAAAACCAGGATTGAAGCAAGTTCTAGATGAAAAGGGACCTAAAGAAGTATCTAATTGGGTTTTGAATCAAAAAAAATTATTGTTGACAGATACTACTATGAGAGATGCTCATCAGTCATTAATGGCAACGCGAGTAAGAACTATTGATATGGAAAAAATTGCGCCAGCAATGGCACATTTAGCGAATGATTTGTTTTCAGTTGAGATGTGGGGTGGTGCTACATATGATGTTTCATATAGATTTTTAAAAGAAGACCCGTGGGAACGATTAAAAACTCTTAGAGAAAAGATGCCGAATATCTTGTTCCAAATGTTATTACGAGGAGCTAATGCAGTAGGATATAAAAATTATCCAGATAATGTTATTAAGGAATTTATAAAGTCATCATCAAAAGCTGGAATAGATGTATTTCGTATATTTGATTCATTAAATTGGTTAGAGGGTATGGAAGTTGCAATTGATGAAGTATTAAATCAGAATAAAATAGTGGAAGCAAGTATTTGTTATACAGGAGATATATTAGATGAAAATAGGGATAAATATTCTCTTAAGTATTATGTTGATTTAGCAAAGAAACTTGAAAAAAAAGGAGCACATATTCTTGCAATAAAAGATATGTCTGCACTTTTAAAACCAATGGCTGCAGATAAACTTGTTAGAGCACTTAAAAATGAATTAGCAATTCCAATCCATTTGCATACACACGATACAAGTGGAAATGGAGTTGTAACTGTATATTCAGCAGCTAATGCAGGTGTTGATATTGTAGATACTGCTTTTAACTCAATGGCTGGATTAACAAGTCAGCCACCACTTAATTCTGTAATAGCTGCTTTAAACAACACTGAAAGGGATACTATGTTGTCATTAGATAAAATGCAGCAAATTTCGGATTACTGGGAAGCAGTAAGACCTGTATATAATAAATTTGAGTCAGGACTAAAAACTGGAACAGCAGAAATTTATAAATATGAAATACCTGGTGGACAATATTCAAACTTGAAGCCACAGGTTGAAAGCTTTGGACTAGGTCACAAATTTGAGGAAGTAAAAGAAATGTTTAAGACTGTAAATGGGATGTTAGGGGATATAGTTAAAGTTACTCCTTCTTCTAAGGCTGTTGGTGATATGGCTATATTTATGGTTCAAAATGATTTAAATTCAGCTAATATTTATGAAAAAGCAAAAGGTATGGATTTTCCTGATTCTATTGTTTCTTACTTTGAGGGTATGATGGGTCAACCAGAAGGCGGATTTCCAGAAAATCTCAGTAAGCTTATATTAAAAGGAAAAGAGCCTATTAAATGTCGTCCTGGCGAGTTGTTGCCACCAGAAAATTTTGAAGAAATTAAAAAAATGCTGAATGAAAAGTATGGAATAGAAGGAACTGATGAGGAGGCTCTTAGTTATGCCTTATATCCTAAAGTTTTTGAAGATTATCTTAAAAATTTAGAAACAGATGGTAACTTAAGACTTATGGGAAGTGATATATTCTTTCATGGTTTAGAAGAAGGTGAAACTTGTGAGGTTAAAATAGCTGAAGGTAAAAAACTTGTTATAAAGCTTATTGAAATAAGAAAAACTAGTGATGAAGGAACGAGAGATTTAGCATTTGAAGTAAATGGAAATAGAAGAATTGTTACTATAAAAGATAAAAATGCGGTAAATCAAAAGAATATGACAGCAGAAAAAGTCATGGCTGATTCAGGTAATCAATACGAAATTGGAGCAAATATACCTGGCAATGTATTTAAAATTTTGGTAAAAGTAGGTGATAAAGTGAAAGCTGGTCAGCCGATAGCAATACTTGAGGCTATGAAGATGGAAACTAATGTAATATCACCATTGGCTGGAACTGTTAATAAAATACATGTAAAAGAAGGTCAAAGAGTGGTCGCAGGAGAGTTAGTAGCAGAATTGGAGTAAATAAGTTTAAGGTATAAAAAATAAAAATACCTCATCTATTTAGAAGGGGTATTTTTATTTGCCATATATTATAATAAGCAAAAAATCATATCAACGATTGGATTTTTATGGTATAATTGTTTCTGAATAAAATAAATTAGAAGGTGGAGTACATGTTACGTATTGCAGTATGCGATGATAATAGTATTATTTGTTTACAAATTGAAGGTATGTTGCTAGAAATAGGTAAAAATATTTCTGAAGATATAGAGGTTGAAGTTTTTTTCTCAGGGGAAGAATTATACCATTTTCTAACTGAGAAAAATTATTTTGATATTTTATTTTTGGATATTGAACTACATCATCTAAATGGAATAGAATTAGGAAAAATTATACGTGAAGAAATGAATAATGAAACAACTCAAATTGTTTACATCTCAGCAAAGGAAAGCTATGCTATGGACCTTTTTCAGTTTAGACCCCTAAATTTTCTTATAAAGCCAATTCTACAAGATAAGTTAGAGGAAGTTTTAAAAAAAGCACTTCATCTAAAAATTAAAAATAATCAATTTTTTGAATATAAAAGTGGTATTACAAATTACATGGTACCATTCAAGGATATAATATACTTTGAAAGTGATGGTAGAAAAGTTAATATTATTATAAAAAATGAAACTAAGAGCTATTATGGGAAATTGTCTGATGTTGAAAAACAGCTTTATAATCAAGATTTTTTGTTTATCCATAAATCATTTCTAGTAAATTATGACCATGTAGTAGAATATCAATATGATTATGTAAAAATGTCAGATAATAAGATACTGTCAATAAGCCAGAATAATAGAAGGACAATCAGAGATCAATTGTTGCATCGTAAACAGAGGAAAAAACAATGTTAAACAGTATTATAGTTGTTTACTTAATTTCAAGTATTTTTAGCACTTATACAATTTTTAAGTTTATGAGCATTTTTTATGAACGTAGTGAAATCAATAAAAAAATAGAGATAGCTTCATATATATCTTACTATTTAATTATGGGAGTAATATTTTTAATATTTAATAAGCCTATTTTAAATTTAATTACAAATGTAGTTTTGTTTTTTTTGATAACATTAAATTACCCATCATCAATAAAATTAAGGTTGACCTCTACTATTTTAATATACGTTATTTTAGCAATAGTAGAATCATTTGTTGATATAGTTGTCAGTTTATTAGATTTGAATAGATTTATACCCAATACAAATTTGGAGTTAATAGTAATATTAATTAGTTCTAAAATCTTTTCATATATTATAGTCCTTGCATTATCAAATTTTAAAATGGTTAAAAGCAGTATAAAAGTATCAACATTCCATTGGTTTTCTATAATAATAATACCAATAAGCACCTTAATATCAACTATAATGCTTATTTCTAAAATTCATGTTAATAATTCAAAATATATAATAGTTAGTATTGCTATAATGTTTTTAATTAATATATTTGTTTTTTATTTATATGATTTATTAATGAAAACATACCACGATAAAATGGAAAAGCAGCTTTTGCAGCAGCAAAACAATGCATACAGTAAACAATTTGAAATTATAAATCAGTCTCAAGAAAATATAAAAATGTTACGACATGATATGAAGAATCATATCACATCATTACAATCACTAATTGAAATAAATGATAATGAAAGTGCACTAAGATATTTGAAAGATATCTATAATTGTTGCAATTATCAAGATGAATACTCAAGGTCAGGCAATTCCGAGATAGATAGTATTCTAAATTATAAAATTAATAAAGCTTCAAAGTTCGAAATAAACGTAAACTTAGTTTTAAATATACCTCAAAAATTATCCATACAGCCATTTGATTTGAGCGTTATATTAGGAAACTTAATGGATAATTCGATAGAGGCAAACTTGAAATTAGAAAAAAATAGAGTTATAAATGTTTTTGTTGAATATGAAAGAAATGTGCTATATATAAGTATATCCAATCCATATAATGGTAAGCTTTTGTATAAAAATAATGAATTGAAAACGACTCGCGATGATGATACAGAAAATCATGGAATCGGGCTAAGTAGTGTTAGAAAGTCAATAGACAAATATAACGGGGCTTTAGATATTCATCATACTGATAAGATATTTTATGCAGATGTACTTATTTACAATCCTACAAATTTTTAGCTGAATAATTAGTTTTGACAAGAAAATATATTGATTTTGACAATTCAAGGCACAAATCTCAATTATGTAGTATTATTATGAAAAATTTAATTGCAAAAAACGCATTGGAGGGGTTTCGTGGATATTGAAGTATTTTTTAAAAAAGTATATTCGATTGCATTTCGTTTAGTTGGAGAAGAAAAAATAGCTAGTGAAATGGCAACATATGCAATAGAGCGAACATCAAAAATGTTGAAAAAAAAGAATCATGTGAATTCTAATATGTTTAAAATTACTGTTATTGAAGTTTGCAAAATATTCCTTGATGAATCAACCGTAAGAGGTAAAGATGTTAAATATCATCTTCATAAATATAAAGAACATGAACTTGAGTTAAAGCAATTACAAGAAGCTATATTGACCCTTGAACCTTTAAGAAGAGTAATATTAATTTGGAGAGATATGTTAGGGTTCAAATTAGGCGAAATAATACCTGCTTTAAACCGTTCGGAAAAAGACATGCACTGTGAATTAGCTAGTGCACGAATGCAGATTAAGGAGCAGCTTAATGTGGTTGGAATATTAAATTAAACATTTATTTTGTGTTTAGTCATCTAAAACAACCATAAATCTCAGTATATGGGTATTGTTGACAGTCATACAATAGTTCTTTATAAAATTTCAATACACTTTTAATTGTACCAAAACCATGCAATATTTCATAATCAGCATAGACCTGTGAAGATTGATTTAATTCAATAATGCCTTTTTGTAGTGTTGGAACAAGGTCTGATGCTAATCCTAATTTATCTTCATTATAAATGTACCATCCACTTGATGCTTCAATTAGGTCTCGTACATTCCAAGAAATAATATGATTTACGCCCATGTTAATCCATTCATCTTCATTTGTTTTCAATCGTAGAAAAAAATTATATTTCATATACTGTCCCTCCATAAAGTTGTCATAAAAAATACTTTCTCTAAATATATTCGTAACAGTTATAAAAAAAAATAGGGTAGCTATAATATTTATTAGAAAAAAACAAAGATTTATATTAATAACTCATAGAGTGTTTAACGCAAATATAATATTACTTATTATATTTGCGCTTTTATTATATATATTCTATAATTAATCTAACGATTAAGGAGGTAATTTATGAGAAAATTTAATGTAGCCCTTCTGCAGACTAAAGTATGTGCAGATAAACTAAAAAATATTAATAATGCAATAAAATTAATTGAGAAAGTTTCGAAAGAAGGTGCAGATATAGCAGTACTACCAGAAATGTTTTGTTGTCCTTATGATAACTCCTTTTTTAAAGAATATGGAGAAGAAGAAGGCGGCCTAGCTTATAAATATTTAAGCAAAGTTGCAAATGACAATAACATATACTTAATTGGTGGAACAATTCCTGAATTAGATGATGATTTAGTTTACAATACATCCTATGTATTTAACCGCAACGGTGAAAAAATAGGAAAGCATAGGAAGATGCATTTGTTTGATATAGATATAGAAGGAGGGCAATCATTTAAAGAGTCAGATGTTTTATCAGCAGGTAGTAATGTAACAGTTTTTGATACGGAATTTTGTAAAATGGGGCTTGCAATATGCTATGATATAAGATTTCCTGAATTAAGTAGGTTGATGGCAGATGACGGTGCAGAGGTTATAATAGTACCTGGTGCATTTAACATGACAACGGGTCCTGCACATTGGGAGCTCCATTTAAGGGGAAGGGCAGTAGATAATCAGGTTTATACAATTGGGGTTGCACCAGCTAGAGATTATGATTCTTTATATCATTCTTATGGAAATTCAATTATAGTTTCACCTTGGGGTAATATTATAAATAAGCTAGATGAAAAAGAAGGGTATATTATACAAGAGATTGATTTAAATTTAGTGAAGAAAGTAAGGAATGAATTACCTCTTTTAAAACATGTCAGGAAAGATGTTTATAAACTAGAATTAAGGTAATTGTATTAATTTGTTAGGTTGATTATGCTCGATCTTCAATTAAATTTCTTAAATATAATCAAAATACTATTAAGAAACATACTATATTATACAATATAATTTAATCTAATTTATTAAAAGATATTAAATAAATATAATTTAAAATATAAGGAGGCAAAAATGCGAATAATAATTGATGGAGATGCATGTCCTCAACAAGTAAAAGAAATATGTGAGCGTGCTGCTCATGAATATAATGTTGAATTAATTATAGTTGTAGATATAGCTCACTATATTGTAAGTGATTTTACGGTCATAGTTGTTGAGCAAGGGAGAGATTCAGTAGATTATAAGATAGTACAAATTTTTCAGAATGAAGATATTTTAGTTACCCAAGACTATGGCTTAGCTAGCTTAGTATTAGGAAAAGCTTCAGCAGTGATTCACACTGCAGGGTTTTTTATTAATAATAATAATATAGATACTCTTCTTGAATCGAGATATATTGGACAAAAAATAAGAAAGGCTGGAGGGCGTACTAAAGGCCCATCTAAGCGAACTAAAGAGCAAGATGAGAACTTTGAAAAATGTCTTTATAAAGTTCTTCGTGAAAAATTTGGTAGAGTCAAGCATAATAAAAAATAGGGAGCAGTATTAAATGCATACTGCCCCCTATTTCTACATTGACTCAATATTTTTAACTACATCTTCTACGATTATTTCAGATGAATACTTATTATACATTTTTTTCATGTTTCTTCTCATGGCACTTAATATGGTATGATTACCAATTAAATCCAATGTACGATTTACTATTTCGTTAGAATTATTAGCAATAAACGCTGCACCCTTTTTCTCAAAATATAGAGCATTTTCCTTTTCTTGCCCAGGAACAGGTTTAAAAATTATAAGTGGTAGTTGTACTGCTAATGCTTCACTTAATGTTATTCCGCCAGATTTAGTTATCATACATGTTGATATTTTATAAAGTTCATGAATATCTTCTGTAAAACCAAACACTTTTAGATTACCATAATCTAATGATTCAAGTTGAGCTTTAAGTTCTTTATTATTTCCACATACAACAGCAACTTGAATATTACTATGACTACAAAGTTCAACGCATACTTTTTTAATGTCCTTTAAAACACCGAATGCACCTGCATTAATTAAGACTATTTTTCTAGATTTTATAAAGTGATACTTTTTAAATATATTTTTTAAATTTTGCATCTCTTCGAAGGCATCTCTAACGGGTATTCCAGTAACAACAGTTTTTTCTATAGGAATATTCATCTTTCTAAGTTCTTCTTGTAATTCATTTGTTGCAATATAAAACTTATCAATCTCCTCGCTCAGCCAAAGTTTATGAACATAAAAGTCAGTAACTATATTAAAAACAGGGATATTTTCTCCACTACTGTTTTTAATTTTTAACGATGCTAAAATTGGAAAGGTATTAATAATTATATCTGGTTTAAATTCTAATGCAATTTGATTTAACTTTCTAAAGCCAAAGTTTCTGTATACATCCATAACTTTTTTATCTACAAGCTTTTCGGTTCCATAATAAAATAGTGAATATGCTTCACCAAATTCATAGCTTTTTATATATGCCTTTTTGATTGTTTCTGTAATTCGGGGGTGAGCTTCTGTAAAAACATCAACAACGGAAACATTATTGTACCCTTTATTTGTAAATGCATTTTTTAAAGCTGTTGCAACCATTTTATGACCATTACCAAATGGTGCGGTAGTTATTAGAATATTTAATTCCATGTTTTCCTCCGGTAGTATCTTATAATAAAATTAATATGTATATAGTAGTTATTTTATTAATTAGGTTCTTTTAATTAGATACAGTAAATATTATAATATATAAACCCAAATATAAAAAGGTTTAATTTTATATTTTGAGATTTTTATTATAGGAGCATGGGGTGGAGAAATGATTTATGAGTTCATTAAAACATTTTTACTAATCTTTGTAGCCGAAATGGGTGATAAAACTCAGATATTACTCATGACATGCGCAGCAAGGTATTCTATTGTACAAGTACTTATTGGAATAATAGTTGGAGTTGCATTAAATCATGGTTTGGCAATTGTTATAGGTACTTACATATCAAATATAATAGATTTTAATTTATTGCAAGCTTTTGCTGGAATTATTTTTATTGTATTTGGTCTGCTTGCTTTAGAAGATGACACTGATGAAGATAAGAAAACTACAACATTAAAATGTGGACCAATATTAGCTGTAGCAATAACTTTTTTTGTTGGCGAGTTAGGTGATAAAACTCAACTTACTGCAATGACAATTGCTATGGAATCTGAGTATCCTTTTTTTGTTTTAATAGGTTCGATTGCAGGTATGATTATTGTAGGATGTGTAGGAATAATTATTGGGACAGCATTGACTAAAAGAATTCCCTCATATATAATAAAAATTATATCAGGTGTAGTATTTATATTATTTGGTTTAGTAAAACTTTTTAATACTTCCTGTATATTAATAGGAAATGAATTATACCAGGGCATACTAATAATTGTCTTAGGATTTATTTCATTTTTCCTAATAGCAAATCTAATGAATAATAGGTAATCATATGAATTTAAAACAAATTGAAAATGTATTAAGCGGTACAAAGGCAAAACCTATAGTTGATGGAATAAATTTTTCTGTTTTAGTACCATTAATTGAAGTTAACAATGAATTAAATCTAATCTTTGAAGTAAGATCTATGTCAATTAAAAGACAACCAGGAGAAATATCATTCCCAGGAGGAAGAATTGAAGATGGAGAAAGCCCACTTGAGGCAGCAGTTAGAGAAACTTTTGAAGAAATAGGTATAGGAAGTGAGAATATTAAAATAATTACTGAGCTTGATTATGCATCTCATAAAGAAGGGGCATTTGTTTACTCATATTTAGGTTATATAAAAGGAATTGTCCATACAGATATCATATTTAGTAAAGATGAAGTTTCTGAACTTTTTTACGTTCCTTTGTCATTTTTTCTTGAAAATGAACCTGAAAGACACTTTATTAATTATTATCCTGAAACAGAGGAAAATTTTCCATTCCATATGATTAATCAAGGAAATAATTATAAATGGGATAAAATTAAATATCCTGTATATTTTTATAAATATAAAGATTACATCATTTGGGGACTAACTGCTAAAATTACATATAATTTTATTAAAAAGTTAAAATAATAATTAATCCCTTGCGGCGTACTACATCGTAAGGGATTAATTTATTTCAATAAAAGTTTAACAATTGTCAAAAAAACTGTCGCATGTATGTCTGGAAAATTATACATTATGTACAAGTATCCTCTATAATTCAAGGAATTTCAATGTTTGATATTTGGCATGTATATTGCATGTATTTAATAAACTAGTCTAGTATAGTGGTTAATAAAATATGGAGATATAATATGAATGATGCATTAATTTTCAATATACAGAAATTTTCTGTACACGATGGTCCTGGTATAAGAACTACAGTGTTTTTTAAGGGATGTCCTTTAAGATGTCTGTGGTGCCATAATCCTGAGAGTCAAAATACCAATAAAGAAATTCTTTATGACAGTAACAAGTGTGTACTTTGTGGAAAATGCGAAGAAATATGCCCAACTAATGCAATTGATATAAAAGAAGGTAAATTAACTACAGATAAAGATAAATGCAATTATTGTGGTGAATGTGCTGTTTATTGTATATATGGTGCAAGGGAAATTGTAGGCAAACGATATAGCATTGATAATGTAGTGAAAGAAGTTATTAAGGATAAAGTTTTCTATGAACAGTCTAATGGTGGAGTAACTATATCAGGAGGAGAACCTTTAATACAGATTGATTTTGTTGAAGAATTATTAATGAGATTAAAAGATGAAAAAATACATACAGCTGTTGATACAAGTGGAGCTGTAAGCTTTGATATTTTAAAAAGAGTTTCAAAATATACAGATTTGTTTTTATATGATTTAAAATTGATGGATGATGAAAAGCATAAAAAGTATATAGGTATTTCAAATAAAGAGATAATAGAAAATTTAAAAAAATTATCACAAATTCATTCTAATATAAATGTGAGAATGCCTATAATTGGCAATGTAAACGATGATATAGCACATATTGAGAAAACTATGGAGTTATTAAAAGACTTAAATATTAAAAAAATAAATTTACTTCCATATCACAGCATAGCTAAGCATAAATATGAAAAATTAGGACTTGTTTATGAAGATGAAAAAATGACAGTTCCATCTGAAACTAAAATGAATTATTTTAAAGAAATGTTTGAAAAAAATGGTTATATTGTAAAAATAGGAGGTTAGTGATATATGAGAGGTTATACTGAAAGAACTAAAATATTAAGGCAAGAAAGTGTTACAACACAACCATCAGTTAGTTTAGAAAGGGCTTTGTTAGAAACTGAGTTTTATCAAAAAAATTACGGTAATATTGAAATTCCAGTTCTTAGAGCTTTGAATTTTAAAAACTTAATGGAAAAAAGAAAGCTTTATATTGGTGAACATGAGCTTATTGTAGGTGAAAAAAGTGAAGGGCCACAAGTAGTGCCAACATTTCCAGAACTGTGTGCTCATACGGTTGAGGACATGACTGTCATGGACAACAGAAAGTATATAAGCTTTAAGGTTAAAGACAAAGATAAAGAAGTTCAAGCGGAAAAAATCATTCCATATTGGCAGGGTAAATCAACAAGAGATAAAATACTTGAATCAATGACTCCTGAATGGAAAGATTGTTATGCAGCAGGTATGTTTACTGAGTTTATGGAACAAAGGGCACCAGGACACACTGTTGCAGATGGAAAAATTTATCAAAAAGGATTTCTTGACTTTAAAAAAGAGATAGAAGAAGAAATTGAAAAATTAGATTTTTTAAATGATAAAGATGCGTATGATAAAAAAGCACAGTTAGAAGGTATGGCGATTTCTTGTGATGCGATAATGATATATGGTCAAAGATATGCAGCATATGCGAGAGAACTAGCTGAGAAGGAAAAAAACCCACAAAGAAGAGAAGAACTTTTATGGATTGCAGGAAATTGTGATGTTGTGCCTGCAAATAAACCTGAAACATTTGCACAAGCATTACAAATGTATTGGTTTGTACACATAGGAATAACTACTGAGTTAAATACTTGGGATGCATTTTCACCAGGAAAAATAGATCAATACTTGTATCCGTTTTATAAAAAAGAAGTTGCAGATGGTAGTATGAACTATGATAAAGCAAGAGAACTTCTTGAATGTTTCTGGATTAAATTTAATAATCAGCCTGCGCCTCCAAAAGTAGGTATAACGCTAAAGGAAAGTGCAACATATACAGATTTTGCAAATATAAATACTGGTGGTATAGATCCTATTACAGGTGAAAATGGGGTTAATGAAGTATCGTATATTATTTTAGACACAATGGACGAAATGAAACTTTTGCAACCAAGTTCTAACGTACAGGTAAGTGAAAAAAATCCAGATGATTTCGTTAAAAGGGCTGTTGAAATTTCAAGAAAAGGTTGGGGTCAACCAGCATTTTACAACACTGAGGAATTGATTCAGGAGCTTCTCAATGCGGGCAAATCACTTGAAGATGCAAGGTTTGGTGGTTCAAGCGGATGTGTAGAAACAGGATGCCATGGTAGGGAAGCATATGGTTTTAACAGGGTATTTAAATGTACCAAAGATATTTGAAATTACATTAAATAATGGATATGACCATTACACCAAGAAAACTATTGGTTTAAAAACTGGAAATCCAGAAGATTTTAAATCTTATGATGAATTAAAAGAAGCGTTTTTTAAACAACTGGAATATTTTGTGAATGTTAAAATTAGAGGAAACAATGTTATAGAGAAAATATTTGCAAAATATATGCCGTCAACATTTATGTCAGTAATAACAGATGGTTGTAAAGAAAGTGGAAGAGACTACAATGCTGGTGGTGCAAAGTACAATACAAGATATATTCAAGTAGTTGGAATAGGAACAATAACAGATTGTTTAGCAGCTATTAAGTACAATATATTTGATCAAAAAAGATTTTCAATGAAGGAAATGCTAGATGCAATTGATGCAAATTTCATAGGACATGAAATGACAAAAAATCTTGTATTAAACCATACTCCTAAATATGGAAACGATGAAGATTATGCTGATGATATTATGCTAGATATTTTCACTAATGTTAGAGATAGAATAAGGGGTAGAAAGGCAGTTTGTGGAGGAACTTATCAGATAGACATGTTACCTACAACGTGCCATATATACTTCGGGTCTGTAATGACTGCATCTGCTAATGGTAGATTAAAAGAAAAACCAGTTACTGATGGTATTTCACCTGAAAAGGGTGCAGATACTAATGGACCTACAGCAGTTATTAAATCTTGTGCAAAAATGGACCATACTTCAACTGGTGGAACGCTCTTAAATCAAAAATTTACTCCATCATCAATTGCTGGAGAAGAAGGACTTGTAAACGTAACTTCATTGATTAGGGCATACTTTAAAATGATGGGTCACCATATTCAGTTTAATGTCATAGATAGAGAAGTTCTTTTAGATGCACAAAAAAATCCTGATGAATATAAGGATTTAATAGTAAGGGTTGCTGGATATTCAGATCATTTTAATAATCTTGAAAGGGCCTTGCAGGATGAAATAATAGATAGAACAGAGCAAGCATTTAATTAATTTATTTTAATAAAAAGTATATAAATGTTATACACTGACATACCCCAGATATAATCCCTCTCATTATTCTGGGGTATTTTATTAATAAAATTTGAAAATAGTACTATACTATAATGATAAGCGTTAATTCATATAGAAGGAAGTAATTCAAAGATAAGCAAAGATAAGCAGACTAATTTTGGAGGTAATATGCAAAAAATAGATTTATATGCAAAATGGTTGCTTAGAATTTCTGTTATAGGAGCTCTTGTTTACACTGTACTTATAAGTCATTGGGTAGGAACAGCAGGTGGCTTAATAGTTTTAGTTGCAACATTTTTAGTTGATTACATAAACTATAAAATTTTTAGAATAAATTCAATTATTACTGCAACTATATATATATACTGCATATTTAGCCTTGTAATGGGAAGTATGTTGGATTTCTATGATAAAATCGAGTGGTGGGATTTATTGATGCATATTTTATCAGGTATAATACTAGGCCTTATAGGAAACTTTATACTTAATGAGAATGCAGAAAAACTTAAAATAACAAAATTTATAAGATTTCTCTTTGTTGTTGGAATAGCATGTATTGGAGGTTTAATTTGGGAAATATATGAATTTACTATTGATTTATTATTTAACCTTGATACACAATTATCTAACGGAACAGGAGTTTCTGACACTATGTGGGATTTGATAATGGATTTTTTAGGTGGAGTAGGAATAGGTATATATTTTTTGATAGTTAATAAAAAAAATAAAATAATTTCAAAAAAGTAGTTGCTTTTTTGAAATTCATATAATATAATAAAAGAAATTAAACCCAACTAAAACAGTAGGAAATACCATGATGAAGGAAAGTAATATATATAGAATTTTTAGAGAGAGTATCTCAAGGCTGAAAGGATACTTATTGGAAATATATATGAAGTGCCCTTTTGAGTACAGCACCGAAATATTTAAGTAGGCTGCTGCGGAGCTTATCCGTTACAATAAGAGAGCATGATAGTGCTTTTAAGAGGACATTTATTGTCAATAAGAGTGGAACCGCGGATTATTATCCGTCTCTAATAGTTTTTAGAGACGGATTTTTTGTATTTAATGTTATTTTCTTGTTTAGTGGTTAATAAATAAAATAAAGGATGGTAAAATTTATGGAAAATCATAATGCATTAAAATTAATAGGAAATACTCCCATAGTAAAACTACCAAATGAGAATATTTATATAAAAATGGAGAAATTTAATCCTGGTGGAAGTATCAAGGATAGAACATCACTGGGAATGATACTTGATGCAGAAAATAAAGGTTATTTAAAAAAAGATAGTATAATAATTGAACCCACTAGTGGTAATACAGGAATTGGATTGGCATTAATAGGGAGATTAAAGGATATAATGTAATTATAACCATGCCTGAAACAATGAGCGTTGAAAGACGTAAGTTAATAGCTTCTTATGGTGCGACTTTGATATTAACAGAAGGAAAATTAGGAATGACAGGAGCTATAAAGAGGGCAGGAGAAATGGTTAAAGAGGATAAAAAATATTTCATGCCTGATCAATTTAATAATCTGGCAAATCCGGAATTTCATTATATGACGACAGCAGAAGAAATAATAATGCAGCTTAATGACTTAGATATATTTACAGCAGCTGTAGGCACAGGAGGAACTCTTGTAGGAGTGTCGAGGAAACTGAAAGAATTTAATAAAAAGATTATAGTAGCTGAGTAGAACCTCAGAAATCACCAGTTTTATCAGGTGGAACTGCATCGCCTCATAGAATACAAGGAATAGGTGCTGGGTTTATACTGGAATATATAATGGTGATAATGTCGATGAAATTATTACTATAACAGATGAGGAAGCAGAGGATGCTGCAATAGAAGTTTCAGCTAAGACAGGTATATTAGTAGGTATATCTACGGGTGCTAATGTAGCTTCAGCTAGAAAGCTTGCACAGAAATATGGGTCTAACAAAAAAATATTGACTATATCACCTGACGGTGGAGAAAAATATATGTCTGTATTAAATTACAACTAACTAAAAAATAATGGTTGTAAGGTCTGTGTTTTGTTTGTTTAGTTATTAAATATAGAGTTTGAATTTTATTTAAATAACTTAAATTATGCAAATTGGAGGTAAATAATGATAAAATTGTAAAGTCAATAATAAATGATATAGATTCCGTTTTTGACAGAGATCCAGCAGCAAGAAATAGATTGGAAATTTTCCTTTTATACCCTCATATGAAGGCACTAATAGCTTATAGAATAGCAAATAAATTGTATAAAAAGAAGCATTTCTTTTTAGCTAGGGCAATATCTAATATAGCTAGACATAAGTCAGGCATAGAAATTCATCCAGGAGCAACTATTGGTAAAGGTTTATTTATAGATCATGGTATGGGAGTTGTTATAGGAGAAACTGCTGTAATAGGAGATAATGTTACAATGTTTCATGGTGTAACATTAGGAGGAACAGGAAACGAAAAAGGGAAAAGACATCCTACAGTAGGTGATAATGTAACAATTGGTGCTTCAGCAAAAATATTAGGCAATATTTATATTGCATCAGGAACAAAAATTGGCGCGAATTCAGTAGTTTTACATGACACTAATCCAAATTCGACCATGGTGGGCATCCCAGCCGTAGAAGTTAAAAGAAAAACCAAGATTATAAACTTAGGAGAATATGTAATATAAAATAATAAAGAGGGCTGGATTCTGCCCTCTTTATTATTTTGTTTATTTAATTTACTCAATTGGTTTTACATTTTCAAAATTTATTGTAAATGGTTCTCCTTCGTTTTTTTGAATATGCCCAGATTCATAAGGGTTGCCATCTACAGTAATATATATTTTTTCTATTCCATAATACATACCAAGTGTATTCGTTATACTTTGCAAAATCATAGATTCATAGTATGCTCCAGCATTCATTTCACTAATTAGTTCTTTAGAAAAATCTATATGAACAATGCCATCATCACAAGATACAGTTTATTAATTTTACATTAGGTGTTAAAACCTGATTTTGAGTTGAAATATTTTTAATAGCATTTTCTATAACATCTTTGACATTATCGTTTGTCTTAAATGATATGTCAACTTTAGTAGAGTTAAGAATGCTTTCCTCCATATTAGGATAATAGAGATTTATAGTTTGCACTAAAGGTATATCATTTTCTATTTTACTTAATGTTGATGAAACTTCATAATCATTGCCAGCGTTGATTGTTTTAATTAATCCAATATCTTTTGCGTAATAATCAGTTATCGTGTAGTCTTTTCCTTCTGTTGTAACCTCCAAGGCTTTAAATGTTCCTAATGGAATCGTAATATCTACATCAATATTAGTTATAGATATTTTTGTATTTTCATCTTTGTTCCAACTTGTTCCAACCTTTATAGGTTCCTTTAATAATATTTCTCCATTATTGTTTTTAACATTAGTGAAATCTTCCCTAAAATATGTTTCGGCCCTGTCTAGCAGTACTTTCAGTTGACCATTTTTATTTTCTAAAACTTTAACTATTTCCGTTCCACCATTATTTGATCTTGTTTGAATTCGGTCACCTTTTATATAATCAGTAAAATTGTATATGTAGCATACTCATTTCCTTCGCCAGTATACTCATATTTTGCATTTTCTATAAATGGGAAATAATCCTTAATTGAAAGTTCTGTTGATTCTATAACTGTATTATCCGAACCTTCATTAGGTTGTAAATTAGGTTCGTTATTTTTAGGTTTGTCACAGGATGTTAGAAACATAATCATAATTATAAGTATAATAATTAATTTTTTCACTTTAATCTCCTTTTTATGCTTTATATATAACATTATACCCAATTTTGCTAAAGATAATATTAATAGTAACAGTTGATAAAAATAAAAATATAGTTTTCGTTGACAGTGATTAATAAACTTGTTATAATGACTATAAAATTAAAATTAGTCAAATAGTAAAAAAGAGGTGTGTACGATGCCAAAATCATATTCAGATAAAGAAAGAGAGCATATTATAAAAAATTAAAAGAAGAGGCTATATCATGCTTAAACGTATACGGTGTGAAAAAAACAACAGTAGATGAGCTTGTAAGGCGAGTCAACATACCTAAGGGCACATTTTATTTGTTTTATGATTCAAAAGAATTATTACTTTATGATGTTATAATTGATTTGCATAATGAAATACAATCTCAGTTTTTAAGAGACGTAGAATCTTTCAAGGAAATTTTAGTTGTGAACAATTAACTATTTATTATTCCAAATTTTTAAAAAAGTAGATAATACTTGTTTGTTAAAAATAATGACAAATGGCGAATTGGAATTATTAATGAGGAAACTTCCTAATGAAGTGGTAGAGGAGCATTTTGTTCATGATAATAATCTTATGGAACAACTTATATTATCTATTCCTCAAGCAAGTGATAAGAACATAGAATCATTTAGTGGAGCAATGCGAGGTATATTCTTAACAATGTTACACAAGCGTGAAATCGGTGAAGTTGTATTTGACAGTTCATTAAAATTATTGATAAGTGGTTTAGTAACGATATTAATGGAGGAATAATATGATACAGGTTGATAATTTGTCATTTAGCTATTCGAAAAGTAAATTTATTGAAAATATAAATTTTAAAGTATATAAAGGAGAAATTTTTGGTTTCTTAGGTCCATCAGGAGCAGGTAAAAGTACTTTGCAAAAAATTTTAACGGGGTTAATAAAGACATACAAAGGAAATTCAATTGTTAATGGTATAGAAAGTAAAAATTATAGTAATAATTTTTATGAGAATATCGGAGTTGATTTTGAATTTCCAAGTTTATATGAGAAATTAACTGGTAGGCAAAATCTTCATTTTTTGGCTCTTTATATTCTAGACAATTACGTGAAATTGAAGAATTGTTAGAGATGGTAGGGCTCCAAAATGATGGAGATAAAAGAGTATCTGATTATTCTAAGGGCATGAAATCAAGGCTAAATTTCATTAAAGCTTTGCAACATAATCCAGATATTTTATTTTAGATGAGCCTACAAGTGGATTAGATCCAAACAATAGCAAAGATATGAAAAATATTATCCTTGAAGAAAGAGCAAAAGGAAAGACTATTATTCTAACAACTCACAATATGGTAGATGCAACAGAATTATGTGATAGAGTGGCATTTATAGTTGATGAAAGCTAAAAGCTTTGGATACGCCACACAAGTTAATTATGTCAAAGGGTGCGACAAAGATTAAATATACCTATATTGAAGGTAAAGAACAAACGAGAGAATGTCTTTTGAGCAATACCAACGAGGACAAGAAGTTACAGGAACTTTTGAGTAAAAATAAGATTATATCAATTCACAGCAGTGAACCGACATTAAACGATATTTTTATGGACATTACAGGGAGAGTGCTCCAATGAGAACAAAGAATCTAATTATAGGGGATATTAAATTTCAAATTAAATATGGATTTTATTTTGTATATATGGTTTTAACAGTTTTATATGTCTCATTAATTTTGTTTTACCTCAATCATGGAGGGAAAAAGCAGCAACTATTATGATTTTTTCTGACCCAGCTGCTATGGGACTGTTTTTTATGGGAGCAATAGTACTACTAGAGAAGAGTGAAAGAGTAGTGAATTCTATTGCAGTATCACCTGTGAAAGTTCGAGAATATATTTTTTCAAAGTAATTTCTTTAGTTTTAATCTCTACAATCGTAGGTGTAATAATTGCTTTATCTGCAAATGAAACTAATTACTAGCAGTAGTTTCTGGGACGATTTTAGGCTCTGTATTTTTCACACTTTTGGGATTAATTGTGGCTTCAAATATATCTAGCTTAAATCAATTTTTTGTAGCAACGGTTCCAATAGAAATAATCGGTTTTTTACCTCCTTTGTGGTATCTATTTGGCTATGATAAAATATTTATGCTAATACATCCTGGATGTATAATAATTAGACTTATAAGTGGAAACAGTCAGTATATGTTAATACTAGTACTTATTTTATCTGCATGGATTGTTTTACTGTACTTGATTACGCAAAAATACATTAAAAGAATGTTTCAAAGTGTGGGGGGAATTAAATTATGATGAATATTATGACTGTTAGAAAGTTATTAATCTCATTTAGGCAACTTATACATCAAATTGCTAAGGATGCTATGCTGTTTTTAGCATGCATTTCACCTTTGCTATTTGGTTTGTTTATTCGATTTTGTATACCTTTTGCAGAAAATTTGTTGATTGAGCACTTTGATAAAGTAATACTGTTACCATACTATCTGATGTTTGATTTGTTTTTAGCAGTTCTTACGGCTGTAATGTTAAGTTTTGTGTCAGCTATGGTTATACTTGGTGAAATAGATGACGGAATTACAAGTTATTTGGCAATTACGCCTATTGGCAAAAGTGGATATTTAGTTTCGAGATTAGTGTTTCCTATGATTTCATCATTTTTCATGTCAATAGTTGCTTTATTTGCATTTTCTTTAACAAAACCTTCCTATAGTATGATAGCAATAATTTCTATTATGGCATCTATATTTGGTTTTATTATGTCGATGATTGTAGTTTCCATGTCCACTAATAAAGTTGAAGGGCTGGCAGTTATGAAGTTATCAAATATATTAACCATTGGTATTATTGCACCATTTATGATTTCGGAAAAAATTCAAATAATTTTTTTCTTATTTCCTTCTTTCTGGATTTCTAAATTTGTTATAGAAAGTAATATATTTAATTTTATTGTATTTATTGTCGTTTCAATGGTATGGATTTTATTGTTGTTAAAGAAATTTATGAAAAAAATTAAATAATTATAAAATTTGCTAAAATTAGCATTATTTATAGTTGACAAAAACTTTTTGTTAGTGTATTATTACGTTTAATATATATTTGTTACGAAGAGGATTAGTAAATTTATATGGTCTCAAGAGAGAAGGCAATTGGTGAGAAGCTTTCGACCCAATATAAATTGAACCCACCTTGGAGCATTTAGGGGTTGCAACCTAAACGGCAAAAACCGTTATTTTTAATGAGATATTGTATTTTTTTTAGTACAATAATTAGAGTGGTACCGCGGATATCCGCCTCTTTGTTGAGGTGGTTTTTTTTATGTAAACCCGCTTTTTCGACCATAAGGGAGATAAAAGCGGAGGTAGGTCAACCGCAATTAGTTCGAATTTATGTGAGCGATAGCGAACAAATAAATTGGTGAACGAAACTGCGAATTTTATATTAATAGGAGAAAAAATGAATAATAATGTAGGAATTATAGGACTTGGAAACGTTGGGTCTATGTTGTTGAACCAATTTTTAAAACTAAACGTATTAAAAGAAGAAGATGTATATATTGCAAATCGTTCAAAGGAAAAATTAGATAATTATATTAAAGAATATCCATCATTAAATATTTGTGAGAACAATGCTGAAATAGCAAAAAAATGTAATAAGATTTTCGTGTGTGCTGAGCCGGTTAATATACCAGCAGTACTTTTAGATATTAGGCCATTTCTAAATAAAGACAGTTATATTTTAGTATCAACATCGATGATTTCTCATAATGATTTGAATAAAATGCACAATGGAAAGATAACTATTTTTATGCCAACATTAATTTCTATGGTTAAAGGTGGAGTTACACTTGCTTACCACAATGAATTTGTTACGGAAGAAGATAGCAAATTCTTTGAATATTTGCTAGGTAGCATTAGTGAAGTTAAAGTATTAGAGGAAGAAGATATTAATTTAACCCAAAATTTAACTGCTAGTTTTCCAGGCTTCTTTGCTGAAATAATGTCTGAGTTTGTAAAAGCAGCTTCAAAGCACACTAAGCATATTAGTGATGAAGAACTTGAATATTTGTTACTAGTTTCACTTGCTGGTGCACCTAGATTACTTCTTGAAAGAAAATTAAGTTTTGAAGAAACTATAAATAGAGTATCAACAAAAGGTGGCATCACGTATGAGGGTGTAAAGGTATATAAAGAAAAATTGCCTGCAGTATTTGACGAGGCGTTTAATGCTACAATTAGGAGATATAAAGAGATTACTAATACTACAAGTGATATTATTAATGAACTGATGAAATAAATAAATTCAATGGGGGCTATCTCCCATTGAATTTATTTTTACTTGATTTTTCTCAATTTTGTTATTTGATTATATGGTGTAGGTAGGAAATTTTCCCACATTTTCAATGAATCATTCATAAATCCAACGACATCCATATCGTATACTTTATTCAACAGATTTGATGTAATTACTTCATCTGCTTTTCCAAATGCAGCAGTTTTACCATTATCTAAAACTAATACATTGTCTGCCAATCTCATAGCTAGATTAATATCATGGAGTACACCAATTACACTATGACCATCTATTTTTGACCACTCCTTGAGATAATCAATTAGTTCTGCTTGATTTTTTAGATCCAGATGATTGGTTGGTTCATCTAATAGTATAATACTTGGTTCTTGAGCTAATGTTCTAGCTAGATAAACTCTTTGTAGCTGTCCACCTGATAATGTAGTTATTTGCCTGTCACGAAGTTCGTACATTCCTACAGCTTTTAAACATTCAGCAGTATATAATTTGTCATTAAAAGAAGGCTCTTTTAATGCATTACCTTTCATATGAAGATATCTGCCAAGTAGAACTGTTTCAAAAACAGTATATGAGAAATAAATAGAAGATATTTGGCTCATTACTGCAATTTTTCTAGCAATTTCATGTCTTTTCATTTTAGAAATACTTTTACCATCAATTTGAATTGCCCCTTTGCTTGGAATCAATCCTGCTATAGCTTTTACTAGAGTAGTTTTTCCACATCCATTAGGGCCTAGTATGCATAAATTCTCTCCTTCTTTTACTGATAGAGAAATATTTGTTAAGACATCAACTCCACCATAGCCGGCAGATACATTATTTAATGTTAGCATATTACACAGCCTTCCTTCTTGAAAAATATACATATACAAAGAATGGTGCTCCGATTAAAGCGGTTATTGAACCAACTGGAAGTTCTGATGGAGATACGATGGTACGCGGCCACTAGGTCTGCTATAATCATAAAGGCGCCACCAAAAAGCATTGACATTGGTATTACAATCTTGTGTGATGAACCAAATATCTTTCTTACTACATGTGGTGCAATCAAATCTATAAATCCAATAACTCCAACAAATGAGATAGCACTACCTGTTAATGCTGCTGATATACCCAACAGGAGCCATTTTATTTTTTGAATATCCACACCAATTGCTCGTGCTTGTTCTTCGCCAAAAGTCATTATATCTAATTCTTTAGAATAACGCATTAATAGTAATACTCCTAATAAAACAATGGGGAATAATACAAATATATTTGCCCACTCCTTTAATGCAAAGCTACCCATCTGCCAAAGTGCTATTTGTTCAAGATGCTCCTTCGACATAGCTGTCATTAATGTTAAAACAGCATTGATAAACAAAGAAAAAACCATACCTACCAATATAATTGTGTTGTTTTCCATATTTTTATCTATACGTGATGTAAAGCTTACTGCAAGAAAAACAGTTAATAGACCAAATGATAATCCTACTAAGGGTAGAGTAAACATGCCTAGTAGTGGTATATTAAATCCTGTAATTATAACAAACCCAGCACCTACTGAAGCTCCTGATGATACACCTAGGGTATATGATGAGGCTAAAGGATTTTTCAATACTGATTGCATTACAGTTCCACTAACAGCCAAAGCTCCACCTACAATAAACGCTAAAAGAGTTCTAGGAAACCTTAAGTTCCATAGTATTGATGCGGAGGTGCTAGGTATATGGCTAGGTAGTGGTGTAGAAAATAATTTATTTAACAATATTTTAAGTATATCCAATGGTGGTACATAGATGCTCCCAATGCCGATACCAAAGAGCAAAACAATTGTACATATACATATAGAAATAAAAATTTTTGTTTTTGTACTCATTTTATTGATACTTATCTGGGTAAATATCTTTTGCCATCTGATCTAATGCTTTGATAATGTTGTGGTTAGATAAAGAACTCGCATCCTTATCTACATAGTAAACATCATCATTTTTAATTGCAGTTACATTTTCCCATCCATTACGGGATTTGATTTCTTCTACGGCATTTTCAATATAATCAACATTTGTAATTATAACATCTGGATTTGCAGCAACAATAGCTTCATCAGATACAGCGATCCAGCTTTCTTGATCGATTAATACGTTTTTAGCACCAATTATTTCAATCATTTCATTTAAAAATACACCTTTACCAAAGCTATATAAGTTTGGTTGCGCGCTTATTTCAAAGTATACAGTTTTCTTTTCAGTAATTGTATCAGAGACTTTCTTTATTTCTTCAATTTTAGTTTTCATATTATCTACAATTTCTTGACCTTTTTTAGAAACTTGCATTGTATCTGAAATAAACATTATATCATCATAAATTCCTTGTATGCTATCGCTGGAAGGTATATATGCTAGGCAAATACCCATATCTCTAATAGGTTTAAATGGATCAGTACCTTTACTCATACTCATTCCAGTTGCAAGAACAATGTCAGGGTTTAAAGCAACAAGCTTTTCAGCATCTGGCGTCATCATATCAAAGCTGGGAATACCATCAGGTAAACCTGATATATCTTCTGAATATGTATCGACCGCTATAATTTTGTCTCCAAATCCTAACTCTACTAATACTTCAGTAATAGATGGTGACATTGATATTATTGATTTAATTTCTTCTGGAATAGTAATTTCATTTCCAGCTCTATCCTCTGATGGCAATGTTATAGTATGTCCTGTAGGATTGATTGGTGGTGTTTCTTTAGATTGGGTTGATGTACAACCAGTTATAATAGATACTATCATTAGCAATGCAAGTGACATTGAAATAATTTTCTTCATTGTATTCCTCCGTTTAGATAAAAGATTTTTATAATAAAAAAAACGTCTCGATTTAGCCGAAACGTAAATAACCACAAACCAAACTTTGGAATATATTTTATTACACGATTACCAAAGAATTATTAATCAAACTATCGCTTTTATCGCTGTAAAGCATAGCATTTGCGGTTTTTTACGCAAATAACGTTGGCAGGTTTTCCGACTTAGAGGTCTTAGCAAGTTTTTAACCTTCCCAGATTTTGTCCAGTGGTTTGCTTATGCTTTAAAAACTGCTCTCTCTTTACGGCAGCAGGACTGTTTAGGATTTTAACCTAATTCCCTATTATCACGCTCAGTTTCCTTTCACGTGCACCAACATCGAAGATGTTATTTTAATATAAGTATAGTACAGCTCTTTAATACTGTCAATGTAATTTTATGGCGTAAAAATATAATATATTGCTGTTAGTTGCCAAAGCACTATTTTTTAGTTTGCAAATAATCAATATCTACATTATAATATAAATAGTTAATATTATAATGTAGATATAATGGGGTGATGTGTTGAATCCTTCAAAAAAAATACTTATTGTTGATGATGATAAAAGGGTTGTAAAAATGCTCGTTGAGTATATGAAGCTATATGAATTTAAAACTGTTTGTGCATATAATGGAAGAGATGCACTAGCATTTTTTGATGAATCTGTAGATTTAGTTGTGTTGGATATAAATATGGATGATATGGATGGTATAGAAGTTTGTCAAAAAATTAGAGAAAATGCTAATGTACCTATAATTATGTTGAGCGCGAATGCAACATCCTTTGATAAAATAAAGGCTTTAGGGGTTGGAGCTGATGATTATGTAGTTAAACCATTCGACCCATTAGAACTTCTAGCAAGGATTAAAGCACATATTAGCAGGGTTGAGCGTTTTAATGCATCTAGAACTATTGAAACGCCAATAGAATTTGATGATATTAAAATTTTTCGAAACGCATATAGAGTGACTAAAGGTGAAAATGAGATAAATCTATCGAATACAGAGTTTAGGTTGCTTGTATATTTAATTGATAATGCATTTGTAGCCATATCAAGACAAAAAATTTTAAATGATGTATGGCAAAGCGATTTATACGATGAAAATATAGTGAATACATATGTAAAAAGAATAAGGATGAAACTTGAAGATATAGGAAGTGGTGAAAAATATATAAAGTCAATTCGTGGAGTTGGTTATATGTTTGAAGCTGAATTTAAGTATAAATAAATGCTAGGCACTGCCTAGCATTTTATTTATACTATGATTTGTTAATGTAAAACCAAAAGGTACTTCCTTTGTTTAGTGTTGATTCAAATTGTAAAGTTGAATTATGTGATTCTAAAATTAGTTTAGATACATATAGACCCAATCCGTAGCTGTTTGGTTCAGATAAGTTTGACTTATAAAACATATCAAAAATATAATCCTTATCATTTTCTTTTATACCGACTCCATTATCTTTAATTTTAAATAAAACTTTGTTGTCTTCACTTTCTATTGTAACTTTGATAGTTGTATATTTATCACTGTATTTTACCGCATTATTAACTAAATTTTGCCACACTCTAATAATTTTAACCTTGTCTATATCTAGTATGCATTCATCACAGTTATATTCACCGTAAAAGATTCTATCAGAATTTTCTATATAATCTTTTGCAGAATCAAACAAATATTTACAGAATTCAATAGAATTAATGTGCTCTAGTTTTAATTGTTGAATATATTGAGCTTCATATGTAGAATCTAAAACATCATATGAAATTTTCTCTAAAGTTTCTGCACTGTTGTATATTTCTTGAAGAAACCTTGTTTTTGCATCTTCTTCAACTATTAACCCTGATAATAATCCCTTTGCATATCCTTTGATTAATGTTAGTGATGTTCTTATGTCATGAGATAGGGTTGATAGGAATTTAGAAGTTAAATATGTTTTCATTTCTAAAGAGTTTTTTAGGAATTCTGATTTCTTAATTAGCAATTCTGCATCTTTCTCAAAGAAATTTAAATCCTTATCAACTTTATTTTTTACGGTATTAATAAAAGAATCAAAATTGTTGTAATTTTCATATGTATCTAAATTTGAAACACCTTTTACATTAACTATTGTTTTATCAATAGCATTTTCAAAAATCTCATTACTGTTTTTTGCACTATTAATATAGTTATTAATGTGGATTATAGGGGATGATATTTTATTTGACATAAAAATACTAATAAAAATTGCACATCCTGAGATTATTATTCCATAAAATACAACATATCTCAATAAACTGATAGACTTAGCCATTAGTTCATCCTTAGGCATAATTGTAAGTAATATCCAGTTGTTACTATTCATCTTCTTATATGAATACAAATAGCCATCATCATAGTATTTGTAGACAGCATCTTTTTTGTAATCTATGTTTTTAAAACCTGTTAAGGTATCCGATGCTAGTTTTTGTATCATACTTGGATCTTTATGTGATAGAATGTAACCATTAGAATCTATAATAACAAAGTATCCTGATTCACCAATTTCATAATCATTAACGAAATAAACAAAATTTTCAGCTTTTATAGCTATACCAAACAAACCTAAAATTTTACCATCTTTACCGTATATAGGATGAACAGTATTTACAATATTAGTTCTATCAGATAGTGCAAGTAATATATCACTAGTTGCAGTTTTTTTATAATTAAAACCATCTTGTATATATTTTCTACTTGATAAGTCTACATACATGGCATTTGGCATTGTGGAAGCAATTATTATTCCATCACGATCAACTATAAATAAATCTTTATAATAATTATTATCTAAATTCATTTTTTCCATAGTTTCTACCAAATATTTATTGGTTTCATCAGTATCTTCTGTTTTGTTAAAAAACTTATGAACATGTTCATCTCTTGAAAATGCCAATGTTTCAACTTGGACTTTTTTTACCATTAGATCTATTTTTTCTTGAGCCCTTAGTATTTGTACTTCTGTAAATTTTGTAGATTCATTATTTAGTATAGATGCAGATTTTGAATAAATAGAAGCACACATTATAATTAATGATATTATTACAATAATACAAATGGATAAGGTAATCTTGTTTTTAAGTTTCATAATTTAACCTCATATATTTTTTAAAGTTATTACAATTTTAAATACTAACATTTATCATTATATCATAAGTACAAACCGCTAATCATCTTGTTTTACACTGATACAATAAATACATATCAGACAAAGACACTTGTCTTTGTTAAATTTGTGTATTTATTATATCACAAAGGTAAGAAAAAATTAAAATAGTTTTATGTATATTTTATATATATTTATGAACAAACGATGAATATTAATTATAAATACTATGTAAAAACAACGTTTACAATATAAATATGTTATTATATGTTTAGATTTGAAAATTATATTGTAGGAGGTAAAAATGAATACAGAAAAACAAATATTTAGTACAAAGGACAAGTTAAAGTTTTTATTATGTAGTGCAATAGGAATATTTATGTTTTTTATAACAGTTACTTTTGATGGTAAAAAGTCAATACCTTTAGACCATATCGTAACAGTATTGAAACAATCCCTAGGGGGATTGACAGCTTTTATTGCTTTAGCAATAATAGTTTATGGTGGAATAAAACCATTCATAAAGAAAACATGGAACAAAAATGCAGTAGAAATAGTATTTTCAGTATTTAAGGTTTTAGGTATTATTACAGGATTTATGTTTGTATTTAACCTTGGTCCAGAGTTTCTATACGCACCAGATTTATTTCCGTTTTTATTTAATAAATTAGTTATACCTTTGGGGTTATTAATACCTGTAGGTGCAGTTTTCCTCTCGTTTTTAATTGGATATGGGTTAATGGAATTTACAGGAGTGCTTATGCAACCTGTAATGAGACCAATTTGGAAAACACCAGGTAGATCTGCAATAGATGCAGTTGCATCGTTTGTAGGAAGTTACTCATTAGGGTTATTAATAACAAATAGAGTATATTTAGAAGGCAAATATACTAAAAAGGAAGCAATAATAATAGCAACAGGATTTTCAACAGTATCTGCAACATTTATGATAATAGTTGCTAAAACATTAGGACTTATGGAAAACTGGAATTTATATTTTTGGTCAACACTAATTATTACATTTATAGCTACTGCTATTACAGTACGTATATATCCAATTAGCAAAAAAAGTGACGAATATGTTACAGGAAGTGGTGATCCAGAAGTAATAGTAACGGAAAACCGCCTAAATGTCGCGTGGAATGAAGCTATGAGAGTATCTCGTAATTCAGGAAGTATTATGAATAATATATGGGTCAACTTGAAAGACGGTATTAATATGGTAAGTAATATATTACCTACTATTATGTCTATTGGTTTATTGGGTTTATTGCTGGCTACTTATACTCCAGTATTTGATATTATAGGATATATATTCTATCCATTTACAGCACTGATGCAATTGCCTGAAGCTATGCTTACAGCAAAGGCTTTAGCTGTAGGAATAGCAGAAATGTTCCTTCCAGCAGGAATTATAGCAAATGCTCCAATACTTTCAAAGTATGTAGTAGGAGTATGTTCAGTATCATCAATACTATTTTTCTCAGCATCAATTCCTTGTATATTATCAACAGAAATACCTGTTTCAGTTAAAGAGTTAGTTATTATATGGGTTGAAAGAACTATATTATCTATTATAATGGCAGCAATCGTAGGAATGATAATATTCTAGAATATAAATATTTTCAAATAGAATGCGTAGGGAACTTTACAGTGTGAAGTTCCCTACGCATTTTTGTTGTAAATTTGGCATAAGCTTTTAATGAAATTATAAAACATTAAAGGATGGAACAATTTACTATCATATAACGTCTAATATATTAATTATTTATACGGAGGTTAATATGAAGAAAATATTACTAATACCCATTGTTGCCTTATTGGTATTTGCTTCAAGCTGTACAAAAGATATTGTTCCAGATGTGGTAGACGCTTATAAAATTATAATTGATAAATTATATAATGAAGATAAAGGACTTAATAATGACATAAAATATATTGCTATTGATACCTCATCAATGGTAAATTTAACGGAGGATACAAAGGTAGAACTGCTAAAGCAACTTGAGGGATACGGATTAATAGTTCTTGATATGACTTATAAGGAGCTTGAAGAACAAGGATACATCCAAGATCTTTATTTTAAAGAAGGAATATTGTTTAAAATTGAAGATGAATCTATGAAGAATAATACTATAAAGATGAATGTATCTAAATGGCGTTCTGGTCTTGGTGCAATCGGTTATAACAATTTAATAATGAAATGTATAAAGGGTGAATGGAAAATAATTAAAATAGGTGAATCTTGGATAAGTTAAATAATGAAATATGATTATAAAAAGATAGTTATAACATTTTATAGCAAGAAAGGATGTGTAATTTTGAGAAAAATAAGATTTGCAATTAGAGGAATAGTTTTTATGTTATTTGTACTTTTCCTATTGAATGTTCCATGTTATGCAAATTCAGCAGAACCCCCGTCAATACTGATTATAGTACCAAATGCCCCCAATGATCTTGAAATAAGCATTTCTTCAGAAGATAAAATACATAAACCACGAGAAACTAGTAAATTAATAGAAAATTATTATGCATTTTATACGAGTCAAATGAGAGAATTAAATAACTACACGTTGATTGTCAATACTGGTGAGGAAACCTTTGAAATAAAACTAGATAAGCCTTTAAAAAATTATAATAATATATTTACGTTGGATTTAAAAAAACATACTCTAACAAATGGGAGGCTTAAATCAAGATCTGCATTTTTAGTTTTAATGCGAATATTATTAACTCTTGCAATTGAAGCTATAATATTTTTGGCATTTAGATTTAAAGATAAAAAATCATGGATAGCTTTTCTAATAATTAACTTAGTTACACAAGGTATTTTAAATATTTGGTTAAATGGATTTATGCCAATGCAGAGCTATATTATTTTCGGATTAATATTTGGTGAGATTTTTGTTTTTATAGCTGAAATTATTGCATTTTTAATGTTATGTAAAGAGCACAGTCGCCTAAGAAAAGTACTATATGTTTTAACAGCAAATTTTATTAGTTTGATAGCTGGAGGATACATCATAACTATTTTACCTATTTAGTATTTGAATTAAAAATGACAGCTATAAAGTTAAACTGTCATTTTTTGATTCAAAATTAGAGTTTTTAATTTCGGTTTAATACTTTAACTATAAAGCTATCTGCTGGTAGAAAAATAGTCTTTTCACCCTGCATAGTTACTTTTAAAGCTTCTAAACTTCTTATAAATTCATAGTAATTTTCTCTGTCTTCAGTAGAATAAGCATCTGCTATTATTTTCATATATTCGCTTTCACCTTGTCCTTTTAACTCTTCTGCTGTAGCTTCTGCTTTTGAAAGGAGTATTCCAACTTCCTTATCAGTTTCATTTACAACTTTGCTCGCTTCTAAATTACCATCTGCTCTGTAACTTTCTGCCATTTGAGTTCTTTCTGATATCATTCTGCTATATACTGCAGATTCATTATCAGTAGGTAAGTCCAATCTTTTAATTTCAACTGCTAATGTAGATATTCCATAATTTTTTAATTGTGCATTAACTATATCTGTTATTTTTATATTTATGTCATCTATTGAACCGTTATCTGAATTAATTATATCTGTTTGGTCCATTGTTCCTAATGTATTTTTTACAGTGTTGTATACTACTGCATCTATCCTATTTTCCATTTCTGAAATTCTGCTTACTGTTTTCATAAATGTATAAGGATCATCTATTCTCCACACTGCAAAGTTATCTACCACTAAGGTTTTCTTATCCCCGGTTAGCACTTCTGATGGAGGTATGTCGTACATCATTCTGTAACGTGGTATTTTTTCAACTTTATCTAGGACAGGCAATTTAAAATGTAAACCTGCCGTATTTTGAATTTTAATAAATTTTGAAAACCTTGTAACATAAGCATATTCATTTTCATTTACTAAGTATGCTGTATTTGATAAGGTAACTACTAACAAAATTAATATTAATATTTTAAGTAAACTTCCAACAATGCTTGATTTTTGAGTTTGTTCCATGTTAATTTTCACCTCCGTCGTTTTTTGAAGGTTCAGTAAAACTTTTTAAAGGAAGCATTTTTTCTACTCCACCTTCTGTTGAATCAATATATACAGTTACACCTGGTAATATTTCTTCAATTGTTTCTAAATACATTCTTGTTTGAGTTATATTTTTATTTTTAGCATATTCTGTATACATAGCATTAAACTTTGCTACTTCACCCTTAGCTGCATTTATTCTTGATTCTCTAAACGATTCAGCTTCTCTTATTAATTTATCTGCTTGACTTTCTGCGGCGGGAAGGGTTTTGTTTTTGTAGGCTAAGGCTTCATTTATTCTCGTTTCCTTTTCCTGTTTTGCTGTTTCAACGTTTTTAAATGCTGCTATAACTTCAGCTGTGGGAGGTTCACTGTCCTGAATTTTCACATCTAATAATTGTACACCTAAATCATAATTTTCTAGCTTAGTTACTATTTTTTCTTTTATTTCTGCCTGAATGATAGATTTTTCTGTTGTCAGAACCCCATCTACATTTTTAGAACCAATTATACTTCTTGCTGATGATTGTGATATCATTTTAAGAATTTGGGATGGTTCATCTGAATTATATAAGAATTTGACAGGATCGGATATTTTCCATTCGATAAAAAAATCAATATTTACAATGTTAAAATCACCTGTAATCATCTTTGCTTCATCTGCTACTGATTTTGATTCTTTATAACTTTCGGATTCATTAGAGCTTGCATAACCTATTTGTAATTTTTGTGTTTTATTGACAGCAACTTTTGTTACGCTTTGTATAGGGTAAGGTAGTTTGAAATGCAATCCTGCAGGTTCTACACTAGATACTTTACCAAGCGTTGTTACTACTGCTTGTTCTGTTTCTTCTACTGTATACTGACAAGACATTACTACATATGCAGCAATAATAATAACTGGGAATAATAATATTACTTTAAAATTCTTTTGCTTTTTTGGTGTGGTTTCACCTGGGTCTTGGCTGTTAAAATTATTGCGTTGTTTAATCGTACTCAATAAATTGTAGATTAAATTTCTAATTGTCATGATATCTCCTTCAATTGAATTATTTAAAATTTCTTAATAAACTATAGACTGTATCATTATACCACAATAAATAAACATTAACAAGAAAATATCCAAATTATTCCTAAAGGTATTGATTATATATATCTTTATAAAATATTTAATTGCTAAAATATATTGACAATGATGTAAATTTTTATTATTATGATTTACAATTAAATGTTTAGGGGAGACTTATGGAACAAAAAGATTATTGGAATGAGGTAGCTGACAAGAAAGAATTTACAACAAATTTTCAACATAAAGAGTTTGATAAACATGTAAATAAAGATGCACTCATATTAGATGTGGGTTGTGGGTATGGAAGAATATTGAATGAGTTGTGGGAAAATGGTTATAGAAATCTAGTGGGTCTTGATTTTTCAGAGTCGATGATAGAAAAAGGTAAGAAGCAGTTTCCTGAACTAGATCTAAGAATAATGAAGAGTTCAATAATAGATTTACCAAACTCAAGTTGTGATGCTGTCATATTAGTTGCAGTATTAACTTGCATTATAAGTAATAGTGATCAACTTAAACTATTAAATGAAATAAAAAGGGTTTTAAAGCCTGATGGAATAATTTATATAAATGACTTTCTAATAAATTCAGATGAAAGAAATTTAAATAGATATAATGAATTTGCTATGAAGTTTAACCAATATGGAGTTTTTGAGCTACCAGAGGGAGCGGTTGTTCGCCATCATAGCGTTGATTGGGTTAAAGAAAGTACAAAAGATTTTAAAGAATTAGCATTTCAAGAGATTATTTATACTACTATGAATGGGAATAAATCCAATGGATATTATTATATTGGAAAAAATATAATTCAAATTAATTTGAAAAACTATTGACAAATTAATTATATTTTATTATTATGAAATATAATTAAATAGTTTATTAAAGTGTTATGAGAAAGAGGAGTAAGTATAAAAACTTTTTAGAGAATGAAATTCATAGGCTGAAAGATTTCATAAGTAAATTTGTATTGAAGGTAGCTTTTGAGCATTTAATCTGAAATAGTAGTAGGATTAAACGGTTTATACCGTTATATAATTAAGAGCCGTAATGGAAATTAGGTGGTACCGCGGGTTTTCTCGTCCTTTTAAGGGAGAAAGCTCGCTTTTTGTATGCCCTAATCCCATTCGAAACTGCGTAAGGCCCTAACCCCATTTAGAAACAAGTTTATTAATAATATAGTTCAAATATAAGAGAGGGAATGAATATGACAACGAATATACCAAGTAAGTATAATCCAAAAGAATTTGAAGATAAGATATACAGTGCGTGGATGGAGGAAAATTGTTTTGGTGCAAATCCAAATAAGGATAAAAAGCCATTTACAATAGTAATGCCACCACCAAATATTACAGGACAGCTTCATATGGGTCATGCATTAGATCAGACGTTGCAAGATGTATTAATTAGATGGAAAAGAATGCAAGGTTTTGAAGCTTTGTGGGTTCCTGGTTCTGACCATGCTAGTATAGCAACAGAAGTTAAAGTTGTTGAGAGGTTAAAAAAAGAAGAAGGCAAAACAAAAGAAGAAATTGGCAGAGATGAATTTCTTAACAGAGCTTGGAAGTGGAAAGAAGAATTTGGTGGCAGAATAGTTGAACAAGTTAAAAAACTTGGAAACTCATGCGATTGGTCAAGAGAGAGATTTACAATGGATGAAGGCTGCAATGAAGCGGTTAAAGAGGTTTTTATTAGATTGTATAATAAGAAGCTTATATACAGGGGAAACAGAATAATTAACTGGTGCCCAGATTGCCATACTACATTGTCAGATGCAGAAGTTGAACATGAAGATACACCAGGCAAATATTATTACGTAAAGTATCCATATGTTGATAATCCAAATGAATATTTTATTGTAGCTACAACAAGACCTGAAACAATATTCGGAGATGTTGCAATAGCTGCACATCTAGATGATGAAAGATACAAACATTTAATAGGTAAGAAAGTTATAGTTCCACTAGTAGGAAGAGAAATTCCTATTATAGCAGATGAATATCCAGATATGACAAAGGCAACAGGAGCATTAAAAATAACTCCTGCCCATGATCCTAATGACTTTGAAATTGGACTTCGACATGATTTAGAACAAATCAGTTGTATGAATGAAGATGGTACTATGAATGAAGTAGCAGGAAAATACGATGGTATGGACCGTTTTGATTGTAGAAAAGCTTTTGTAAAAGAGTTAGAAGAAAATGGTTATATATTAAAGATGGAAGACACGGACCACAGTGTTGGAACATGTTACAGATGCCATAACATCGTTGAACCTCGTATATCGGATCAATGGTTTGTAGATATGAAGCCTTTGGCAGAACCGGCAATTAAGGCTGGTTTAAATAAAGATGTTGAGTTTGTGCCAGAGAGATTTACTAAAATTTATACTCATTGGTTAGAAAATATTAGAGACTGGTGTATTTCTAGACAGTTGTGGTGGGGACATAGAATACCAGCATATTATTGTCAAGAATGTGGTGAAATAATGGTTCAAAAAGATGAACCTACCAAATGTTCTAAATGCGGTAGCACAAACATTAAACAAGATGAGGATGTTCTTGATACTTGGTTTTCATCAGCTCTATGGCCCTTTTCAACATTAGGATGGCCAAATGAAACAGAGGACTTAAAATATTTCTATCCTACAGATGTATTAGTATCAGGATATGATATTATCTTTTTCTGGATAGTTAGAATGGTATTTTCAGGACTTGAAATTATGGATGATGTTCCATTTAAATATGTTTTTGTTCATGGTTTAGTTAGAGACGCAGAAGGAAGAAAAATGAGCAAATCCTTAGGTAATGGTGTTGACCCATTAGAGATAATAGACCAATTTGGAGCTGATGCTTTAAGATTCATGCTTATGACAGGAATTTCTCCAGGTAATGATACAAGGTTTAAAATTGATAAACTTGAGTCTTGTAGAAACTTTGCTAATAAATTGTGGAATGCATCAAGATTTGTTCTTATGAATGTTGATGGAGATTTAATAAATGAAAAAACTGCTAGAGATAATTATAAGATAGAAGATAAATGGATTATTTCAAGAGTAAATAAAGCTGCAAAAGAAATAACAGACAATTTGGATAAGTTTGAACTTGGTATGGCTGCACAAAGGGTTTATGATTTCATATGGAATGAATATTGTGACTGGTATATAGAAATCGTAAAAACAAGGTTGTATGGTGAAGATGGTGTTGATAAGGATACTGCTAGATTTGTTCTTATAAAAGTGCTAAAAGACATGTTGAAGTTATTACATCCATTTATGCCATTTATAACAGAAGAAATATGGTCATATTTGCCTAATACTGATACAAGGTTAGTACGTTCACAGTGGCCTCTATACTCAGAGGAAGAAAATTTTGAAGAGGCAGAAGCCAATATGGAATTCATTATGGAGGCAATTAGAAGTATTAGAAATACAAGAGCCGAAATGAATGTTGCGCCTTCGAGAAAAGCAAGAGCTATATTTGTACCTTCTAAGGAAAATTGCAAAAATTATATAGAAACCGGTTCTACTTACTTTGCAACATTAGCAAATATAACAGAAGTACAAATTATTCATGATAAATCTGAGATCATTGAAGATACATCATCATCAGTAATAGATGGCACAGAAATATATCTTCCACTATCGGATTTAATAGATTTTGAGAAAGAAATTGAAAGACTAGAAAAGGAAAAAACCAAATTAAAAGGTGAACTTGACAGAGTTAATGGAAAGCTTAATAATGAGAAATTTATAGGCAAAGCACCAGAAAATGTAGTTAATGAAGAAAAAGAAAAATTATTAAAATATCAATCAATGATGGAAAAAGTAGTAGATAGATTAGAATCATTAAAAAATAAATAATTCACAGAATTAAAAATGGGCGGTAAGGATAGTTACCGCTTGTTTTTTTATTTATTTTTATTACAATTGATGAGCAATTATGATAAATTATAAAAACATTTAGTATTGACATTTTGTTTCATATATTATAACATAATATTGAAATAAAATGTCGAATAAGCGAGAGGTGTTTTATAATGATTGAAACTATAAAAAAGGTTGTTGAGAAACAAAAAAAGCTTGCAATTGGGCTTATGTCAGGTACATCACTGGATGGAATTGACGCTTGTGTTGTTGAAATCAAAGGGACTGGAAAAAACACAGAAATTAAAATTATAGATTTTATTACACTTGATTATACGAAAAGTGAAAAAGAAAGAATACTGAAATTATGCAATAAAAATACATCAAGTGTTGATGAGATATGCTATATGAATAGCTTTCTAGGTAATAAAATGGGTCAAGCAGCTATTGAAGTGTGTAAGAAGTCAAATATTGATTTAAATGATATTGATTTTATTAGTTCCCATGGACAAACGATTTACCACATGCCTAACGAGCATTGTACTTTACAAATTGGGGAGCTTTCAAATATCGCATCTGTGACAGGTTGCTTAACTGTTGGTGATTTTAGACCATCAGATATGGCATATGGAGGCCAAGGAGCACCATTAGTTCCTTATATAGACTATTTGCTCTTTTCAAGTAAAAATAAGGGTCGAGTATTACTTAATTTAGGTGGCATTGGCAATATAACAGTTCTTAAAGCAAATGGAAGGGAAGATGATGTTTATGCTTTTGACACTGGTCCTGCTAACGTTCTTATCGATGAAATAGCAAAAATTATTACAGATGGTAAAATGACATTTGATGCAGATGGTAAAATGGCATCAATGGGAAATATAGATGAACTATGGCTTGAAGAAATGATAATACAGGATGAGTATCTTTGTAAAAAAACCTCCGAAAAGTACAGGCAGAGAATATTACACAACTGAACTTGCAAAAAAAATTTATGATGATGGCATATTAAGAGGACTAGATGATTTTGATATAATTTCAACAATAACTGCTTTTACTGCTAAAACTATACAAAATCAACTTGAGAAATTTGTTTTAAAAAATTGTAAAGTTGATGAAATATATGTTAGTGGTGGTGGAGCACACAATAAAATGATTATGAAGTTTTTTATCTAGATATACTGATGCAGAAGTTAGTCCCATAGAAAAAGCTAAATTTTGTCAGTGATGCAAAAGAATCTATCGCATTTGCTGTTTTAGGTAATGAGTTTTTGCATGGAAATGCAAATAATATTCCTTCGGCAACTGGTGCTAGTAGGGATGTTATTATGGGAAAATTAGTTTTACCATCTGTATAACTAATTTACTATTAAAAGAAATTATAGAAGTCTATTTAATATTTTGAAAATAGATATTAATAAATATACTATGGGGGTTACTATTTGGAAGAATTAATAGAAAAAATTGAGTATACGGTAAAAAAACATATGGAACAAGGATATTTTCCTTCTGCGGTTTGCAGTATATTTAATAGTGAGAAGACTCTTTATAATAAGGCCTTTGGAGATATAAATACAAATGTAAATACGGTATTCGATGTTGCATCTTTAAGTAAAATTATTACTTCTACAGAAACTTTAATGCTTATAAACGAGGGCAAAATAACTTTAAAGGGTAAAATCAGCTCATTTTTACCACATATCAACAAGTTTGGTATGTTAAAAGAAAGACTTTCAGATGTTACTATAGAGGAGTTGTTGACTCATAGTTCTGGAATTATTGATTGGTACCCATTTTATACAGAAGAGGGAGAATTTCTTGAAGTATTAAATCATGTTATTAGTTTATATCCTAAAGTTGATGGTACTATGTATAGTGATTTAAATTTTATGTTATTAGGTGAAATAATAAAGAGTGTATCAGGTTTAGAATTAGATAAAGTTCTTGAAAAATATATAAAAAGACCTTTATGTATTGAAAATATCACATATTGTCCTATAAACAAAAATAATATAGCTCCTACTTCATATGGAAATATCATTGAGGAAGAGATGTGTAAAGAAAGAAATATTAAATTTAGAGGATGGAGAAATAAAGAAAAAGCCATCTTAGGAGAAGTAAATGATGGTAACTCGTATTATTTCTTTAATGGAATGGCAGGACATGCTGGAATTTTTGCAGATGTTGAATCATATGTTAAGCTATGCAAATTTTATATGACAACTGACAATGAACTTTTTAAGTCTTCTATGAGAGATTATGGAGGTGGAAGAGGTTTTGGTTGGCAAATTTCAGAAACATTTCCAATGGGTTGCGGTCATTCAGGATTTACTGGCACATCTATTTGGGTTTGTAAGGATAAAAATATTGGAGCAGTAATTTTTACAAATAGATTACATACTAAAAACGAAACGAAAAATTTAAATAATTTTAGAGAAGAAATGCATAATTGCATTTTAGATAATTTTTAAAAAATATATTAAAAAAGGGAGACTAAAAAATGAATAAGAGAATATTATCAATTGCTTTACTGATTGTTCTAGTAATGATGGTTTTCACAGCATGTGGGGGAAATAATAACTCTGAACAGCCTGCAGCAAATGATCAAGAACAAACTGCACCAGATAGTCAAGAAACACCTAAAGAAGCTCCAGCTCAAGTTTTGAAGTATGGAACTGATGCAGAACCAGTTGGATTAGACCCACACACAATTTCAGCAGTTGCATCTGTAAGAATTTTCAGACAAATCTACAATACATTAATTGATGTAGATGATAATATGAATTTTATACCTGAACTTGCTGAGTCGTGGGAACAACCTGATGATTTAACTTACATATTTAAGCTAAGACATGGTGTTAAATTCCATAATGGAAGAGAAATGAAAGCTGACGATGTAAAATACAGTTTTGAAAGAATTTTAAATCCAGAAACAGCAGCTTTAGGAAAATCATATTACGACAGTGTATCAACAATAGAGGTAGTTGATGAGTATACAGTTAAATTTATATTAAAAGAGCCATTTGCGCCATTTATGACTAACTTAACAAGTTTATATGGGGCTATTGTTCCTAAAGAAGTCGTTGAAGAAAATACAAACTTAATGCAAGTTGCATGTGGTACAGGACCATTCATTCTTAAAGAGTGGGTTCCTGATAATAAAGTAATTTTGACTAAGAATCCTGATTATTTTGTTGCAGGTGAACCTAAGTTAGATTCAATAGAATATTATGTTATGACCGATGAAGCATCGAGAATAGCAGCACTTCGTACCGGAAATGTTCATTTAATAAAACTTCCTGCATCTAGTATATCATTAGTTGAAGGAAATGATGATATAACAATAATGGATTATCAATCAAATGATTATTTATTCCTTGGATTTAATTTAGACCTAGATAAGTTTAAAGATGTGAGGGTTAGACAAGCAATTAGTTATGCTGTCAATAGACAAGAGATTATTGATCTTGTTTATGACGGAGAAGCAACTATCGCTGGATTCGTGCCTCCTGCAATGGGTAGGTGGTCTATGGATTTTGCAAGTGAAGATTTATATCAACAAAATATAGAAAAGGCAAAACAATTGATGTCAGATGCAGGTTATCCAGATGGATTTGAAACAACAATAGCAGTTGGTTTGTTAGATGATATAAGAGGAGCAGGAGAAATACTTCAAAAACAATTAGAGCAAATTGGAATTAAAGCAACTATACAAAACCTTGAATCAGGACAGTACATAGATGCATGGAAAAACAGAACTCATGAAATGATGGCAGGAAGGAATGGTGCTGGAACCGATCCTAACAGATCTGTAGCATTCTTCTATTCAACTAAAGGTTCAGCAAATGTTTGGGGATATTCAAACCCCGATGTTGATGCTTTATGTGATAAAGGTAAAATTACTGTAAATGAAGAGGAAAGAGAAAAAGTTTATAAAGAAGCTCAAAAGTTAGTATTAAATGATTGTCCAAATATATGGATGGCATCACCTATGGATTATTATTTTGTAAGAACTGAAATGAAGAACTATAAACCAACAACATTTAATATTGAGAATTTTAATCAAGTAACTATAGAATAATTAATAAAATATGGGAGGGTGTAAAGCCCTTCCTTATTATTGAATGTTTTATTGTAAAGGGAGTGAAAAGATGCGTTCATATATTATTAGAAGAATACTCATGTTAATTCCTGTTTTAATAGGAATTAGTCTATGTATTTTTTTAATTATGCAGTTAATACCTGGTGATGTTATATCAGGACTTTTAGGTATAGAAGAAAACCCTGAACTAAGAGCACAATATGTTATAAAATTTGGGTTAGATCAACCATTACCTAAAAGGTATTTAGATTGGATTACGAATGTTTTAAAAGGTGACTTTGGAACATCTTTTAGAACTGATAAAGAAATATTTCCAGAAATGATGAGTAGATTTAAAATAACTTTTCAATTAACTATTATGGCAGCAATGATATCTTGGATTATAGCAATACCATTAGGCATTATATCAGCATTAAAAAGAAACACTTGGATAGATGCAGTAGTTAGGTTTATAGCACTGTTAGGAGTATCTGTTCCCAATTTTGCATTCGCTACTCTACTTATATTATTTTTATCATTAAAATTTCAGTATTATCCGCCTGTTGGTTATGTAGGATTTTTTGAAAATGCAAAAGTTAATTTGCAAATAATGATTTTACCTGCAATAGTTCTTGGAACAATCATGTCTGGTTCTGTAATGAGGATGACTCGTTCATCTGTTCTAGAAGTATTAAGACAGGACTTTATAAAAACTGTAAGAGCTAAGGGTGCATCAGAGAGGGTTGTGATATTTGTACACGCTCTTAGAAATGGACTTATTCCTATCATTACTTTAATAGGTATGCAAATTGGTGGATTGCTTGGAGGTACAGTAATTACAGAACAAATATTTTCTATACCGGGATTAGGTCAAATGGTACTTACTGCAATAAATCAAAGGGATTACCCAGTAGTACAAGGATGTATATTATTTATAGCATTTATCTATGTAATGGTAAATTTAATAGTAGACATACTTTATACTTATGTGGACCCTCGTATAACCTATAAATAAGCAGGTGATTTTATGAAAAATATAATTGAAATTTTTAAAGGAATTATTAATATCATTAAACAGTTATTGAAGGATCCAATTGGAAGAATAGGATTTATAGGAGTTGCTATTATTGTTTTATTAAGTATTTTTGCTCCTAAAATAGCACCCTATGATATAACTGAAATGTTTACAAAAAGTAAACTTGTATCTCCAAATGGTGAGTTTATATTTGGAACAGATAATTTTGGCAGAGATGTTTTTAGTAGAATAATTTACGGAGCCAAAGTTTCACTTCAGGTTGGTATAATATCTGTAGGCATATCTGCTACATGTGGGTATATATTTGGAATTATAGCGGGTTATTTTGAAGGAGCAGTAGATAGCATAATAATGCGTTTTATGGATGTATTGTTTGCTTTCCCATCTATATTGCTTGCATTATTTATAGTATCGGTCCTTGGACCAAGCTTAGGTAATACAATGATTGCAATAGGTATAGTTAATACCCCAGTTTTTACACGAACTGTAAGGGCATCCGTAATATCGGTAAAGTCTATGGAATACATAACGAGTGCAAAAAGTATAGGTTTAAAGCCTATTAACATAATATTGAAACATATAACTCCTAATATTTTAGCACCATTTACAGTACAGGCTACATTGGCATTGTCAGGTGCTATATTAACAGAAGCGTCATTAAGTTTTTTAGGATTAGGAATTCAGCCACCAGACCCATCGTGGGGTTCTATGTTAAGTGAAAGTAGAAAATATATGGAAAGAGCACCTTGGCTTGCAATAGCTCCAGCAGTATTTATAATATGTACTATTCTTTCTTTTAACATATTAGGGGACAGTTTAAGAGATGTGTTAGACCCTAAATTAAAGTTGTAAATCTGAATGAGGAGTTTCTATATGGAAAATATTTTAGAAGTAAAGAATTTAAATATTGATTTAATTACAGAAAAGGGCAATAAAAAACTAATTGATAATGTAAGTTTCAATGTAGGAAAAAAACAAAGCTATGGGATAGTTGGGGAATCAGGGTGTGGAAAAAGCATTACGGCTTTAGCAGCAATGCAGCTTTTATCATTTCCACTTAAAACAAGTGGTGGAGAGATAACTTTTCATAGCGAAAAGGGTAGTGTAGATATTTTATCACTAACAAAGAATGAAATTAGAAAAATAAGAGGGAAAGATATATCTATGATATTTCAGGAACCAATGACAGCATTGGACCCAATCTTTACTATAGAGAGACAAATAATAGAAGCGTTAAAATTTCATACAAACCTTAGCAAAAAAGATATGAGCGATATGGCTTTACAAATGTTAAAAAAAGTTGGAATACCTAGAGCTGAGGAAATATTAAAGGAATATCCTCATCAGTTGTCAGGCGGCATGTTGCAGAGGATAATGATTGCTATTGCACTTATATGTAAACCAAAGCTTTTGATTGCAGATGAACCTACTACTGCATTAGATGTCACAATACAAGCTCAGATACTTGACTTGATGAATGAACTTAAAACATCATTTGATACATCAATAATAATGATTACTCATGATTTAGGAGTTATAGCGGAAACTTGTGAAAAGGTTGCTGTTTTTTATGCAGGTCAAATAGTTGAGGAGACAGATGTGGTAACACTTTTTCATAATACCGCACATCCATATACAAGTGGATTGTTAAAAGCAGTAACATCTCTTGGTGATAAAAGTAAAAACTTATTTACTATACCAGGTATGGTACCTGCGGGTGGGCATATGCCTAAAGGATGTAGATTTGAAGAAAGATGTAATAAAAAAATGAAAATATGTAAAGATAAATCTCCAGAGTTAATAGAAATTGCAGATGGACATAAATGCAGATGTTGGCTTTATGCTGAAAGTGGTGATAACTAATGAATAAGGTATTATTAGAAGTTGAGAACTTAAAAACATACTTTCCAGTAAAGGGAGGAGTTTTGAAAAAAACAATAGGATATGTTCATGCAGTTGACGATATAAGTTTTAAGGTTAATGAACAAGAAACTTTTGCTCTAGTAGGGGAATCAGGTTGTGGTAAATCTACAACAGGTAGAAGTCTATTAAGAATCATAGAGCCTACATCAGGTAAAGTCACATTTCGCGATGATGATATGCTAAAACTCTCCAAAGAAGAAATGAGGAAAAAGAGAAAGGATATGCAGCTTATTTTTCAAAACCCATATAGCTCTCTTAATCCAAGAATGACAGTAAACAAACTTCTTTCTGAACCATTAAGAACTCATTTTAATATGTCTCAAAAAGAAATTGAAGAACAAATTTTATGGGTTACAGATAAGGTAGGACTTACTAAAGACCAGCTTAATAGATATCCGCATCAATTCAGTGGAGGGCAAAGACAGAGAATAAGTATAGCACGCGCTATAATTAGTAAACCAAGCTTTGTTGTTGCAGATGAACCTGTTTCAGCTTTGGATGTATCTATACAATCTCAAATTTTAAACTTGCTTATAGAGTTACAAAAAGATTTAAAATTGACATACATTTTTATTTCTCATGATTTAAATGTGGTAAGGCATATTAGTAATTCTGTGGCTGTTATGTATCTAGGTCGAATAGTTGAAACTGGTGATACAGAACAAATATATACTAGTGCAATGCATCCTTATACAAAAGCTTTATTATCGGCAGTACCATCTAAGGATCCTTTACAAAAAAAGAAGAGGATAATTTTAAAAGGAGATGTTCCAAGTCCTGTTAATCCTCCAAAAGGCTGTCCTTTGAATTTAAGATGTGAAAGCGCAATGGATATTTGTAAAGAAATTAGACCAGAGTTAATAGACATAGGAAACAATCATCGTGTAGCATGTCATTTATATAAGGGGTGAGAACAATAGATATAAAAAATTTAGTTACAGAAAATAGGTGTAAAAACACGCTTAATATTGACAGCGTTTCAACAATTGAGATGCTTAGGATGATAAATGAAGAAGATAAAAAGGTTGCATTAGCAGTAGAAAAAGAAATAGATAAAGTAGCTAAAGCGGTAGATTTAATAGTTGATAAAATTCACATAGGTGGGAGATTAATATATATAGGTGCTGGCACAAGTGGTAGAATTGGAATCTTAGATGCCTCGGAATGTCCACCTACATATGGTACTGATCCAGAAGTTGTTCAGGCGTTTATAGCAGGAGGTGAAAAGGCAATACTTAAAGCTATAGAAGGAGCTGAAGATAATATCCAGATGGGTAAAGAAGATTTAAGATCAGCTGATTTTAGTGAAAAAGATGTTTTAATTGGCATTACAGCAAGTGGCAGAACTCCATATGTACTAGGAGCAGTAGAATATGCTAATAGTATAGGGGCTATAACGATTGGAGTAAACAATAACCCTGATTCTGAACTTAGTAGAATTTGTAAGGTATCGATTTGTCCTGTAACAGGACCAGAAGCTATAACTGGATCAACAAGGATGAAAGCAGGCACTGCACAAAAATTAGTTTTAAATATGATTTCAACTGGTGTTATGATAAAATATGGTAAGGTATATCAAAATTTAATGGTTGATGTAAAAGCATCTAATGATAAGCTTAGAGATAGATGTAAAAGTATTGTTATAGAAGCAACGGGTGTTTCTATAGAAGAAGCAGAAAAGATATTGACTACAACAAATTATAATTGTAAATTAGCAATATTTATAATTATTTCAAAACTAGATATGATTGATGCAAAAAAAATATTAGATGAAAATAAAGGCTATATAAGAAAAGCGCTCGAAGCTGTTCGGAAATAAAATAATATATTATTGTGGAGGCAATTTTTATGGAGTTTAAATCAGGTGGACTGATGATGATAAAAAATGTTGTAGATGATTTACCTAATTCAGAAAGAAAAATTGCAAAGTTTATATTAAGTAATCCACATAAGTTTGTATCACTGACTGTATCTGAATTAGGTGAATTGAGTAAAACTAGTAGTTCTGCAGTTGTTAGATTATGTAAATCTCTTGGGTTGAGAGGGTATCAGGATCTGAAAATGAGAGTTATTGGAGATATGAATTCTTTAAATGATACATCATATACAGATATTAAAAAAGATGATACTATTAAATCTTTAATTCAAAGTATAAGAAATAATGCGGTTAAATCTATAGATGAAACTATGCATATTTTAGATGAGGAAGTGATTAAAGATTGTGTAGAGTTGATTAATAAAGCTGATACGATAGTTTTTTATGGTATGGGAGCTTCGTTTATTGCTGCCAAAGATGCTCAGCAAAAATTTTTAAGAATAAACAAAACATCTTATGCATTCGAAGATACTCATTTAACAGCGACAACAATAGCAAATTTAAAGTATAATGATTTAGTAGTTGGAATTTCAGCTTCCGGTGAAACTATAGAAGCTGTTAAGCTTATAGAATTAGCAAACTCAAAAAATATAAATACCATTGGTATCACTAAATATGGTAAAAGTACATTAGGAAAAGCTTCTAAAATTAATATTTGTACTCCGTCAAGTATAGAAACACCTTTTAGAAGTGCTGCAACATCATCTCGTATGTCACAACTATACATTATAGATGTACTGTTTATGTGCTATGCAACTTCAAGATATGATACTACAATAAAATATCTTGAAAATACAGTTGATGCCATAAGCTTTTTTAAATAAATTGCAATTATAGCAAAGGATTTAAGGATTTCTTGTTTGAAGACTTAAAGAATAAGAGGTGCATGAATGTTTATAAAAGAAAGAATATCAATTTTAGAAGAATATATTATTAAGTTATGTGATGCACATATAGTTCCTGGAGCAACTTTTGCACTAGTAGATGGAGAGAATTCATACATTAATTATTTAGGAAAGTCACAATTTATACCATATGAGAAGAATCTTTACAACTTAGCAATTTATGATTTGGCATCATTGACAAAAGTAATAGCAACTACTTCATGCATAATGATGCTAGTAGAAAGAGGATATTTTACATTAGATTCTTATGTTTCGGACATTTTGCCTCTTTATAAGAACAAATGTGTGAAAATAAAACATCTTTTGACTCATACTTCTGGACATGATGCGGATATTGATTGTGAAAACATGAATTATCAACAGCTGGTTGATGCAGTTTATGACAACAAAATTGATCTAAATAAATTTGAAAAGGAAGTTCTATACTCTGATATTGGGTTTATAATTCTTGGATTTATAATAGAACAAGTTACTGGCTCTTATGAGGAATTTGTTAGAGAAAACTTATTTATTCCTTTAGAAATGAAAGATACATTTTTTAATCCAAGTGAATCACATATTGAAAGGTGTATACCTACAGAGTTATGCTTAAAGAGAAATAAGATTATGAAGGGCATTGTACACGATGAAAAATCCTATGTTCTTGGAGGAGTTGCTGGACATGCGGGACTATTTTCTACAGCAAAAGATCTTTCAAATTTTGTTAAAATGTATATAGGCTATGGGGAATTTTGTGGTAAAGTTATTTTAAGCAAGCAAACAATAGAATTAATTTCTAAATGTCATACATGCGGTATGAATGACAATAGAGGAATAGGATGGTGGGTGAAGGGAAAAAGTACGATACTAAGTGACTTTGCTAGTAACAATACTATATATCACAGTGGATTTACAGGAACATCTATAATTATTGATTTATTTAATAGAAGAGGATTTGTTCTTCTTACAAATAGAGTTCATCCTAATCGCAATAACAATAAAATTGTTGAATTGAGAAGAAATATACATAATATAGCCTTAACTTCGATTAAATGATGAAAGGAAGTAATAAAAAATATGGAATATTTAATTGGGATAGATGCTGGAGGAACAAAATCTGAGTTGATAGCTTACGATCTAGATTTTAATCCGATTTATTTTAATGTAGGAGGATATGGCAATCCTTCTATAGATTTAGACACTGCAATAAAAAATATTAGTGTATTAATAGACAAGTGTCTTCAGGAACTTAGAGAAAACAAGTGCATATTTATAGCCGCTGGAATTGCAGGCGTTGGAACGGGAAATTATAAAAATATAGTTGAAAGCTATATCTATAACAAATATTCTATAGATAATGTAATACTTAATGATGCTGAAATGACTGCAAAGGCATATCTTAGTAATTGTGATGGAATTGTTTCGATAGCAGGAACAGGTGCTTCAGTTTATGTACAAAAGGATAACTTTGGAGAAGTAATTGGTGGCTGGGGACATATTTTAGGGGATAAAGGAAGTGGCTACCACACAGTTATAGAAGCTTTTATAAGAATTACAAATCAGATTGATAATAATATTAATTTTGATAATTTGAGTGTTGAGCTATTAAAAGCTATAGGTGCTAAAAATGCATCAGATGTCAAAAAATTCATATATAATAATCAAAAAAATAAAATCGGGGCATTGTTTCCAAAAATAGTAGAACTATCAAAGGTTGGAGATAAAATTGCAATAAAGCTTCTACAAAATGCAGGGAATCATTTAGCAGATTCAACAATTATTGCATCTAGAAAATTTGGTGTGGATAGTATGGTCGTGATTGGTTTAAAAGGTGGAGTATATTACAATAGTGAAATAGTTATTTCGTCTTACAAAAGTTCAGTATTAGAACATACTAAGAATTGTAAATTTATTGATAAAGACATACCTGTTGCGTTTGCAGTTTGCAATATTTATAAAACAAGTAGATATTAATAGTATATTTGATAACTAGAAAAGGATTTAATAAATGGAAATATTGATAAAAAAAAATTATAGTGAAGTAAGTAACTTAGCAGCCAAATATATGTTGGATGTTATAAGGAAAAAGTCAAATGCAGTTTTGGGACTTCCAACTGGGAGTACTCCAGTCGGCATGTATAATATTGTTCTTGATGAATATAAGAAAAATAAAATATCGTTTAGTAACATAAAAACATTTAATTTAGATGAATATATAGGACTTTCAAAATATGATATACATAGCTATTATTACTTTATGCAAAATAATTTGTTTTCGCATACAGATATTAAAAAAGAAAATATATATACACCTGATGGTATGACTGAGGATATATTAAGTGAATGTATAAGCTATGAGAATAAAATTAAAGATGCAGGTGGAATAGACATATTGTTTCTTGGTATAGGGCAAAATGGGCATATTGGATTTAATGAACCTGGCGAATATTTTGAACCATATACACATAAGGTATTGCTTAAAGACAAAACTGTCTTATCTAATTCAAGGTTTTTTGATAAAATAGAAGATGTTCCTACCACCGCTATTACGATGGGGGTTAAGACAATTCTATCTGCAAAAAAAATTGTTCTGCTTGCAGTTGGGGAATCTAAAGCAAATTCAATATCAGAAATGGTTAATGGAAAAATAAAACCTCAATTGCCAGCATCAATATTGCAGCTCCACGATGATATTACAATAATTGTTGATAAAGATGCTTCTGAAAGATTATATAAATAAAATAATATAGTGTAAAAATAGATATATATTACTTTAATTAAGAATGTAATAATAATTACCCTATATAAAATTTTAAATGTTTATGGAGTAGTATTCTATTTAATTTGATGATATAAAAATATTTTCTCTGTAATTAAAGGTTGTATACAGTATTGTAATTTAATATATTTGCATTTATAATTAAATGGGCGAAAACTTTTTCGCTCATTTTTTTAAATTTTTTTGAGTGAAAATAGATAGTGTATGTGAATATATATATGAGAAGCTTCTTAGAAAGTAGGAGGAAATGATTTTGAATGATGAAAGGTTAGTACAACTATTGAAATATAAGCCATCAAAGGGTTTGTCAACTGCAATTGATATATATGGTGGGTTGGTTAAAACAATAGCTGTTCGAATAATTGGTTATGAAAACAAGAGTGATATTGAAGAATGTGTATCAGATGTTTTTGTTGAATTGTGGAAATCAATAGATAATTATAATAAAGATAAGGGGATATTAAAAAACTATATTATATCTATAGCACGTAACGTCAGTATAAATACATACAGGCGAAAGGTTGTGAAGCATGATGTTCTACCGTTGGAAGAGAATGATATGGAGATGGATTTTGATTTAGATAATGAAGTTTCTAAGAGCATAAATAAAAACATTATAAATGAAACTTTAAATGATTTACAGCAACCAGACAAAGATATATTTATCAGGCGATATTATTTATTTGAATCTATAAAAGAGATATCTCAATCTTTAAATATAAGTACTAAGATGGTTGAAAACAAATTATATAGGGGAAAAGATAAACTAAAGACAGAACTTATCAGTAAAGGAATAATTATATAAATAATATGAAAGGTGATATAAATGCGAAAAATAGATGAGCTATTGGATGATTATGATATTAAGAATGAAAAATTAAATATAAATGAAATAGAGATGTCTAAAGAAGAAGTAAATAGAATAAAGGAAATTACCATGCTTAAAACAGGACTTAGTTATAAGCATGGAACGAAGAAAAGATATATTATACCTTTAGCAGCTGCTATGACTATAATTCTTTCTTTTGCGGTAGTGTTCGCACAAGGAGGATTATCAAACATTTACAACAAGATATTTGGAGAAAACATTAAGTATGTTAATGATATGGGAACATTTATAGATGAAAGCTATTCATATAATGGTATAACACTTAATGTTGCAAGCATGGTAGGAGATGAAAATTCATTTTATATTGTTTTTGAATTAATAAAAGAAAATGGCGAGAGCTTTGGTAAATCAGACTATATATATATTGAACATCTTAGATTAGATATGAAGGGTTCTGGTGGATACTCATGGAATGAAATAAAAGATGATAATCCAAAAGATAATAAAGCAACATTTATTTTAGTAGGAAACACAGAGAAAAAGACGGCTGGAGATAAATTAACATTGCTTTTATCTGATATAACGGAATATAGTATAAACAAACAGAAAACAAGTTTTGAACCATATAACTTCTTAACTGCTAATCAAGAATATGTAAAACAATATTTAATAAAGAATGATGAGAAATCTCCTATGAACGCTGTCGAAGAAAACATATCGGAAGACGAAAGAAAAAAAAATAAATGCAATGAATGATATTACACCTGATGAAGTATTACCTATAAATAATTTAGGTATCTCTTTGGGAGATAATTTGAAGGATGTATACGTTGATAATGTTGGTTTTGCTGAGGAAAAACTTTGTATTAGGTTTGCCTTAAAAGATACAGAAAAAAGAGATATAAATGAAATATATTTTACAAACAAAAACAATCCTGATGAACGCTTATATAGTGATTTTATGTTTTCGCAAGAAGAAAAGGGTATAAAATATGAGTACTATATATTCAATATTCAAAATATTGAAGAACTTAAAAATTATAATTTTACATGCAGTACAACGGATAAAATAAATATTACAAAAGGTGAGTGGAAGGTTTCTTTTAAAGCCGATTATAAAAATACAACGCACACAATTAAGGTAAATAAAGATGTTCAAATTGAAGGTAAAAGATATACAGTTAAAAATATAAAAATTTCTCCAATATCACTAAATGTACAAATGAGAAACAATTTAGCAGATAATATAGAAAATCCTGTACACAAATTGCATGATATTGTAACGGTTATAATGAAAGATGGAACTAAAGTTGAAATAGGAAGTAGTGGAACTAGTACTAATCCGTTTACAGCGACATTAAATTTGATATTCAATCAACCTGTAGATGTAACACAAATAGATAAAATTACAATTGGCGAATTAGAAATTGAACTTAACTGATATTTAAATAGAATCTATTAAAGATAATAGATAAAAGTAAATGTTTGCACAAATAATCGCTGATTACCAACGATTATTTGTTGTTTATTCTTGAGTAGTGTGCTAAACTCATGTTTGTATGCTGTTAATAAAGCAGTATAACAATCATAAAATGGGAGAGACAAATGGTAGCACAATTTTTTCAAGATTTAAAGCTTGAGTTTAATGGTTACAATAAAAAAAGGCTTTTGCAGGACATAATGGCAGGGCTTACAGTTACAGCTGTTGCACTGCCGCTTGCACTTGCTTTTGGTGTTAGCTCAGGTGCGGATGCTGCTGCAGGACTTATAACAGCAATTATTGCTGGAATTTTAATAGGTGGACTTTCGGGTGCATCGTATCAAATATCAGGACCAACAGGTGCGATGACAGCTATTTTACTTACTCTTTCTATAAAGCATGGTATAGATGGAGTTTTTATTGCAGGTCTTATATCAGGAATAATATTACTTTTAGCTGCGGCATTTCATTTTGGTAGATTAGTTTCATTTATTCCATCGTCTGTTATTACTGGTTTTACTTCAGGAATAGCAATAATAATTGCACTTGGACAAGTTGATAATTTTTTTGGTACCGTTTCAAATGGGGAAAATGCAATGCAAAAGATTTTTTCCTATGTAGAACTTGGGTTTTCACCAAACTTATATGCTGTTTTTTTTAGCATTTTAGTAATTGTAATTATGATTTTATGGCCTAAAAAATGGAGTTCAAAATTTCCATCATCACTTGCAGGAATTATTATAGCCCTTTTAATTAATTGGCTATTTGATTTGCCTGTAAGTGTAGTTGGTGAAATTCCAAAAACTTTATTTCCACAAAGTAGACTTAGTTTTGTAGGAATATCATTATCTCAATTGCAGAACCTTATGGGTCCGGCACTTAGTATAGCAATGCTTGGAATGATAGAGAGTTTATTGTGTGGGGCTTCTGCTGGTAAAATGAAAAATGAAAAATTAAATGCGGATAGAGAATTAGTGGCTCAAGGAATCGGAAATATAATAATACCTTTTTTTGGAGGTGTTCCAGCTACAGCAGCTATTGCGCGTACTAGTGTAGCGATTAAATCTGGAGGACAAACAAGACTAGTTAGCATATTTCATTCAATTGGATTGCTTGGTTCTATGTTCTTATTGGGTTCAATAATGTCTATGATTCCCTTATCAGCACTAGCGGGTGTTCTTGTAATGACTGCTTGGAGAATGAATGAGTGGAATGAAATAAAATATATATTTAATAAAAAATTTGGAATATCTATTATTGAATTTTGTGTAACAATGGTTGCAACCGTTATGTTTGACCTTACAATTGCCATATTGATAGGAGTATTTATAGCGATAGTTTTATTTGTTATTAGAAATTGTGAATTAAAAATAGATGTGAGTGACGTTGATTTGAATAGAATGAGTGGACATGATATATCCACAGATCATACATATACTAAAATGGTTTATTTGACAGGACCTTTGTTTTTTGTGACAAAAGATAAATTAATTCAAGCTGTTGCACAACTATATGATGTGAAGAATATCATCTTTTCAATGAGGGCAGTTACGAGTATTGATGAATCTGTTGTTTGTGAATTTGAGAAAATAGTTTCTAATTATTCAAGTGATAATGTTAATGTTCTCTTTTGTGGAGTACAGGAAAATGTAAAAACAATGTTCGATAGAGTAGGCCTAACTGATAAAATAGGTGAGGATAGTTTTTACTGGGATGCAGTACAGGCTATAAAATCGTTAGAAGATTCAGAAATGAAAAATTCAATTGCTTAAATAAAGTTATCTAATAAAAAGAGGAAGGTAGTCAATATAGATACCTTCCTCTTAAGCTTTATTGTTCATTTTTAATCTTCCTCTTGTTTTAATCCTCTTTCGTGAAGTTCGCATTCTTTTTGGCTGCATTTGTTGTCAACGTTATAGATACATGTAATAGTACCACATCTTCTAAAATTCATTTTTGCAACTACATCTTTAATATCTTTCACTATCATACTCATATTGTTACCTCCATGTTTTATATTATGATATGATTATACTATATAAAATGCAAGTTGTAAATAGAAAAATGCAAAAATAATAAAAAAATATTAAAATATATATGTAAAGTATGATAAAATGCAACAAAATAATAAATGTATTCATAAATTCATCTCGCATTAAATACGAATCTAAATATAACAACACTATAAATGCAAGTTTTTTTACAAATGAATCAATTAAGTAAATTGTAGAAAGTTTAATATAAATAAAATAGAAGAGGTTATCAGATATAAAAATAATTCTATATTTGATAATCACCTTCTATTTATTAGTAGTAGATTGTAGTTTTACAAGTGGAGGCTTGTAGAATACTTTAGATAAAAATAATTCTATTTATGATATTATTAAATGATCTAATTTATATTATTATAGAATAGCAAGAACTATAAAATTTACTAAAAACAAAATAGTTGATATAAGTAGTATAGGGTGAATTTCATTAAATTTACCTTTGCATATTTTAACTATGCAGTAAAATATGAAGCCAGCAGCTATACCATATGATATGCTGTAGCAAAAAGCCATGAACACAGCTGCAAAGAATGCAGGTATTGCCTCTTCTAGGTTATCCCAATCAATATTTTTAAAAGAGGAAAGCATCATGATTCCAACAACTATTAATACTGGAGAAGTTGCAGCTGATGGTACTAAGCCGGCTATAGGGGCCAGTAAGATACAGGCTAAGAATAGTAATGCTGTAACTACACTAGTTAATCCTGTTCTACCACCAGCTCCTATACCAGCTGCACTTTCTACATATGTAGTAGTATTTGAAGTTCCAATGATGGCACCAACTGATGTTGCAATTGCATCAGCAAATAAAGCCTTATCCATTTTGATTTGAAGCCTGTGCTTGTTTCAAGTGATTTTTGATCTTCTTCACTAAATATTCCACTTCTTCTTCCTGTACCTATAAATGTACCAATAGTATCAAAAGTATCTGATAAACTAAAAGCAAATATAGTCATAATAACAAGTGGTATACGTGAAGCATCTGAGAATAATGACATTAAACCTTCTTTTCCAAATGCGGCTCCAAAAGTAATGCCTATTCTGAAAATGCAGAACCAATACTTTCTGAACTAATACTTACTGAAGAAAAATCAACAACTCCTAAAGGAATTCCTATTAAAGTTGTTGCAATAATACTAATTAGTATAGCTCCCTTTGTATTTAAAATTAATAATACAATTGTAATAACAAGACCAATGAGGGCAAGTTGAGTTGCAGGATTTGTAAAATCAACTATTGCAGGAATAATGCCACCGTTTGTTACTACAGAAAATATTCCGCTAAATGTTCCATCAGGAGTAAATGCTTGACCATTAACTGAAAGAATGTTTGCACCTTCAGAAGTAAACTCTATGAAATTTGCACCTTTAACTCCTATATACGCTATGAATATTCCTATTCCACCACCAATAGCGTTTTGTATACTTACAGGAATTGCTTTGATTATACTTTTACGAATCTTAGTAACAGTGATTGTAATGTTAACTAGACCACAAATAAATACAAGTGCTAATGCTTGTTGCCAAGTAAATCCAAGTGCAAAACATACAGTGTAAGTAAAAAAAGCATTAAGTCCCATACTGGTGCTTGGGCATATGGTACATTTGCAAAGAGACCCATTATTAAGGTTCCTATTACTGCTGCAAAAATAGTTGCTAGAAAAACTGCCTGTGAAGGCATTCCGGTTGCTGATAATATTGCGGGGTTAACAAAAATTATGTATGACATAGCAAAAAATGTAGTGAAGCCAGCCATAATTTCTGTAGAAACATTTGTTCCACTTTCTTTTAATTTAAAAAATTTTTCCATTGATTCCTCCTGAATAAAAAATTAAGATATGCTCATAACAAATATTAACTATTAATGTCTATCATTTCTATAATATATATATAATATTCAATTACATATTTAAATTTATAAATAATACTAAAAAAACGAATAGTTAAAAACCATTCGCATCATATATAATAAAAACAAAACAAACTTCAATAGTCAAACAATTTACGGCTGTTTGTAGAAACTTTGGACCTTATCTTCCATATTATATTGACGCATTAATATTTGATTTTGACCTCTGTATTATAACTTAAAAGAAAAATATAGGCAATATATTTTTAAAATTCAGTGTTGTAATTTGACGGATTACGCTACAATTGCGTTTTATAGGATTTTGCTTCAGACGTTAAACAATTGTAGCCATTAGGCTCCTGTAAGATTGCTATTATCTAGTCGTTTCTAGATATTCCGAAATCTTCCATGGCATGCAGGATATGTAGCTTCATAGCAGTTCTGGCACCTTCAGCATCTCTAGATTTTATATATTCCATTATAGATCTATGGTCAACTAAAGTATTGTCATTTATTTTAGATTTTTCTTTTGATAGTATGACACCTTTATAAATAGCTTGGTTAATTATTGGCATTAATCTATTTATGAATTCGTTATGGGTCGCTTTCGAGATGGAGTTATGAAACATTTGCTCTTCCTCCACTCGATCCTCGTGGTTTATAATTCTAGATTCGTTTAATTCGCCATAATGTAATATTTTTTCTATTTCTTTATCAGTAGCACGTTTTGCGGCATAATATGCTATTTCTGGTTCGAAAATAAGTCTTATTTCCATTAAGTCCTTTAAATTTACTTTTAGATTTATAATTTTATCAAGATTGAAGCTTTCATTTAAATCATTATTATAAGTTACATATGTGCCTTTTCCTCTTTTAATTTCCAGAACATTATGTGTTATTAGAATTCTTATTGCTTCTCTTAACGTAGTTCTGCTAACATTTAATTCAACCGATAAGTCATTTTCATTAGGTAATTTATCTCCAGGTAAGTATCTTTTTTCTGTAACTATCATATCCAATATATCTTCAGCAGTTTGTTCAGATAATCTTTTTTTCTGCAACGCAAATCAGCCTCCTACACAAATGGTAAATTATAATTATAATAATAACCGTTAGAATGTTATAATACAAGTTTTATTTATTTTTTATATAAATAAACGATATATTATGTATAATGAGAAGAGATAAACTGTAATCTTATTAATCCAATTTGTGTAATAGTAGAGTAATTATACAATTGACATAATACAACAAATGTAGTAATATGATGTCATAATAATTTAATGTTTATAAACATTTATATGCTCTTGTTTTTTAGGAGCTATATTTATATATTAGGAGGAAATAGATATGAGAAGTAATTCAGTTACAAAAGGAGTGCAACAAGCACCACACCGTTCATTGTTTAATGCATTAGGATATACGAAGGAAGAATTGAACAAACCTTTAATAGGAATAGTAAGCTCTCAAAATGAAATAGTGCCAGGACATATGAATTTGGATAAAATTGTTGATGCTGTGAAAATGGGGGTTGCAATGGCAGGAGGAACACCTGTTGTATTTCCGGCAATAGCTGTATGTGATGGTATAGCTATGGGACATCAAGGCATGAAATACTCTTTAGTTACTAGAGATTTAATTGCTGATTCAACAGAAGCAATGGCGATGGCACATTGTTTTGATGCACTTGTAATGGTTCCTAATTGCGATAAAAACGTACCAGGGCTACTAATGGCGGCAGCTAGAATAAATATCCCTACGATATTTGTTAGTGGTGGTCCGATGTTGGCAGGTAAAATGAAAGGTAAAAGAACTTGTCTATCTGATATGTTTGAGGCAGTAGGAGCTTATAATGCAGGTAAAATATCTATAGATGAAGTTGAAGAATATGAGAACAAAGCATGCCCAACCTGTGGTTCTTGTTCAGGAATGTATACAGCTAATAGTATGAATTGTCTCACGGAAGCACTTGGTATGGGTTTGAAGGGAAATGGTACAATCCCAGCTGTATATTCAGAAAGAATAAAACTTGCAAAGCATGCAGGAATGAAAATAATGGAATTGTTAGAGAAGGATATTAAACCAAGAGATATAATGACAGAAGATGCATTTATGAATGCTTTGGCAATAGACATGGCATTAGGCTGCAGTACAAATAGCATGCTTCACTTACCAGCAATAGCATATGAAGCTGGAGTTGATTTAAATTTAGATATAGCAAATGATATTAGTGCAAAAACACCAAATCTATGTCATCTTGCACCAGCTGGAAACACATTTATGGAAGATTTAGATGATGCAGGTGGAGTATATGCTGTAATGAATGAATTAAGCAAAAAAGGTTTAATCAAAACAGATTTAATTACATGCACAGGACTTACAGTTGGAGAAAATATTAAGGGAAGTATAAATAAAGACCCAGAAGTAATAAGGCCAATTGAAAATCCATATAGCCAAACTGGTGGTATAGCAGTATTAAAAGGAAACCTAGCACCTGATTCATGTGTAGTTAAACGTTCAGCAGTTTCACCAGAAATGATGGTTCATGAAGGACCAGCAAGAGTATTTGACTGTGAAGAGGATGCGATAAACGCAATAAATTCGGGTAAAATAGTGTCAGGTGATGTAGTTGTTATAAGATATGAAGGACCAAAGGGCGGACCAGGTATGAGAGAAATGCTGAATCCTACTTCAGCTATAATGGGTATGGGCCTTGGAAATAGTGTTGCACTTATAACAGATGGTAGATTCTCTGGAGCAACTAGAGGTGCATCAATAGGTCACGTTTCACCAGAAGCAGCAGTTGGTGGAAATATCGCTTTAGTAGAAGAAGGTGATATAATCAAAATAGATATTATGGCTAACAAAATAGATTTTGTTGTATCTGATGAAGAACTGAAAAAAAGAAGAGAAAACTGGAAACCAAGACAGCCTAAAATTACAACAGGTTACTTGGCAAGATATGCAGCTATGGTTACATCTGGTAATAGAGGTGCTATTTTAGAGGTAAAAAAATAGTAATGTAATTTTATTAGGTAATTTAGAAATGAAAAATATTGAAAAATTAAAAGAATATCTATAAAAAATATTAAAAAACAGACTGCTTAGCAATCTGTTTTTTTGTTTATTATTTTGTAAACATTTGTGTCCAATAAGGTGTTCCGTTTGAATTAACTGCATAGCCTACACCTATTTTTGTAAAATTAGATGAAAGTATATTTGCTTTATGACCTTCTGAATGCATCCATGCACTTACTACAGCTTCGGGAGATCTTTGACCTGATGCTATATTTTCTCCCCATGCTGAATAATTAACTCCGAATTGTTTAAGCATATCCCCTGCACTTCCGTATGTTGGAGATTGGTGTGCAAAGTAATTATTTGATGCCATATCCTGTGATTTTTTTCTAGCTACATTAGAAATTGATGAATCTAATGTAAGAGAAGATAAACCAGCTTTTTGTCTTTCAACATTAACTAATTGAACAACTTGCTGTTCATATGACATATTTGATGGTGATGAAATTGCTGTGTTGTTTGTTGCAGCTTTTTCAACAGAGTTAGTTGATTGTTGTTTAGTTGATGTTGAAGTATTAGAATTATTTAAAAGTGACCAGTCAATGAATTGATTGTTATTATATATATTAGCAAAATAGTTATTAAAATTTTCTGCTGCAAATACTGTTGTAGATGATAATGTTATTATTAATGTTAATGCAATAGCTATTATTTTATTTTTCATATATTACTCCTTAAGTTATGTTTTATATTTAACGAAAAATTTCTGTGTAACTAAGTTTTCGTCATAAGTAATACTAACATATATAAATGCATAAATAAACCATCAATAACTATATAAAGTGCCAAATGTTACAATCATATTACAATATTATGAAATATAACCTCAGAGTTTTTAACCATTATTCCTTAAATAATGGTTTCTATATTTACAATAATGGCTATACGCCTACAAATTCATATACAAAATATAAAATAAAAATACATATATTGAGATTTGAGATTATATAATTAAATAAAAAAACAGATTGCTAATTTGCAATCTGTTATTAAGTACGTTAATTTGTAAACATTTGTGTCCAATAAGGTGTTCCATTTGAATTAACTGCATATCCTACACCAATTTTAGAAAAATTAGATGAAAGAATGTTTGCTCTATGTCCTTCTGAATTCATCCAAGCTGTTACTACTGCTTCAGGAGTTCTTTGACCTGATGCTATATTTTCGCCCCACGCTGACCATTTAATTCCAAATTGTTTAAGCATATCTCCTGCACTACCATATGTTGGTGATTGGTGAGCGAAATAATTATTATTAGCCATATCCTGCGATTTTTTTCTAGCTACATTAGAAATTGATGTATCTAGTGTGAGAGCTGATAAACCAGCTTTTTGTCTTTCGATGTTAACAAGTTCTACAACTTTTTGTTCATAGTTTAAATTTGACGAAGAAACTGTTGTGTTGGTTGTTGTATCTTTTTCTGTGGTACTATTAGTATTTTCATTTTTAACTGGTGTAGTCACCTCTGGTTTTGTTGCTTCTGGTACAGTAACTTCTGGTTTTGTTACTTCAGGTTTAACAACTTCCGGTTTTGTAGTCTCTGGTTTTGTAACTTTGGGTTCTTTAACTTCAGGTGATGTTTGATTTGTTTGTAATATCGATTTCCAGTTTACAGACTTCCAGTTTTTTGTGTTGCAGTCTAATGACTTTAAGTTTATTGAATTTAAGTCTATTGACTTTCCATTTACCTTTAATTTGCTTAATACGTTTGCACTATCACTGTTAGTGCAGGAATTGCTGTAGTAATTTTTAGCTATATTACTGAAATCAAAACATGCCTTTGTTGTATTTGCTTGTTCCGCAGCAAATGCTGATGTAGATGATAGAGCCAATACTGCAGATAATGCTAATGCCATTGCTTTCTTTTTCATAAAATCACTCCTATTTAGTTTGTAGTTTTTTTGGTAGAGGAAATATTTCGTTTCCTTAAACTACCATTAAAATTATTGAACTTGTTATTGAGCTTTTTCGTCATAACGTATTATAGCACTAACCTACCCCTAGAGAAACCCTCAATTACTTCTTAAAATGACAAATGTGTCAATAATATTACATAATATTGTAAAAAAATAAACGGTTTACAATATAATTAACATTCGCTTAATAATTTATATACAACATGTTAATATTTAATGATATTATGTAATAAATCCTTGACAACTATTGAAATATGTATTATCATTCCATTAATAAATGAAATATTTGTATATATTAGGCTAACAGAGAAAGAAACTAGTAGCATACCTGGTTACAATATAGAGAGTGAGTCGGTAGGTGTAAGGCTTATAGAACAGGCAATGTGAAATACGATTCTGGAGTTACTATGGGAAACCATAGCGGGATGTCTGAACGTTAAATCAGATAGAGGCACTTAAAGTGTAAATAGAGGTGGTACCACGGGTTTTCTCGTCCTTTTAGGAGAGGTAGCCTTTTTTTGTTTATTAATTAATTATGTAATAGAACTAAAGGAGTGAATTATAATGGAAAAAGGAAATGTTTATGACGTATTAAAAGAGAGAGGATATTTACAGCAATGTACTCATGATGATGAAGTACGTGAGCTATTAGGGAAGGAATCTGTAACATTCTATATTGGTTTTGATCCTACTGCAGACAGCCTTCATATAGGACATTATATACAAATAATGGTTATGTCTATTATGCAGCAATATGGACATAAACCTATAGCACTTATAGGTGGCGGAACAACTATGATAGGTGATCCAAGTGATAGAACAGGTATGCGTTCTATCATGACACAAGAAATTATTACACAAAATGGTGAAAATTTCAAAAAAGTATTTCAAAAGTTCTTGGACTTTTCAGAAGATAAGGCAATTATGGTAAACAACGCAGATTGGCTTTTACCACTTAATTTCTTAGATTTTATGAGGGATGTTGGAGTTCACTTTTCAGTTAATAAAATGCTAACGGCAGACTGTTATAAAAATAGAATGGAAAAAGGCCTTACATTCTTTGAATTTGGATATATGCTTATGCAGTCTTACGATTTTTATGTTTTACATCAAAAATACGGTTGTAAGATGCAGTTTGGAGGCAATGACCAATGGTCTAATATAATTGGTGGAATAGAATTAACCAGAAGGAAAGATGGCGAACAAGTATATGGTATGACATTCTCGTTACTCACTAATAGTGAGGGAAAGAAAATGGGAAAAACTGAAAAAGGTGCCTTGTGGCTTGATAGAAACAAAACAACACCATATGATTTTTATCAGTATTGGAGAAATATTGATGATGCAGATGTGGAAAAATGTTTATCACTTCTTACATTTATTCCAATGGATGAGGTTAGAAGACTAGGCGCATTGGAAGGTTCTGAAATTAATAAAGCTAAAGAAATACTAGCTTTTGAAGTTACAAAACTAATTCATTCAGAAGAAGATGCTATAAATGCACAAAACGCAGCAAGGGCATTATTTAGTGGAGGAGCAGATTCCGAAAATATTCCTACTTCAGAACTTACAAAAGAAGAATTAGGTGGAGGAATGACAGTTATTGATTTAATGGTTAAAGCTAAATTAATAAAGTCCAAAAGTGAAGGTAGAAGGCTTATTGAGCAATCAGGAGTAAGTGTTAATGACAGTATTGTAAGTGATATTGGTGCTCTAGTATCAGAAAGTGATTTTACTGATGATAAATTAATGATTAAAAAAGGTAAAAAGGTTTATCATAGAGTAAAATTAGTTTAATTAATTTATTTAAGAGACAGTCAAATAATTTGGCTGTCTTTTCGCATTTTGCATAGCTTGATACATTAATTGAAAATTTGTGTTAAATAGCCAAACTATTCTTAAAATAAATAAAAAATTATTAATACTTTAAGAAATTTATGGTAAAATATACTTATAACAAATAAAGGAGTGTGATTAAATGTTAAATAAGCAATTAATTGAAGATACACTAACTGCTGCTTTGTCAACTGGTGGTGATTTTGCAGAAATATATGTTGAGGACAGAACTAATAACGGTATTGTTATGATTGGTGGAAAAGTTGAAAGCACTATGTCAGGTAGAGATTATGGTGTTGGTATAAGGATATTTAAGGGTTTCAATAGTATTTATGCATATACAAATAAATCAGATAGGGAAACATTAATTTCTACAGCAAAAAGAGCAGCCGCAGCAGTAGAAGGGAATAATAGTGATATATCCATAAATCTCACAAAATCTGACGTAAGAAATATAAGCTCAATACAAATTGATCCGAATTCTGTAGAAAAAACAAAAAAGGTTCAATTGATGCGTCAAGCTTATAATACAGCATCAAACTATGATAAATTAATAACCCAAGTTACAGTAAATTATACTGATTATGTCCAAGACATAATGGTAGCTAACTCAGAAGGATTATGGAAGCAAGATAGACGTGTTCGCTCTCGTCTAGGAATTTCATCTATTGCATCAAAAGATGGGGAAATGCAATCTGGATTTTTTGGTCCAGGTGCTAGTATGGGATATGAATTCTTTGAAAATTTAGATATTGATAAGTATGCTAAAGAGGCTTCGCGTATTGCTGTAACTATGGTTAATGCAAAATATAGCCCTAGTGGCAAAATGCCAGTAATTATAGACAATGGATTTGGTGGAGTTATATTCCATGAGGCATGTGGACATGGATTAGAAGCAACATCTGTAGCAAAAGGATTATCAGTTTATACAGGCAAAATTGGTCATCAAGTTGCATCAAAACTTGTGACTGCAATTGATGATGGAACTATACCAAATGAATGGGGAACTATAAATATAGATGATGAGGGAACAAAATCTCAAAGAAATGTATTGATTGAAAATGGTATTCTAAAAGGGTATATGATAGATAAATTAAATGCTAGAAGAATGAAGATGGATATAACTGGTTCAGGAAGAAGACAGTCATATAGATATGCTCCAACTTCACGTATGACAAATACCTTTATAGATAAAGGCAAATCCACTCCAAAAGAAATTATAGCAAATACAGAAAAAGGTCTCTATGCTAAATATATGGGTGGAGGCTCTGTTAATCCAAGTACAGGAGAATTTAACTTTGCTGTAATGGAAGGATATATAGTTGAAAATGGTAAAATTAAAGAGCCAGTAAGAGGTGGAACTTTAATTGGTAAGGGAATGGACGTATTAAATAAAATAGATATGGTTGGAAACAATTTGTCATATGGACAGGGAATGTGCGGTTCTGTAAGTGGTAGTATACCAACTAATGTAGGCCAGCCTATGATTAGAGTATCTGAAATAACTGTAGGTGGAAGGGAAGGTGAGAAGTAATGGATATTAAAAATATGATAGAAAAGCTATTTGCAGAGGGTAAAAAGCACGGAATGGAAGAAATGGAAGTTTATTATGGCGGTGGAAATAGCTTAACCTTAAAAGTATTTGAAAAAGAGCTTGATGGTTATAGTTTATCAGAAGCAGAAGGTTTGTCATTTAGGGGAGTATACAAAGGAAAAATGGGATACTCATATACTGAAAAAGTAGATGAGACTTCAATTGAGCTGCTAGTTAAAGGTGCTATAGAAAATGCTAAAGTAATAGACTCTGATGATGAAGAATTAATATATGAAGGTTCTAAGGAATATAAAGAAGTTAATAATTACAATGAAGTTTTAAAAAGTGTTAAAGAAGAAGATAAAATAAAATTTGTGAAAGAATTAGAACAAGAATGCTTTAAGTTAGATGAAAGAATTACTTCTGTAGAAACTTGTGTTTATGGTGATGGATATGGTGAAACTGTAATGTCTAATACAAAAGGATTATTTTTACAGGAAAAAAGCAACATTGCATATACATATGTGGTAGTTATTGCAAAGGAATCAGAACACATAAAAACAGGGTTTGCCTATAAAACAGGAAATGATTTCAGCAAATTTAATGCAAAAGAAATAGCAAATTTGAAGCAGTAAAAGAGGCATTATCACAGCTTGGAGCGTCTTCAATTAAATCTGGGGATTATACCATTGTTCTAAGAAATAACGCATCAGCTGATATGCTAGAATCTTTTACTGGCATATTTTCTGCTGAAAATGTTCAAAAAGATTTATCCCTATTAAAAGGAAAGCTAAATGAAAAGATAGGTAGTGACAAATTTACAGTAATAGATGATCCATTTATGGAAGGCGGACTTTCTTCTAAATCTTTTGATGGGGAAGGTGTTGCTTGTAAATTTAAAAAGGTTATAGATAAAGGTGTTTTAAAAACATATCTTCATAATTTAAAAACAGCTAAAAAAGATGGGGTTGAAACAACAGGTAATGCAAGTAAATCATCTTATAAATCTCCTATAGATATATCGCCTTCAAATTTTTATATAGATAAAGGTGATAAATCATTTGATGAAATTATTTCATCAATAGAAAAGGGTATATTAATTACAGAACTTCAAGGTCTACACTCAGGGTTGAATACTATATCTGGCGATTTTTCTCTAGCAGCACTTGGGTTTGAAATAGAAAGTGGTAAAATAAAAAGACCAGTAGAACAAATAACTGTTGCTGGAAATTATTTCGATATGATTAAAGATATAGAAGATGTTGGAACTGACTTAAAATTTGGTCTCCCAGGTGATGCATATATTGGTTCTCCATCTCTTAAAATTAAAAAGCTTTCAGTTTCAGGAGAATAATAAAGAACATTAAATTATATAAAAAAAAGATAATCAACATAGAGATTATCTTTTTTTACAATTGATTATTATAGTATATTAGTCTACCCTTTCATGTTCGTTGAACAATAAAGTTATGCAGTATAAACCTGCTAAACCAACAAGTCCATAAACTATACGACTGAAAATTGCAGTTTGACCTCCGAATATAGAAGCAACTAAGTCAAACTGAAATAATGAGATCAAACCCCAGTTTAAAGCTCCTATAATAACCAATACTAAAGCAAATTTATCCATAATTAATTATCCTCCTTAAATTTAAGTACAATCTTATTATTTCAAAAATTTGTTATTGTATGCATATATTTAAAAATATTTTAATGAAGCAAAGAGATTTAGATAAAAAGAATATTTAACATATATGGTCAATTTGAATATAATGAATAAAAAATGCTTTATTGTTACTAGAGGAGGTAATTATGGATAACAATTGTAATTGTCAACCTGTTGAATCTGAGATGGTTGATGTGAAAAATGAAATAAATGAGCAATCTACGAAAGGAGCAGTTAAATCGCAATGTAGGCGTCATGGTTGTAGTGATGTAGCAGGAATAGGTGGAATAGATTCATCACTATTATTTTTCTTTTTAATTTTAGTTTGCATTGTATGTCAATGTGATATTGGCATAGAAATGGATACATTGCTTTGGTTTTTCCTACTATTAGTAGTATTGTACCAGTATTATTTATAGGAATGAAAAAGGGGCTGTTGCACTAAGAAATTAGTGTAACGCCCATTTTTATTGCAAAAAAACAAATTCCGGACTTCGAAAAGTTCGGAAAAAGGTGTAAAATATATTTATGCTAATAAATAATTTATCACAAAAGAATTATACCATTCGCGGAGACTTTTATCAATTAAAATTACCGCTAAATATTGAATGCATGATTCCAAATGATGATTCTGTTAGGCTGCTGGGTCAAATCATAGAGGAGATGGATTTATCAGAATTATACAAGACCTATTCCCGAATAAGGAAAAATCAAGCAACTCCAAGACAGATGTTCAAAATCATGCTCTATGCATATATGAATCATTGTTATTCTTCAAGAAAAATTGAAAGTGCTTGCAAAAGAGACATAAATTTTATGTATCTTCTTGAAGGCTCCACTGCACCTAATTATTCAACAATTGCAAGGTTTAGAAGTATTCATTTTGGTGAAATTTCTGAAAAGTTAATGGCTCAATTCACAAATTTGTTGGGTGAGAATGGTGAGATTTCAATGGAAAATATATTCATTGACGGTACTAAAATTGAGGCGGCTTCAAACAAATATACTTTTGTTTGGAAAGGAACTGTTACTAAAAATCAACAAAGAATAATAGATAAAATACCAGAGTTTTTCAAGCAAACAGAAGAAAATTTCGGATTAAAGGAATTACATAAAGATAAAATTAAAATGCATAATTTAAAAAAACTTAGACGAAAACTCCTAAACATCAAGAGAACAGAAAATATAGTTTTCGTAAATGGAAAGGGAAAAAGAAAATCATTGCTTCAGAAAACTGTTGAAAAACTGGATGAATATATTGAAAAATTAAAGAAATACAATCAATACTTACACATAATGGGAGACAGAAACAGTTTTTCAAAGACGGATCATGATGCAACTTTTATGAGAATGAAAGAAGATTACATGAAAAACGGGCAACTGAAACCAGCCTACAATATTCAATTTGGAGTGGATTCTGAATATGTAGTATGGATTAGTGCAGGACCGCAACCCACAGATACCACAACATTAATTCCATTTTTAGATAATATGAAAGATCATTTAGAATACAAATACAAAAATATAGTTGCAGATTCAGGATATGAAAGCGAAGAAAACTACGTGTATATCCATAGGAATAAACAGCTTGCATTTATCAAGCCATCTAATTATGAAATCAGCAAGACACGTAAATATAAAACTGATATAAGCAGAAAAGAAAATATGATTTACGACAAAGAAAATGATTTTTACATATGCGGCAATAATAAAAAACTTGTTGTGACCAGAACGAAAATCAGCAAGAGCAAAACGGGATACAAAAGCGAAAAAACCTGCTATAGCTGTGAAGACTGTATAGGATGCAATATAAAGTCAAAATGCATAAAAGGAAACAATAGTAAAATACCTTTAGAAGAGAGAACTAAACATCTTGAAATTTCAAAGCTGTTTCAAAGTATGAGAGAAGAAAATATAGAAAGAATTCTTAGTGATGAAGGAATCAAACTAAGAGTGAACCGAAGCATTCAGGCGGAAGGCGCATTTGCGGAAGTAAAACAAGACATGGGTTTTAGACGTTTTTTATGCAAGGGTAAAGGTAACATTACAGCAGAATGTATTCTTCTTGGCTTGGCTCATAATGTGAGTAAATTGCATAACAAGATACAATCAGGACGTTGTTCCTCTTATCTGTATTCATTGAAAACAGCATAAATTTTGATATTTTAAGAAGAAACATTAAATAAATGGTGTAAATTAGCATCATTTATTTAGTGTACTCATTTTTCAAAATTCAAAAAATATTAAGATAATTTTGAACAAAACATGTTATTTGTCAATATAAAAAGAGGCTTTGCACTGCGATTTTTAATCGCTAATGCAACAGCCCCCTTTTTATTTTTTGTCTTTTCTATCATCAATTAATTCTATTTCTAATTTATCAAAATCAATGTCATCCATGAAATCATCTTCATAAAATGTAACATATTTAAATTCGGAAAATTCAATACGATGTTTGTCAAGCCATAGAGGAACACTTAAGTCAAACTTTTGACATATTTCTTTTATGCATTTGTCTCTTTTTTCTGAAAAAGAAATATCTTCATCGTTTTTCACTGTTATAGAAGAAATTATTTTGTTATGTTTTATTTTTTTAGCCCAAAGTTTATACATTTATATCTCCTTTTATTATCCTCTTTCTAATGCAGTAGGACCAGTGCGAGTCATTTCTATGATACCATATGGTTTAAGAAGTTGTAAAAAACTATTATTCTTATCTTCAGAACCCGTAACTACTATAATCATATTCTTAGGACTGACATCAACTATATTTGCATCAAATATATTAACTATTTGTATAATTTCAGATCTTTTTGTACCTACTGAATTTACTTTTATCATCATTAATTCAAATTGCACAGAAGTATCTTCTGTCAAAATATTTATTTTTATTACATTTATTAATTTGTGAAGTTGTTTTGTTATTTGTTCTATAATATAACTATCTCCAGTAACTGCAACTGTTATTCTAGATATATTCGGATCTTGGGTTTCGGCAACATTTAGACTATCAATATTATAACCACGCCTTGTGAATAATCCCGAAACCTTACTTAATGTACCTGAATAGTTTTCTACTAGTATGGATAATATTAGTCTTTTATCTTTACTCATGCTTTCTACCTCCTAAACGAGGAACTGATGGAATTTCTGGGTCAATTATACATTCAAGTATAAATGGTTCGTTATCTTTAAACATTTCATTTATAGCATTATCTACCTCGTCGTCAGTTGATATTTTCATTCCTTTTATATTGTATGCTTCAGCGAGTTTCATAAAATCAGGGTTAAAACCAAGTGTTATTCCAAAGTATGAACTTTCATTATACGTATTTTTTTGTAGTTCTCTAACCATTCCTAAATAACCATTATTAAAGATAATAAATTTAACTCCTGCATTTTGTTCCCTTGCAATAGCTAAATCACTCATTAGCATTTGGAATCCACCATCACCCATTGATGCTACAACTTTAGTATGAGGAAGTGCTATTTTAGCACCTATAGAGGCTGGTAAGCTATAACCCATTGTTCCAAGCCCCCCAGAAGTTAAAAATCTTTTATTACCATTTACAGTGAAGCTATGAGCAGCCCATATCTGGTTTATTCCAACATCACATACCCATACTCCATCATTACCCATAAACTGAGATACCTTATTTATTAATTTCTTTGGATTAAGCAGTGCATCGTTGGCAAATAATTTTTCCATATAACTTTTTCTTTTTTGTTGTAATTCTGATAACCACGATTCGGTATTTATTTCATAGTTATATTCTAGCAGATTGTTTAAGATATCCTTGGCATTGCCTACTATAGGAATTTTAGTTTCAATATTTTTTCCTATTTCAGCAGGATCTATATCTATATGTATAACATTTCTAGTTAAACTGCTTTTATGCATCATAGAAGTAGATCTATCCGCAAATCTAGCACCTATAACTATTAATAAATCCGATTCGTTCATAGACCTGTTAACAAAGTTGTATCCATGAGAAACCGAGTAAACCTGCAAAGTAAGGGTTGTCATTTGGAAATGCATCTACACCCATCAATGAACATACAACAGGTATTTTAGTCTTTTCAACAAATTTTATTAGAACATCATTTGCTTCTGCAGCTCTTATGCCTCCTCCTGCACATATGATGGGTTTCTTCGATTTGTTTATTAAATCTACAGCTCTTTTAACTTGTCTGGTGTTTCCACTTAATGTAGGTTTGTAACCTCTTATATTTATTTCGGAAGGGTATTCAAAGTCTATGTATGTATCTTGTATATCTCTGGGGATATCAATTAAAACAGGTCCTTTTCTTCCGGTGGAAGCAATATAAAAAGCTTCTTTAAAAATTCGTGGAATTTCTTTTGCATCTTTTACCAAATAGCTATTTTTAGTAAATGATTCAGTTGCTCCAATTATGTCAGCTTCTTGAAACATATCTCTACCTATGCTTGTTGAATCAACCTGTCCTGTTATTGCTATAAGTGGAATGGAGTCCATATATGCTGTAGCAATACCAGTTATTAAATTCGTTGAACCTGGACCAGATGTAGCTAAGCAAACACCTACGGTGTTCAAAGCTCTACCATATCCACTTGCCATATGTGCGGCTGACTGCTCTTGTCTGACTAATATATGCTTGATACCTGAACTGCGAAGGGCTTCATATAGAGGGAGGACGGCTCCACCAGGGTATCCAAATATTACATTTGTGTTTTCTGCTTCTAAGCATTTAATAATTGCTTCTGCTGCTTTAATTCTCATATAAAAACCTCTCTCTCGTATAAAATTTAATAAAAAATATCTAGTTTATATATTAGGTTATAAAAAAATAAGGTTCACCACTATGATTTTTGTAAAAAAAAGCAGGTGTTCTCGTTACAAAGGACGAGAATACCCGCGGTACCACCTTAATTCCATATAGGCTCTTAATAAATAACGGTTTATCCGTTTAACTCTACTGCTACTTCAAGTTAAAAGCTCAAAAGCTACTTTCAATATAAATTGACCTGCAAAATATTTCAGCTACAATTTTGCTCTCTACAAGGTATATATAAATACTCTCTTTTTCATTGCCTTAATATATAATTATCATCTATAATAATCAAATAGGCAATGAAAGTCAATGATTATTTTTATTATTTTAAAATTTTTTTATAAAAACTTTAACTACTAAATATATATATTATGAAAAAGTTGGTACAACTTCAAATCCTTTTTTAAAGAAACTATTAGAATAATCTATTTTAGCACCTTTTATAGCACCTTCTAAATCTTCTGAAACAATTATGTCCATACCTTCTACATTGTAAATTTTTTCATTTTTATCTTGTTTCTCCGAAACAATACCTAGAGTGGCACCACATCATGAATAGCCAGTTATCTTTAATTTTATAGGCATGTTTTTTTCTTTATATTCCATTAATTTTTCTTTTGCTATTTCTGTTAAATTGAAATTCATTTTTTCTCCTCCTTTTTTTCTTTTATTATTGTAGGCTTATTATATAAAATAAATACATACCATTCAGTGACATTGTCACCAAAAAAATATTTTTAATTTAAAAAAATAAAAAGTTTTATGTTATAATTAAATATGATATCATAACATATGTTTATAATAAACATTTTTTATGGAGGATTACATGATTAATAATAAAGATGTGGATTTCGTTAGTAATAAATTAGAATTTTGGAATAGTTTAACTCCAGCAGAAAAAAATCAAATAGTGAGTAAGTCTCAATTAATTTCATATATTAAAGGAAAAAGTGTATATGATGGCTTAGATGATTGCAGAGGACTTATAATTGTAAAAAATGGTCAGTTAAGGACATATATTTTATCAGATAGTGGTAAGGAAGTTACACTATATAGGTTGTTTAATGATGAAATATGTATATTGTCTGCATCATGTGCATTAAATAATATGAATTTTGATTTATATATAGAAGCAGAAAAAGATAGCGAAATCATACTAATACCAACAGCCATTTATTCTGAAATTAGTCAAAATAATATTGAGGTGCAAAAATTCACAAATAAGGTAACACTAACAAGATTTTCTGATGTTATGTGGATTATGGAGCAAATATTGTTTATGAGTTTTGATAAAAGATTAGCTATGTTTTTATTAGAACAATCATCAATAGAGGAATCAGATACTATATATATGACACATGAAGATATAGCAAAGCACATGGGTAGCGCTAGAGAAGTTGTTAGCCGAATGCTTAAATATTTTCAAAATGAAGGTTATGTTAGAACAGAAAGAGGTAGCATCATTCTAAAAAATAAAAAGAAACTTCAATCAATAACATTCTAATGTTAGAATGTTAATCAAAATGTTAACATAATATTTTTTATATCATCAAAATTTGAATACATTTGTTTGTTTATTGTTTTAATAATTTTGGCAGGACGGTTTTTTATAATAAATATTGTGTCAGATAATAATATTGCTTCATCAACATCATGAGTTATAAAAATAACAGTACGTTTGCTTTCCTGCCACAATTTTTGGAATGATAGCATCATTTCCTGCTTTAATTTCAAGTCAAGACCTTTAAATGGTTCGTCCATTATTAAAATATCCGATGGATATGCAAATGCTCTTGCGAGAGATACTCTTTGCTCCATGCCACCACTAAGGGCCTTGGGCTTATAATCTTTGTATTCGCTAAGCTCTACCATATCAATATAATTGTTTGTGATAATTTTTCTTTTTTCGTTATCATATAAATCTTGTAATACAAAATCAATATTATCATATACACTGTACCATTTTAGAAGTCTAGGTTCTTGAAATACATAAGAGTATAAAGAATTTTCTATACCCGATATAGTACCTGTTTCAATAGTAACTAATTTTGCAACAATGTTTGCAATTGTAGTTTTACCTACTCCTGAGGGACCAAATAAACATGATATTTCATTCTTTTTAAAACTTATATTAAAATCCTTTAACACTTGTAAACTATCAAAATTTTTTGATATGTTATTTAGCTCAATCATCATAACCACCTAATATAAAAATTGTTTTTAATATTTTCTCAAATATAAAACTTAATGCAATTATTATTATAGTCCATGCAAATAAGTTAGGTATTTCTAAATATACCTTAGAATCGTATAAAAAGCTTCCGATAGAATATTTAGGTAAACTAAGTACTTCAGCAGCGGAAGTAACTTTCCACCCTATTCCTAGTGCTGAAATCATACCTGCTTTAATATACGGGAGAGCAGAGTAGAAGTAAACAGATTTTATAATTCTAAATTTATTAATATTATAAAGTTTACACATCTCAAGGAGTTTTGTATCAGTCTTTTTAATTCCCATTACAGTATTAGTCCAGACTATTGGGAAACACATTAAAAATGCAACAAAAATAGGAACGTTTGTATCTTTAAACCACATTAATGCGATAATAATTATAGACATTACAGGAACAGTTCTCATAATACTTATTAAAGGGTTAAATAAATCATACAAAAATTTATTAATTCCACAAAAATATCCTAATGAAATCCCTAGAATACATGATAATAAAAATCCTGAAATAGTTCTATAAGAGCTAAATAATATTGTTTTGTAAGTATCCTCAAAGAATAATAGTTTATACATAGCTTTTAAAGTTGAAAAGGGAGAAGGGAGATAAATTTCCCTATTAATAATAAGCGAAAACATCCCCCATATTGAAATCCAAAATAGTATTATAAAGATTTTTTTAAATTTACTCTGAATAGTAGAAACCCTCATCCGGTAAATTACCTCCCACAGAAGCTGGATTTGAATCAAACAATATTTTATAAAAACTGTTTATGTTTTCTTTTACATCATTTGCAAATTTATAAGTTATGCCACAATAAGGTATTGCCTTTTCAACAAGGGCTGCACTTGGCATGATTTCATTTTTTTCAACTAAAACAGATGCATCCGCTGGATTTTCATTTACCCAGTTCACTGAAGTTTCATATTGCTTTAAAAACTCTGCTACAAATTCTTTATTATTTGCTGCAAATTCTTTATTAACTATTATACAACCAGTATAAATTTCACTTTCTCCATTTGTAGCATCTTCCCACTCTTTATTTAAGTCTACTAACATTTTAACATCAGCATTCTTCATCATAACCTGTGTAACGAAAGGTTGTGGTAAAAGAGCAATTTTTGAGTCAGTAGCTATTACACTTTGAGCTAAAGTAGGGTGGTCTAATGAATAATCAAGTTCTACTTTTCCATCAAGTTCATTTTGCTTTAACAAATAATTCATTATAAAATCGGGTGTTGAACCTTTTGCACTCATTCCTAAAGTTTTACCCTCGAGATCTTTTATAGAAGAAACTTCATCAGTACCTACTATATATATATTACCTACAGTATTTAATGCCATAATTTGAACAGCACCGCCTGTCTTGTTGTATAAAACAGAAGCAAGATTAATAGGTACAGAAGAAATTTGAATTTCTCCACTTATTATTTTTCCTGTCAATGCATCAGGAGCACTTTCTGCTATATATTCTACCTTATATTCATCGCTGTTTAAAGCTTTTTCATCAATCATTTTTATCATTCCTATTGATGTAGGACCTTTTAATCCTGCAATAGTAACATTGAGTGGTTCTTTAGGTTGTGTTGGTTCTTCCGGTTGAACATTCTCAGTAGGTGTATTTTCTTCTGGAGCTTTTTCTTCTGTTTGATTACAACCAACAAATACACTTAATATTAATACAATTACTAACAATAAACTAATTTTTTTCAATTTTATACCCTCCATTTAATAATTTTTTTTAGATAAAGCACTTTTGACACTTAACCCATGAATTTTACCGAGCTTTCCAGTAAGAGCTCCAATTTCATCATTTGTTCCATCAACTATTATTGAGATTACATTTATTCCTTTTTCCTTGTAAGGAACTCCCATTCTACCAATGATAATATTACCGTATTTATGTAAAATATCATTAACTTCAATAATATGGGATACATCTTCAACAACTATGCCTATGACACCGATTCTTTTATCCATTTTATCCTCCTTACTATTATGGTAAAATAAAAATCCTTGTAAGCAAATGCAAACAAGGAATGTAATTTTAGAACATATTAGAATACTCTCCTTCCTTGCTCTTAGAAAAATCCTTAAGCTTAGATTTGATATTAATTTAACACATTTAACATAAAAATGCAAGTGAATTATTGTAATTATCAAAAAACTTGATTAATAAGTTACATTAATTTATAATTATATTAATAAATAATTAAACTTGAGAGGGGAAATTATGGAGTTTACTAAGATTCAAGGAACGGGTAATGATTTTATAATAATAAATAATATGAAGTTGAAATTATCTTTAGATAAGATTCCGGAATTAGCTAGAGTATTGTGCAAGAGGAAAGTGTCTATTGGAGCGAATGGATTTATGGTTGTTGATTTTCCCGAAGGGAATGCTGATTTTAACATGCGTTTTTATAATTCGGATGGTAGTTTAGGAGAAATGTGTGGTAATGGTGCTAGATGCATTGCAAGATATGCATTTATAAACAAGATAGCAGATAAAAATATGAAGTTTGAAACAGGTGCAGGTATTGTTTTCGCAGAAATAACAGAAGGTAGAATGGTTAAGGTTTTGCTTAATAGGCCTGAAAAGATTATACTTAATTCTGATGTTGAGATTGATGGGAATAAATATGAATGTTCATATGTAGAGCTTGGTAATCCAGGTATACCACATGCTGTTGTAAAATATAATGGTCTTAAGAATACTAATGAAAATGAAATATTTGATCTTGGTAGAAAAATAAGATTTTATAAGGGTTTTGAAAAGGGAGCAAATGCTAATTTCTTTGATATTATAGATGACACAACTGCAATCGTAAAAACATATGAAAGGGGAGTAGAGGATTTTACCCTAGCATGTGGAACTGGTTCTGGATCAGTGGCAGTCGCCCTTATTTTAAAGGGTTATTTAAAGGAAAATAAAGTAAAAGTTGTTGTTCCTGGAGGGGAATTGTTTATAGAAGTGGAAAGAGTAGGTGAAAATGTAGAAAAATTATTTTTAATAGGAGATACAAATATTATTGCTACTGGTGAAATTATGGATGAAGATTTAAATATAAATTAAAAAAATATTACGGCTATCTAAGATAGCCGTAATATTTTATTTAAGAATTAATAATTCATCAACTGAAATATTAAAATGTTTTGCAAAAGCTGTTAAGTAAAATTCTGAAGGTATTTCCTCTCCTGATTCATAAAGTTTAATTCTATCTTTTGGTATATTTAATGTATTGCCTAATTCTTGTTTAGTTAAGTCTTTTTCTTTTCTAATTTCTCTTAATTTCTCACCTAATGTCATAATTGTCTCCTCTATTTTATTGTTATAGATTCATTCATTTTTCTTTATTGTGTCTACATTATATCATACTATTCATAAACATCAATATGATAATTAGTTTGTTTTAAATAGCAAATTTAGTATAACTTTAGAAATAAAGCAATTATTGCAACAAGAATTAGAAAAAATTAAGTTTATTATTTTTATTTCTAGTAATATTAATTATTGTTGTATTTATAAAGTGGCTATTAATTATGAAATATGTCTATGAATATTTTTTTAGATAAAGGAAAACATAAAAAAGCTATATTATTAAATAATAAAGGAGAGTAATAATGTTTTTTCATGATAAAAAACTTCTATTTGAAGTACGAGTAGAAAAACCTAATCCTAATTATGCTGCAATGTTACAAGAACAAATGGGTGGTCCACATGGAGAGTTGAAAGCAGCATTACAATATTTATCACAAAGTCAGCGCATTAAGGATCAAGAAATTAAGGATTTATTTCTTGATATTGCGGCTGAAGAATTTAGCCATTTAGAAATGGTTGCTACTACAGTAAATTTACTTAATGGTCACTATCTTGATGCACAAAATGCAACTATTGGTAGCATACAAGCTCATGTATCATCTGGACTTACACCGATGTTAAGTAATGCCTCAGGATATTTGTGGACGGCAGCTTATATAAATGAAACAGGAGACCTAGCAGCAGACATTTTATCAAACATTGCAGCAGAACAGCGTGCAAAGGTAGTATATGAATATTTATATAGACAAATTAATGATAAAGGTGTAAGAGATACAATTGATTTCTTGTTAAACCGTGAAGAGGCTCATAATACAATGTTTAGAGAAGCTTTTAATAAGCTTCAAGATACAGGTTCATTAAAAGATTGGGGTGTTACTAATGACTCTAAGCTTTATTTTAACTTATCATCACCAGGTGGGCAATATTTTAATGCTGATAATCCTCAACCACCAAGATTTAATAACCCATCTCCGAAATAAACTAAATTTTAATATAAAGGACTCACTATTTGGTGAGTTTTTTTGTTTATTAATTATATTTTTGAAAATATCGTAAATCATTTAAATGAACATGAAAAATAATGTTGAAATACTTGTGATTAGTATATATACTTTAAATATCTAATAATAATTATTAAGGACGTGTATTATATGGTATCTACAAGATGGTTTCAAGGTATGGAAAATTTAGAAATATGTTTTGGAATAAGGAAAAGTGTTTTTTGTGATGAGTTAAATATGGATTCTGAATTTATAAGTGATATCTACGATAAATTTTCTTTTAATGTAGTTCTATATGAGGATGAAAAAGCTGTAGGAACAGGAAGATTAATATTTAGTGATGGGAAATATTTAATTGATAAGCTTTGTGTTTTAAGTGAATATAGAGGTAACTCGTTGGGAGAATTAATAATAAGAATGCTTGTTAGGAAAGCAGTAACAATTGGAGCAAAACAAACATATTCAGTATTAGATTTAAAGTACAAGCGTCTGTTTGAAAAAGTAGGTTTCAAAGAAACAAGCTTAGATTCAGGGGGTAATTGTTTAATGTTGAAAGAAGGAGATGTAGGTGGACACTGCTGCTAAAAAATAACTTTGTATTTTATACAAAGTATCAATGCAAAAAACACCTTTAAATTAGGAGAAATTATATGTTACAAACAGGAATATTTAATTGGTTTGGTTATATTCTTCCGTTTGAGGAACGAATCAAATTAATAAAAGAAGCAGGTTATGATTATGTTATGCTATGGTGGGAAAATGAATCGTATCCCGATTTTGTAGACAAAAAAATTATGGTTAATATAGCTAAGGACAATGGACTTATGCTAGACAATATACATTTGCCTTATGACGATATAAATATGCTTTGGAGTGATGATAATATCAAGAGGCAAAGCCATACTGACAAGATAATTAGATGGATGCATGAATGTAAAGTGAGTGGTGCGGATATGGTTGTAATGCATACAAATCATGGTGATAATTATAACTTTGAATATACAAAGGGCTATGAGTCTTTTAATAAAATAGTTAAGTGTGCCGAGGATATTAAACTTAAAGTAGCCTTTGAAAACACTCAAATGTTTCATTATACAGATTTTGTTTTAAAAGAGTTTGACTCAGGATATGTAGGCTTTTGTTATGACTCTTCTCATGATTTTGTGAATGGACAAAGTCGTGGTGAAATTTTAGATAAATGGAAACATAAGTTATTATGTGTTCATCTATCAGACAATGATGGAACATGTGATAGACATTGGATTCCTACTAAGGGACATGTCAATTGGGGGAAAATCATAAATATTATTAAACAAACAAATTGTAAAAGTTTTTCTATGGAGACGTATCCTTTTGAAGAAGAGAAAAATCTAGAACCAATTCAATTTTTAATGAAGGCTAAAAATAACTTGATTTCTATTTTATAATAGATATTTTGAGCAAAATTTTGTTTATCACTTAGGAGGAAAAATGTTTAAGAATAAAAATGTTATGCCGTATATTTCAGCTATTATATATTCAATAATTTTTGGATTAAGCTTTTTATTTACTAAAAAAGCTTTAGTAGCAGCTTCTACATTTAAGCTTTTGTCATTTAGGTTTATGCTTGCATTTATAGTTATGTCTATATTAATTTTATTTAAAATCATAAAGGTTAATTATAAGGACAAACCTATTAAAGATTTGCTTATTGCTTGTATTGCACAACCTGTTATATATTTTATTTTTGAAACATATGCAATAAAATATACATCTTCATCATATACAGGATTATTTGTCGCATTAATTCCTATTTCAGTTTCAATAATGGGAATTTATTTTTTGAAAGAAATGCCTAGTAAAATACAATGGGTATTTATTGTTATGTCGGTATTAGGAGTTGTTTATATACTTCTCAATGATTTTACATCTGCTGTAGGTAATGGAATAGTATTAGGAACTATATTTCTACTTATTGCAATTATATCAGCTTCTATTTTTAGTATTTATTCCAGAAAGGTATCCCCGTACTTTTCTTCTTTTGAAATAACTTATTTTATGATGGGGGTAGCAGCTTTAGTATTCAATATAGTATCATTATCACTGGATATATTAAGTGAAAGTTTAGGAAATTATTTTGAACCTCTATTAAATAGTGATGTTATTGTAGCGGTAATTTATTTAGGATTGTTATCTTCTATTGTTGCATATTATTTCATGAATTATTCCTTATCAAAAATGAGTGCTTCTAAATGTATGGTTTTTGCTAATTTAGCAACTATAATAAGTATTATTGCGGGTGTAATTTTTATGAATGAGAAATTTTACTATTATCATGTCATAGGTTCTATTATGATAATAGGTGGTATTATAGGAGCTAATTATTTTAAAACTATAGATATTAAATCAGAAAATAAAAAGGAATTAAATTAGTCATTAATAGATAGGAGAATTAAATGAAACTATTAAAATTAATCAAGGGTTTTACTTATATTAACGGAATTATAACATTTTTACTAGGATTAGTGTATGTTTTTAAAAGATTTATGTTGTTTAAATTGCTTGAAATCTCGAATGATAATGCATCTTCTATTGCAGTTATTGGTGGAGCTGATGGTCCAACTGCAATTTTTCTTACAACTACTCAAGGTGGAATATCCTTAGAAATATTAATATTGGTTTTTGGAGTAATAACTACAGTATTATTTTTGTTGGCTAAAAATATAAAAAAAAGGTAGTTATTAGTGTGGTATGTCAACTTTATTTTGTTTGACGAACAAACAGTGTAGTGGTAGAATATTAATAAGTTGGTATATTAAGGTAAGGGAATATTAAAAATATTTTGGAGGGTTATATGATTAATAAAGAGCGATTAATTGAAACTTTTATGGATTATGTAAAGATTGACAGTGAAACTAAAAACGAAAAAGCTATTTCTGAAAGGATAGCTAAAGACTTAAAGGATTTAGGGTTTAATGTATATGTTGATAATTCGGGTAAAAAAGCAGAATCAAATGGAAATAATGTGTATTGCTTTTTAGAAGGTACAAAGGATTTAGAACCAATACTATTTAGTGCTCACATGGACACAGTAACTCCGGGGATAGGAATAGAGCCATATATAGATGGAGAATACATAAAAAGTAAAGGGGATACAATCCTAGGTGGCGATGATAAATCTGGAATAGCGGCTATAATTGAAGCTCTAAGAGTAATAAAGGAGAATAAATTACCTCATGGACCAATTGAAGTTGTATTTTCTATATGTGAAGAAGGCGGATTACTAGGTGCTAAATATGTTGAACTTGATAAGCTTAAATCTAAGCAAGCAGTGATTCTCGATAGTGGAAATAGTCCAAGTAACATAGTAATAGAAGCGCCAGGTCAAAATAATATACATGCAAAAGTTTTCGGAAAGCCGTCTCATGCAGGTGTAAACCCTGAGGATGGAATTAGTGCAATTATGGTTTTAGCAGAAGCTGTAACAAATATGAAACTTTTGAGGATTGACGAAGAGACAACAGCAAATATTGGAACATTTAAGGCTGTTGGTGCAACTAACATAGTATCTCCTTTTGCTGAAATGATTGCAGAAGTAAGGAGCCGTTCAAATGAAAAATTAAAAAAACAAACTGATCATATGGTTGATTGTTTAGAAAATGCATGTAAAAAATATGGTGCTAAAATAGAGTATAATATTATAGAGAAATATTCTTCATATGCTCTAGATCCTAAAGATGAATTAGTAGAAATGGTAAAGAAAATTTGTGAAAATATGGGCATGACAGTAAAAAAAATTGTATCTGGTGGAGGAAGCGATGCAAATATATATAATAAAAATGGTATAAAATCTATTAACATAGGAGCTGGAATGGAACTTGCCCATACAACAGATGAAAAGTTATGCATAGAGGATTTTGTATCAGTCGCAAAAGTAGTTCTTTCAATCATGATGAGATAAAGGACTAATATTTTTATCTATATAAAAAACGAAACAGACAGTTTTAATATCCTGTCTGTTTCGTTTTTTATAAAATTAACATTTTAGCTGTAAATTAATTATTTATGAAGCAAAAAACAAACGCTGTAACAGTTGGTAAAATAAATTAAACTAAAGTCAATTTTATGCAAGGGGTCTATAAAATGAGATAAATAATACACTTACATTTCTTATATTATTTAGGCTATATAATTATTTCTTATTATAGTTGAAACAAATATTTTTTGTTCCTATATATACAATATTTCAAAAAAAAATTGTGGTATCATTGTCCTAAAATTATTAGGAGGTAGTAAAAATGGACAATCAAATACTTATGAAAGAAATGATACAAAAATCACGTATTGCGTTAAAGGAATTTGAAGGCTACACACAAGAACAAGTAGATTCCTGTGTAAAAGCGATATGTGTTGCATTTAAAGATCATGCAGGGGAATTCTCAAAAGAGACAATAGAAGAAACTGGATTAGGAAATTATGAAGACAAAGTTATAAAGAATACAGGTTCACCTGATTCGATTTGGTATGCGTTGAAAGGTAAAAAATCAGTAAATATTATTGGTGAGGATAAAGAAAACAAACTTGTTTTTGTAGCAAAACCAAAAGGAATTATTTCAGCTGTTGCACCAACAACAAATCCAAACATCACTGCTTTGTTTAACGCAGCCTATGCATTAAAAGGTCGAAATGTTTGTATTATAGCACCACATCCAAGAGCAAAAAAATCTACTATGCATACAGTGAATGTTATGAATGATGCATTAAAAGAGTTAGGAGCTCCTAAAAATTTAATTCAATGCTTTGAGGAACCATCAATTGAATTAACACAATTATTGATGAAAAATAGTGATGTTATTGTAGCAACAGGTGGAGCAGCAATGGTGGAACAAGCATATTCAAGCGGTCATCCTGCTTTTGGTGTTGGACCAGGAAATGTTCAGACAATTATTGATAGAGGGTTCAATTATCAGGAAGCTGTAGCACATATTGTAGAAGGCAGAAAATTTGATAATGGTCTTATATGTGCTTGTAATCAGTCAGTAATTATGCCAGTAGAAGATGAAGAAGAAATTATTGGATATTTTAAAGAGAATCATGTGTTCTACGTAGAGGATGAGAAAACAATTGAAAAATTTAGAAATGCTTTATTCCATAATGGTGTAATTAGTCGTGATGTTGTTGGTAAATCAGCTAAGGAAATTGCAAAACTTGCACAAGTAGAAGTTCTTGAAGATACGAAAGTTATTCTTATTAAAGGTAATAGGGAACAAATTGGAGCAAAAGATGTATTATGTGGTGAAAAAATGTGTCCTGTTATGATTTCTCTCACTTATGATACCTTTGATGATGCAGTTGCAATGGCAAAAGAAAACCTATTATATCAAGGTGCGGGGCATTCTGCGGTAATTCATACTAATGATGTGAAAAAAGCAGAATATTGTGGAATTGAGCTTCCTGTTTCTAGGATGATTGTTAACCAACCAGGAATTTTTGCTGCAAACCCAGCATTGGCAAATGGCTTTAATCCTACTAGCACTTTGGGTTGTGGTTCTTGGGGTAATAATTCTATTTCAGAGAATTTAACTTACGAGCATCTAATTAATATATCACGAATTGGATGGCTAAAGGATGCTGATAAAGTTCCTACAATAGAACAAATTTGGGAAGGTTAATAAGGTGAGATATAATGTATTGTAGAGATTTTAATGAGATAATAGAGCGAGTTCAAAAAAATGAAAAGATAAAAACTGTTGCTGTTGTATGTGCACATGACGAGCATACATTAGAAGCTATTTTTAAAGTTAAGAAAGAAGGTTTAATAATTCCTGTCTATATAGGAATTAAAGAGGAAATCAAAATAAATGCAAAAAAACTAGGAGAAAGTATTACAGATTTAGAAATCTATGATGTTCAAACTCCTGAAGAGGCAGCAGAACTTGGAGTTAAACTTATTAATGAGAAAAAAGCCGACTTCCTTATGAAAGGTAAATTAGAGACAGGTGAGTTGTTAAAAGCAGTGGTAAATAAGGATAAAGGGTTAAAGAAAGGTGAAGTAATGAGTCACATGGCGATTCAAAAGATTCCTGCATATCATAAAATGTTAGTAACAACAGATGGAGGAATGTTACCATATCCTACTTTGATGCAAAAAAAATGCATTATTGAAAATGCAGTTAATGCTTTAATTGCCATGGGATATGATAAACCAAAAGTTGGGATTTTGGCAGCAGTTGAAAAGCCTAATATTAATATGCCTGAAACTTTAGAAGCACAAAAATTAAAAGAAATGAATCAAAGAGGAGAAATTAAAAATTGCATTATAGAAGGACCTATTTCTCTTGATTTAGCGTTAGTGAAAGAAAGAGCAATTGTAAAAGGCTATACTAGTGAAGTTGCTGGGGATGCTGATATACTTGTAGTACCTAACATACATGCCGGAAACATTTTAGGAAAGACATTAGTAGAAATGGCTGGTGCTAGAATGGCTGGTCTTATTTTAGGCGCAAAATGCCCCATCGTACTAACTTCGAGAGGGTCTTCGGCAGAAGAAAAGTATTTGTCGTTAGTACTGGCAGCAGCCACATCAAATTAAGTTAAAGGAAGGTAAAAAATGAATCGTATATTAGCTATTAATCCAGGTTCTACTTCTACAAAAATTGCAGTCTATGAAGAAGAAAATCAAATTTTTGTAGAAAGTATTGAACATTCATCTAAAGATTTAGCTGAATTTTCAGATGTTTTTGATCAATATGAAATGAGAAAATCGCTTATTCTATCTGTTTTAAAAGAAAAACATATTAACCCTTCTACTTTCACTGCAGTAGTAGCTCGTGGTGGGTTACTTCCACCAGTAAAATCGGGAGCATATGAGGTGAATGATGATATGGTATTTCAACTTAAGTATTATCCTCAAAATGAGCATGCATCTAATCTTGGGGCACCAATTGCTAAAGCTATTGGTGATGATTACAAAATTCCGGCATACGTTTATGATCCTGTAACAGTAGATGAGCTTGAACCAATTGCAAGGGTTACTGGATTATGCGAAATGGAGCGAAAAGGTATGGGCCATAATTTGAATATGCGTGCAACTGCAATTAGATATGCAAAGGAAACGGAACAAATTTATGAAAAACTTACTATGATTGTAGCGCATCTTGGTGGGGGGATAACTCTATCATTACATAAAAATGGTAAAATGATAGATATGATATCTGATGATGAAGGACCTTTTTCACCAGAAAGAGCTGGAGGACTTCCAATTTTTCAGGTAATAAAAATGGCAACATCTAGCGAATATGATTACAAATCAATGATGAAAAAAATTAAAAACAATGCAGGATTGGTGGGGTATTTAGGTACGAAAGATGCTCGAGAAGTAGAAAAGAGGATTCAAAATAATGATGAAAAGGCAAGATTAATCTATGAAGCCATGGCTCATAATGTAGCTAAAAATATCGGGAAGCTTGCAGTAGTAGTAAATGGAGAGGTCGATGCAATTCTTTTAACCGGTGGCATTGCATACTCTAAGATGTTTGCAGATTGGATAGAACAAAGAGTTTCTTTTATTGCACCAGTTCGGGTGTTAGCTGGAGAAAATGAAATGGAATCATTGGCATTAGGAGCCTTGCGAGTATTGCGAGGAGAGGAAAAGGTTAATATTTTTGTTAAGGTGTTGCCATGAGTTTGTCAAAGAAACGATTGATTTATGCTATTAATGGTACCATAACACTTGTTTTTTTAGGACTTATTTATGCGTGGTCTATTTTTGTTACTCCTTTAGAAGAACAATTTAGTTGGTCACGTTCAGAAACTTCAATGGCATTTACAATTTGTATGTCTTGCTTTTGTATTGGTGGTTTTGTAGCTGGAATGATTGCAAAGAAAAAACTCCCAAGTTTTATTATGCGATTGTGTTCTCTATGTGTAGTTATAGGATTTACTATGACATCTCAAATCAATTCTTTAATGGCTCTTTATATTACATATGGAGGTTTTGTCGGATTTGGTGTAGGACTCGGTTACAATGCAATTATTAGTTCTGTAACAATGTGGTTTCCAGAATCAAAAGGATTTATTTCAGGACTATTGCTAATGGGTTTTGGTATTGGAGGAATGCTTTTAGGAACAGCAGGAACTGCGTGTATACAATATTTTGGATGGCGAATGGCTTTTATGGGAATAGGAGTTACATTAGGAATTTTAATTCTAATATCATCTTTTCTTGTTAAGTTGCCGGAATCAGTCAAAAACAATCTAAATGATGAAACAAAAAATAGTGTTAGTCAATATGAATTTAGTACAAAACAAATGTTAGCTACACCATCATTTTGGAAATTTTTTTTATGGGCAATTGTATTGAGTGCATCTGGTCTGGCAATGATTGGTCATGCTGTACCATATGCAATTGATATGGGGGTTACACCTGGAAAAGCAGCTGCATTTGCAGGAATTATTTCATTGTTTAATGGAGCTGGAAGAGTAATTATAGGGGCTTTCTTCGATAAGCTTGGGCAAAGAAAAACAATGATGATTGTAAGCTTAGGCTTTCTGATAACAGGATCTATACTGATAGTTTCTTTGAAGACAGAAAATGTATTAATTTTGATTGTAGGTTACGCCCTAACTGGTTTTTCTTACGGTGGAATTATGCCGTGTAACTCGACTGTTGTAAGTACGTTTTACGGAAAAAAGAACTATGCACTGAATTTTAGTATAATAAATATGAATATTATTTTTGCATCTATGCTAGGACCTTATTTAGCAGGAGTGCTTCATACTATGAGCGGATCGTACTTTACTACCTTTGGAACTATCTTATTGTTTAGTGTTATAGCGTTTATACTGAATTTGTTAATTAAAGCACCACACAGAGTGTGAGAATAACTTGCCTATAAATAGGCGGAATAGGAGTAAAAAATGAGAAGAATAATTGATTCACATGGACATATCGGTGATATATTTCATGAAAATAAAAATATTACTTTTAAAACCAATATAAGTAAGGGTAATTATGAAGATCCATTTATTGCGTGTGAATGTTCGGGATATAAGGTTCCTTTAATTCCTAAAAATTTAGATGAATTAATAAAAGCCGGTCAGTATCGATGTTGGGAGTGGACATTAGAGAATTGTCAAAAAGAAATGGATGAGATTCAAGGTTTAGTAGGTGTAGTAATGCTTCCAATATGGCCTAATCAAACATTTGAAGAATATTTTGCAGCTTCAAAAATAGATTCACGTATTATTCCATTTACTACTTGTGTATTGGATATGCCTATAGATAGTATGTGTGAAAAGCTAAAAGAAGATATTAAGATGGGTGCCAAAGGATTAAAATTACATCCAACTATCCAAAATACTGCATTGGATGATCCTAGAATTGAAGCAGCGGTAAAAGTATTTGGTGAGGCAGATCTACCAGTGTTGACACATTGCGGTGCTAATCCATACTATACTGCAGATAAGCCATTCAAAACAAATCCTCTGCTAAGTGCTCCTAAAGAAATTTTTAAGTTTTGCCATAAATTTGAAGATGTCAAAATTATTGTTGCACATAGTTGTGCAGCATGTGAGACTTTATATGAAGGCATAAAGGGATTAAAAAATGTTTATACAGATACTTCTATGTGTTCCGCAGAATTAATGCGTAAGGGCGTTGAATTATTTGGAGCAGATAAAATTCTATTTGGTACAGATGTTCCATTTGGATCTTTTAAATACTCTGTAGCAGAAATGGAAAAAGCATTTGCAGATGAGCCAGATATTGCAGATATGTGTTTCTATCAAAATATGGCTCGTTTATTGAAAATATCTGAATAAATAATAATATTGTGTTATTAAAAATAGGGCAATCGTGTATTCGAGTGCCCTATGATGTTTAATGTTTTGTTATATTGTTGTAAACAATTTTGAAATGATTTTCCATTGTCCGTTATCTTTGATTAAATGGAAGTGGTCTACCAAAGAAGCAGTTCCACGAAAACCACTTTCAGACACAATAACACTTGCAACATCACCGTTTAATTGTATAAAATCAATTTCTGCCTTATATGGATCGTTATTATTAGACATGGATGGTGATGATTTTATGTCTTCGATAAAAGCAGCAGGTGTTGCTAAAATCATATCAGGTCCAAGGTAGCCGTTCATAACTGCATTTTTATGGAAAACACTTTCTAATTTTGTGATATCGGCATTATAAGTGCCATCGATATAATTTTTAATAACATCTTTTACTAAATTTGTTTCTTGTTGAATGTTCATAATGTAAATCTCCTAAGTTTTATTTGAATTTTAATTGCATTGCTCTTAAATAATAACATACTGAAAAAATAAATTATTGTAAAAACCAGCTGTCTTTATACTCCGTTTTATACAATTCAAAAATATAAATTATATGTTAATATGACTATAACAAGCAGTGCAAATATTTAATTGTGCTAAATGTGATAGCTTATAGGAGGAATAAAATTATGTCAGAAAAATATTCATTATTATTTAGTCCGTTGAAAATTAGAAATACTGTTTTTAGAAATAGGATAATGGCAACGCCAACATCACTTTCTTGGGCAGATGTTACAGGAGCACCTGTAGACATGACCCTGTTCTATTACGAGGATAAAGCACGTGGAGGTGCTGCATCTGTAACGCTAAGTGAAACTACTATTAGCAGAGAACATGGAGCATCTAGAGGTGTAGGTCATTATATCGTTCCAGATTTTAAAAATGGAGATCCATCTTCTCAGTTAGCCAAAATAATTGAAGCAGTAAAAAGACATGGGGGCATACCGTCGATTCAAATTCATCATGCAGGCGATGTAACGTTTCCGGAATTAATAGGAGGCGAAGATCCTTGGGGACCAAATGAATGGACACGTCCAGATGGTGTTCACGTAAAGGCAATGAATGAAGAAATGATGCGTCTAGTTGCAGATGATTTTGCAACAGCGGCATTAGCAGCAAAAAAAATTGGTTTTGATATGGTGCAAGTACATGGTGCTCATGGATGGTTACTTGGACAGTTCCAATCAGGTGCTACTAACTGGAGAACAGATGAGTATGGTGGAAGTGTAGAAAACAGAGCTCGTTTCCCGTTAATGGTAGTAAAGGCAATTCGTGAAAAGGTAGGACCAAATTTTTTAGTAGAATATAGAATGAGTGGAGATGAACATTTAGACAAAGGAATTGTTAAAGAAGATGCGGCAGAGTTTGCGGCAATTATTCAAGATTATGTAGATATTATACATGTATCAGCTGGGTCATATTATACAGCACGTCAATATACTTTTCCTGGTCCATATCAACCCGAGGATACGAATACAGAGTTAGCAGCAGCAGTTAAGAAAAAAGTTAGAATTCCGGTTGCTACTGTTGGAGCACATATGAACCCTGATATCATGGAACGAATTTTACAAGAAGGAAAAGCAGACTTTATTGCTATCGGACGTGGATTTATTGCTGATCCAGAACTTCCACACAAAATATTAGATGATAAAATAGAAGACATTCGTCCTTGTGTACGTTGTAACAATTGCTTAGGAAGAAAGTATGAAAGTTTAAATAACTGTGATGTGAATCCTACAGCAGGTGCTGAGCTTTGGACTTTAAGAACACCTGAAGTAAAACAAAAGAGAAAAGTCATGGTAATCGGGGGAGGACCAGGAGGTATGCAAGCAGCTATTACTGCGGCAGACAGAGGTCACGAAGTTATTTTAGTAGAACAAAGCGATGTTTTAGGAGGAACTCTCAAACTTTCAGATCAGGATTATCATAAAGCTGATTTAAAAAGATTTAAAGATTATTTAATTTATCAGGTTGGAAAACGTGCAATTGAAGTGCGTTTAAATACAAAAGCAACTATTGAAGTGATTGAAAATGAAAAGCCATATGCTGTTATTGCAGCTATAGGTGCACATCCTATTGTACCTAAATTTGAGGGCATGGAAAAAAATTCTTGTATACATGCTTTAGATGCATATTATCGTCCAGAGAAACTTGGAGAAAAAATTGTAGTTGTAGGAGGAGGGCTGGTAGGATGTGAAGTTAGTATTTTTGCAGCGGGACTTGGAAAAAAGGTTACAATTATTGAAATGCAATCTGATTTGGCACCAGATGCAAATAGAATTCATAAAGACTCCATGATGGAAGCCCTTGAACCTATTGTTAATTACAGTTTAAACACAAAGTGTAAAAAAATTCAAGAAAATGGCGTATTAGTAGAAGTAAATGGAGAAGAATCAGTTATTGAAGCTGATACAGTTGTATATGCTGTTGGTATGATGTCATATACAGAAGAAGCATACGAATTGAAAAAAGCAAAAGGAGTTAGCAGATTTTTTGCTATTGGTGATTGCGTTAAGCCTACAAGAATTAAAGATGCTGTACATGGAGGCTATTACGCAGCAATGGATATTATATAAGGAGGTGAATTTTGTTGATTTATGCGGATTTAGTAATTCTAAATGGAAAAGTTGCAACAGTAGATTGCAGTTTTTCTATGAAAGAAGCCATTTCAGTAAAAGATGGATGGATTATAGATGTAGGTAGAGATGAAGAAATTAGAAATTATATAGGACCAGATACTAAAGTAATTGATTTGGAAGGAAAAGTAATTTTACCGGCAGCAAATGATGCTCATATGCATGCTGTACATACTGGATTAAAGTTGCGTCCGGGGTTCATAGATGCAGGAAATGGTGTTAAAAGCATAAAAGACATACAAGACAAAATTGCTAGAGCTGTAGAAGAAGCAAAGCCGGGTGAATGGATTTATGGTATTGGATTCATGGATTTTATGCTGAAAGAATGTATTGAGGAAGATCGGTTATTAAATCGATATGATTTAGATGCTGTTTCTGGGGAACATCCTGTTATGCTAAATGATTTTGGTTTACATACTCTGGTAGTGAATAGTAAAGCTCTTGAAATTTCAGGAATTCATAAAGATAATATAGAACTAAATCCCGAAGAAGGATATATAGGTAGAGATTCAGAAACTGGTGAGCTAAACGGCAGATTTGGCGAGTGGGCAGCACAAAATTTAATAACTAAACATTGTCCAGTATTATCTGATGAAGAAATAGAAGAGTGTATTATTCGTGTACAACGGGCATTAAATGAACAAGGGATTACAAATCATACAGATATTGTTGGTCTTGGAGGAGATAAACTATTTTTAGGTACTTGGGGCGAACGAGCAATTCATTTATATGAAAAAATGGCAAGAGAAAGAAGGTTAACAGCAAGAGTAAGCTGCAATGTTTTTTCTGCGTTGAATGGTGTGCAAAGTTATGATGCAGTAACAAAAGGTATACAACAAATGAATTTACCGGAGTTTAAAGACAAAAACTGGGTAAAAGCAGATTGCATTAAAATTTTTGGGGATGGTGCTACTTGGCTTCGAAAAACACTAGGAAATGAAAACAATCATGGACGTTCCGTATTTCCAGGATCAACAGATGAAGAACAGGCAGAAGAAATAGAAAAAACAATTATAGAATTACACCGTCTAGGCTGGCAGATAGGTATTCATGGTATCGGTGGTATGACTATAGATACTGCAATTAATGCTTTTGTAAAAGCACAAAAAATTTATCCGAAGAAATCTTTGAGGCATTTTATTATACATGGGGACGATATGACATTGGAAAATGCGGAGCAAATGGCTAAATATAATATTGGATGTTCGCCACAGCCGATTGCAGCAAATATTGTAGCGGGATTAAATGTACCGGTCGTTACTGTAAAAGATGAATTATTTAACTGGCAAACTTATATGGATAAAGGTGTGACCGTTGCTGCGGGGTCTGATTCAAGCTGCTTTTCCTTAAACTGGCGTGAAGGTGTTCAATTTGCAGTTACTAGAACAACGGTTATGGGGCAAGAAGTAAGGCCAGATCTTAGTATGAAGCTTGAAGATGCAATCAGAATGTATACAATTGAAGGTGCCAAGCAAGAGCATATGGAAGAAGTTAGGGGTTCTATAGAAGTTAATAAAGTAGCTGATTTTCAAGTATTGGAAAAAAATATTTTTGAGGTTTCACTAAATGAAATAGGAAAAATTCCAGTGTCTATGACAATATGTGATGGAAAGATTGTTTATGAAAAAAACATATAAATCATTATAAGAGAGGGATTGAATATTATGAAAAATAATAATACATTAAAAGCTGTTATATTGGCTATGGCTTTTATATCACAAGGAAATACCATTGCATCAGTTATGCTTGCAGATATAGCAAAAGCTTTTCCAGATGCAGGACAAACAGCAATTCAGTATGTTATGCAAATGGGAATGATTGGAGCATTTCCAATATCATTATCTGTAGGATTTTTAGCAACAAAAATTCGTAAAAAGCCAATGCTAATAGTGGGTATTAGTTTGATTATTATCGGTGCATTAATACCTATTGTAAATCATAGCACACTTACTATGTTGTATATAGGTGCTGCTGTTGTAGGTGCAGGACAAGGTTTTTTGGCACCTTTAGTAGGCACGATTATTATTGAAAGTTTTAATGGTGAAGCTCAACATAAAATGATGGGATTAAATACATCATTTGCTAGTTTAGGTTCTACAGTGCTTTTATTGTTAGCAGGAATTATTTGCAAAACTGGTTGGGTTAATGTGTATTATTTATACTTTGTGTCAATTATAGTACTGTTGTTTGTTATTGCTTTTCTTCCAAAAGGTGAAACGCCAGTTCAATCAGCAGCAACTTCAGAGTCTAATGTAAAAAAATCAAAAGTTGCTGTGCCACTTAGAGGATGGATTCAATGTATTATTAGTGCAATCCTATTTATGCTGTACTGTACTTTTGCATTAAATGTATCTTTGCATATAGCAGCAAAAGGGTTAGGAAGTCCAGCGTCAACATCAATAGCGATGTCATTAATTACAGGATTTTCTATTCTTGCGGGCTTAATATTTAGTAAAGTTATAAAGCTTGTTAAATTATATGTGGGAGCATTAGCCGCTGTATTCGCATTAATAGGAATGATTATTTCGTGTTTTGCAACAAATATTATAATGATTTATTTAGCAGCATCAATTTTTGGTTTATTCTTTGGCTTTGCAATGTCAGGAGGCGCATATATTATAAGCAGAATATGTACACCAGAGCAAGTTGCACCTACTTTTTCAATTTCAATGAGCATTATGATGCTTGGTATAATTTTTTCACCAATTATTGTAAATGGTATTACTGCATTATGGGGAGGAAGTGGTAGCACAGGTTCATTTATAACTTCCGCTGGAGTTTTGGTAATTATGGTTGTTGTTTGCTTTATATGGAATGCTTATTTAACTAAAACACTTTCAATAGAAAAAACATCACAAGTTTAAAAAATAGTAGTAAATTTTTAATGTTGCATGTATAATATAAACAAGTATATTCGTTGACAAGTGATATTAAAGGAGAATGTTTCATGAAAATTGCAAATATTTTACAAGAAATGAATAGTACGTCTCCACCATTCCAGCCTAAGATTAATTCTAAAGTAAATGAGTATAAAGAACGTTTGGTGAGTTGGAATCCTGTATCAGTTAAAAAAGATGCTATTTTTTACCAATTCACTACTGGAAATGTCGGAGGTTATGTTGATATAATGCCGGATGCATGTATTAATGTATTGTTTAAATGTGATGAACGTGATCCTTCGGGTTTGTTTTCTGGAATTTTTCAAGAACGAAAAGAGTTGAAATTAGAGTCGAAAACAACATATTTTGGATTCAAACCATACTCGAATTTGGGTATGAAATTACCAAATGCAAAGTGTAGTGAATTAGCGGATACACATATCGATTTCAAAGATATTTATACTAATTCAAATCATTTGCTGCAATCGCTTTCGATTACAAAGAAATTTGATGAACGAATTTGTGCTTTTATGAAATTTGCTGAAAAAAATATGATTGAACAAGAATATACGCCTGGATTTGTTGATTATTTTACACTTTTGATTTGCAGTTCACAAGGTAATGTTTCATTAAGTGATTTAGGTCATGAGATAGGATATTCAGAGAGATATTGCAGGGAAAAATTTAAAAATGCATATGGAGTTTCACCAAAGCGTTACAGTAGTATGCTAAGGTTTCAAGGGGCATTGAAAGCTTTATTAACAGTGGAAGAAGATTTTTCTGCTTTAGCTTTTGATAACGGATACTTTGATCAAGCACATTTTATTCATGATTTTAAAAAATTCACTTCCTTATCTCCTTATCAGTTTAAAAAAGAATATTTTATGAGATAATTATAAAATGTATAGAAATATTGTAACTTAGTTATAAATGAAGATAAAGTTCTTTCAATTATGACGAGATAAATATTCTAAAGTTATACCTATTAGATAGACACTAGTAAAGAGTGTTTAACTTATAGGTATTTTTTTATATAATAATATAGCTAGCAATAATATGGTAATTAGTGGTATAATCAATATATGAGTTAGTTTTTTAAAATATACTACTTAAGGAAGTGATATGAATATTTTACCATGCGGGCAGGACGTTAATCAGTAGGGAAAAGAATATCTGAAATAACAATTAAGTAAGGAGGATTTTATATGACTTTTCGTGAGCTATTAGAAAAATATAAAGATGGAACATTAATAGAAGAAGAAAGATTATTAGTAGAACAGGAACTTGAAAAAAGTGAAGCAATAAATGACCACTTTGCAGATGAATTAGTAAAAACCATTGGACTTAATAAAGAAAGGTATTATGAAATAGTAGAAGAAAACAATGTTGATGTTAATGGGAAAATAGCAAGAGAGATAAAAAGGATAGTTAACAGAAGATTAGCTGCGGTAGTTGGTGCATCTGCTGCCTTTGTAATAGCAATAATATTATTTATCCAATACATTATATCACCATTTGTATCTAGCCATTATTATAATCCTACAAAGAAAACTTCAGGACAAGAGTATAATCAAGATTTAGCATATGATTTGAAGGCAATAACAGAGGTCTCGATGCCAGGTTATGCTATGGATTTTATTTATGGAGCAGAAGTTTTAGGTTTCGGTGAATATAAACTATTATATAGAAGAATAGATTTGTTTACTAAGGAAGAAGAAATAATAGATGCAAAAATTAAGAAAAATATGAGAGTGGGAACACATGAAAAATTTTATCCTCGTACTTATTTTGTATTTAGAGATTTTAGAAATGATGAAGAGAGTGATGCTAACTATGAAAGTGCACTTAAATTCATAAAGAGATTAACTGATGAAGATATTGAACATATGAGGAAACTGCCACAAACTTCATATATTTCAGCTTGGATACGTTTTTCAAAGGATTTAAATATGAAAAAGTTATATAAAACAATGGATGAATATTCAAATGTTGATTTTAAATGGATTGCAGTTCGTACAGCTGAAAAACAAGGACAACAGTTGATGGGATTTTTGACAGGACTTAATGATGGCTTTGATAGCGATGCAATTGATGAAGAAAAATATCCAGGGTTTCATTTAGTTGATACAATGATGATTATACCTAGTAGAGAGCCTTATGAAGATTCTATGGCAAAAAGATACGAAATGCATTTTACAAGTCTTTTACAATATTTATCAGATCGAAAAGAGGCAACCTCAGCATTAGTAGGTGATACTAAAAACTATGATTATAAAAGTGCATTGGAATATGTAGAGGAAAATGGAATAAGTACTTATGGAGCTTTAATTTATGGTGAAGCAAATGATTTATTAGAGTTGTATGAATCAGGATTAATTAAGACCTTTGATATAGATAATGTATTGCCTTCTAAATTCATTCGAAATATATACAATAACTAAATGAATAACAAAACTTCAAGACAGCATAAAAAGCGTTAAAAAAGGTGAGGTTAATTAAATGAAAAATAAAAAAGTCGTAAGTATTTCGATTATTTCTATGTTATTAATTTTATTAATTTTGCATAATAGTATGTATGCTGATACAAAAATTAACGAAACAAATTTTGGCCATAAATGTGGAACTTTGTTAATAAAGTTTTTAAATTATAACAATTCAAATGATAAAGAGTCTCTATATTTAGATAAGGTAATAGCATATGCTGGAGAGACACCTATTTATGAAAAAGATTTAAAGACCAAATCATATGAAATTGAATTAGAAAAGCAAATATATCCAGCATCAAACCAGTCTAAATCAGTTTGGAATAAGTTATTATTTGAAAAACGTGTAAAGGAGTATGCTAGAATAAATAATATTGAAATTACTGATGAAATGTTCTATACAAAAATAGCGGACCAAAGAGAAGCACTTGACAATACAGATCTTTTACAATCAATGTTAAAAGGAATGAATTTAACAGCAGATCAATATTGGGAAAAGACTAAAGATATTTATTGGTATATTTTTTTACATAGTGAAGTTTATTTCCATATATCTAATAGATTAGGCGTTAGACTTGAGGAAGTATCTATTAGAAATAAGAAAGTATCTGATTATTTAGAAAAAACAATTCTTATAAAAATTATAGATAAAAGTATTGTAAATAAATATAAGTAAATATAATATGGAAAGTTTTGTAATGATCCCAAAGCTTATATTTAAAATCATCATTTCTACAAGGGGTCGGTTATAATTATAAAAAAGATATATTTTTACCAATAAATATATTTGATTATTAAGTTCGGCTAGAGTAATTCAATTATATAATAAGGATTAATTTTATGAAAACAAAAAAGAATTTTATTTTAATAATTATTTTAGTTACGATAGTTTTTATTTCAATTTCAATATATAACATTAATTTAAGAAAAAATAAAGATATATATGTTTCGGTAATAACTTATATAGTTTCTCCAGAAACTTATAATGGATATATGGAGTTAGAAATAATAGAGTGGTATGAAAATTTTACGACTGAGTTAGAAAAAAGATGTAATTATAATACAGAAAAGATAAACTTTATTTTGAATCGTCAGTGGCTATATTATTACGAGGCAATAGATATTAATGAAATAACATCAGTTAAAAATATAAATATCGAGTTTATTGAAAGCATAAATATCAATAATAAAATTGAAGGATCAATAACAAATAAATATAAAGTTTCATATACATATTTGGATAAAAACAATAAAGCGTACAATTTAATAGATTCATACTTAATTACAAGACAGGATAATCAGATTACAAATTTTAGAGTGTTACCTGAAATAAATACGTATGATTTAAAAGGTATATTGAGTATGCAAAAATAAAATATCACTAAATTTCTTAGCTGAAAAAAATATGTATATGGGAGTGCAAAAATGAAATTGATTGTTGTATCAATTTGTGTATTAGTATTAACATGTTTCACTTTAGTAGGATGTGAAAAATCATATGAGCCTATTACAGAAACAGAAGAGGCCTTAGATATAAATAAATCAGAATCTGCAAATGAACATCCTAAGAAAAATTTTTATGAGTTAAGAGACACTGATGTTGCAGAATTTATTTTATATGATTATCAGGATAGGTCAATGTATATTGCTGGATTAAAAGTTTTTAAAGAATTTAGTACAGAAGAATTTGGTTTTATAAATGAAGGAAACGTTGAAATAATTAAAGATGAAAATGCCATGGAATTTAGTATGACTACTGCAACAGGAACTACTACAGGTGCTCTTGATGGTCCTTATGTATATTTTAAAATGGACTTTGAGACAAATGAAATTATTGATAAAGAATTTAAACCTGCTCCAGACTATGCTGATTGGGGTAAACCAGAATTCATTAAGCATAGTGAAGAAGTAATTGAGTTAACTGATGAACGTATGGTTGAAATTGGAATGTATTTCAAAGGACTTATTATGGGAATAGAAGCAAAATGAAAGATTATAGAAGTTGATGATTCTTGATTTCATTTATAACACCTCATAAGTAGGCTTAGTATTTAATTACATTATCTACTTATGAGGTGTTTTACAATGTATGTTTCACTTCTACTATATGAACAGGTGAGATACAAAGGTTGTTAAGAAGCAAACAGCAAAAGCTATAACTGTTGGTAAAACAAATGCAACTATAGTCCATTTAATGCTTCCTGTTTCTTTTTTTATAGTCCAAAGAGTTGTAGAGCAGGGCCAATGTAATAAACTAAACAGCATTACATTAAGTGCTGTTAGATAGGTCCAGCCATTATTTATAAGGATTTCTCTTAAGTATTCTATACTCGGAAAATCGGTAAGTGTTCCTGTCGAAAGATATCCCATTAACAAAACAGGTAGAACAATTTCATTTGCAGGAAGACCTACTATGAAAGCCATGAGAATAAATCCATCAAGTCCTATAATACGAGCAAGTGGGTCTAGAAAATTAGATACATGAATTAGTATACTTGCATCACCTACGTAAATGTTGGCTAATAACCATGTTACTGCTCCAGCAGGCGCCGCAACAACTATAGCACGAGAAAGAACAAATATAGTCCTGTCAATAATAGATGAGTATAGTATTCTTCCAACTTGCGGTGCTCTATATGGAGGTAGTTCTAATGTAAAAGTAGAAGGTACACCTTTCAACATAGTTTTTGACAACAAGTAAGATACCAACAACGTTACACAAACACCAATTATAACCATGAGAGTTATAAAAAATGCTGGTATTATATTTTTTCCTGTTTGAATATTAGTAGCTGCGAAAAAAGCAGTTGATATTGCTAGAAGTGTTGGAAATCTACCATTGCATGGAACAAAATTATTTGTTAGAATGGCAATTACCCTTTCTCTAGGAGATTCAATAATTCTACATCCAATCACGCCTGCTGCGTTACATCCAAACCCCATACACATTGTCAAACTTTGTTTTCCATGAGCACATGCCTTTTTAAACATATGGTCTAAATTAAATGCTACTCTAGGCAAATAACCTAAGTCCTCAAGCAGTGTAAACATAGGAAAAAATATCGCCATTGGAGGAAGCATTACTGAAACAACCCAAGCTAGAGTTCTATATAATCCAAGCACTAAAATGCCATGTATGAATTCAGAAACACCTAAAGCAGTAAACCACATAGTTAATTTTTCTTGAAATGCAAATAGTATTTCAGCTAATATTTGTGAAGGTATGTTAGCACCTTGAATTGTAATCCAAAATACTAAACCTAATAGACCTAGCATGATTGGTAAACCAAATAACTTTGATGTTATTACATCATCTATTTTTTTATCTCTATTCATTTTTTTTAAATCTTCTGTTACATATTTTTCTTTTATTATTTTTGCGTAATTATAATTTTTTTCAGATATCTTTTCTCTTAATTCGCATTTGTTTATATTAAGGTTGAGCAAATTATTTATTTCAATAGCTTGTGATTTAGTTAACAAGTTATCAGAATTGTGATAAAATATGTCAGTATCACTATCTATAAGTCTAAGTGCAGTCCATCTTACTTTGGAAACTCCTAATTTTACTAAATAAGGAGTAGTTAAATCAACATAGTTTTCTATTTCGTTGTCATATTTTATTAGATTAGGTTTGTATGATTGTTTATTTGTAATTATTTCTTCTATTTTATCTTGCAAGTCTTTCATTCCCGTGCCATTTCTTGCAGCAGTTAGGACTATAGGAATACCTAGTTCTTTTTCTAGTCCATCTTTATCAATAGTAATATTCTTTTTTTTAGCTTCATCGATTAAATTTACACAAAGTATAACATTGTTTGTAAGTTCTGAAATTTGAAAGGCAAGGTTTAAATTTCTTTCTAAACAAGTTGCATCAGCAACAACAACAACGGCATCATGGTTACCATAACATATAAAATCCCTTGCAACTTCTTCATCCTTTGAAGAAGTAAATAGTGAATATGTCCCAGGTAAATCAACCATTATATATTCTTTACTATTATATTTGTATTCACCTCTAGCATTAACAACTGTTTTTCCAGGCCAATTACCTGTATGTTGTCTAAGACCTGTTAAATAATTAAACACAGTGCTTTTTCCAGTATTTGGGTTACCTGCTAGAGCAATTATATATTTGTTATCTCCTTTATTAACATTAAATATATCTTCCATTGATTCCTTTTTAGTAGATTGTGCGGTCAGCCCCAATATAAATCCCCCCCTATCTAAATAATCTCAATGTATTTTGATTCTTCTTTTCTTAGAGCAATCATGGCACCCCTTATTCTAAATACTGTTAAATTATTTTTAGGGCCATTTCTCAATACTTCTATATTTGCTCCATTTGTTAAGCCAAGTGCTAGAAATCTTTCTTTTAAAGAATCTTGGGCATCATTTTGTATTACCTTTACATAGTCTCCTACTTTTGCATCGGATAGTTTTTTCATATATATTTCACTCCTATAAAATCAAATTTTTGAATTTGTATTATACTGTATAGCTAAATAAATATTTTAGCCTCAGCTAACAATCATAACTTATATTATGAGGAAATTCAAAATTTGACACATTGTGCAGTAAAATATATGAAAATATATTTAAATAAAAGTGTATTGTTCAGCTGAAATATTATAATTGTTTACAATTCATTTTCAAAATAGGAAGAGATTTTTTTTGAGTAGTGACATAATGCTGTCACATAGAGTATGATAATATGCTTTTGACATGTGTCAACATGACAAGTCAAGTATTAATCAGAAAAAGGAGTGATATTTTGAAAAAAGCTATAGCGATAGTACTAACATTTATGTTGTGCTTTACATCCACTGTAAATGTAAGTGCAGCATCTAAAAACATCTCAGATTTATCAGGACATTGGGCTGAGGAGGTTGTTACTAAATGGGTGGAGGAAGACATTATTAATGGATACCCAGATGGTACGTTTCAACCTGATTTACCGATGACAATAGCCGAATTTATATCTATTATTAATAGAGTATACGGTTATTCTGAAAAAAGTTATGATAATTACGCAGACGTAAAGGAAGAAAACTGGTATAATAACGATTTGGCCATAGCAAAGCATAGTAGCTATATGGAGTGGTATCAGGAAAAAAATCTTAATCCGAATAATATGATAACACGTCAAGAAGTGAGTGCTATTATTGCACTAGTTATGGATTTGGAAGCTACAAAAAATCTTTCAGAAATAAAGAACTTTAAGGATTACAGTAATATTTCTAAATGGAGCATGCCATATATAGATGCTCTTATAAAGGAATCCTATCTATCAGGCTATCCTGATAAAACCATAAGGGCAACAGAGTCTATTACAAGAGCAGAAGTTGTTACGTTGCTGAATGGAGCTGTAGGGAAATTGGTCAATAAATCAGGCGAATATGGTAGCGAAAAAAATCAAGTAGTTAATGGTAATATGACCATTTCGCAAGATAATGTTAATCTGAAGAATATGACTATTAATGGAGACTTGATTATTGCAAAGGGAGTACAAAAAGGAGAAATTCTGTTGGAAAATGTTACGGTTAAAGGCAGAATTTTAATAAATGGTGGCAGCCAGGAGAGAATGACGCTGAACAATACTAAAGCAAAAAAAGTAGTTATCAAAGCTAAAAGCAAAATTACTTTAGGTGAAAATTCTGAAATTGAAGAGTTGCAAATAAAAACAGAATCAGAAGGCACGGATATCGTTACAAAAGAAAAATCAAAAATCAAAAAAATCGAAGCTAACTCTAAAGTAGACATCAAAGGAAAAGCTGATATAGAGACAGTAGAAATTAATGCAAATCACGTCAACATAGAACCTAAAGTAGATAAAGTCATTGTTTCCAAAGGTGTTAATAATTCAGGTGTAGTTATAGAAAAACCTGCAAGCAGTCCTTCGTCTGGTGGCTCCTCAGGATCTTCTAAAAGTAATGAGAAATCAATTACCAATACAATAATTGGAGAGATATTAGGAGATAGTATTATTAATGTACCGAAAGGAACTACTGTAAAGGCGTTAAAAGATGCATTAACTGTGTCTTCCAAAGCTAGTAAAGAGATTTTAACAGCTACAGGCGGTAGTGCTGTAGCAAATCAAGCCACTGCACAGGTGACCAATAACATGGTCATACAGGTTACAGCGCAGAATGGTAGTAAAAAGGAATACAGTATTCAGCTTAAAATAGATACACCTATACTAAGTAGTGAAAAAGAAATTTTATCAACAAATATTGGAGAACTGTCAGAAAATAGTATTATTAATGTATTAAAAGGTACATTAGTAAAAACATTCAAAGATGCTTTAACTATTTCCTCAAAAGCAAATAAAGAAATATTAGTTTCGTCAGGAGGAACTGTTGTATCAGACCAAGAAAATACAAAGCTAACGGATGCTATGGTAGTTCAAATAACAGCAGAGGATGGCAGTAAGAAGGAATACAGTATTCAACTTAAGTCAGATGCACCAATATTAAGTAATGAAAAAGAAATTTTATCAACAACTATTGGTATATTAGGTGACGGCATCACTGACGTACCACAAGGTACCACAGTAAAAGCGTTAAAGGATGCCTTAACTATATCAGATAAAGCCTCCAAAGAGATACTAGAAAGCGGTAGTGTAGTAGAAAATCAAGAAACAACACCCGTAATGAATACTATGGTTATAGAGATAACAGCACAGGATGGGAGCAAAAAAGAATATAGTATTCAAATGAAAGTATTAGATAGTGGATGCGTGATTACAGCTGTGAGTTCTAAAGTAGGAAAACTACAAGGCCCATATGTTTATGACATATCAACAAAAACAACTGTAAAGATGCTCTTGGAAGCTTTGACATTATCACAAGGTGCAACAGTAAAGGTAGTAAATGCATCTAACCAAATTGTAAGTGAAGATTCCAAAGTAGAAGATACTATGAAAATTGTTGTTACAGCAGAAAATGGTGTTGATAAAAAAGAGTATACAATAAAAACTTTTATAACAATTGACACTATAGAAGATTTAAGAAATATTAACGGCAGTGATAGCCAAGGCAAAACATACAAGCTAATGAAGAGTTTAGATTTTAATAGTGATGACAGCTATGAAGATATAAGCAATAAAACCCAAGCAGATATTGCAAACTGGAATCCAATTAATTATTTTAAAGGAACCTTTGAAGGTAATGGTCATACAATTAGTCATCTAACTATAACAGGTGATATTTATGGAGCAGGTTTATTTGGTAGGATTAATGGTTATGCAAGAATTAGTAACCTAATATTGGAAGATGTAGATATTAGCGGGGATGATTCATATTACGTGGGAGCATTAATAGGAAAAGTTGAATTCAATAAAGCAACTGTAGATTCAATCTCAATTAGCGACTGTCATGTTACAGGGAGTGTAAAAGGTGATGAATATGTAGGAGGATTAATAGGATATATAGAATATCCACAAAAAGATTGGATTGAAAAAATGATAAGCGATTGTTCTAATAAGGCAACAATCGAAGGTTCGGTTTATGTAGGTGGACTAGTTGGAAGTATGGAAGGTAATGGATTTGATAAAGTATGGATTGCTGATTGTCATAATGATGGAAATGTGACATCAACAGGTCAGGTGCAGAGTTTTGGTAATTCATTTATTGGAGGTATTGTAGGCTATAATTCTCGTGGATATATAGAAAGTTGCTATAATACTGGTAATGTGAAAACAACATTTGATGATGCAGGAGGCATTGCTGGTGGAAACTGGTATGGGAAGATAACCAATTGCTATAATACTGGTGATGTTCACGGTCGCAAGTTTGTAGGTGGTGTTGCAGGTGAAGGTAATGCAGCTGTAGCTGTTCAAGGATCAATATCCGTTTGCTATAGTACAGGAAACATTATAGGCGAGTCACGTGTCGGTGGTATTACAGGATATGCTGAATACAATCCTATTAGCAATTGCTACAGTACAGGAAGCGTAACAGCAACAGATCAAAGAGGCGGCGGTATTGTTGGAGACACTGAATCCAATGTGAGAAATTGCTACTCTACCGGAAATATAGAATGCCCTCAAGATACGGCTGGTATTGTAGGGCTTGCAAGCTCAACAACAACTATCCAAAACTGTGTAGCTATGAACCAAAGAAACAATGGTATGTACAGGGTTGTAGGATATAGCGTATCCAAAACAAAGATGATTAACAATTACGGGTATATAGACATGCCTGTTTCATTAGTTCCAATCAGTGACACAGGAAACCGTCATGGAGGTCATATTACCCAATTTGACAAATCTGCTGAACCACTGTTAAAGTGGGATTTTACAGGAGATTCAAGTGAATTTAAATGGGTTATGGAAGGAGACATGAACCGTCCTGTATTATATAAAAAAGTAGAAGGCTTAGATTTTATACCTCTAGGTAGTGACGATGGCAAGATGACCTATTTAAGTAATGATGCTACAGTAACATCTGCTGTTTACTCTGTAGATAGCAAGAGAGGATCCATTGTAAGCGGCAACTCATCTATAGCAGGAACAAAAGTAGTTAACAGTACGACTGCTATTAGTGAATTCTTTGCTAATCTAGAAAGAGATCCTAAGGCAGTGTTGAAAGTCGTATCAGAATCAACAACCATAGCTAACGAAGAAGATTTTAATAATGCAACAGGAAAAGCTGAGAATGTCAAGATCGAAAATGGAGATATCCTCGCTGTAAAAGCTGAGAATGGACGAATCAAAACTTATACAATTGCCAAGGTAATAGCAGATTCCTTCTCACCATCTTCAGGCTATAATAGCCTAAGTGTAGAGAATCCTAAATTGTATGTCTATTGTAATATGGACGTAAATACAGTCAACAATAAATATGCTAGGATATTTAATGCCAGTACAAATCAAGAAGTTGCAAGCGTAAAAGGAACTCCAAGTAATAGTTATTATGTTATCTACAACTTTAATGTGACCTTAGAGCCTTCTACTGCGTATTATGTTCTTATTGATGATGGTGCTATCAGGTCTATGAATAGTAAAAGTTCGGAATCATTAGCAGCAATTGATGATCCTTCTGTTTGGACCCTTGCAACAAAAGCGGATCAAACAGCCATAACATCAACCAAATATCAAATTGATTTAACAAATAATACGATTGCCAGCGGCAGTGTAGATATTACAACCCTTAGAAATGTGCTAACCTTCTTGCACAGTGAAAATATTTCAAAAAACAGCAGTGCTGAGTGGAAGGTATTTACATCAAGCGAAACCATTACAACTGTTAATGATTTTGACAATAAGCTTTCTAAAGGTGATTCAGATAATTTAGCTAATGGCGATTTCTTGGCAATAAAAGCTAATGATAAAGTAAGGGTTTACAGTATTGTTGTGCTGCCGACGGTAACGTCAACGGCTGAATCTGGCTTAGAATGCTTTGTAGATCAAATGAATTATAAAATAGGAAAATCTATTTCGGATATGCCACTACCAAATAATAAACAAATTGGAAACTTTTTAAGACAATTAGTAAAAGATAGTAGTAGCACTAAGTGGAAAGTATTTTCAACCAGCGTTAGCATAGCTTCATCATCAGACTTTGATAATACAGAAGGCAAGAAGGATACAGATACCTTAGCACGAGGCGATAAGCTCGTATTAAAGGCAGAAAACGGTACACTGAATACCTATAGCATTGAAGTTGAAGCACCGGCTAATCTTGAGGCAGTAAGCTTTACTCCTGCAGATGATGCTACAGATGTTGCAAGAATACTATCCGACATTGAGGTTGCTTTCAACATGGATGTAGAAGTATCTACAGGTAGTGCTATTATTTATAAAGAAAGTGATGATTCAATAGCAGCAGAAATATCTGTAAAAGATGTTAATGTAAGTGTAGTAGATAATGTTGTAACATTCACATTTAGCCCAGCTGTTGAATTAGAATTTAATACACAATACTATATCCAAATAGAAGCTGACAGCTTTATATCAAAAAATGATGCAAATCTAAAATTTAAAGGCATAACTAATAAAACAACATGGACATTTAAAACACAAATAGAATAAACCAACATATGACAAAACAACCATAATATTTAAAACCAAAACGTCTGACTTTTAATAGGTCAGGCGTTTTCAATTTTAGATCTAGAAGTTGACTAGTACGGTTATTTTAGTAAAAGTGATAAAGGAGTGTTAATATAGCAAGATTGGTTCATTATCATAAAGATTTTCGTGGTATAATTTTGAAAACAACCCATTGTTTATATGAGATTATTTCAAAAGTAAGGAATAAAAATATGAAAATTAATCGTTTACTTCAAATAATTGTATTATTAATGAATAAGAATAATGTGACAGTTCGATATTTAGCAGAACAGTTTAATGTTTCAAGAAAAACAATATATAGAGATTTAGAAACCCTTATTACTTCAGAAATTCCGATTTGTTATGGAGATAATCAAAAAGGGCACGTTTACTTGTTAGAGGGATATTCATTAAAATATGCATTCTTGCCTACAAAAAAAAATGAGCGTATGATTTTTGATGTTGAAGCTTTAGGGAAGAATACAAACTTTAATCCAGATACTATGATTCGTGATTATAGTAAAGCATGGCAGTGCTTTATAAGTCATAGAAATTTTGATGCACTAGAGATTAAAAGAGAGGTACGGCAGTCATGGGTAAGATGTCAACAAAAAGGAGTATCTCTATACGATATAGATATAGAAAACTTAGTTAAACCTGAGGAAACAAAAAAATATGTTTTGAATAATTTACCTGAATATAGAGAAGATGGGTTTAAAACGTTTAGGTTAATTGTTAAAAATTTAGAGTTGGATATTAGTATTTATGATGCACATGCTCATTTAAAATACATTATTAATATTGATCCGATGTATGAAAAATTATATCCTCAAATTGGCTATTTCAAAGATGTTTCAGAACATCTTATTGGAACAAACTCAACAAGCTTAGCAATAGCTGAAAATTTGCCTTGTATGGTAATTGGTCCTGAACATTATAAGAAATCTTTTCATGAATTTAGTTGCGTAGCTGCACCAATATATGATGGGTTGACTTTGGTAGGCACAGTAAATGCTTCGTTTGTTCATACTTCTATTACAACGGATACACTCAACATTATTTATAGTTTAGCTCGTCTGTATGAATTCTTAGTAATTAAGAAAAATAATATGTATTTCAACAAAAAGATGGATGAAGATCAATTCATTATTGAAAACAAATCGACTTCTAGAAACCTTGAAACCTTTGATACAATTTTAGGAGAATCAAGGCAATGGCAAGCAGTCAAAGATATTGCTCGAAATATATCAAATTTAGATACCCCAGTCGTTTTAAAGGGAGAAGTGGGCACCGGAAAAAAAACATTGGCACGATGCATGCACCATGAAAGTAAACGACGAAATGCACCATGTATTACTTTTGATTGTAAATCCATTCCTAATGAACTTATTGAGATAACGCTATTTGGATATGAGTCTTTAGATAATGGTGTGTCAAAGCAAGAAAAAAAGGGTCTCATTGAACAAGTGACTGGCGGTACGTTAATTATAGAGAACTTAGATGCATTGCCTGAAGGCATTCAAAAGCAATTGTATAAGTTTTTGGTGAATGGAAAGATAAGACGTATAGGAGGCAAAAAACAGTTTCGTTTTGACGTGCGAATTATTGTATGCCTATCCACAACGGACTATTCTAGTATTTATGAGCCTCTTTTTAATGAGCTTGAATTACTACAATTGTATATTCCACCATTAAGAGAGCGAAGAGAAGATATTCGTATTATATCAGAAAAAAGAGTGGCCTCCTTTATTGAAGAGAATGGTATTAAGCAATTTGATTTACTAGATATTATTCGGCAGCTTGAACAGCAACCGTGGCTAGGCAATGTTGATGAGTTATTTAATACACTTGATAAGTTAATGGTGTTAGCCTCTTCAACAGAACAAGAAGAACTATACGATTTGCTGAATCAAATAATGATTGCATAAAGAAAGTAAAAAACAATACTGTAATGTTTTTTGATTAAAATTCTTCAGTTCCCTTTACTGGTATGTAGATATCTACTTCACAATAGCTCTCAGTAGCAATAGATGAATCAATATATTCGAAATCGAACTCATTAATCATTTCATAAGTAGAGGTTTCAAGCCATTTTGAGATACATTCTTTTATATCTTTTAAATGCTTCCAGGTAATATATCGAGAATGTATATTGCCGATGTATCTGAATACTGCATAATGATGAGGTTCAATGATAAGTGCGTCCATTCCTTCCGGAAGGGTATCTACATGAGAAACTTCGAGGGAAGGCATATACATATTATATTCAGGGTCATCATTTTTACGTATGGAGTAGCCAATATATATATTTGAGTTTTTGGGATTTTTGATTTCATCTCTGTGATTAAAAAAGAAGTCTGTACCTACAACAGTTGCCGTATATTTGACCTTATTTACTGAATGGCTAAAGTAATTCTTTATGCCAACGAGAGTCATTTGTTGTTTAGAGGTAAAGAAAGGACTTGCTATTAAGCCATCTTTCATCTGCATCAATCGAGTTAGATCGAACTTTTCGGTAACTATAATAGGTTTTTGACCTTTCCTATAGGCATTTGGTGTGATACCAAATTCTTTTTTAAAAGCCTTAATATATGATTGCTCGTAACTGAAACCATAAGCTTCGCAAACATCAATAATCCTACTTTTAGTATAGATGAGCATATCTAAACTTTCGGCTAACTTCCTGGCTCTAACGTAGTCCATCAAAGGTCGACCAATAGTTGAGGTAATAATTCTATGCAAGTGATATTTTGAAAGATTAATATGATTGGCGATATCGTCAACCGTAATTTTGTCTTTAATGTGTACTTCGATATAATCAATAGTTTGTACTAAATATAAATAATTAGAATGCATCATACTTATATTTCTCCTTGTATTAATTTATAACATTTTTCTCGTAATTGTACCAATTCTATATTGATTATTTATATTATAATATTTTCTTAGAGTAAATTAAAGATAATTATTAAAATTTTAGTAAATAATTAGTATAAAAAAAGCTGATGTACATTAATAATCTGTTTGCAACTTCAATATGTAACGTTAATAAAAAACTTATCGTATAGTATTTTATATATAATTACCCCTAATAAAATCATATTCTAAATTTTACTGCATAATATTTAGTTAATTATAAATAATTTAAGGGTGAAGATATGAGTGATAGTAATTTTTATACTTTCAGGGGTTATAGTTTAAATAATGAAAAAGTTTTGTCTCCTTCAATGGAAGATTATATAGAAATGATTTATAGATTGTCATGCGAAAAAAATAATGTTAGAGTAAACGACTTATCAGAATCTTTGAATGTTCAGCCACCTTCTTCATCAAAAATGATAAAAAAACTTTCAAGGTTTGGATATGTGAATTATGAAAAATATGGATATGTTAACTTGACTGAAAAAAGGGGTTGAAATAGGAAAGTATTTGTTAAGTAGGCATGAGACCATATTTAATTTTTTAAAATTAGTTGGGGTAGCAGATAATTTACTAGAGCAAACAGAAAAAATTGAACATGCAATAAATGAGGAAACAATTGAAAAAATGAATAATTTTATTTTGTTTATTAATGATAATCCTGATATTTATAATATGTACTCTAAAAAATATTTACAAGAGTAAAACAATAAAAATACTAGTCAAAAGCAGCATTAAAATGCTGTGAAGTTGATGTTAAATTTATTTAATAAAGCCCCCCTTTACTTCTTAATATAACTAGATTTTTGCTAGACGACTATGTCTAGTTTTTTGTTGGCTAATTTACTTATTAAATTTTTGAAATCTAATAAAGAATTTTACTTTTCATTAGCATCAACATCTTCCTTTCTTTCTTTTACTTCAAGTTCATTAGGAATATAAACATTGCCTGGAGTATCTTTTTTTGTCTTATCAAATTTCATTTTATTTAATAAGTTTTTCCACATAAAAATCACCTGCCTTTTTTATACTAAAATTAGTTTTCCACATATTTAAAAATTTATTTAATAATAAAATTTAAGTTTTAATAATTGAAATAATCATTAACTTTATAATGAATTTTGAATAATATATTGTATGTTATTGAAGCATTTTTTATTTTTAACGGAGGTAAAATGATGGAATATGTATGTGAGTTAAAAAATATCTCTAAAAGATTTCATACGATAAACAATGAAACTAAAGCTATTGAGGACATATCATTTAAAGTCGAAAAAGGTGAAATAGTATCAATAGTTGGTCCATCCGGATGTGGAAAGTCAACGGTTCTATCAATATTAGCGGGGCTTGAGAAACCATCTGGGGGTGAAGTTATTGTAAATACAAGTAATATAGGGTTTATGTTTCAAAAAGACCAACTATATGAATGGAGAAGTATATTAAAAAATTGTATTCTTGGATTAGAGATACAGCACAAAGACACGGAGAAAAATGTTGATAAAGTATTAGAAATGTTAAAAAAGTATGGTTTGTATAATTTTAGAAACTATTACCCTAGGCAACTTTCTGGTGGAATGAGACAAAAAGCTGCATTAGCTAGAACACTAGCTATAGAACCTGATCTACTATTGCTTGACGAACCTTTTTCAGCTCTTGATTATCAAACTAGGTTATCTGTAGGAAATGAAGTCGGAGAAATTTTAAGAAAGGAAAAAATTTCTACAATTTTAGTTACACATGATATCCCTGAAGCAGTTAGTATTTCTGACAGGGTTATTTTATTAACTGAAAGACCAGCTAAAATCAAGAAAGAATACATTATGGAATTTGGTATGTGCGAAGGAGAAAGAACTCCTATGAAGTGTAGAAATACTACGGAATTTGGAGGATATTTCAGGGAGATATGGAGGGATTTAGATGTATCAGGAAAGTAGTAAGCTTTCTAAAATAGAAAGTAAAAACACAGTGAAAGATGATGAGCATGTATCGAAAGAACAGTTAGAATATTTGCAATCAATAAAAAGAGAAAAGAGATTTATAAGGGTATCACAAATATTATTTTTAATAATATTTTTTTCTTTGTGGCAGTATGCTGCAGCTAAAGGAATGATTGACACTTTTTTGACTAGTAGTCCTAAGGCAATTTGGGATCTCATGGTTAAATTTATTTCTGATGGAAGTTTGTTCAATCATTTATATGTTTCAACTATGGAAACAATAGCAGGCTTTTTTTTAGGGACATCAATTGGAATATTAGTAGCAGTATTTCTTTGGTGGTCTGAAAAAGTCGCTAAAATATTTGAACCATATTTAGTTATATTAAATAGTTTACCAAAAACTGCACTGGCACCAATAATGATATTATGGGCAGGAACAGGGTTTTCTGGTATAGTTGTAACAGCTGCATCAATATCTGTAGTTGTGACAACAATGACTGTGTATACAGGATTTATGAGCGTAGAAAATGATAAAATTGTTTTACTAAGAACTTTTGGAGCTAATAAGAATCAAGTACTAAGAAAGGTAATTATACCAGCTAATCTACCATTGATAGTGAGCGTTATTAAAGTAAATATTGGTTTATCATGGATTGGGGTTATAGTTGGTGAGTTTCTAGTTTCAAAAGCTGGTATTGGATATCTTATTGTCTATGGAAGTCAAGTATTTAAGCTAGATTTAGTTATGATGGGTGTATTTGTTCTAGCAGTAATTGCTGGATTAATGTATTTCTTTGCAGCATGGATTGAAAAGAAATTAATAAAGTATTAATTTGAAGGAGGGGTTTTTTTACCTCTCTTTGATTTTAATGTGTATAGATATTACATATTGAAGTATTAATAGGTGTACTGTATAATAAATATATTAAATCTGAAGTTCAGGAGATTAAAATGGATGCATTCAAATTAAAAGATGGTAGACAAGTAATAATAAGACAAGCTGAAAAAGATGATGCAAGAGAATTGATTAGTTTTTATAATATAGTAGGAGGAGAAACTAATTTTCTTTCTTTTGGTAAAGATGAATTTATGGCAGATCTAGATGCTGAAGAAAAATATATTGAGAATATAAAAAATGAAGATAATTCAAATTTTATTGTAGCTACTATTAATGAAAAAATTATTGGAGCTGCATCGATTACTTCAATTCAAAAACGTAAAATGAAGCATGTGGGAACATTAGGTATTGTTATAAAGGAAGAATATTGTGGCTTGGGAATTGGTGGTAAACTAATAGATAATCTTGTTAATTGGTCAAAGCAAAATGGTATAACTAAAAAAATATCGCTGTTGACACGATGTGATAATTATAATGCAATTGAATTGTATAAAAAGAAAGGTTTTAAAATTGAAGGTACATTAATAAGAGATAATTATGAAGATGGCAAATACTATGATACATATACAATGGGATTGTTATTTTAATTAAGTATAATGTGTTAAACTACAAATAAATGTAAAAAGTGGTTGAACTTTGTTATAATGGCTATAATATAAATGCATGTTTTTCAATACCTAAACCACTTGAATTACAAATATGCATATGATATACTTACCATGCAATAAATTCATACAAATGAAATAGAAGGGAATGACTATATGAACGATATTACAATTACTTCTTTGCTTTATCCTGTTATGATAATAGTTTGTTTGGTTATTATATACTCAAATGAAAAAAAGCGAAGACAGTATAAAAAAGAGAATATTGAAATTTTATTTTTACTAAATGAAGATGATAAAACTATGAGATTAACAAGTAGATTGTTGCTTGTTTTTATGATATTATCATCAGTAGCAGTATTGTTAGACAGTATTAAAAGAACAGGTTTGTATTCAATAGAAACTATAACAATGATAGTTTTACCAATTATGTTTGTTGTTTTATATGTCCCGTTATCGAGGAAAACTAAAATTACTACTTTAGGTATATTTAAAAGGTTAAATCTTGTTAGGTGGGAAGATATTAAAGGTGTTGATTATATAAAACCAGATATAAAAGGCAGACAAAAGGTTAAAATATTATATAAAACTTCATATAGAGATATGACTTTGGAAATTGTATTTAAAAAAGATGATGAACAACTAAATGAGTTTAAAAAAACAGTTAAAGAATATAGAAATAAGAAAAAGGATAAAAAAAGTGGAAGAGAAAAATAATATGTTAATTGATAGTCATGCTCATCTCGACGATGATAGGTTTGATGAAGATAGAGACGAATTAATACAATCTCTTAATCAAAATGGGATAGAACTAGTTTTAAATCCTGGAGCAGATTTGTTAACATCTAAAAACGCAGTAGATTTATCAGAAAAGTATAGTTGTATATATGCAGCAGTTGGGTGTCATCCTCATGATTCTAAGGAGATGACAAGTGATACAATAGATATTTTTAGAGAATTATCAAAGAAAAAAAAAGTTCTTGCAATTGGAGAAATTGGACTCGATTATTACTATGATAATACTGATAGGATTACTCAGAGAAAATGGTTTAGGGAACAGATAAAGCTTGCCAAAGAACTAGATATGCCGTACATAGTTCATGATAGGGATGCACATGAGGATGTGCTAAAAATTATGAAAGAGGAACATTATAGTGGTGCTAGGGGCATACTTCATTGCTTTTCAAGTAGTGTTGAAATGGCTAGAGAATTCATTAGATTAGGTTTTATGATTTCAATTGGAGGCCCTGTGACATTTAAAAAGGCTAAAACTACTAAAATGGTTGCATTTGAAATACCATTAGAGCATCTTCTTATAGAAACAGATTCTCCTTATTTAACTCCGGAACCTTTTAGGGGAAAAAGAAATGAACCATCATATGTTAAATATGTTGCTGAAGAAATTTCTAGAATAAAAAACATTCCAGTTGATGTAGTCGCTAATAAGACAAATAAAAATTTTAAAGAATTGTTTAAGATTTAATTTTATATTATATGGAACTAAGTATATGAAAAAACTAACAAGAGAATTCTATAATAGAGATACTTTACAGGTAGCTAGAGAACTTATTGGTAAAATTCTAGTACGAGAGTGTGGTGGCAATACGCTTTCAGCAAGGATAATTGAAACAGAAGCTTATATAGGTGCTATCGATAAGGCAAGTCATTGTTACAAAGGAGTAACAGATAGAACCAAGGTTATGTTTGGACCACCGGGATATGCATATGTATATTTGATTTATGGAATGTATTATTGTTTTAATGTAGTAACTGAAGGAGAAGGTTGTGGGAGTGCAGTTCTAATTAGGGGCATTGAACCTATTGGAAATAAAGAAATAATGTCATTTAATAGATATGGTAAACTTTTAAAAGATATTACAAAACAACAATTAAAAAACATATCTAATGGACCTGGAAAGCTATGTAAGGCACTTAATATTTCAAAGAACGAAAATAAATTAGACTTAACAAAAGATGAACTATATATAATAGATGATGGGTTTAAGGATTTTAATATAGAGAGAAGTAAACGAATAAATATTGATTATGCAGAGGAAGCTAAAGATTTTTTGTGGAGATTTACAATCAAAAAAGTATAAGAAGGGGGATAAAATTCCTCCTTTTTTATATAGCATTATATTAAGCGATGCTTTTTTTCTTGCTTAAAGTTGTTATTGAAAGAGAAAATATTCCACTGAAGATTAAACTGAAATAGTAGCTTATTCCCCTCCATAAAATCAAAGCTGTACCTATAATGTTTGCAGGAAATACATGACTTAAAAGTAATATAAAACCAATTTCGCTGCCGCCAGTAGTTCCCGGAGTGGGGATAAATGATACTGCCATGTATAAAAATGATTGTAAACATATTACTTCGAATATATTCGAACCACTTAGATTAAGTGATTTATAGATAAAAAATGTAATACTGAAGTAAGCAGTCAATTGAATAAATGTTATTAAGAACATGTTTACTGTAAACCAAATATCTTCCTTTAACTTTCTTATACTTATTTCATATTCTGATATGAATTGATTAGCTTTTATGATCAATGAACTTGGGTTTTTTATAATATGATGTCTATATAGAAAATTATAAATTATTTTAGTGAAATTAATTAATATAATGGGTTTAATTGCGATCAAAATTATTATACTTATCATAGATATATTTATAATTAATCCAGTTAATACAAAGATGGAAATACCATTTGAGTAGCTAATTAGCTGTTTAATTCTATAAGTTGCAAGTACTAATGAATAAAAAGTAACTCCGACTTGGAACAATAAAAATTTAGTTATCAAAATAGCAGTTCCACTTCCTACAGGAATACTCTCATCTTTCATTATAAAAAGTTGGACAGGTTGACCACCTGAAGCAAACGGAGTAATATTACTATAATATTGACCAATCATCGTTGCTTTTACTGCAAGCCAAAAAGTTTTTATATCTTTTTTCTTATGAGTAAATTTAGCTATTAAAATATATATCATATATGCTTCTAATAACCAAAATGCAAACAAAGATAGTATTGCAATTAAAATATATATAATTTTTATGCTTTTTAGTATTGAATATATTTGTATAATATCACTATTGCTGAATAATATATATAACATTGTTATTGCAGATAAGAAGATTAATATATAGTTTATAATTGTACGATTGTTTTTTTTATTCAACATATAATTACCTCTTTAAAGAATATTTAAACGGTTTTTTGCAATATATAATCAGCAACCTCATTAAATTTAAGGTTCCTTTTTATATTTACAATATTTTCTATAATTTGTTTTGCTTTTTTCGGGTTATTTATGTATTCATTTATAACATCTAGTAATTCACTAGTATCTTCAATAACAATACCAATATTATTTCTCTTGATATAGTCTATATTTCCCTTTTCTTGACCAATGCTTGAATCAATTATAATTAAAGGTAACTCCTTACATATTGCTTCAAACAAAGTAACGCCACCAGGCTTAGTTATAATGAAAACTGCTTCATCCATTAGTTTATCGAGATTATCAACGAAACCAAGTATTTTAACTTTAGAGTTATCAATATCTATTGAGGATAATTTTTTGAATAGTTTTTCATTTCTGCCTGTTACTATTATTGTTTTTAAGGGACAGTATTTACTAAGTTTTATCACCATATCCTCTGAAATATCATCATTATTCATTCCACTTGCCACAATAAGTAATTTATCTTTTGAACTATGAACTACATTATTCTTTAAAAAATTTTTCTTAACAGGAATACCTGTGGCAATTATATTTTTACGATTGATTCCTTTTTTCACTAAACTTTCTTTTATATCATTAGACGGAACTAAGTACATATTTGTTTCATCATAAATCCATTCCCAACTGTCAACAACATCAGTAATTATTGTTATTAGATTAGTTCTTAGACCATACTCTTTTTTTATTTTAGATACAAGACAAGAACATAGAGGAAATGTGCTTATAATTATTTTAGGATTTTCATCTAATATAAAATTATAAAGTTTCTTGTAATGAGCAGTACATATAATACCATCAATTATATTATTTTTATATGATTTTTTTATGCCATATATGGTGTTATAAACTGTCGGATAATTTTCGGTTAACCCATAATACATTTTAGAACCAAAATCTTTAATTTTGGGGTTTATTATTTCCCATAAATCAGCAATATCCACTCTTGCGTTTATATCCTCATTTTCAATTTGTTCTTTTATAGCTTTTGAGACACTATTATGTCCCATACCGAATGAAGCAGTCAATATTAAAATATCAGTCAAAAGTACACCTTCCTTATGCTTAGTTATATACAAATATGAATTTATTATATGACAAAACTATATATTTTAATAATTAAAATAGAATTAGTTTATTATTATAAAATCATTAATAATTGTATCAACTGTATTAATACTATTGACACAGTGCTTATATTTTATAACTAAGTATTAAAATTGTCAACCATAAAATTAATAATGTACCTACTATAAAACGCTTGACAAAAAAGTGTTTTGCAAATATAATTTGATTATCAAAGTATTTGAGGTGAATATTATGGGCAATCATGAATCAATTAATGAAATACTTGTAAGGCTCTTTGCTGATATATTATATATTGAAGAAAAGTGTTTGTGTAGGGGTGACTTTTCAAATTTATCAATAACAGAAATGCATATTATAGATAATATAGGTATAGATAAAGAACGAAACATGTCAAATACAGCTAAAGACTTGAAAATTACGTCTGGTACACTTACTACAGCTGTAGACAATCTAATAAAAAAAGGATATGTTGAAAGACGACGATCTGATTCTGATAGGCGTGTTGTGAAAATAAAGCTTACTCAAAGGGGTGTTGAAGCGTATAAAGCTCATAAGGATTTCCATATAGATTTAGTCGCTGGAGCAGTTTGGGGGTTAAATGTAGATGAAGAAGAGGTTTTGATTAAAATCTTATCTAATATAGATTCGTTTTTTAAATATAAATATAGTTCTTAAATTTATCCCGATTTTTTCGGGATAAAAAATTATAAAAATACTTTTATAATCAAATAATTTGATAATTAAACAATATTGGAGGTTAATTATGAGCATTAAAATAGTAATTGATAGTACTTCTGACGTAACACAAGAAATTATAGATAAATATAATCTAAAGATGGTGCCGTTAACAGTTAATTTTGAAGATGGCTCATACCTAGATAAGGTAGAATTAAGTACAGAAGTTTTTTTTGACAAATTAAGTAAAACTGATAAGCTCCCTACTACATCACAGATTTCACCAGGAGTTTTTATTGAAACATTTAGTGAGATCTTATTAAGAGGAGATGAAGTGTTAGGTATATTTTTAGCTTCAGAATTTAGCGGTACATATGAATCAGCTCGCATGGCTAAGGATATGATTGGAAGTGATAGGATTCATTTAATAGATTCTAGAAGTGTTTGTCTTGGAACATTTTCATTGATAATGGAAGCTATAGACTTAGTATATCAAAATAAAGATATTCATGAAATTGTAGAAATATTAAATTCTTTAAAAAATAAAACTGTAGTTGCAGCAGGTCTAGATACTCTTAAATATCTTGAAAAAGGAGGAAGACTATCTAAAGGTCAAGCGATGGTTGGTTCGCTACTTAATATTAAGCCTATTATTACTATTAAAGATGGTCAAATTACTGTTATAGATAAAATTAGAGGTAAAAATAAAACTGTAAAATGGTTTGATGACTGGATAGAAGAAAATAAATTTGATTTGACCAACAAAACTGTATTATTATTTCATGCACAAAATATTGAGCAACTAAAAGTGCTTCGCAATACTATAGAAGATAAATATCAAATTAAAAATATTATTGAAGCTGAGGTCGGACCTGTAATTGGTACCCATGCAGGTCCTGGAGTTCTAGCCATAGCATTTTTAAATGAATAAAAACAAACAACTTTGGTATTAGTTTACCAAAGTTGTTTGTTTTTAACTATTAATTAAAGAATAATCAATTCTGTTTTTCCTTCACTATCTACAGTAACGGTCACGTTGCTATTTTCCACTAACATACCTTTGAGGTATGCTTCTGAAACTTCATCTTCGATATATTTTTGAATTGCACGTCTTAATGGTCTTGCTCCATATTTGGAGTTGTATCCTTTTTCAAGTATAAATTTTTTCATTTCATCAGTTACAGTGATAGTTATTTTCTTATCATTTCCTTCATTTGCAACTTCCTGAAGCATAAGTTCAACTATTTTGCTCAATTCATCTTTAGTTAATTCAGAAAATACAATGGTATCATCAATTCTATTTAAAAATTCTGGTCTAAATGTTTGTTTTAGAGCATCTTTTACCTTTGCTTCCATTGCCTCATATTCTTTGTTGTCAAAACCAATTCTATTTCCTTTTATATTGGTTCCGGCATTTGAAGTCATTATTATTACAGTATTTTCAAAGTTAACTGTTCTTCCTTGATTATCTGTTAATCTTCCATCTTCGAGTATTTGAAGTAAAATATTGAAAACATCTTCGTGTGCCTTTTCTATTTCATCAAGAAGTATTACTGAATATGGTTTTCTTCTTATTTTCTCAGTTAAAAATCCTGCTTGGTCATATCCAACATAACCAGGAGGGGCACCTATTAATTTAGAAACAGTATGCTTTTCCATGTACTCAGACATATCGAGTCTAATCATAGCATCTTCATTTTCAAACAATTCATAAGCTAATGTCCTTGCAAGTTCAGTTTTACCTACACCAGTTGGACCTACAAATATAAATGAAGAAGGCTTTTTCTTTTTCTTAAAGCCAGAACGGTTTCTTCTTATAGCACGAGCTAGGCTTGTAACAGCTTGAGATTGACCTATAACTCTTCTATGAAGTCTATCTTCTAAATGAATCAATTTTTCAGCTTCAACCTCATTGATTTTTTGAACAGGTATTTTAGTCCATGCTTCAATTACATATGCAATATCTTCTATTGTTAGATGAACATTTTCACATTCTTTTGATAATTCCTTTATTTTTGATTCTATACGTATTTCACTTACCTTTAATTCAGCTGCCCTTTCATAATCATCGCTTTCAGCAGCTTCTTCCTTTTCTTCTCTAATTTTAGAAATTTCTGTTTTAAGAGCTTCCAGTTCTACAAGTCCTTTGTTTTTTAAATTTGCTCTTGATCCTGCTTCATCTAAAACATCTATAGCTTTGTCTGGTAAAAATCTATCCGTGATGTATCTTTCTGACATTATAACAGATTGTTCTATTACTTCATCTGAAATTTTAACCCTATGGAAATCTTCATAGTAATCTTTAATTCCCTTTAAAATTTCAATTGAATCTTCTACAGTTGGTTCATCTACTATTACAGGTTGAAATCTTCTTTCTAGCGCGGTATCTTTTTCTATATGTTTTCTATACTCGTCAAGAGTAGTTGCACCAATTATTTGAACTTCTCCTCTTGCTAGTGCAGGTTTAAGTATGTTTGCAGCATTCATTGCTCCACCTTCAGCTTCACCTGCACCAACAATATTGTGAACTTCATCAATAACAATAATAATATTTCCGCTTTTTTTAGCTTCGTCTATTATTGCTTTCATACGAGATTCAAATTGACCTCTAAATTGTGTACCTGCAACAACAGCAGTTAAATCAAGTAAATATATTTCAGTGTTAAAAAGTTTAACAGGAACTTGCTTTTGTGCAATTCTAACAGCAAGTCCTTCAGCTATAGCTGTTTTACCTACTCCAGGTTCTCCTATTAATACAGGATTATTTTTAGATCTTCTGTTTAATATTTGAACTACTCTATCTATTTCTCTTTCTCTACCTATTATTCTGTCAATTTCGCCATATCTAGCTTGTTCGGTAAGATTTGTACCATAAGTATCAAGATACTTTAGCTTTTTTCTTTTAGTTTTTTCTTTTACCTTAGTTCCTATTCCAGAACCTGTGTTAGATGTATTACTGTCACTTTCTTCATCTTCTTCAGGCTGAAAGTCCTTGTTGTTTGAATTAGAAATACCTGAAAATGCTGAATTCATAAAATTAAGAAGAGAATTCATACCTTTTCCATCTTTATCATCATCTAAATTTTGAGTATCTTGAGTTAACTCATTAATATCCATATCACCAATTATTTCAGAAAGTTGATTATTTATATTATCAAAATCTTCTGGTTTCATTCCACTTTGTTTCATTATTTGATCCATAGGTGCGATACCCTGTTTTTTAGCACAAGGAATACACAAGCCCATGGTTTGCATTTTACCTTCAACAATTTTATTTACATAAATTACAGCAACATTTTTTTTACATACTGAACATAACATTAAATCATCTCCTTGGATTGCTTTTTAATATATCACCTAGATTAGGATTTTACTTGTAATGAAAATTTACATATAAAATCTATATTTTATATGTTTTTATATTATTAACAAATTGATAAATAAATACTTAAAATTATAATTATTGTGCATTAGTTGATTATAATATATCTTTCTTAAAAAATCATTAAAAACTTTTTATTGTAACATAAACTTAATAGAATCATACGAAAATAAACAAATTATTTCTTGACATCTGATAACAAGGAGGCTATAATTAACAAAATTAAATATTTCGTTAGGGTATATTACAGAGGTTGCGAAGATCAAGAGTAGAAGTTATGCTTTGAAAGGGTGATTCGCCGAAGGAAGATTTTCTTCCTGGGCTTACATTTAATAGATGTAATACTGTTTTTATAGGATGCCTTCCCAATTCTATAAAAAGGAGCTGTAATATGCTGGGCAGAAGGTTCAGTGTTTTTATTATTGGATAATTGCGTCTGAGAGCCCTTTTGCTCTTATGTCGCTTTTTTTATACCATTTTTTAACTTTAACAAAATATGGAAAGCGGCATAGAATTTATTTAAGAATATTAAATAATGAGGAGATAAGGACATGAATGAAATTGTAAGAGGATGTGGAGTAGCATTAGTGACACCATTTGTAAAAGGAGAAATAGACTATAAAACTCTTGGAAAGTTAGTTGATTTGCATGTTGAACATTCGGGTTCGATAATTGTAGCAGGAACAACATCGGAAGCATCAACTATGACAGATGATGAATATCATAGTGTAATTAAGTTTGTAATAGACAGAGTGAACCATAGAATTCCAGTAATAGCGGGTTCTGGTAGCAATTGCACTAAAACTGCAATTGAAAAATCAAAGTTTTGTGAAGAATCAGGAGCAGATGGACTTTTAATTGTCACACCTTACTATAATAAAACTACTCAGAGCGGTCTTGTAAATCATTTTAAAATGATTGCACAAAGTACAACATTACCGATAATTGTTTATAATGTACCAGGAAGAACAGGAATGAATATTGAACCAAAAACTGTTTTAGAAATATCAAAAGTAAATAACATAATAGGAATTAAGGAAGCAAGCGGAAATATCAGTCAGGTAGCAGAAATAATTAGGATTTGTCCTAAGGATTTCTTAGTTTATTCTGGTAATGATGACATGGTTATTCCATTGATGTCCTTAGGTGGGCATGGTGTAATTTCTGTTGTCGCAAATATATTGCCAGCTGAAACAAAAAAAATGGTATATGACTATGCTAATGGAGATGTAGATAGTGCAAGAAATGCTCAATTGTCAATGAATGGATTAATTAACGCATTATTTATAGAAACGAATCCTATTCCGGTAAAAGAGGCAATGAGTATATTAAATATGTGCAATGCTGAAGTAAGAGCACCACTTTGCAACATGTCTATTGAAAATAGAGATAAGTTAATAAAAGAAATGAATTTGTTTGGAATAGGAACGTTGAGTAAAACTAGCTAATAAAATAATGGAAAGGATTTGTACGAATGATAAATATAGTTATTTGCGGTATAAATGGTGCTATGGGTAATGTATTAGAAAAAGAAGTTGAGACATATGATAATATCAGGCTTGTAGGGGTATTATCACCTAGAAATGGTATTCTGGGTGATAATATTTATGATAATGTTGACATTGTAATTGATTTTTCTAATACGGCTAATCTTGATTATGTTATAGACTATTCAATAAAGAAAAATTCAGCCCTTTTAATTTGTACTACGGGATATAATGACAAAGATAAAAATAAAATAATTGAGGCAGGTAAATTTATACCTGTGATGCTTTCTTCTAATACTTCACTTGGTATTAATGTATTTAGAAAAATCTTAAAAAATATATCTGTTGAGTTAAATGATTTTAATATAGATATTATTGAAAAGCATCACAATAAAAAAGCTGATTCTCCTAGTGGAACCGCAAGGACACTAGCAGAAGATATTAAGATATCTACAGGTAGAGATAAAATTTCAACATATTCATTAAGAGCTGGAACAATAACTGGTGAACATTCAGTTATTTTTTCTGGTAACGATGAAGTTCTAGAAATTAAACATACGGCATTTTCTAAAAAAATCTTTGCAAGAGGAGCATTGGATATAGCATTAAAGTTTTATAATAAGCCAGTTGGATTTTATAAAACAGAAGATGTGTTTTAACAATGAGAGAACTGTTGTAAATTTTAGGGTGATATTTAGATAATGTGCAGAGTACACTAGTTGTATTCTGCATATAAAAAATTTTAAAATAATTTGGAGGACACAAAATGTTAAAAGATGCTTATGAAATTGCAAGATATATTAAGGAAGTAAAAAAATCTACACCTGTTAAACTATATGTTTCTGGAAGTGTAAACAATGTAGATTCATATGATTTAAAATTATTTGGATCTGAAGGAATGTCAATTTTCATTGGAGAATATTCAGAAGCTAAAAGACTTCTCTCTGAAAATTCTCAAATAACTAACTTTCATATGGAATATGATAGGCGAAATTCAGCGATACCGATGCTTAATACCAATGAAGTACAAGCAAGAATTGAACCGGGTGCTATTATAAGGGACATGGTAACAATTGAGAAAGATGCTGTAATAATGATGGGTGCAGTTATAAATATTGGCGCAGTAATAGGTGAAAAAACAATGATTGATATGAATGCTGTAGTTGGTGCTAGAGGGACTATAGGTAAAAATGTACATGTTGGGGCAGGAGCAGTAGTAGCTGGAGTTCTTGAACCACCAAGTAAGACACCAGTAATAATTGAAGATGACGTTTTAATAGGTGCAAATGCAGTTATACTTGAAGGTGTGAGGGTGTGTAAGGGTGCAGTAGTTGCGGCAGGAAGTGTTGTTACGGAAGATGTTCCAGAGATGGCAGTTGTAGCTGGGAGTCCTGCAAAAATAATTAAGTATAAGGATGAAAAAACTATAGAAAAAACAAAACTTCTAGATGACTTAAGAGGTTAGTAATATGAATATAATTAAAAAAGATGAAAGATATATATTAAACACGTATAAGCGGACAAATCTAGAGATAGAAAATATAAAAGGGAATTATATTTATACTAAAGAAGGTAAAAAATATCTTGATTTTTTTTCGGGAATTGCTGTTAATAATCTAGGATATGATGAAGATGTAATAAATGCTATGACTAATAAAATGTTAAAATATACTCATATATCTAATTACTTTGTTGATGAGGATAGGACAGAGTTGGCAAAAATATTAATAGAAAATTCGATAGATGGCAAGGTTTTTTTTACAAATTCAGGTGCTGAAAGTTCGGAAGCAGCATTAAAGCTTATAAAAAAGTGGAGTAAAAAAAACAATAAATCAAAAATATTAACAGCATTAAATTCATTTCATGGTAGAACAACAGGTGCATTATCTTTAACAGGTCAAAAAAAATATCAAGAAGATTTTGAACCACTTATGCAAGGAATTGAACATTTTGAATTTAATAATATTGATAGTTTAATTTCAATGGTTGATGAAAAAACATCAGCTGTATTTTTAGAGCCTGTTCAGGGTGAGAGTGGAGTTGTACCTTTGAATCAAGGTTTTGTTCAAGAGTTATTGATTCTTAAAGAAAAATATAAATTTATTTTAGTTGTAGATGAAATACAAACAGGATTAAGAAGATGTGGTACTATTTTTGCTTATGAAAATTATAACATAACTCCAGATATAATTCTTTTAGCAAAGTCTTTGGGTGGAGGATTACCTTTAGGTGCTATGATAGTATCTAAACAATTAGAAGACATTTTGGGTGTAGGAGATCATGGTTCAACATTTGGGGGTAATCCAGTTGCATGTGCTGGAGGTTTGGCAGTATTTAAGAAATTAACAGACGAACAATTTGTAGAAACAATAAACTCTAGTGCAGACTATTTGTATTACAAGTTAAAAGAAATGCAGGTTAAATTTCCTCATATTATTAGAGATTTAAGAGGTATTTCTATGATGCTAGGATTAGATGTAGGTGAGTATGCAATGGAAATTAAAAACCGAGCAATGAATGAAGGGTTGCTTTTAAATATCACAAACATGAGCATAATTAGACTTATACCACCTTTAACTATAACATGTTCAGATATAGATTACTGTATAGATATAATGGAAAAAGTCATGATTAACATATAATTTATATGCAAATTAAAGACACATGTATTAAATATATTGACAATGATTTATAGATATGATATTGTTTAAAAGTTATTATATTGATTTGGAGGGAAGAATGATTAAGGTAGCTAAATTTGGAGGGACTTCTTTAGCTGATGCAAATCAGTTTAAAAAAGTACATGATATAGTAAAAGATAGTGATGAGAGAAAATATGTTGTAGTATCTGCACCAGGAAAAAGATTTAAGGATGATAACAAAATTACTGATTTATTGTACCTGACTCATGCACATACAAAATATTCTGTTCCATATGACCCTGTTTTTGCAATTATAGAAGAAAGATTTTTATCAATAAAAGATGAACTTAATTTGTCCATTAATTTGAAGCATGAATTTGAAATTATAAGGAAAAAATTAGATAATAAATGTGATGAAGATTATATTGTTAGTAGGGGAGAATATCTAAGCGCTTTATTACTAGCAGATTATTTAAAATGCAAATTTATAGATGCAAGTGATGTTATTTTTTTTAATTATGACGGTAGTGTAAATTCTGAGAAAACAAAGTTGAAGCTTAAGGAAGCAACTGAAAGTTGTGAAAAGGCTATAATTCCTGGGTTCTATGGTAGTTATCCAGATGGAAGTATAAAGACATTTTCTCGTGGGGGTTCCGATATAACTGGAGCAATTGTTGCAAGTGCCGTAGAAGCTGATATGTATGAAAACTGGACAGATGTTTCTGGATTCTTAGTTGCAGACCCTAGGATTATTAAAAATCCTAAACAAATAAAGAAAATAACATATCAAGAACTAAGAGAATTATCCTATATGGGTGCTTCTGTTTTGCATGATGAAGCGGTTTTTCCTGTTAGAGAAGCAGGGATACCTATCAATATAAAAAATACCAATGAGCCAGAAAATTCAGGGACTATAATCATTGGTAGTAATGAAACTGAAGAAAAATATGAAAATGATTATATTATAACAGGAATTGCTGGAAAGAAAAATTTTACAATATTTTATGTTCATAAAGAGCATATGGCAAATGAAGTTGGAGTTGTAAAAAATGCTTTACAGATATTTGAGGATAGAGGAATTAGTATTGATCATATACCATCTGGAATAGATAGTTTTTCAATAGTTCTTCCTACAGAATCTGTAGATAAAGTATCATATGAAATAGTAGAAGAGTTAAAATTGAAATGCAAAGCAGATATAGTAAAGGTTCATAATGATTTAAGCCTTATAACGACCGTAGGTGTTAATATGGCGGCTAGACCAGGTATTTCAGCTAAATTATTTACAGCACTTGGAGATAATAATGTTAATATTAGAATGATAGATCAGGGTTCAAGTGAAATTAATATTATCGTTGGAGTGGAAAACAAAGATTTTGAAAAAGCAATTAAAGCAATATATGATACATTTGTTAAATAAATTAAAGTTAAAAGTTAGAGGATATAATAAAAGAACTGACTTATAAAGATTTACTATAAGTCAGTTCCTTTTTAATTTATTACTTTTTTACAAAGCCACCTGTCATTGATTTAATGTCATTTACTGAGATATAAGCATTAGGTGTATTATCTTTTATAAGAGTAATTGCTTCTGTAATTCTTTTTCTTTTTAATTGAATGAACAATAAATTTTTCTTACTGTCATTTTTACCCTTTCCATCTATTATAGTTACACCAAAACCTTGTTCTCTAAGTACATCTGCTAGCATTTGTCCTGACTCCTCGTTTACAACAGCTTGAATAGAAGCAAGACCAACCGCTATTTTAGATTCAATTGTTATACCTATGTAATTACCTAATGAAAAAGCAGCAGCGTATACAAATGCTTTCATAGGATCTTCTGCAATATTAGTAAGAACTGAGCTTACAACAACAAGCCAAATTGAAATTTCAATAAATGCAAGAATAGTACCCTTTATTTTTTCACCTTTATTTATGTATACTAATCTAATAGTTGAGATTGTTACTTCTATGATTTTTGCAAAGAAAATAACAAAATATAAAATTGGACCTGATAAACTTGATAAAAAATCCATTATTCACCTCATAATTATTTTTTGTTAACTAAGTCATTAATATATTCTATCTATTAATAAATATATTACTATCTTTTCTATATAAATGCAATAGATAAAAGGTTTTTTCTTAATAAAGTTCAGTTTAACGAAAATTATCATTGTTAAAATGTATAAAATGTTGTAAAATTCTAATATAAAACATGAGGAGCAAATATGAGATTAAGATATGTACCTGGGCAGTATGAATATTTAAAACAACATGATAAAGCAATTACTGAACCTGAAAAAATGAGCTATAAGTTAAATGATGTATTTAAAAATTATAATCCAATACATGTGGAACTTGGATGCGGAAAAGGTAAATTTTTAAGAGAAACAGCCCTTAAGAACCCAAATATAAATTATATAGGATTTGAGAAAAGTGTTAAAGTTGCATATAGATGTGCAAAGTCTGTTTTTGAAAATGATCCTGACAATTATTATATAGTATATTCAAATGGCGATATTATAAAAGATGTATTTTTTCCAAACTCAATCGAAAGAATTTATCTAAATTTTTCAGACCCATGGCCAAAGCCATCCCATTATAAAAGAAGGATGACTCATAAAAGTTTTCTTGATGTCTACAGATGTGTTTTATCTGGAAATGGTGAAATTCACATGAAAACAGATAACGATGATCTCTTTGAATATTCTGTATTACAGTTTCAAGAAGATAACTGGGATTTGATTATGGTAAATAGGGATTTACACAATAGCATATACAATGAAGAAAATATTATGACTGAGTATGAAGAGAAATTTGCTGAAGAAGGCAGACATATAAATAAGCTAATAGCAAGAATTAGAGGATAGGATAATGCTATGAATTATAAAGAATATATATTAATATACGCTCTTTCTATAAATTTTTTATCATTTGTTATGTTCTATTTAGATAAAAGAAAAGCTATAAAAGATAAATGGAGAATAAAAGAAAAAACCCTTCATATAGTATCTTTTTTAGGAGGATCATTAGGTAGTATTCTAGCAATGAACCTTTTTCATCACAAAACTAAAAAACTTAAATTTTGTATTATTACTGGATTAGCTTGTATATTCAATGCTTTTATTGTATATGGCTATTACTATTATCTATATTAATTAAGTAGGTGTTAAAATGAAGAAAATAAATAAAACAAATGCAATGAGAATACTTGACTCAATGAATATTGAATATGATTATATTACATATGAGTGCGAAGATGGAAAAATAGATGGTGTTTCAGTAGCTCTTAAAACAGGTCAAAATCCTGAAACTGTGTTTAAAACACTTGTTTCCATAGGACACAGTAAAGAATTATATGTATTTTGCATACCTGTGGAATATGAACTTGACTTAAAAAAGGCAGCGGCATCTTCTAAAGAAAAGAACATAGAATTATTGCCGTTAAAAGAACTAACTAAAAATACAGGCTATATAAGAGGCGGATGTTCACCAATAGGAATGAAAAAACATTACAAAACATTTATAGATGAAACAGCCAGTTTAAATGACAAAATATTAGTTAGTGCAGGATGTTTAGGCGTTCAAATAGTAATTAATCCTGATGATTTAATTAAGGTTTCAGAAGCAAGTTATGAGGATTTAATATAGTTTAAATTGAATAGTGTTTATAATAGCATTAAGAAAACGCAAATCACTTTGAAGTGAATAATACTTTGTGATTTGCTTTTTTAATGGTGACATTTTACATATAAAAGTCTATACATATATTGACTAATTAGTCAATATAATATATAATATAATTGACTAATTGGTCAATTGTTTTGTATTATTAATAGTAAGTAGGTGTTAAACTATGCTCGACAACTCAAAAAAACAAAAAATTTTAAATGCAAGTCTTGAGGAGTTTTCTGAATATGGGTATGAGAAAGCCAATACAGATAGGATAAGTAGTAAAGCAGGAGTGTCAAAAGGTCTTATATTTCATCATTTTGGCTCGAAAGAAAATTTGTTTATTATTACAATTAATAAATGTATTGATGATATATTATTTGAATTTAATGATTTTAATATGCCAGATGAAGATTTTATATCAATAATTATGAAATTAATGCAAATAAAATATGATTTTTTTAAAAAAAATCCTATGCATTATAAATTATTAGTAAATGGATTTTATAATGCACCAAAAAAATTGAAAACACAGCTACAACAGAGATATTCAGAAATAAAACAAATTGGATTTGATATTATTGCTGATATAATTGAAGGTCTACCCCTTAAAAAGGACGTTTCTATTAAAAGTATCATTACTATTATTGCTGTTATAACTAATGTTATTGAAAGTAAATATATTCCTTATTTTACTGATCAAAATACAATTTTTGAGAAATATTATGATGATGTAAAAAATGAATATATTGAGTTAATGAATATAGTATTATATGGGATAATAGATTGTGACAAGCAATTTGGAGGTAAATCATATGAGTGAAACTGTATTAAGAGTTGAAAATCTCAGCAAATATTATACAATGGGCGAGGTTACTGTAAAAGCGCTTGAGGATGCAAGTTTTGAAGTATTAAAAGGTGAATTCATTGTAATATTAGGACCAAGTGGATCTGGTAAAAGCACCTTGCTAAATATTATGGGTGGGATGGATACACCTTCAAGTGGTAAAGTATATTTCAACGAAGAACTTTTAACAGCTATGAGTGATAAAGGGCTCACTATGTACAGGAGAAATAAAATAGGTTTTGTATTTCAGTTTTATAATCTTATGGCATCTCTTACGGCTAGAGAGAACGTTGAACTAGCAACAGAAATATGTGAAGAATCGATTGATATTGAAGAAGTTATTGAATCGGTTGGATTAAAGGATAGAATTGACCATTTCCCATCACAAATGAGTGGTGGTGAACAACAAAGGGTTGCAATAGCTAGAGCCGTTGCTAAAAATCCTCAAATTTTACTTTGTGATGAACCTACAGGTGCTCTTGATTTTGAAACGGGCATATCAATTCTTAAGGTTCTAAAGGAAGTAAATATTAAGTATAAAAATACAGTAATAGTTATAACACATAACTCCCCAATTGCACAAATGGCTGATAAAGTAATTAAAATGAGAAGTGGAAAAATTATTGAAGTTATGGAAAATAAAAGCCCTATGGAACCTGAAAGGATTGAGTGGTAATGAAAAAGCTTGATAAAAGACTTTTCAGAATGATTAAGAATACTAAAGGTCAATATTTTGCGGTGTTATCTATCATTATAACAGGAATATTTGTATTTACAGCTGTAAGTAATTCTGCTTTAAATTTAAAAGATTCACTTAATGACTATTATCAAGAAACTAATTTTGCAGATATATTTGTTTCAGCAATGGGTTTACCGGCAAAGCTTGAGAGCAGTTTGTTAGGGCAAGCTGATATAAAGGAAACTGAAGCAAGACTTGTGTTTGATACATCATTTATAACAGAGGATGATGAGGAAAAGGTAAATGTTAGAGTAGTTTCAGTAAATAGAAATGAAAATAAAATAAATAAATTATTTATTAAGTCAGGAAAAAGAGAATTAACAGAAAAAGGTATAATAGTCATTGAACAGTTTGCTGTTGCAAGAAAAATAAATGTGGGCGACCAGATAAAAATTCAAATAAACGGTAAACAGTATAAATTTATTGTATCTGGTATTGCCTCTAGTTCGGAATATGCTTATATAATGGAAAATGAACAAACGCTGTTGCCTAATCCAGAGAATTTTGGAATAGTGTATATTGAAGAAGATTATCTTATGCAAATATATGGTTCTAAGGGTAATTATAATGAAATGCTTATAAAGGTCAATAATGAAGATAATTTGGTTCAAACAAAAGACTTTTTAGAAGATTCTTTGGATAAGTATGGTGTAAAAAGAGTTGTAAAAAAAGAAGAACAATTAAGCAATAGTATGTTGAGTCAAGAAATTGAAGGTCTTGAGATGATGTCACAGTCTGTCCCCTTTGTATTTTTAATATTTGCTGGAATAATGTTATCCTCTATGCTTTCTAGGGTTGTAAAAAAGGATAGAACATCAATAGGTATTTTAAAGGCGTTAGGTTATAAAAATAATGAAATAATTTCTCATTATTTAAAGTACGCTGCTTCTGTTGGACTGTTAGGAGGTCTGTTGGGTTCAATTATTGGATCAGCTTTATCTGGAGCAATGACCAATTACTATTTAGTTTTCTTTAATATTCCAACACTAACAATTAAGATTTATTACAACAGAATTATTGTATCTGTAGTTCTTTCGTGTTTGTTTTGCATAATTTCAGGTTACTGGGGAGTTAAGGGAATAACAAAAATTAATCCATCTGAGTCTATGAAGCCTGAATCACCTAAAAAGGGTAAGAGGATTCTTATTGAAAATATAAAATTTATATGGAGCCATGTTTCTTTTTCTTGGAAAATGGTACTAAGAAGTATTTTTAGAGAGAAAAAGAAATTTGCTTTTATAGGCGCAGCTGTATCTATAACATGTGGTATGATGATTATGACAATTTGGATGATTGATGTTATGGATGCAATGTTTAATAGACAGTATACTGAATTTATGAAAATGCAATACAATATAAGCTTTACAGGATTTAAAGATTTAAACATAAAAAAAGATATTGAAAAATATATAAATCCGAAAGAAATTGAAGGCAGAATAGAGTTACCGTTTGAAATTGAAAATGGTAGAAATTCGAAAATTGTAAATGTTATAGGGCTTGAAAAAAATACTGTATTCTATGGGTTTAGAGATATGAAGGGTAACTTTTTAAAAGTACCTGATGATGGAATTTTAATATCTTCAAATTTAGCCAATAATCTTAATGCAGAAGTAGGAGATGAAGTACTGATTAAAAATTTTATTCCTAATAAGGACGATAGTTATGTTAAGGTTAGGGGGATTATTAAGCAGAATCTTGGAATTAATGGGTATATGAATATAGATTATTTAAATGATAAATTTTTAGATAGAGAAATTATAAATGGAATATATCTTAACTCAGATGATAATGTACAAGAGAAATTAAAAGAAATTAAAAATATAAACTCTATTCAATCCCAATCTGATATGAGGGGTGCGTTTGAAGAATTTACAACAATTACTGCGGTATCAATGGGATTTATGGTGATATTTTCAGGATTGCTAGGATTTATAATTGTGTATAGCATGACTCTTATGAGTATAAACGAAAGAACATTAGAATTTTCATCTCTTAGGGTTATGGGATTTTCAAAGCAGGAAATTTTTTATATGTTAATTAGAGAAAATATGATAATGTCATTCATAGGAATAATTCTTGGTGTACCACTAGGATTATGGCTTGTAGATTATATGGGCAAGTCATTCACTACAGATGTATATACAATGAATGAACCAGTTAAAATTAATAGTGTTTTAATATCTATTATATTAACTATAGTTTTCTTAATATTAGCGCAATTTATGACGTATGCAAAAATTCATAAATTGGATTTTATGCAAGCGCTAAAAAATAGGATATCATAATAAATTAGAATGTGGAGGGTATAATGAAAAATAAAAAGAAATATATCATTTTAACAGTACTTGTAGTAATAGGTATATCTACTATTGCTACTGTTTATCTCAAAGGAAAAAATAAAGTAGAAATAAATAAATCAGAGATAAAGCTTGGTAGTATAGCTAAAACAATAGAAGAAACAGGTACAGTTTATTCTAAGAGAGTCAATTCCTTCTATTCTGATATGAGTCAAACTGTTAAATTACTAAATGTATCAATCGGGGATAAGGTTGAAAAGGGAGATACAATATTATCCTATGATAACAACTTTGATTTAGAAATAGAAAGGGCAAAAAAACAAATAGAAGCTATAACTGCGTTATACAATGAAGTGAGCAAAGGAGCTAATTTTCAAGAAATTTCAAATGAAAAATTAAGTATTAATACAATAGAAAATAACTTAGAATTTGCAAAAAATAATTTTGAAAAAATTAAATCCTTATATGAAAATAGTGTTGTTAGCAAAGTTGAATACGAAGAGGCTGAAAATAATGTGTTAATACTAGAAAATCAACTTCAGGAAGCTAAGAATAACTATGAGCTTCTATTAAAAGGTGTTTCAACTAATATAAAAAATCAATATGAGGCGCAAATTGAAGAAATAATGGTTCAAATAAAAATACTTGAAAAAAGCAAAGAACAGTCATCTATTATAGCTGAATTTGATGGTATAATAACGGAACTAAATGTACACCAGGGTGGAATGACCCAGCCAGGTGTTGTAGTAGTTGAAATGCAGGATGATAATAATCTCGGAGTTTACGTAGAATTATTGTCTGATGAAGCTATGGAAGCATCTAATGGTATGAAAATGGTAATAAAAAATCAAAATTCAGAAGAAACAATTGAAGAACTAAAAATTGATAGAATTTATCCTAAAGCTTTATCTACAATTTCAGAGCTTGGAGTTGAACAAAAACGTATTAGAGTAGAGGCTGATATTACTAATAATAAAAATAATTTAAAAATAGGAACAGAAGTTGATGCAGAAATTATATTAGAACGAAAGGATAATGTACTTTTAGTTGAAAAGGATGCTGTTTACGAAATTGCTGGAAAAAAGTATGTTACTGTGTTAAATGGTAACAATACAGAGGAAAGAGAAATAACTACAGGTTTAAAGGATGAAAAATATTTTGAAGTTATTTCAGGTTTGAAAGATAAAGAAATGGTATCAATAGAATAAATATTTTTGTCTTATTTTTTAATAAATTGAAATATTATAAATTAGTTATTGTTTTATATGCAAAAAAATAATATAATAATTCAGTGAAAAGTTTTGGAGGAGTAATTTGAAGATAGATTTAATTATAACAGCAATAACACCTGGTATAGCATTGGGGTTAGCTTTATATTTTGTTGACAGGCATGATAGAGAACCTCTTAAAATGCTCATGAAAGTTTTTTTTATGGGTGTTTTTATTGTGATACCGACAATATTTGTAGAAAATATATTATCTTCGCTTAATGTTTTTTATGGTTTAGCAGGTGTTTTTTATAGAGCATTTATTGTTGCAGGATTAACTGAGGAATTCATGAAAAGGAAAGTTGTTTTGAAAACTGTGTATTATAATCCTGTTTTTAATGAAAAACTTGATGGTATAATTTATTGTGCATTTTCTGCGCTTGGTTTTGCAACAATAGAGAACATAATGTACGTGGTATTTAGATTTTCGGATGTTGAATTTGTTGGGTTGTATAGAGCTATAGTATCTGTACCAGCTCATATGCTTTTTGCTGTAACAATGGGTTATTATTTGTCTCTAGCGAAATTTGCATCTACACCTGAGATGAGTAAATATTATTATAAAAGGTCATTGATTGTACCTACTATTTTGCATGGAATTTTTGATTTCATTCTTATGTCGGAAATTCAAATATTGATGATTCTTTTTATACCGTTTGTAATATATCTTTGGATTGTTAATCTAAAGAAATTAAACATTTACTATAAAGATTCAAAGCATCTAAATGATTATTAGCAAGGTAGGAATTAATGATTGATATAAAATATGATTTAGAAATAATAGATATAAAAAGAGAGCTAGTTAAAAAAAATTTATTTGAAAAGTCTAAACACATAAAAACAGTTGATTTTAAAGAAATATATAATAATGATTTGTATTTACTATATATTTTGTATGATGAAATTTTTTTACAATCATGGTTTAAGAGTAATTTCAAAGGTAAAATAACATTTAAATTATCAAAACAGCTTTCTAGATCTGCGGGGAATACTAAAACTAAAAAAAACATAGATGAACTTAAAGAAGGCGACATAGAGTTTGAAATAAAAATTTCAGCTAATCATTTGTTAAATTTTGACAAAGTTGATAGAAGTAAATATGTTGGAGGTATTGAGGCGAAAAGCAAGTTAGAGAGCTTAATGCTTGTCTTTGAACATGAATTATGCCATGTTATAGAATTTCTTTTATATAAAAGATCAGATTGTAGTAAACAAGATTTTAAGGATCTCATATTTAATTTATTTGGACAACATGAAACAACTCATAAGCTTGTATCTGCGAAAGAGGTAGACTATCAAAAATACAAACTACTTGTAGGGGATAATGTTTCATTTAATTATGAAGGTATAGAAATCTATGGAATAATAAACAAGATTAATAAGCGTGCAATAGTTATGTCGCCTAGTAAGTGTGGAAAATATGTAGATAAAAAGGGACAGCACTATACAAAGTACTGTGTACCGCTTAATTGTCTTGCAAAGTGTTAATTACTAAGTAACATGAGGAAGAGGAGTCTAAAATGAAATATGATTTAATAATAGTCGGTGCAGGACCATCTGGAATTTTTACTGCATTAGAGTTAATAAGAAAGGATAAGAGTAAATCTATTCTTTTAGTTGAAAAGGGTAGTGCAATTGAAAAGAGAAGATGTCCAAAAGATAAAACAAGAAATTGTGTTAATTGTCAGCCTTATTGTCATATAACAACAGGTTTTTCAGGAGCGGGAGCATTTTCTGATGGAAAATTATCTCTAAGTCCTGAAGTAGGTGGAGATTTACCTGATTTAATTGGTTATGAGTATACAGAGGAGTTAATAGAGTATACAGATAAAATATATCTTGAGTTTGGTGCAGATACAAAAGTTGAAGGAATTGAGGACAAGGAAGAAATAAAGGAAATAAGAAGAAAAGCAATTGAAGCAGGATTGAAGCTTGTTGATTGTCCTATTAGACATTTAGGTACAGAAAAAGCACAAGAAATTTATCAAAAAATAGAAGAATATTTAATAGATAATAACATTGAAGTTAGATTTAAAACACAAGCCAAAGATATAATAGTGGAAAATGAAGAAGTTAAAGGAGTATTATTAACAGATTCTCTAAAACATGAAAAAGAAGAAATAGTTTATGCTGATAAAGTGGTTATATCTGCTGGTAGAAAAGGTGCAGATTGGCTTAAAGCCCTTTGTGTAAAACATGATATTTCTCATAAAGCTGGTACAGTTGATATTGGAGTTAGGGTGGAAGTAAGAAATGAGGTTATGGAGAAAGTAAATAACATTCTTTATGAATCAAAACTAATTGGATATCCTGCACCTTTTAAAAATAAAGTTAGAACATTTTGTCAAAACCCAGGAGGTTTTGTTAGCCAAGAAAACTATGACAATAATTTAGCTGTTGTAAATGGACATTCATATAAAGATAAAAAATCTAACAATACAAATCTAGCTATACTTTGCTCTCATAATTTTAGTTATCCATTTAATGAACCTATAAAATATGGTATAAAGGTATCTGAATTATTGAATATGCTTGGTGATGGTAAAATTTTAGTACAAAGATATGGTGATATCATAGATGGTAAGCGTACATGGCAAAAAGAGCTATCTCGTTCAAATGTAACTCCAACACTTCAAGATGCTGTAGCTGGTGATATCACTTCTGCAATGCCATATAGAACTATGACTAATATTTTAAATTTTATAGAGTCTCTTAATACTGTAGTACCGGGATTCGCTGGGACGGAAACACTTTTATATGGACCAGAAGTAAAATTTTATAGCAATAAAGTCGAATTAAGTGAGAATTTTGAAACAAATATAAAAAATTTATATTGTCTTGGAGATGCAAGTGGATGGACGAGAGGATTGATGATGGCATCTCTAATGGGCGTTAGAATGGGACAAATACTAGGAGAAAAGTAATGACAAGTAAAAAAAAATTACAAAGAAAAAGAATGCTTGCGTACTTTGTTGAAGCCACAAGTAAAATAATAGAAGAAGAAGGATTGGAAAAAGTAACAATAAGAAAAGTTGCTGATATTGCAGGATATAATAGTGCAACTCTATATAATTATTTTGAAGATTTAGATCACTTAATATTTTTTACTTCAATAAAATATTTAAGAGAATACAGTCTAGAGCTATCTAAAATAATTAGTAGTTCAGATGATTCGCTTAATGTTTTTTTGAAAATATGGGAATGCTTTTGTAAATTTTCATTTAATAAACCTCAGATTTTTTATAATATATTCTTTAGTAAACATAAGGATAAATTAAGAGATACAATTAGCGAGTATTATAGTGTTTTTCCAGAGGATTTAGGAGGAAATTCAGGTGAAGTATTAAGTATGTTAAGATGTAAAAGTATCTTTGAAAGAGATAAAATTATAATGAAACCATTAGTAAATGATGGCATAATAGACCCGGATAATTTTGATATGGTTAATAAAACTATAATTTATTGTTATCAGGGTATATTGCAAGAAAGCATAGTAGAGAATGAAAAAACTGTTGAACAATTGACAAAAGATACTATGAAAATTATCAAATATTTGATAAATCGTACAAATTAGTAAATTGGATAAAATAACCTTGATGTTAACATCAGGGTTATTTTATTGTAAAAAAAATAAAGTTTTAATAATTATAAAATCTAACTATTAGGATATAATAGTTCATAGTATTACTTTTTATAATGCGGAATATAAGTCACATAAAAAAATATTATAAAAAAGTGCGATTATCATATAATGGCGATTGACAAATAATCATGATTATGATATCATGTTAATTAATTAACATGATAATAAAAACTTTATGTTTGTGTAATGTTGTTAAATTTAATTTTACAATATTACATAAAGAAATCGTTTCTTATTACTAAAACTAAATAAAAGGAGTGAAAAAATGAAATTAGAAATTGGTAATTTTCAAGTAAAAGATGTTGTTTTTGGAGAGAAAACTATGTTTGCTAACGGAATTCTTTCTATAAACAAAGAAGAGGCAATGGCTTTTATCAAAGAAGATGAACACATAACTGATTTAGACATAGTGATAGCAAAGCCTGGTGAAAACACAAGAATAGTTCCAGTTAAAGAAGCAGTTGAACCAAGAATTAGACCAGATGGAAGACCAGTATTTCCAGGAGTAACAGGAGATGTAGAATCCGCTGGTTCAGGAAGAGTTCATGCATTAAAGGGATGTAGTGTTCTAGGTGTAGGCATGACATACGGAAGTTTTGGCGATGGATTAATTGATATGAGTGGAGAAGGTGCTAAATATACTTTGTTTTCACAACTCATTAATATATGTTTAGTAGCTAACACTGACGAAGAATTTGAAAGATTTGAACAACAAAAGAAAAACAGAGCAATAAGATGGGGAGCTCATAGATTAGCAGAGTATATAGGTAATGCTGTTAAGGACTTAGAGCCTGAAACATTAGAAACATTTGAATTAGATCCAGTAATCAAAAGGTCAGAAGAAGTAAATAAATTACCATCAGTAGTATTGGTAATGCAACCTCAATCTCAAATGGAGGAATTAGGATATAATGATTTAGTTTATGGCTGGGATATGAACAAATATGTTCCAACATTTATGAATCCAAATGAAGTATTAGATGGAGCATTAATATCAGGTAGTTTTATGCCATGCTCTTCAAAATGGTCAACATATGATTTCCAAAACTTCCCTACAATTAAGGAATTATATAAAGAGCATGGAAAAAGCATTAATTTCTTGGGCGTTATAATGTCAAACTTAAACGTATCATTAGAACAAAAACAACGTTCAGCAATATTTGTTGCTCAAATGGCAAAATCATTAGGTGCTGACGGTGCGATAGTTACAGAAGAAGGATATGGAAATCCTGATGCTGACTATATTTTATGTCTTGCAGCTTTAGAAGATGTAGGAGTAAAAACAGTAGGTATAAGTAATGAATGTACAGGTAGAGACGGAGCTTCACAACCACTCGTAACATTAGACGTAAAAGCAAATGCATTAGTCTCAACTGGAAATGTTTCTCAGTTAATTGAACTCCCACCAGCTGACAAAGTAATAGGTAATTTAGAATCATTAGCTAGAGATGGTTTATCAGGTGGATGGTCTTATGACGAGATATTAGGTTCATCTGTAAAAGAAGACGGCTCAATCATTATGGAAAATAATGCAATGTTCTGTGGAGATAGGATAGCCGGTTGGTCAACTAAAACTATGAAGGAATTTTAGGAGGTGTAGATATGAAAAAAGCAATTCATTATATAAATCAGTTTTTTGCAGGAATAGGTGGAGAAGAAAAAGCGGATCACGCTCCAGAGATAAGAGAAGGTTTGATTGGACCGTCACTTGCATTAAGTAATGAGATTGAAGCAGAAGTTACACATACAATAATTTGTGGGGATAACTTTATTGGTTCGAACACTGAAGAAGCTGTAAAAATAATTTTAGGATTTTTAGAAGATAAAGAATTTGATATATTTGTAGCTGGCCCAGCGTTCCAAGCAGGTAGATACGGAGTGGCTTGTGGAACTATATGTAAAGCTGTTAAAGAGAAATTTAATGTACCAGTTATAACTTCTATGCATGAAGAAAACCCAGGGGTAGAAATGTTTAAAAAAGACATGTATATCTTTAGAGGTGGAAAATCAGCAGCAAAAATGAGAAGTGATGTAAAAATCATGGCTAAATTTGCCAATAAAGTACTAAAAGGCCAAACTACTGGTTCAGCTGATGAAGAAGGGTTCTTCGAAAGAGGAATTAGAGCTCAAACTTGGTTAGAGTCAGGTATCACTGCAGCTGAAAGAGGCGTAGATATGTTAATTAAGAAATTAAATAACAAGCCTTTTGTAACTGAATTACCTATACCAAAACAAGATAGAGTAGAAATAGCTACACCTATTAAAGATTTATCTAAAGCTAACATAGCAATGGTTACAACTGGTGGTATAGTACCTGTTGACAATCCAGATAGAATTCAATCAGCCTCTGCAACACGTTGGGGAAGATATGATATATCTAAATTAGATAGATTAGAATCAAAAGTTTATAAAACAATACATGCTGGTTTTGACCCTGCAGCGGCAGATGCAGATCCAAATGTTATTATGCCTATTGATGCAATGAAGGCTTTCTTAAAAGAAGGAAAAATTGGAAAGTTACATGACTATTTCTATAGTACTGTTGGAACAGGTACAACTCAAGCGGAGGCATCTAGAATGGGTAAGGAAATAGTAGCAAAATTGATGGAAGACAAAGTTGACGGAGTTATAATGACATCAACCTGAGGTACTTGTACTCGTTGCGGTGCAACGATTGTAAAAGAAATTGAAAGAGCAGGTATTCCAGTAGTTTTAATGTGTAACTTAATTCCTGTAGCAACTACAGTAGGAGCAAATAAAATAGTACCTACTATATCTATTCCATATCCATTAGGAGATCCTTCAACATCAAAAGAACAACAATGGAAACTTAGATACCACCGTGTAGGCGTTGCATTAGACGCATTGACAGATGACATAAAAGATCAAACTGTTTATAAAGTGAAAATCTAAGTTTAGTTAAGATGGGGGATTTCTTCCCCCGTAATAAAAATTCTTAAAGTAGGAGAGACTCTAATGAATAAAATAAAGAAAAAAGATAATACAGTATTTTATGTTTCGCTCGTCCTATCAGGTATCGTAGTTTTATGGGGTATCATTGCAAAAGAGAGTTTTGCAAATTTCGCAAATTTTTTACTTGATTATCTAACAACAAATTTTGGTTGGGCATATTTAGTATCTATGTTTATTTTTGTTATATTTGCTCTAGGATTAGCCTTTAGTAAATATGGAAATATAAAATTAGGTTCTGATGATTCAAAACCAGAATATAGTACAACTTCTTGGTTTGGAATGCTTTTTGGAGCCGGTATGGGAATTGGCCTTGTTTTCTGGGGAGTAGCAGAACCTATATCGCACTTTGTAAGTCCGGTTGGAGCAGATCCTGGTTCTATGGAGGCCGCTAACTTTGCCATGAGATCATCTTTTATGCACTGGGGATTCCATCCTTGGGCTAATTATAGCATAATAGGTCTTGCATTAGCATATTTTCAATTTAGAAAAAATAAACCAGGTATGATAAGTAGTATTTTCTTACCGTTAATTGGAGAAAAAGGTGTTAATGGACCTTTGGGGAAGTTAATTGATATATTAGCGGTTTTTGCAACAGTAGCTGGTGTAGCTACATCTCTTGGACTAGGTACTTTACAAATTAATAGTGGTTTAAACTTCTTATTTAATCTTCCTGAAACTACAGTAATTCAAATCGCTATAATTTTAATAATTACAGTATTGTATATTGGTACTGCAGTTAGTGGAATAGACAAGGGTATTAAAGTTCTCGGAGATATAAATTTAGTTTTAGCATTTGGTCTTTTGTTATTAACATTTATTTTAGGACCAACATTAAAAATAATAAATTCTATTACAAATGGATTTGGACAATATATGAATAATTTTATCAGTTCAAGTCTACATGTGGAGCCATTTGGAGATAATGGTTGGTTAAAAGGATGGACTATATTCTACTGGGCATGGTGGATAGCTTGGGCACCATTCGTAGGTACTTTTATAGCTCGTATATCTAAAGGTAGAACTATAAGAGAATTCATATTTGGTGTTATGTTTGCACCAGCATTAGTATCAATGGTTTGGTTTGCTGTATTTGGTGCAACAGGTATTAATCTAGTTGATAAAATTGGAGTAGAAGGATTAAGCTTAGCTGCGAATAATCCAGCTACAGCACTGTTCCAAGTATTCAGTTATTACCCATTAAGTAAAGTATTATCAATAATTACAGTAGTATTATTAGGAACTTTCTTTATAACATCTGCAAATTCAGCGACATTTGTATTAGGTATGTTTTCATCTCATGGTGATTTGAATCCTACAACTAGCAAACAAGTTATTTGGGGAGTTATTCAATCATTATTTGCAACTGCGTTGTTAATAGCTGGAGGACTTGGGGCTTTACAAACTGCTTCAGTAGCAGCAGCTTTTCCATTCATATTTATAATGTTGTTTGCAATGGTATCATTAGTTAAAGCTTTAAAAGAAGAAGATTCGGTTAAGAGTTTATCAGATAAAAAGTAATTTTAATTTAAATTGAATGTAATGTTATACTTGGCAATTAATTGCCAAGTATAACTTATGTGAAAGAGGTGTGAAATGAGCAAAGTATACGATGTAATAATTATTGGAGCTGGTCCAGCGGGATTATCAGCAGCGCTATATGCGGGTAGAGCTAGATTAAGCACATTAGTTATAGAAAGAGAAAAAGATGGAGGACAAATAGTACTTACATCAGAAGTTGAAAACTATCCTGGTTGTCTAGAAGGAGAATCAGGCCCTACACTTATAGACAGAATGGCAGAGCAAGCAAAACACTTTGGAGCAGAAAAAGTATACGATGAAATACTTGAAGCAAAACTTGAAGGAAAAGAAAAAGTTTTAGTAGGCAAAAAAGGCGAATATGTAGGAAAAACAGTAATAATAGCAACAGGAGCATCATCAAGACCAATAGGATGTCCTGGAGAAAAAACATTCACAGGAAAAGGCGTATCATATTGTGCTACATGCGATGCAGCATTCTTTGAAGATTTAGAAGTATATGTAGTAGGCGGAGGAGATACAGCCGTAGAAGAAGCTATGTACTTAACAAAATTCGCAAGAAAAGTATCAATAATTCACAGAAGAGATGAACTAAGAGCTGCAAAATCAATCCAAGAAAAAGCATTTGCAAATCCAAAAGTGAATTTTATATGGGATAGTGCAGTAAAAGAAATCAAAGGCGATGGATTAGTTAATTCAATGGTATTAGAGAATTTAAAAACAGGAGAATTAACAGAAGTAGAAGCAGACGAAGACGATGGAATATTCGGTATATTTGTATTCATAGGATACACACCAAAGACAAAAATATTCGAAGGCATAATAAATATGGAAAATGGATACATCGTAACAGATGCAGATATGAAAACAAACATAGAAGGCGTATATGCAGCAGGAGATGTTAGAGTAAAGAGTCTGAGACAAGTAGTAACAGCAGCAGCAGACGGAGCAATAGCAGCAGTACAGGCAGAAAAGCTCATATCAGAATAAAATTGGAGGTAAAATAAAAAATGTTAGTATTAGATAAAACAAACTTTGAAGCAGAAGTACTACAAGCAGAAGGATACGTATTAGTAGACTTTTTTGGAGATGGATGCGCACCATGCGAAGCATTAATGCCACACGTAGTGTCACTATCAGAAAAATACGGAGAACAATTAAAATTTACAAAACTAAACACAACAAAAGCAAGAAGAGTAGCAATAGGACAAAAGATACTAGGGTTACCAGTAATAGCAATCTACAAAGGTGGAGAAAAAGTAGAAGAATTAGTAAAAGAAGATGCGACACCAGAAAATGTAGAAGCATTAATTAAGAAATATATATAATCATTTAAATATATATTAAACAAAATAAAATATTACAAAACAAATAAAAATAGGAGGAAGAAAATGAGCTTATTACAAGGAAAAAAAGTAATAATAATAGGCGACAGAGATGGAATACCAGGCCCAGCGATAGAAGAATGTGTAAAAAGCGCTGGAGCAGAAGTAGTATTTTCATCAACAGAATGCTTTGTCTGAACTGCCGCAGGCGCAATGGATTTAGAAAATCAAAAGAGGGTAAAAGATTTCGCAGAGAAATTTGGTGCAGAAAACCTAGTAGTAGTATTAGGAGCATCAGAAGGCGAAGCATCAGGATTAGCTGCTGAAACAGTAACTAACGGAGACCCAACATTTGCAGGTCCATTGACAGGAGTTCAGTTAGGACTCAGTGTATTCCACGTATGTGAACCAGAAATAAAAAATGAAGTAGATGAAGCTATATATGATGAACAAGTAGGTATGATGGAAATGGTGTTGGATGTTGATGATATAATTTCAGAAATGGCTCCAATAAGAGAAGAATTCTGTAAATATCTCTAGTCACAACAGCTTACATTACACTATAGATATGATTGCTTCACAGTTAAAAATTGTGAGGCAATTTTTTTAGATAAGAAAACTAATAATATTTTCAAGACAACAAAAGGTATTAAAGTTAAGGGAGTATATAAAGAAAATCGCTATTAAAAATATAAAACCATCCTATAAAATATTTAATAAAAAATAAGAAGTATTAACATAAAAAATGGAGGAAAACAATGAACAGTGTAATAAAAGGAGCAAGTTATATACTTGCATTCACACCAGATATGGTAATGCATAATGGAACAACACAAACAACCGAAAGACAAATAAATCCAGAATCAGAATATTTAAAACAACTAGAAGAACATCTAAGAACATACGAACAAGTAGTAAAATATCCACCAAACCAAGCATATATAGGAAACGTAACACCAGAAGAATTAGCAACATACGAGCAACCATGGCATAACAAAGATGTAGAAGGAGCAACAAGATACGGAAAATTCGGAGAAATAATGCCACAAGACGAGTTCATATGCTTAATGCAAATGTGTGATGTATTCGATTTAGTAAAATTAGAAAAGAACTTCGTTAAAGAAACAAAACAAAACCTAGAAAAGCACCCGTTAGTAGGCAAAGATCTAATGGATAGATTAAAAGAAGGCGAAGAAGCAGACGTAATAAAAAAATTAGTAGAAGAAGAGCATTCAGAGCCATTATATCACAACAAGGTATTAGTAGGATGTGTAAAAAGAGCACACGACTTAGACGTAAACCTAAGCGCACACGTAATGCACGAAAACCTAACATCAAAAGCGACAAACGTACTAGCAATAATGAACCTAATAGCAAAAAATGATATAAAAAAAGAAGAAATAGACTATGTAATAGATTGTTCAGAAGAAGCATGCGGAGATATGAACCAAAGAGGAGGAGGAAACTTCGCCAAAGCATGTGCAGAAGTAGCAGGATTAGTAAACTCAACAGGCTCAGACGTAAGAGGATTCTGTGCAGCACCAACACACGCACTAATAGTGGCTGCATCACTAGTAAAAGCAGGAACATACAAAAACGTAATAGTATCAGCAGGCGGATGCACAGCAAAACTAGGAATGAATGGAAAAGATCATGTGAAAAAGGGACTACCAATACTAGAAGACGTACTAGGAGGATTCGCAGTATTAATAAGTGAAAACGATGGAGTTAACCCAGAAATAAGAGTAGACCTAGTAGGAAAACATATGGTAGGAACAGGGTCGTCACCACAAGCAGTAATAACATCATTAGTAACACAATCATTAGACAAAGTGGGAATGAAAATAACAGACATAGACAAATATTCAGTAGAAATGCAAAATCCAGACATAACAAAACCAGCGGGAGCAGGAGATGTACCAGCGGCAAACTACAAAATGATAGGAGCTCTAGCAGTAAAAAGAGGAGACATCGAAAAAGCAGAATTAGCAACATTTGCAGAAAAACACGGAATGGTAGGTTGGGCACCAACACAAGGGCATATACCATCAGGAGTACCATATATAGGATTCGGAAGACAAGATATACTAGATGAAAAAATAAAAAATGCTATGATAATAGGAAAAGGAAGCTTATTCCTAGGAAGAATGACAAACCTATTCGATGGAGTATCATTCGTAATAGAGAAAAACCAAGGAAAAACAGAAGAAAAAGGAACAGTATCAGAAGAACAAATAAAAGGATTAATAGCAGAAGCTATGAAAAAATTCGCAACAAATCTGTTAGCAGAATAGGAGTAGGTATATGTCAGAAAAACAAGTAAATCAAATAATAGGAAAAATATTTGATCAGTTAGCTGATACACTTGCAACTGGCGAATATGGAAACAAGCCAAGAATTGGAATAACATCCATGGGAAGCGAACATGGAGAAGAAAACATAATAGAAGCAGCAATAAAAGCACAAAAGAGTGGGATAGAAGTAACCCTAATAGGTACACAAACAAAAGAAGGGGTAAAACTATCACAAGTAGAAACAGAAGAAGAAACACACAAAAGAATGGAAGAATTACTCGGTACAAAAGAAATAGACGCAGCAGTAACAATGCACTATCCATTTCCAATAGGAGTATCAACAGTAGGAAGAATAATAAGCCCAGGAAAAGGCAAAGAAATGTTCATAGCAACAACAACAGGAACATCATCAACAGACAAAGTAGAAGGCATGGTAAAAAATGCAATCTATGGAAGCATAACAGCAAAGGCCTGCGGAATAAAAAATCCAACAATAGGGATACTCAACATAGATGGAGCAAGACAAACAGAAATAGCATTAAAAAAATTAAAAGACCAAGGATATGACATCACATTTGCAGAATCACAAAGAGCAGATGGAGGATGCATCATGAGAGGAAATGACCTATTAATGGGTTCATGCGATGTAATGGTAATGGATTCATTAACAGGGAACCTAATGATAAAAATATTCTCATCATACACAACAGGTGGAAGTTATGAGTCAATAGGATACGGATATGGACCTGGAATAGGAGAAAACTTCGACAAACTAATAATGATAATATCAAGGGCATCAGGAGCACCGTTAGTAGAAGGAGGAATCAAATATGCAGCAGAATTAGTAAAAGGAAACTGCTTAGAAATATCAAAAGAAGAATTTAAAAAGGCAAACAAAGCAGGATTAAAAGAAATCCTAAAAAGTTTAAAAACAACAAAAAAAGAAGTAGTCACAGAAGAAATACAAGCACCAAAAAAAGAAGTAGTAACCTCACAAATATCAGGAATTGAAATTATGGATCTAGAAGATGCAGTAAAAGCCTTATGGAAACAAGGAATTTATGCAGAAAGTGGAATGGGATGTACAGGACCAATAATTTTAGTAAATGAAGTTAAAACAAATGAAGCAATTAAAGCTTTAGCAGATGCAGAATTTATTTCAAAAGAAAAAGTTGATTGCTAAAAAAAATAATCAAAATAAATAATAAACATTTAAGGGTTTGTGCATTAACACAAACTCTTTTTTTATGATTTTTTACAATGTTAAATATTTGAGCATTGATTAAAAATTGAGCACACTACCGTGTAAAAAATTAGCGAATAAAATTACTTGATAGATTCATTATAGCATTATATAAAAAAATATAAAATCAACCTGTATGTTTTCAAAAAAAATAATTTGCCTTGGCACGGATATTGCAAAGTTATATGGTATAAGTATATCGTTAAAATTTATTAGGGAGGATTGGAATGCATATAACAAGATATTATTGTAATGATGCTAAGTAGAGATATGGAATATGACAGAATGAAAAATGCATGGTTAAATTTCCATGCTACCGGAATTGTTGATGATAGTTTATCAGCGAAAATTGTAGAATCATGGCTAAAATCAAGGGAGATGGGGGTAGATCCTATTGAGGTGGATTTAGAGAGAAACAGTTACACTGATGAGCAATTGGAAGTATTTCTTAAGAAGAATGAAACAATTATTAAAATTACTGAACCTGTATTGGAAGAATTGTTTTGCCAATTTAGAAATGAAAACTTAATAGTTACATTGGTAGATGAAAAATTTTGTGTTTTATCAGTACAGCAAGCAAAAGAATCATGTATGGAGACGATTTTTAAGGATTTAATTAAACCTGGGATGTGTTTTAGCGAAAATGTAGTAGGAACTACAGCTTTTTCTCTATGTAAAAAAACAGGGCAAATTGAAGTAGTATCAGGGTATGAACATTATTGTAAAGAGTATAGCAATCTGATTTGTGTTGCAGCACCTATTTATGATGATGATAAAATAATAGCATTTTTAGGTACTGTTAGTATGCTAAAAAATACAAGTGAAAATTTAAAAATTGTTTTGTCAATTATGAGTAAAATGATAAGTAACAGTATTAAAAGGCTCAAAGTTGAGGGTGAGTTGGTAAAGAAGACATATTTGCATAGTCTTATTGTTGATGCTGCTTCTGATGGAATGCTAACTGTAGATAACAATGGTATTATAACATTTATTAATCCTGCAGGTATGCGTATTTTGAATGTAGATAGAAGTGTAATAGGTAAACATATAACAGAAGGAGTAGATTTTGAACCAACGATTTTACATGTACTAGAAACTCAAGAGGGATATACCGATAGAGAGTTTAGACTTGAGAGTAAGAGTGGAATAATCCACTTTGTAAAGACTGCTATTCCTATGAGAGACGATAAGGGAGAAATGATTGGAGTTCTAGATATATTTCGTAGTATTAATGAAGTTAAGTATATGATAAATAAAATGACTGGAGCTCAGGCTAAATATACTATAGAAAATATTGTTGGAGAATCAAGTGAAATTCAGGAAATAAAAAAAATGATTAAGTTAGCTGGGATGAACGAAAGTGTGGTGTTATTACAAGGGGAAATTGGTACAGGCAAGGAATTAATAGCGCGAGCTATTCATACATATGGGCTTCGCAGTGAAGGACCATTTATTGATATTAATTGTACAGCATTACCAAGAAATTCAATAGAAGGTGAGTTATTTGGCTATGAAGAGGGATCATTTACCGGAACAAGCAAAGGTGGATACCCTGGAAAGTTTGAAATGGCTAATGGTGGAACATTGTTACTTGATGAAATAGCAGATATGCCCCTTGATATACAAAATAAGCTTCTTAGAGTTTTAAGGCGTAGAAGTATTGTTAGAATTGGAGGATTCAAGGAAATACCTATTGACGTTAGAGTTGTCGTAACAACTAATAAGGATTTGCAACAAATGATAAAAGAAAAAAAATTTATAGAAGACCTATATTACCAAATAAGCGTTATAGATATAAACGTACCACCATTGAGAAAGAGGGGATATGATATAGATTTGATTGCTAATCATATGCTTGAACAATACAATTTAGTTAATGGTACACAGAAAATTATATCGGAAGAAGTGCTTAAAATCTTTCATAATTGGGATTGGCAAGGAAATGTAAGAGAACTTGAAAGTACAATAGAATGTGCATATTATCTTTGTGAAGGAAATGTCATTGAAGCAGAACATTTGCAAAATAAATTTAATAAAGATGTTATAAATTCGATGGATTGTAGTATATTGACTATTAAGCAAGCAGAAATAATTGCTGTTAAAAGAGCTCTTGATTTTACTAATGGAAATGTATCTAAAGCAGCCAAGTTGTTGGATATTGGAAGAAATACATTATACCAAAAAATTCGCATTTATGGATTAGAAAATAACAATGTTTATAAGAACAATAAAATTTGTTAAAGTAAATAAAAACATATGTTGTTCGAATTATGAACAATGTTATAAATGATTAAATTTTTATAAGATAACATACAAATGTTTTTGCGGTTTTGGCACAAGAATTGCTAACACATTTAGTGACTGTTAAAATTACAGGCAATTAATTAGTATAAATTATTAGAAAGGTGGTATATATTTTGGAAAATAAAAAATATTCAAAAGAAATGATTCTTGACTTATATCAAACTATGGTAAGAATCAGGAAGTTTGAAACTGAGTTATCAAATTGCTTTACTAAAGGTATGCTTTTTGGAAACATCCATACTTCCATAGGACAAGAAGCTGTTGCAGCAGGAGCTAATAAAGCTTTAGAGAAAACAGACTTAATTACTACTACACATAGAGGACATGGTCAAATAATCGCTAAAGGTGCTAAAACAGATAAAATGATGGCTGAACTTTTTGGTAGAAAAACAGGATATTGTGGTGGCAAAGGTGGTTCAATGCACGTAGCGGATGTGTCATTGGGAATATTAGGAGCAAATGGTATAGTTGGAGCTGGTATTCCTATAGGTGCTGGAGCCGCATTGGCTTCAAAGATAAAAGGAACAAAGGAAGTTACCCTAGCAATTTTTGGTGATGCAGCATCAAATGAAGGAACATTTCATGAAGCAATAAATATGGCTGCAGCATGGAAGCTTCCAGTAGTATTTCTTTGTGAGAACAATAACTATGGTGTTTCTGTAAATATACATAGCGTAACAAATACTGATAACATTGCAGTTCGTGCTAAAGCATATGATATCCCAGGAGTTACTGTAGATGGAAATAATCCATTGACAGTATATGAAGCTATAAAAGAAGCTGTAGAATATGCTAGAGAAGGAAATGGCCCGTCAATTGTTGAGTGTATGACATGGCGTATGAGAGGACACTATGAAGGCGACCCTGCTTCGTATCGTCCGAAGGAAGTAACAGAAGAGTGGGCTAAAAAAGATCCTATAGATAATTTTAGAGTATATCTTTTAAATGAAGGAATAGATGAACAAGAAATAATTGAAATAGAAAATCAAATGGATAAAGAAATTGAAGATGCATTACAATTTGCACTTGATTCTCCTTTCCCGGATCCAAGTGAAGTTATTACAGACGTATATTCCAGTGATAATGAAAGGTGTGTGTTGAGATGAGAAAAATAAGTATAAGCCATGCCATTAGAGAAGGTATGCATGAAGAAATGTTAAGAGATGATAGTGTAATTATGCTTGGTGAAGATGTAGGAAAAATGGGAAATGTTTTTGGAATAACTCTAGGTTTTCTCGAGGAATTTGGCGAAAATAGAGGTAATAGATACACCAATTAGTGAAGCTGGGTTTGTAGGAATGTCAGTTGGCGCTGCAATGTGTGGAATTCGTCCTGTTGCAGAATTAATGTATATAGATTTTATAAGTGTTTGTATGGATCCGGTTATGAACCAAGCAGCAAAAATGAGATATATGACAGTGTGGTCAAATAAATGTACCTATGGTACTTCGTATGCCAATGGGTTCAGGAAGAAGAAATGCTGGACAACATTCACAATGTCTTGAAACATTATTTACTCATGTTCCCGGATTAAAGGTAGTTTGCCCTTCAACTGCAGCTGACGCAAAAGGTTTGATTAAAGCTGCTATTAGAGATGATGATCCAGTTATGTTTATAGAACATAAACTTTTATATGCAAAAAAAGGAGAAGTTCCTGAAGAAGAGTATATTATACCGCTAGGGAAGGCAGATATTAAACGTGAAGGGAAAGATGTTACTATAATCACGTGGTCACGTCAAGTTTTCTTTGCTTTAGACGCAGCTGAGGAACTTGCTAAAGAAGGTATTGATGTAGAAGTACTAGATCTTAGGTCACTTGTTCCGTTGGATTGGGAAGCAATTAAAGAATCTGTTTCTAAAACACACAATGTTGTAATAGTGCATGAAGGTGTAAAAAGAAGTGGATTTGGTGGAGAATTATCGGCACAAATTACAGAAGAATTATTTGATGAACTTGACTCGCCAATAGAGCGTGTAGCTGCTTTGAATGTAGTGCCACCATTTGCTCCAACACTAGAAGATGAATTCTTCCCAAATGCAAAAGATATTGTTAAAGCAGTTAAAAAAGTACTTAATAAATAGGGGAGGACGAAAATGGCTACAAATGTAATAATGCCTCAACTGGGATTGACTATGGAAGAAGGCACTATAGGAAAATGGATTAAACAAGTAGGAGATAATATAAAAAAAGGTGAAATTATTGTAGAAATAACTACAGATAAATTATCTACTGAAATTGAGAGTGAAGTTGATGGAACACTTCTTAAAATTATTGCACAAGAAGGTGAAGATATACCTGTAAAGGGAGTAATTGCAATAATAGGAGAAGAAGGTGAACAAATAGATTCCCAAGTACAAAATGTAGCACCAGTATCTGAAGAAAAGGAAGTTGACAATACACCAAAAATTGAAGAAAAAACCCAACAAGAAATACCAGTATCAAATAGCGGAAGAATAAAGGTTTCTCCACTAGCTAAGAAAACTGCAGCAAAAATTGGTGTTGATTTATCAACGGTGCAAGGGTCTGGACCTAATGGTCGAATTGTTCAAAAAGATGTATTAGAAGCTGAAAGTAAATTACCAATAGATACTAAGGTTGTTAGCGAAGAAGTTAAAGAAGTAATTACACAAGTAAACCAAGCTGTAAGTGGTGATGTTGTTATACCATTGACTAATATGCGTAAAGTTATTGGAAAAAGAATGGCCCAAAGCAAACAAACAGCACCTCATGTTACAATAACAACAGAAGTTAATGTAGATAAAACTGTAGAATTAAGAAATAAATTAAATGCTAAAAATACAGATGTTAAATTTAGCTACACAGATATATTGGTTAAAATGACTGCAACTGCACTTAGAAGCTATCCTATTATTAATTCATCAATTACTGATGATAGTATAATAATACACGACAAAGTTAATATAGGTGTAGCAGTAGCTCTTAATGATGGGTTAATAGTTCCTGTAGTAAGAGATGCTGATAGAAAAGGATTAAAGGTAATTACTAAAGAAACGAAAGATGTTATATCAAAAGCAAGAACAAATACACTTTCAAAAGATGAAATGTCAGGTGCAACATTTACAATTAGCAATTTAGGTGGATACGATATAGATGGATTTACTCCAGTTATTAACCTTCCTGAGAGTTGCATATTGGGTGTTGGAAGAATTGTAAGAAAGCCTATTGTAAATGAAAATGATGAAATTGTACCTGCTTCAATGATGGTACTTAGTATGTCATTTGACCATAGGGTTGTAGATGGTGCTACAGCTGCAGAGTTTTTGAAAAAATTAAAAGGATACTTAGAAGATCCGGATAATATGTATGTTTAATATTAATTTAATATTATGTTAAATGGCCGCTATCTCAAGCAATTAATTGCATAGGGGATAGCGGTTTTAATGTAAAAAGTGAAGAGGAGGAAAATATGAGTGATAAAATAAAAGTAGTTGTAATTGGAGGAGGTCCTGGTGGTTATGTTGCTGCTATAAGAGCTTCTCAACTTGGTGGAGATGTTACATTAGTAGAAAAAGAATATTTAGGTGGAACTTGCTTAAACGTTGGTTGCATACCAACAAAGGCATTGCTTCATTCAGCAGAAATATATGAAGAAGCAGTAGATGGTGCTAAATATGGTATTTTTGCAAATGAAATTAAAATAGATTTTACAAAGGTTCAAGAAAGAAAAAAATCAGTTACAAAACAATTAGTAAGTGGAGTAAAAGGATTATTAGCAACAAATAAGGTTAAAGTAATTTTTGGAGAAGCAACATTTACTGATAAAGATTCAATATCTGTAAAAACAGAAAAAGGTACAGAAATAATAAAGGCGGATAAATTTATAGTTGCAACAGGGTCAATACCTGCTAAACCACCAATACCAGGTATTGAATCAACAAAATGCATAGATTCTACAGGTGCACTTGATCTTCAAGAAATTCCAAAAACAATGATTATAGTTGGTGGTGGTGTAATAGGTGTTGAAATAGCGACGTTATATAGCACACTAGGATGTAAAATTACAATAATAGAAATGTTAGATGAGATATTGCCTATGATGGATGGAGAACTAACAAAATCTATTCGTTCTAAATTGAGTAAAAAAGGTGTTGAAATTAATACTGGTGCCAAAGTAATGTCATTTAAAGATAATGGTAGCAATGTTGATGTAACTGTACAGATGAGTGATGGAAAGACTAAGGTATTTTCTGGTGAAAAAGCTTTGATTTCTATAGGAAGGAGAACTAATACACAAACTATAGGATTGGATAAAGCTGGTATTGTAAATGATAGAGGAAGAATAACAGTAAATAATAAAATGGAAACAAATGTACCAGGAATATATGCTATTGGAGATTGTGTAGGACAGATTATGCTTGCTCACATTGCATCTACACAAGGGGAAGTAGCAGCAGAAAATGCATTAGGACATAATAATATATTTGATAGCAAAACAAATCCATCATGTGTTTATACAAAACCTGAATTTGCTTCGGTAGGATTGACAGAAGAAGAAGCGAAGGCTAAAGGAATAGACTATGTAGTTGGAAAATTTCCTTTAGCTGCAAATGGTAGAGCTATGATTATGGGTGAAGATGGCATGATAAAAATCATTGCTGGAAAAGAATATAAGGAAATATTAGGGGCGCACATACTTGGACCTAGAGCAACAGACTTAATTCATGAACTAGCGCTTGCTATTCAAATGGAAGCAACTATTGATGAGGTTATAGCTACAATTCATGCTCACCCAACTGTAGCTGAAGCAATAAAAGAAGCAGCGTTATCAGTTGATAAAAGAGCTATTCATATTCCAAACAAATAGTTAGTTTGTTTTAAATAAAGTAATTTGTATTAGAATTTAATTTCAACTAAAGTGTGTAATTTTTTAGCATAAAACCACTTTAGTGAGAACTATTAATTGACTGAATATAATTACTACTGTATAATGTTAGTATATGTAATAAATGATTAAAAATATTACATTTATGTGGTAACTCTATTTAACATTTTTTAGTTCAAGGAGAGTGATTCAACTGGAGAACGTATTTACATATGAAAAATATATTTCAGACGGATTGAAAAGATGTGAGTCATTAAATACTAATAAGTCTAGTGATGTATGTTATTACAATATCTCAGCTTTTGATTTAAATATTTTATTAGAAAAAAATAAAAGTTTAATAGATTTAACTAATCCCTACATAGAACAGTTAGAAACGTTTTTAAAAGATTATATATCGATATTACTTGTTAATAAAGAAGGATATATTTTAGAAGTAAAGAATGGTGATAATTTTAAAGTTGAATATAATGAAAAATTAAACTTACGTGTAGGTGGAAGGTTTAGGGAAGATTTTAATGGCAACACATCAATGAGCACTGCTGTAATTGAAAATAAACCCATATCTTTAGTTGGTGAGGAACATTATTGTAATGCATTTCATGAATATTCAACACTAAGTGCACCTATTTACAATGATAAAGAAATAATTGGCTTATTGTCTATAATTGGATTTGCAGAGAAGACCAATAATCATACTTTAGGTATGTTGGCATCATCAGCTAGGGCGATAAGTGTTGGTCTTGAATCGGAAAAGATAAATCAAGAATTAATGGTTCGTTATAAATATGAAAATGCAATAGTTGAATCTATAACTGATGGGCTTTTGATTGTTGATAAGGATGGTTTTGTAAATTATTTAAATCAAATTGGTGCAGAAATACTATGTGTTGATAGAGAAAAATCAATAGGTAAACATATAAATCAGGTAGTTGATTTTAGACCAGTCATACTAGAGGTTTTGAGTACTGGTAAAGGTTATGTAGATAAGGAATTTATTATAAAAAATGCAGCTGGAATCAAGCTTCACTTTATAAAAACTGCTGTTCCTATTAAAGATGAAAATGGAAATGTAGTAATTGTTGTTGATACGTTTAGAAAGATAAAAAGGGTCCATAAGCTTGTAAATGAAATGACAGGCGCTTATTCTAATTTTAATTTCGATGACATTGTAGGTAAGAGTAGGAAGTTAGAAGAGTGTATAAAAACTGCAAAAATTGCAGCTAGCAGCATGTCAAATGTTTTAATAACTGGAGAAAGTGGTACTGGTAAAGAATTAATTGCCCATTCTATTCATAGTTATAGTTCGAGAAACCGACAGCCTTTTGTTACGATTAATTGTGGTGCTATACCAAGGGAGCTTTTAGAATCGGAGCTTTTTGGGTATGAAGCAGGATCTTTTACTGGAGCTTCTACTAAGGGAAGAATAGGAAAATTTGAATTAGCTGACGGCGGAACTATATTTTTAGATGAAATAGGAGAAATGCCTATAGATATGCAGGTTAAGCTATTGAGGGTGATACAGGATAGAAAAATCACTAGAATAGGCAGTAATAATGTGTTTGATGTAGATGTAAGAATACTAACGGCAACAAACAAGAATTTGTATGATTTGTGTAAGAAAGGTCTATTTAGAGAGGATTTGTACTATAGAATTAATGTATTAAATGTGCATCTTCCGCCTTTGAGTGAACGTAAATCTGATATACCTGAATTAATTGAACACTTTCTTCGAAACATAAGCAGGCAACTAAATAAAGAAGTTTATGAAGTTTCAACTGGTGCAATGGAAATAATCATGAAATACGATTGGCCAGGTAATATAAGAGAACTAGAAAATGTTTTAGAAAGAGCAGTGAACATATGTCAAGGAAGTGTTATTACAGAGAAAGAACTAGATGACTATTTAAATTCTCACAGTGATCTAGCTAGAAATAGCGATTATAGAATTGAAAATTTCGAAAATGAGATTGAACCATTAGAAACTATAGAGAAAAGGGCAATACAAAATGCATTATATGCTGCAAATGGAAATATAACTGCTACAGCGAATCTCTTAAAAGTTACTAGAAATACTATTTATAACAAAATGAAAAAATACAATTTAGATTTTTAGAGAGTCTTTTATTTTGTAGATAGTTAAAATATTGAGCACTGCTAAAAAAATAAGCACTGTTCAAAAAATGAGCGCGAAAAATGCGTAAAATATTAGCATGTAAAAAATATATGTAATAAAAGTAAAAAAAATAGTTTGTTATAAAATTAACTATTTTGAAACGATTAGGTTTATTGATTATAATAGTAAATTTGGCATAGCAATTGCATAATAGCTTTTTACAGGATGCAAGGAGGTGCCTAATTAGAAGATATTAAAATTAGTATCAAAAATTATTAAACCAAGTGGTATTAGTAAACGTAACAAAAGCAAAAAAATATTTATTAAAATTGAACAAAATTAGGAGGAATATAGAAATGAAAAAGATACTATCTTTAGTTATTGTAGTGGCTTTAGTTTTAAGTTTAGGATTAACAGGTTGTTCACCTAAAGAAGATAAACCAGCAGGTGAAACTACAGCAGCAGGCGAAACTCCAAAAGAGAAAATAACTTTAAAAATGAGTGTTACAACTGCTGATACTTCATCATGGGTACAAGGTGCTAAGAAGTTTGCAGAATTAGTTGATGAAAAATCAAACGGAAATATTGAAGTTAAAGTATTCCCTAATGAGCAACTTTCAGGCGGAAGTCAAAGTAAAGGTATAGAAATGCTTATGTCAGGTGCAATTGATTTTTCTTACCATTCAAATATTATTTACTCTATTATGGATGAAAAATTTGGCGTTATAAGTTTACCTTGGTTAATTCCTGATACAGAAACAGCTGACAAGTTGCTTAATGGAACAGGTGGAGAAGCTATAAACAAATTATTATTAGAGAAAAATGTAATAGGTCTTGGATTTGGTGAAAATGGTTTCAGACAGCTTACTAATAGCAAAAAACCTATTGAAACTCCAGACGATTTATCAGGTTTAAAAATAAGAATACCTGGTATAAAAATGTACATATCATTATACAAAGCTTTAGGTACAGATCCAATATCTATGAACTTTAGTGAAGTATTTACAGCTTTACAACAAGGAACAATAGATGGACAAGAAAATCCAACAGATGTTATTTCATCTTCAAAAATTAACGAAGTACAAGATTACATGACTGTTTGGAACTATTCATATGATGCTATAATTCTTGGTGTAAACAAAGATAAGTTTGAAAGTTTTGATGCAGAAACTCAAGCAATAATCAGAGAAGCTGCAACTGAAGCATGCGCTTTCCAAAGAGATTTAAACAGAGAATTAACATCAAAACAAACACAAGAATTTATTGATGGTGGTATGAAAGTTAATGTATTAACACCAGAACAAATTGCTCCATTTAAAGATAAAGCTCAATCAGTATATGATGAATATGAACCAATAATGGGTAAAGATCTTATAGATGCCTTTAAATAGGATATAGGTTAAAAATATATAGGTCCTGCGTGTAAAGTAGGACCTATATTAGAACTTATATAAGATTTATATAAGTAGTAATGATGGAGGTAATTAATTTGAAAAAGTTTATTAATAATTTCGAGAATTATTTTATGGCTGGCGGGTTATTTGTAATGACATTTATAACAGTAATCAATGTTATGTCTAGGAAGTTACTAGGTTTATCAATGTCATTTTTAGAAGAAATAACAACAGCTATGTTTATTCTTATAAGTTTATTAGGTGCTGCTGTAGCAGCAAAAAGAGGTGGTCACTTAGGTTTAAGTGTACTTACAGATTTGATACCCAAAAAATATCAGAAATATGTAGCTTTATTAACTTGGGCTGCAGCAGCATTTTTTTCGTTTTTCTTAATAAAGTATGGAATTGTAATGGTTCAATCAGAAATAAAAATGGGTATGAAAACTGCAGCATTGGGTTGGCCAGAATGGGTATTTGGAATATTCTTACCAATTGGAGGAATGTTTATATTTTTGAGGTTTACTTTGTGGACTATTAGTTTCTTTATACCATCTAAGGAGGTAAAATAATATGTCTATAGCAACAATATTATTTTTATCATTTGCTATTTTGTTATTATTAAACGTTCCTATAGCTTTGAGTTTAGGAGTATCATCTATTATTGCAATGTTAATTGCTGAGTTACCTCTAGATATGTTTCCAATGCAAATTTATGCAAGTATAGCTAAATTTACTTTACTAGCGATTCCTTTCTTTATGTTAGCAGGTAATACTATGGAAAAAGCTGGTATATCTGATAAGTTAATAAACTTAGCAAACAAGCTTGTTGGACATAAAAAAGGCGGTTTAGCAATAGTTGGAGTTATAACTTCTTGTTTTTTTGCAGCGATTTCAGGTTCAGGACCAGCTACTGTTGCTTCCTTGGGAGTAATTATTATACCAGCTATGATTAGAGCGGGTTATGATAAGGGAATGTCATCTGCCTTGATGGCATCAGCAGGAGGAATTGGTATTATCATTCCACCAAGTATACCTTTTGTTGTTTATGGTGCTATAGCAGGTGTATCAATAGGTAAAATATTTATAGCAGGTATTGTTCCTGGTCTTTTAATGGGTGGAGCATTAATAATTGCAAGTTTATTTTTAGTAGGAAAAATGAATATAGAGCCTCAACCTAAAGCAACTTCAAAAGAAAGATGGAAGGCTTTTAAAGATGCAATATGGGGATTGATGATGCCGATTATAATATTAGGCGGTATATATGGCGGTATATTTACACCAACTGAAGCAGCAGCAGTAGCAGCAGTTTATGGTATTTTAGTAGGTATGTTTATATATAAAAAAATCAAGTTTAAAGATTTATATGAATTATTAGTTGAGTCAGCAGTTGGGTCAGCGGTTGTTATGTTTATAGTTGCTACTGCAAGTTTCTTTGCATGGTTTTGTACAACAGAAGGTATATCTGACATGGCGAGTGACTTATTATTGAATGTGGCTGGAAATAAGTATGTATTTTTAATGATAATAAATATATTGTTACTTATTGCAGGATGCTTTATCGATGCAACTTCAGCTTTATATATTTTTACACCAATTATGCTTCCAGTTGCACTTCAACTTGGATATGATCCAGTAGCCCTTGGTGTTATTATGACAGTTAACCTTGCTATAGGTCAGATTACACCTCCGGTAGGCGTTAATTTATATGTTGCATGTGGTGTTTCAAAAATAAGCCTTGGAAAAATATCAAAATCGATTATTCCATATTTAGTTGCTTCATTAATAATTTTATTATTAATAACTTATATACCAACGATTATTACGTTTTTACCTGATTTAATGGGTATGAAATAAAACTTACATAACAAGGTATAATAAACAATTTTAAAAAAAGAGGTTAAAATAAAATATGAATGCAAAAGAACATACTAGAGAATCAAATGTTGAACGAGTCATAGTAGGAAGAATTCCAAGAGGTGTAGATTTAATAACAGGAATTAAAGAAATTTGTAAAGAGTATTCAATAAAATGTGGTTATATTTCAATGTTTATTGGTAGTCTTGATTCTGGGAGATTTATATATGCTCAGCCAGGAAAAGAGGCAAAAATCGGGTTTAAGTATAGCGAACCAGTTGATTTAGAAGGTCCGTTAGAAATGCTTTCTAGTCAAGGCCTTATAGGATTAGATGTAAACGGAGAGTTATCTGTTCATTTGCATATGCTTGTAAGTGATAGGTATATGAGAGTCTATGGAGGACATTTTATTGAAGGTGGAAATATTGTTGCCGCTACAGGCGAAATAGTAATTCATGAGGTAGAAAATATTGAATTGAATAGACAATTTGATGAACAAACTGGTTTTGAAATATTTAAAGTAAAGGCTGTATAATAGTTTAAACTAACATATATCCTTTATAGTTTCGAAAATACTTTGGAGGATAAAATGTTATATATAATAAATAATTCAACAGATCCTTGGTTTAACCTTGCATTAGAAGAGGTTTTAATGAAGGACAAAAGCATTAATGATGATATTGTAATGTTATGGCAAAATGATAAGTCAGTTATCATTGGTAAACATCAAAATACGGTTGAAGAAGTAAATCAACAGTTTGCTGATAGTAATAATATCAAAATTGCTCGAAGGACAACAGGTGGTGGCGCAGTCTATCATGATTTGGGCAATTTAAACTATACTTTTATTACTAATTACTATAACAAGGAAGAGGTTGATTTTAAAAAATTTGCTATTCCTGTTGTTAAAGCCTTGCAGAGTTTAGGGCTAAATCCAGAATTATCAGGCAGAAATGATATACTACTAGATGGTAAAAAAATATCAGGAACTGCTCTAGCGTGTATTGGTGATAGGTTTATGTTTCATGGTACATTACTTTTTGATATTAATATTGATATGGCTTCAAAGGTATTAACTGTAAAGGCAGATAAAATTGAATCAAAGGGTATTAAATCTGTAAAAAGTAGGATAACAAATATAAAACCATATCTTTCAGGTTTAAGTATAAGTGATTTTAAAGATAAAATAATTAGTAGCTTTGAACAAAACAGCGATGATTTTATAAAAAGAGATATAAATCAATCTGAGATAGATAGAGTGTACGAATTATATGTAAATAAGTTTTCAAAATCAGAATGGAATTATGGATATTCTCCTAATTGTAATTTTCATAAATATACAAAACAACCATGTGGAGGAATAGACATTAATTTAAATATTGAAAATGGTTATGTTACAGAATGTAAAATATTTGGTGACTTCATTGGTATTAGAGATATTAGTGATGTGGAAAATACTTTAAAAAATAAACTTTATAGCATTAATACGATTAGAGAAGAAATTGTTAAATTAGATTTAAATCAATATTTTGGTATAATAACAACTGAACAGTTGATGGATTGCATATTTTAGAAAATTAAGTTTTCATTGCATCTATTAAAATGATTGAAAGGACAAAGTATGATAATAGTTACACTAATTAATAGCATAATTTTAATGGCTATTTTAATGCTTATAGGTTTTTATCTTAGAAATAAAAATATATTAAATGATGAGGCAGAAGCTTCTTTTACTTATATATTAATTAATATTACAACCCCTGCAATGATTGTAAACACACTTGTAATTGATTTTTCAATAGAGCAGTTCAAAACAGGACTAATTTTATTGTTTGTTGCCATATTATTTGATTTATTTCTTATTCTTTTAGGAAATATAGCTGCACTTAAATCTGGTGACAAGGAAAAAAAGAAGATTATCAAATATGCGGTAGCCCTAATGAATGGTGGTTTTATGGGGTATCCAATTGTATATCAGATGTTTGGAACTGAAGGTATGTTTTATGCTACTATGTTTCACACACCTAACATAATATTTATGTGGACATACGGTATGGGAGTTTTACTAGATGGTAAAAAAGATAGAGCAAGATATAAGCAAATGTTTTTAAATGCAGGTATGATTGGTGTTTATATTGGAGCTTTTATTTACTTTTCGCAAGTACATGTACCTATCTTTGCAAAGAATCTACTAGGGTTATTAACTAATGTTACAACTGTACTGTCTATGATGATTATTGGAAGTAAAATAGCCACTATTGGTATTCGTAGTTCTTTTGTTGATAGAGAAGCGTATTATACAACTTTTTGGAGACTTATAATTTCGCCAGTTTGTATGCTTATTATATTGAAGTTTTTAAATCTTAATGAAATGATTGAACAGATTTACCTAATATATTCAGCATTGCCTGTTGCGGTATTGATGCCAATTATGGCAAGAAAGTATGGTAGTGATGATGCTTTTGCTTCAAAGGTTGTTGTTATAACGCATCTTGTTTCATTAATGACAATTCCAATTTTTGTATGGATTTATACAATTATATAATTATTTAGGTTGCACCAGGGCAAAGAAGATACCCCCCAATAAAAGGTTCCCCCCTCCAATTTTCTTTGCCCTTTTTTTATTACTTATAAACATTATTATATAAATATTAAGTTGAGGTATAATATGAAAATATTATGTATTGGTGATAGTTTAACATATGGCTTTGGAGTACAAAGATCTAAAACTTGGGTTTCTTTATCAAGAAATGAGCTGGGTATAGAAATAATAAATGAAGGAATAAATGGAGATACAACAGGAGGAATGATTAGTAGGTTTAATGATGCAATTAGAAGGGAAAAACCGGACATAGTGTTTATAATGGGCGGAGCAAATGATTTAATATCAGGTGCAAGTCTAGGAATTGTGCAGGCAAATATCATGTCAATGTCTCATCAAGCAATAAGTAAATTAATAACTCCAATTATAGGAATGCCTATAAAGATAGATATAAAAAAAATACGTAGTGACTGGTCTAATTTCACTGATTTTAATGAAATTTCTTCTGAATTAGAGCAATATAAAGTGTGGATAAAGAAATTTTGCAAAACATTTAATGTTAATTGTATAGACTTTAATTTTGAAATTAATAATTTGTCTATGGAAAGTGAAATATATTTAGATGGTTTGCATTTAAATGATGAAGGACATAATATAATGGCAAGAATTTTTTGTGATTCAATTAGAAAAATATTGTAATATAAAATGCCCACTAATATTTATTTAGTGAGCATTTTATTAATTAGATAAAAATAGGGTACTTCCTAAAATATCAGTAAATTCTGAAATCTCATCTATATGTATTCCACTGTAATTTAAGGAAAAAATTATTTTATTTTCATTAATATTAACTATGTTTAAAAGTATATTATTTTGTTTTGAATCACTGATAATTTTATTTATGTTCTTTGATGTTTTAACTTCACAAACAATATGTAGACCTGAATCAGAGTTTATTATTTCAATGTTGTCATTTAATTTTTCTTTTAGGCTATTTGTTAGCAATAGATTTTTTTTTCTATAAATCCTTTTTATTTTTCGTAGATGTTTTAGCATATACCCTTCATTCATAAAACTAGCTAAAACTAATTGATCAATTTTGGAGGTTGATTGAGTATATTTAGCTTTTATGCTGTAATATTTTGATAATAGATTTTGTGGGATAATCATATAACTTATTCTAAGAGAAGGTAACAACATTTTAGAAAAGGAACCTAAATATATTACACAATCATTCTTATCTAAACCCTGTAAACATGGGATAGGCATACCTCCATATCTTATTATACCATCATAGTCGTCTTCAATTATCAATCCGTTGTTTTCGTATGCCCAATCAAGTAACTCCATACGTTTGTTTATAGGCATAACATTACCCATTGGGTATTGATGAGAGGGGCTTATATAAACTAGATTAGCACTGCTGTTTCTTAGAGATGATATTGGGAATCCGCTTTCGTTAACTGGTATATGTTTAATATCAAACAAATAATCTTCAAATATGAATTCTGCTTTACTATATCCGGGAGTTTCTACAGCAACTGTATTGTAATTATTTTTTATAATTCCTATTAGTATTCCCAAAAGATATTGAACGCCTGCACCTATTATAACTTGATTCTCGGATGTATTTCCACCACGCATGGAATTAACAAAATCGGCTATTTCCCTTCTCAATTCAATCTCACCTTGGATAGAACCATTATTATATATATTTGTTTCACTATCTGATATAATTTTATTATATATTCTTTTCCATGTTAATATATCAAAACTTGTATTATCAACTCCATCATTTCTATATTTAAATTCAGGGAACTGATCTGTATTATTTTTGTAATAATTAGAACTTTCTTTAAACTTATATTCTATTAGATTACACACGAAATATCCTTTCTTAGGGAGGTTATCTATATAGCCTTCGGCAACAAGTTGACTGTATGCATTTTCAATTGTTGTTTTACTTAACTTTAGAGTTGAAGAAGCCTCTCTAATTGATGGAAGTTTTAAATCAGGCTTTAATAATCCTGTAGTAATCTCTAATTTTATATATTCATATAGTTGTATATAAAGAGGGGTATTGCTATTTCTATTTAAGATGGGTGAAAAAATCATATGATTAATCATCTCCTTTAGAGTTTAAATATAATATTTTATATTATACTATAAAAGAAATGAATTGTAAAAAAATAATAAACACAGTGTAAAATGTTTTTTAAGCATACTTTTGCAATATACAAGAAATTTTCTATATGGTATAATTGCTTAAGTAGAAAAATATTGAATATAGATTATTAGCTACTACTCTGATTAACTACAAATATAAAAATTAATGGAGATAAAATGGAATTAAAAATAATAAAAGAAGATAAACATATCCTTTGCCTTGAAAAACCTCAAGGTATACCTTCTCAGAGTGATAAAACAAATGATGAGGATTTAATGACATTAGCTTTAAAGTATATTGGACAAAAAACAGAAAATCCATATTTAGGCTTAATACACAGACTTGATAGACCGGTGGGTGGCGTTATAGTTTTCGCAAAAAATGAGTTTGCAAATAAAGAGCTTTCAAAACAAGTTCAGCTTAGACAAACACAAAAAGAATATATTACAGTAGTATGTGGTAGGCCAGAAAGTGAATCAGGTTTAATTGAGGATTACCTAAAAAAACTTAAAACTGTTAATATGTCAAAAGTAACAACCAAAGATGATAAACTAGCAAAATTAGCTAGTCTAAGGTATAAGGTTGTTGAAACATATGAAACAGAAGAATACGGTTGGCTTACTTTACTAAGAATTAAATTATTAACAGGAAGACATCATCAAATAAGAGTTCAACTTTCAAATGCGAATATACCAATATGGGGAGATAACAAATATAATAAAGTATTTGTAAAGAAAAAAGACTGGACACAAATTGCCCTTTGGTCATATAAATTTGGTTTTAATCACCCAAAAACAAAGGAATATACCGAATTTAGTGTTATGCCAGAAAATATATATCCATTTAAGTTATTTGAATCAATACTATAATAATGAAACTATTTGAAAGGGAAAATATGTATAGAATTAATGAAAAAGATAAATTTAAATATTTAACATTTTCGTCATTAGAAAAATATCCAGATTTATTCCATTGCTTTACAACAAGACTAGGTGGAGTTAGTGAAGGTTGCTTTTCATCAATGAATTTAGGCATGAGTACAGATGATAAGAGGGAGCAAATTGTTAGAAATTATGAAATATTATCGGAAAAGCTACAAGTTAACTTATACGATATGGTAAAAACCTGTCAAACACATACATCAAACATTAGATATGCAACAGATGTAGATAAAGGCAAAATTTACAATGAAACACCAGGTTACAAAGATATTGATGGTTTAATAACGGATAAACAAAGTATTATTTTATCTACATCTCATGCAGATTGCACTCCAATATTTTTCTATGATCCTGTTAAAAAAGTAATTGGTATGGCTCATGCAGGTTGGAGAGGTACAATGAAAAATATAGCAGGAGATATGGTACGCAAATTTGTAGGAGATTTTCAATCTAATCCTCAAGATATAATAGTAGTTATAGGACCATCCCTAGGTCAATGTTGTTTTGAAGTAGATCAAGATGTAGCTGAAATTATAATAGATGCAAATATTGATTATGAACAATTTATGGAAAAGCGTGGCATTAAGTATCACTTTGATTTATGGGCAATAAATGAATATATATTGTTAAAAGAAGGACTAATGAAAGAAAATATTGAAATATCAGAATTGTGCACAAAATGCAATAATGATTTATTCTTTTCTCATAGAGGTCAAAAAGGAAAGAGGGGACTTATGTTAGGAGTTATAATGATGAAATAAACATGTATAACGGTTAGCCCTCTGTAATGTGAATAATCATATAAATATAACATTTCACAAGAAAGGAAATCAAATGATTACATTTAAAGATATAAAAAATAGTAAAGAAATACAAACTTATATAAAAAGAGCAGATGAATCCTTAATAGAACTTGGCTATACAGAGCATTCATTTGCACATGTAAGCAAAGTTGCTCATAAAGCTAATGAACTGCTTTCGAATCTTGGTTTTGATAATAGAACAGCAGAACTAGCTAGTATAGCTGGATATATGCATGATATAGGAAATGTAGTAAACAGAGTTGATCATGCCCAAAGTGGTGCTATAATGGCATTTCGTATATTAGATAAAATGGGCATGGAGGTTTCAGAAATAGCAACAATTATATCTGCAATTGGTAACCATGATGAATCAACAGCAGTGCCAGTAAACGAAGTTGCAGCAGCTCTGATACTAGCAGACAAATCAGATGTTCGACGTTCAAGGGTAAGAAATAGAGATATTGCTTCGTTTGATATACACGATAGAGTAAATTACTCTGTAGAATCATCAGACCTTATTCTGATAAAAGACACTAAAGATATAATTATAGATTTAAAAATTGATACAAATATGTTTGCGGTAATGGATTATTTTGAAATATTTTTAGGAAGAATGTTACTTTGTAGAAGAGCTGCAAACTATTTGAAACTTAGGTTTAAATTGGTTATTAATGGGGTTGAGTTGTTGTAGAGGGAAGAGGAACAATTAATTAATTTTGACATAAAAAGAGGTAGAGTCATGCCTACTATTAATGTTGACTTATATTCTCTACCTTTTTATTTCTTTTTTTTATTATTAACAAATCATTGTAATTATTAATTATAAATAGCAACTTCTGTTTCTTTATCAAAGAAATGCATTTTGTTTATATCAAATGCAATTTCGATTTCACTATCGGATTTAACAATTGTATCAGCTGGTGCTTTACATATTAGTTTTTGTCCATAACAGTCAAAATAAACATATACTTCACTACCCATAAGCTCTGTTAGTTCTACACACGCCTTTGTTTTATAATTACTTAACTCTTCAGTGTTAATTTTTAAATTTTCAGGGCGAATACCAACAATAATATCTTTTCCATCGTATGCTTTCAAATTTTTAGCTTTTTCACCTGTTAGAGTAAACTGGTAGTTTTCGTCAAAATCAATAACAGTGTTTTCACCTTCAACTTTTACTTTTGCATCAAGGAAATTCATTTGTGGAGCACCTATAAATCCAGCAACAAATAAGTTGCAAGGAGAGTTGTAAAGATTTTGAGGTGTATCAACTTGTTGAATAAATCCATCTTTCATAACAACAATTCTATCTCCCATTGTCATGGCTTCAATCTGGTCATGAGTTACATAAACAAATGTTGTTTCAAGTCTTTTATGTAATTTAGTTATTTCTGATCTCATGGCTGTACGCAATTTTGCATCAAGGTTAGAAAGTGGTTCGTCCAGAAGAAAAACTTTTGGGTTTCTAACCATAGCTCGACCCAAAGCGACACGCTGTCTTTGGCCCCCTGAAAGAGCTTTCGGTTTTCTCTCGAGAAGATGTTCAATATCTAAGACTTTTGCTGCTTCTGTGACACGTTTACGAATTTCAGCTTTTGGAACTTTTCTAAGTTCCAAACCAAAAGCCATGTTTTTATAAACTGTCATGTGGGGATACAGAGCATAGTTTTGAAAAACCATTGCAATATCTCTATCTTTAGGAGCGACATCGTTAATTAGAGTATTTCCAATGTATATCTCTCCTTTTGAGATTTCTTCTAATCCCGCAATCATCCTTAATGTTGTAGATTTACCACAACCTGAAGGACCAACAAGAATTATAAATTCTTTATCATCTATTTCTAAATTAAAATCTGTAACAGCTGTTACGTTTCCTGGAAAAATTTTATATATATTTTTCAATGAAATACTGGCCATTGTAACCTCCCATAATTGTATCTTCGAATTTTGTTATCCTTTTAAGCCAGACATAACAATACCTTTAACAATATATTTTTGACAAACTATATATATTATTAAGATTGGAATTAAAGCTAACATAGACCCTGCCATTATAAGGTCATATCTTGTTGCAAAAGAATTTCTAAAGCTGGCAAGACCTAATTGAATCGTAAATTTTGTGTCAGTATTGAGATAAATAAGTGGACCCATAAAATCATTGTATGTACCTTGAAACATGAAAACACTTAATGTTGCAATTATAGGTTTAGATAGAGGTACAATAATTGTCGCCCAAATTCTAAATTTTCCGCATCCATCAATAACCGCAGCCTCTTCTAAATCTTTAGGTATAGTCATAAAAAACTGTCTTAATAGGAATATTGAAAATGCAGTACCGAATGCAGATGGTAAGATAAGTGGGAAATATGTATCAACTAATTTTAAATTTGTAAAAAGCATAAATCTTGGAATCATTACAACTGCTGCCGGTATCATCATTGATGAAATGAACATTAAAAAAATTAATTTTCTATAAGGAAAATTTATTCTTGCAAAAGCGTAAGCTGCTAAAGAAGAAAATGTTATATTTAAAACAACTACAGGTATTGTTACTTTCATAGAGTTTAAAAACATTTCAAAGAATGATATCCTACCTGCGCTCAGAACTTGTTTATAATTTTCCCATTTCCAAACAGAAGGGAAAAACTTAGGTGGATAAGCGAATAATTCTCTCTGGCTTTTGAATGAAGATACCAGCATCCAAAAGAAAGGAAGAAGAACAATGATTGTTGCAAAAGCTAATATTGAATAAGATAATATTATTGATTTTTTAGATTGTTTCATAATTGTACTCCTCCTTATTAACTATCGTATTGAATATTTTTGTTCATAATTTTATCTTGAATCAAGGTAACTGTTAAAATAATAATAAACATAACAACTGACATTGCACAGGCATATCCCATTTTGCCATATTCAAATGCATTAGCGAATAGGTAGTAGGATACAGTGTGAGTTGAGTAACCTGGCCCGCCTTTTGTCATAATAAATACTTCCGTAAAAACTTGAAAAGCGTCGATTACGCTTGTTAGAACTACGAAGTACATTGATGGCATTATAAGAGGCAATTTGATATTTATGAGTTTTCTCCAAGGAGTAATGCCATCTAGTGCAGCAGCCTCATACAAACTGTCTGGAATACCCTGTAATGCAGACAGCAAAATAAGCATATTGTATCCTGAATGTTTCCATACTGACATTAATGCAACTGAAATAAGAGAAATTCTTTTATCAGACAACCAACCAATAGGAGAAATGTTGAAAAAGGATAAAACATAGTTTAAAACACCGAATTCAGTATTATAAATCCAAACAAATAATAATGCACATACAACCATTGGTGTCATAACCGGAAGATAGAACATTGTCCTAAAGAACCCGATACCTCTAAGGGGCATGTCCATAGCTAATGCTACAATCAAAGAAACTAAGATTGAAGCAGGTACATATAGGATAACCCATTTGAATGTATTTGCTAAAGATTCTAGAAATACAGGATCTTTTATAAGTGTTTTATAGTTTTCTATACCTATAAACTTTGGAGTACCTAAAATTCCCCAGTCAAAACCACTTATTACAAAAGAAGCAATTACGGGGTATAATACAAAAATTAAAAAGCTTATTAAAGCAGGTGCAATAAACATATATCCTGATAATGCATCTTTTCTCTGAAGTGTCATATGTTTTTTAGTTTTTTTCTTTGGTGTATTAGTATTGACACTTACCATTTTAAACCTCCTAGTTTAAATATTATCTCATTAGTATAAATAGTTATCTCACAATGGTATTCTACCAAGTAAGATAACTATTTTAAGAATGAAATTTACTATTAAATATATTATTATGTTTAATTGTTATTTAAAAAGTGTTTCATTAGCTTTCTTATCTATATTTTCTGCTGCCTCTTCAATAGTTTGTGAACCATCATAAACAAGAGAAAGTTCCGCAGAAATAATTGAATTATATTCAGACCATTTACCTGTAGCCAAAGCGTCAACTTGTTCTTTATCACCAATGTAAGCAGAAGTAGCTATGAATGCTTCGGCTGGGTCTGCAAGTATGTTTTTATCTGTTATTAGTTCTTCGTAAAGTGGAACAGATAAACCGCTCGAGAGCGTATATCCTAAGCCTGTTTGGCTCATTTGGAACGATAAAAAGTTAGCTGCTATTTCTTCATTAGTTGAACTGGAACTAATGGCAACATTAGCTGTGATGAAAGGACATACTCTTGTTGTTCCTTTAGGGAATTCAACTGCTGTCCATTCAAAATCACATTCGCTTAAAAAGCTTGGAACAACCCAACGACCAGATGGATACATGCCAACTTGACCTATAATGAATAAACGATCTTCACTATCACCAGTAGTTCCAGGAGCAGGAGCGTAACCATTTTCAATTAGCTGAGACTGCACTGCCAATCCTTTTATAGCATTTGGATCAGATATATTAGATTTTCCATCTTTGAACCATTGTGCATCGTAGTTTCCCATAAAGTTAATCCAGTCAGCTCGATAGTTATTTACACATGTACCATATTGAACTGTTCTACCATTTTCAACTTTTGTAAGTTGTGATGCAATATCCATATAGTCATCCATTGTCCATTCAGATGTAGGAATTGGAATTCCCGCTTCTTTAAACATATCGACATTTATGTACATTACATATGATGTATAATCTTTAGGTATAGAGTATTGTATACCATCGGATTTACCATAGTCCATAGCTCCATCAAACATACCATCAGAAATAGCTGGATACTGTTTTAGAACATCAGTTAAGTCTGACATAAGTCCCGTATCTGCAAATTCTTTTACACGAGCTTCACTAAGCCAGAAAATATCTGGTAGTGTTTTTGATGCCGCTAAAGCTTGAAGTTTTGTGTAATAATCTCCAGGTGTATATACTTGTTCAATTTTAACTCCTGGTACTAATTTTTCATAAGCAGCAATTAAGTCCGCATACATTTGGCGTTCGTAATCATCGCCCCAGTGCATGTAAGTAATTTCACCAGTAAGTCCTTTTGATGCTTCGTATCCATCCCACTTTAAGTCGGCTGGTTTTTCAGTAGTAACTGGAGTTTCAGGTGTTTCTGGTGTTTTTGAAGTTTCTGAATTGCTACAAGCAGTTAATAAGGATAACGTTATAGCAACAACTAAAAAAATACTAATAAGTTTTTTCATAAAATTTCCCTCCTACAAGAAATAAAATCAGACAACAATTGCTAAATTTGTATAAAAATATCAAGATAAACATATACAAAAATACAAATTGTTATTATAAATTGGATTTATTATAACAAAAAAATATAATGGTGTCAATAATTAAATAGTCAAAATGACTTGAAAATACTGAATATGTATTTAGTATTAAATATATTTAAATACAACATCTTGTATTGTGTTTTTGTTGCTATTATAGTCTTTAATTAGTATTAATAAAGAAATATACTAATAAATTACTGAATAATATTAGGAATAAATTTATAACATTTGACAAATTTTAATTTTCGTATTAAAGTAAAGTACATGATATGAATATTTTTATACTTTATTATATTTAATAAATTTGTTATAGAGGAGATTATATGTTTTTCAAAAATTATTATAATCCTGGATCAGGTATAGATAAAAATGCACCACCCAAAAAAGGTTTAGCATTATATCTAGAACTATTGACTGTTGATTTTTGGGGGTTTATCAGTTTGAATATGCTATATGTGATCAGTTGTCTTCCGATTGTTACTATAGGAGGTGCAACTTTAGCATTTAGTGAATTGTGTTGCAAGCTTATTAGAAGTGAACATGTATTTGTTATTTCAGATTTTTTTAATAGCTTCAAACAAAATTTTATAAGGGGAATATTATTAAGTGTAGTGTTGTTATTAGTTTGGTTTGATTTGTTGATTATTTACACAAATTCAATTTCATATTTAGAGAATAGATTAGGTTCTGAAGGTACAATCTTTTGGTCAATAGCAAGTATATTAAGCATTCTATTATCATCTTTAATTGCATACCTAATTCCTATGTTAGCTAATTTAAAATTAAATTTTTTGTTTCAGTTTAAAAATGCCTTTATTTTAATGATAATAGGAGGCTGGAGAACATTAGCGGTTTCAGCATTTAATATCTCTGCATTTGTTTTAGGATTTACGTATTTTCCTTTTTCTGGTATTGTATTTTTTATTTTTGGTTTTTATATATTAATTTTTACAAACTGCTTTTTTACTTGGCATTTAGTTGAAAAATACGTTGTTTTACCACAGAATAAAACATAATCAAACAATAATATTACAGATGTTGGAAAATTTATATTGATAAATTTATATATATTTGATAATCTTAGATTGATTAAAAATAGCTTAATAAAAATCATTAACTACGTTGAGGTGAAATGACATGAAGAAAAAAACACCAAAATATGTTCAACTTGCAGGAATGCTTAAAGAAAGAATATCTGAAGAAGGATTAGAAAAAGGAGATAAATTTTATACGGAACATTCTCTTTCTCAAATGTACTCAGTTAGTAGACAATCTGTTAGAAATGCAATAAACCTTCTTATTAAAGAACAAATTCTTGAAAGCAGGCAGGGAAGTGGAACATATATTGCTACTCCCATGCAAATCAAGAGGCATTCAAGTAAAATTATAGGCGTTATTGTTACATATTTTGATGAATATATATTTCCTAGTATTATAAATGGAATAGAATCAGTAATAAGCAGTAATGGATATAATATGCAACTAGCTAGTACAAGGAATGACGTGGAAAATGAAGCTCGAGCATTAAGGTCAATGCTTGATGCAGGAGTCGATGCTTTAATTATAGAACCGACAAAAAGTGCTCTTCCTAATGGAAATAAATATTTATATGATGAGATTTCTAATAAAAATATTCCTTTAATATTTTTGAATTCTTATTATCCTGAAATGGATTTTTTACATGTTGCTTTGGACGATATTAATGCTGGATATATAGCAACTAAGTGTTTGATAGAAAATGGACATAACAAAATTGCCCTTTGTTTGAAATCAGATGATATGCAAGGACATCTTAGATACAGAGGAGCAATAGCTGCAGCCATTGATAATAATATTACAATATCAATGGAAAATGTAATGTGGTTTACAACAGAAGATATTAATTATTTAGAAGAAGATAGCAACAGGATATTGAGATATCTTAAAAATTGTACAGCCCTTTTTTGTTATAATGATCAAGTAGCTGTTAAAGTTTTAAAAGTATTAAAGGAAAAAGGTTGCAATGTTCCAAAAGATTACTCTATAATAAGCATTGACGATGATAAGCAAGCAGTTACTTGTACTCCACCACTTACAACAATTGCCCACCCTAAAGAACTTGTAGGAATTGAAATAGCTAAATCAATATTTAGGCTTATTTCAGGAGAAAAATGTGATACTAGTATTGATTTCGAACCAGAGTTGGTTATAAGAAGTTCAGTTAAGAAAATAGTATAAATAGAGTAAGAAGAATTAATTATAAGTCATTTGCGTAATCGTAAATGATTTTTTTATACAAAGAAAATTTCTATCCATAATATATAAATCCCTCTAGTATAAGTTGCGTAGTAACTTTTTAATACAAATTACTAAATTTGTATTAAAAAATAAGAAAATGTATTCAATTATGTATTGACGATTATACAACATCCAATTATAATTAGTATTAAATGCATTTATAATTTTGTGTCGAATGTAATTTAAGATAAATTTATCAGGAGGTATTTATCATGTTTGTGAACGGTGTAGAAAAACTAATGGATATAGATATAGAAAGAATCTATTTAGGCAATTTGTCAACTGTTGAAGCTGATATTTTTCTGCCCACAATAGGAGAAAATGGAACAGTTTTTAGCTGGCAATCATCTCATGATTACTTATTATCTAAAGAAGGCAAGGTAACACGTCCTCATTTTGGTGCTGGTAATAGGCAGGTTACGTTAACATTAACTGCAACAAATCAGGGTGTAACGAAAACAAAGACTTTTGTGGCAAATATACTTGAAAAAGAATATCCTTTTACAGTAAAAAAAACTTATCCAATTACCATTTATACAGAAGTTGGTAAATTGCCTGATTTACCTTCAGTTGCTGTTGCTTCTAACAATCTTAATGAAGATATTGTAATTCCAGTTGAGTGGGAAAAGGTTAAACAAAGAATGGTTGAAAAAGAAGGTGAACTTGTTGTCAAAGGCTTAGTAAAAGATAATGTTACATCTATGGCAACAATCGTTGTTACTAATAATGAAAAATTACTAAATCCTAAGTTAAATATTAAAAAAATAGTGCAGGCATACAATGCTAAAGATGTAATATTGTTGCCCCAAAGTGATTTTTATAATCAACAACAAAGAGTACTTGAATGCTTATTAAATATTGATGATGAAAGTATGTTATATAATTTCAGAATTGCAGCAGGATTAAGTACTAATGGAGCAAATCCAATGACAGGATGGGATGCACCTGAATGCAAATTAAAAGGTCATACAACTGGTCATTATTTATCTTCCCTTGCATTGTGCTATGTGGCTACAGAAAATGAAAAGATAAAAAGTAAGCTTAATTATATGGTTGATGAGCTTTATATATGTCAACAAGAAATGACTAAATATCCAGAAAAGCATGCGCCAGGGTTTTTAAGTGGATATGATGAAGAACAATTTGATCTTTTGGAAGAATATACGACATATCCTACAATATGGGCACCTTACTACACACTTCACAAGATTATGGCTGGACTTAGAGATTGTTATATTTATGGTGGAAATTCTAAGGCATTTATAATTTTGAAAGATATAGGAACATGGGTTTATAACCGATTAAGCAGGCTTACAAAAATACAAAGAGATAAAATGTGGTCAATGTATATTGCAGGTGAATTCGGAGGAATTAATGAGGTTCTTGCAGATTTATATATGCTTACAAATGATGAACGATATCTAACAGCAAGTAAATATTTTGATAATGATAAGCTTTATCTACCAATGAAAATGAAAATAGATGCACTTGGCAACCTTCATGCAAATCAGCATATTCCTCAAATTATAGGTTGTATGAGACAGTTTGATGCAACTAAAGAAAAAGAGAGATTTGAAATTGCGGATACGTTTTGGAGTTTTGTAACTCAAAATCATATTTACTCTATAGGTGGTACAGGTGAAACGGAGATGTTTAAACCTGCGAAGCAAATAGCAAGGTTTATATCAGAAAAAACAGCAGAAAGCTGTGCAAGTTATAATATGCTTAAGCTTACAGGAATGCTCTATGAGTACTATTCTTATTCAAAGTACATGGATTATTATGAAAATACAGTTACAAACCACATTCTATCAAGTGGAGATATAGCTGCTCCTACAGGTGGTAGTACATATTTCATGGGCGTAAATCCAGGTGCTCAAAAAGAATTTAATTTTACTGAGAATACTTGCTGCCATGGGACGGGCTTAGAAAACCACTTTAAATACGGGGAATATATATATGCGAAATCAGAAGATTCCTTGTTTATTAATTTATTTATCTCTAGTAAACTTCAAGCAAATGATGCAGATGTTGAACTTTTAACTAAAACAAGTGAGACTAACTTTGATATCACGGTAAAAATAAAAAATCTTAATGATAAAATTCTTAAAATCAGAAAGCCTCTATGGGCAAAGGATATAATTGTAAAAGTAAATGGTTCTCAGGTTGAAGCTAGTGAACAGGATGGATATTTTACTTTTGAATTACAAAATGGAACAGTTGAAATACTGTGTATTTGTAGTGGATACTTATTAAAGTGTATAGATGACGAGAAAACAGTAAGTGTTTGTTGGGGACCTTATGTTTTAGCTGCAATATCAAAACAATCAGAATTTGTTATGTTTGATATAAATGATGAAACTGTAGGTCAAAAACTAACGCATGATGGCAATTTGAATTTTGTAATGGAAGATTATAAGTTCTTGCCGCTAAACAGAATTGAAAAAGAAAATTATCACGTATATGTGAAAATAAAATAAATTGTATGGAGGTACAACATGAATATTAGCAATTATAAATTTTGGTTTATAGTAGGTAGTCAGCCATTATACGGACAAGAAGTACTAGACACAGTAGATTCACGTGGTAGGGAAATGGCACAAAATATGTCTCAATCAGGTAATTTGCCATGGATATTAGAGTATAAAGGTACTGTAAAATCTAGTGATGAAATATTTGAAATTGTTAAACAAGCAAATACCACACCTGAATGTGCAGGCGTTATAACATGGATGCATACATTTAGCCCTAGCAAGATGTGGATAAATGGACTTGTAAATTTACAAAAGCCATATTGCCATTTTGCAACTCAATATAGTCGTCAAATACCAAATGAAGAAATAGATATGGATTTTATGAATCTTAATCAATCAGCTCATGGAGATAGAGAGCATGGCTTTATCGCTTCTAGATTAAGAAGTAAAAGAAAAGTAATTGCTGGTTTCTGGGAGGACGCAGATGTGCAGCTTCGTTTAGGTAACTGGATGAGAAGTGCTGTAGGTGCTTGCTTTAGTAAACAGGTTAAGGTTATGCGATTTGGTGATAATATGCGTCAGGTTGCAGTTACAGAAGGTGACAAAGTTGAAGCACAAATTAAATTAGGTTGGCAAGTTAATACATGGCCAGTAGGTGAACTTGTAGAATACATAAATAGTGTTACTCCACAACAGGTAGACGATTTAATGAAAGAGTATAAAGAAAAATATGTCATTAATACGGATAATATTGAAGCTATAAAGTATCAGGCAAAATGTGAAGTTGCAATTAAACAGATGCTTGAAAGAGAAAAGTGTGTAGCCTTTAGTAATACTTTTGAAGATTTACATGGTATGGATCAATTACCTGGTTTAGCAACACAAAACTTGTTAAGCGAAGGATACGGATATGGAGCAGAAGGGGACTGGAAAATAAGTGCTTTAACTGCTGTTATGAAAGCAATGGCTAAAGATCTCAATGGTGGAACAGGATTTATGGAGGACTATACATATGATTTAACAAGAGGCAATGAATTGTCTTTAGGTGCTCATATGCTTGAGGTTTGCCCTTCTTTTGCAGCAGATAAACCTAAAATTGAAGTTCATCCATTGGGTATAGGGGGTAAAAATCCTCCTGCAAGATTAGTATTTGAAGGTAAACCAGGCAACGCTATTGTTGTAACATTAGTTGATATGGGTGGACGTTTCCGTCTCATATGTCATGATATTGAATGCGTTAAACCAATTTACGAAATGCCTAACCTTCCTGTAGCTAGGCTTATGTGGAAAGCAACTCCTGATTTATTAACAGGTGCTGAAGCGTGGATTACAGCAGGTGGTGCACATCATACAGTATTAAGTTACGATTTAAATGCAGAGCACATGGCTGACTTGGCTGAAATTTTGGGAGTAGAATTTATTCATATTTCTAAGGATACAACTATTACTAGTCTTAAAAACCAGCTCTTCCTAAATGATTTGGCATGGAAGCTGCAAATATAGGTGATTAATATGTATACAAAGTTAAAAAATAGAGTATATGAAGCAAATTTATTATTGCCTAAATATAACCTTGTAAAGTTTACATGGGGTAATGTTTCGGAAATAGATAGAGAAAAATCGGTAATTGGTATTAAACCTAGTGGTGTTGAATATGATGATTTAAAACCACAAGATATTGTAATAGTTGATTTAAAAACAGGAGAGGTTGTAGACGGGAATTTGAAACCATCTTCAGATACAAAAACTCATCTTGAAATATACAAGAAATTTGAAAATGTAGGAGGTATTGTCCATACCCATAGTCAATGGGCAACAATTTTTTCTCAGATGGGAGAAAAAATTCCTGCGTTGGGAACTACACATGCTGATTATTTTTATGGATGCATACCAGTAACAAGACCTATGACAGAAGTTGAAATAGCTCTAAATTATGAAGAAAATACAGGAAAAGTTATTATTGAAACTTTTGATAAGCTATCTTATAAGGATATTCCGTCTGTTCTTGTACATAGCCACGGACCATTTTCATGGGGAATAGATGCTTATAATGCAGTTCATAACGCAGTTGTCTTAGAAGAAGTAGCATTTATGGCATGGCATAGTCTTGTTAAGAAAAACGATCAAAAGAATATGCAGCAGGAACTTTTGGATAAGCACTATTTAAGAAAGCATGGCGAAAATTCATATTATGGACAAAAATAGACGAGGTGATTATGTTTAATAATATAAAGGAAATTATTTCATCAGGAGATATAAGCTTAGGCGTAGAATTTGGATCTACAAGAATTAAGGCAGTGCTTAGCGCTGTTGGGGCAAAAGTTATTGCAAAATCCAGCTATGATTGGGAAAATAAGTTAGTTGATGGCATATTTACATACGACTTAAATGAAGTATGGATAGGACTTAGAAAATGCTACAAGGACATTGCTGAGTGTGTTAAACAGGAATATGACATTGACATTAAGAAAATTTCTTCAATTGGATTTTCTGCTATGATGCACGGATACCTTGTATTTGATAAACAAGGAGATTTGCTAGTTCCATTTAGAACATGGCGTAATACTATAACTGAGCAGTCAGCATATATATTAAGTGAGCACTTTAACTTTAATATACCACAAAGGTGGAGCATAGCTCATTTATATCAAAGTATTTTAAATAAGGAAAGTCATGTTAATGATATAGATTTTCTTACTACATTAGCTGGATATGTTCATTGGAAGGTTACTGGTGAAAAAGTTATAGGTATAGGTGATGCCTCTGGCATATTCCCTATAGATGAAACTTCATTCGATTATAATAAGATTATGATGGAGAAATTTAAGGAACTAGCTGATAAAGAGGGTTTTGCTGTATCACTTGAAAATATACTACCTAAAGTGCTATTAGCAGGTCAATCGGGTGGAATATTAACCAAAGAAGGTGCGTTGTTAATTGACCCAACTGGAACGTTGCAGGAAGGAACTTTATTATGTCCTCCAGAAGGTGATGCTGGTACTGGTATGGTTGCAACAAACAGTATAGCTCCTAAAAATGGCAATATTTCTGCTGGTACATCAATTTTTGCAATGATAGTTTTAGAGAAAAATTTATCTAGATATTATAGTGAAATAGATATGGTTACAACACCTGTTGGACATCCAGTGGCTATGGTGCATTGCAATACTTGTACATCTGATATAGATGCTTGGGTAAAGATATTTTATGAGTTTGCAAAACAAATAGACAATAATGTTAACATTTCAGATATTTATAATCTGTTGTATCAATCAGCATTAAATGGAAAATTTGATTGTGGAGGACTTACATCAGTTAATTATTTTTCTGGTGAACCTGTCGTTAAAATTAAGGATGGAGCTCCATTGTTCATCAGGAAAGCAGATAATGAATTAAATCTTTCAAATTTTATGAGAACACATATTTATTCTAGTTTTGCAACTGTTAAAATTGGACTAGACTTGTTAATTAATGACCAAGAAATAATAATTGAGAAGCTCTTAGGTCATGGAGGACTGTTTAAAATAGAAAAAATTGCTCAACAAATGATGGCAAGCTCACTTAATACCCCTGTAGAGGTTACAGATACAGCTAGTGAAGGTGGGGCTTGGGGCATGGCGATTTTAGCAGAGTATATGTCAAATAAAGAACAAAATCAATCTCTTGAAGAATATTTAAATACAAAAATCTTTGCAGACACAAAATCAATTGTATGTTTCCCAAATAAAGAGGAAACAGAAGGCTTCAATAGTTTCTTAGAAAGATATAAAAAAGCCTTAAACATAGAAAATTTTGCAGTTGAAATGATATAGCCTAAGAGAAGTTTATTTTAATTTGAGTATTTTCATTTTTAATATTTTAAAAGGGGTAAACAAAATTATTGTTGCTAAAAGTTGTAGGTTGTAATAGAATGTAAATGTTAATTTTACATACAGATGAGGAGAGACATTATGGAAACGAAGTTGGAGAAGAAATATGGACTTATAACTGCAATAGCTATGGTAGTTGGAATTGTTATTGGTAGTGGGGTGTTTTTTAAGGCTGAAAAAGTATTAACAGCAACAGGTGGTAATCTTCCCCTTGGCATTTTAGGTTGGGTTATTGGAGGAATTATTATGATTTCCTGTGCTTATACTTTTGCTGTTATGGCAACAAAATATGAAAAAGTCAACGGGATAGTTGATTATGCTGAAGCTGCTATGGGTGAGAAATATGGTTATTATGTTGGATGGTTTATGGCAATTATTTATTACCCAACATTAACATCTGTACTAGCATGGGTATCGGCTAGGTATACTAGCGTGTTATTTGGGTTTAATATAACTGGTGGGGAATGTATGACTATTGCTTGTTTTTATTTAGTAGGAAGCTATGCTTTGAATGCATTATCACCAGTGTTAGCTGGAAAATTTCAGGTTAGTACAACTATTATTAAATTAATTCCATTATTTTTGATGGCAATAGTAGGTACAATTGTTGGTATTAGCAGTGGAATGACTGTGCAAAACTTTACAACAGTAGTCAAAGAAGTTAATACAGCAAATGCATTATTTACAGCTGTTGTTGCAACTGCATTTGCATATGAGGGTTGGATTATTGCTACAAGTATAAATGCTGAATTAAAAGATGCAAAAAAGAATCTACCGCTTGCTTTAGTTGCTGGTACTTTTATTATTATGATAGTATATATATTCTATTATATTGGACTAGCTGGAACTGTAACAAATGAAGTTATGATGGCAGGAGGAGAGGCTGGTGCAAAAACTGCATTTCAAACAATATTTTCTTCTATTGGAGGCTCTCTAATATTTGTGTTTGTTATTATTTCTTGTTTGGGAACATTGAATGGACTAATGCTTGGATGTACTCGTGGTATTTATTCGGTTGCTGCTAGAGGACTTGGACCGAATCCAAAAGTATTTAAACAGATAGATAGTGAGACAAATATGCCAACTAATTCATCAATATTTGGGTTGCTACTTTGTGGTATTTGGTTGTTATTTTTCTATGGAGCTAATTTGACTGAACCTTGGTTTGGATTCTTTTGTTTTGATTCTTCAGAATTACCCATAGTTACAATTTATGCTTTATATATCCCTATTTTTATTATGATTATGAAAAGGGAAAAAGATTTTAGTATATTTAAGAGATATATAATGCCTATAGTTTCATTGATTGGTTGTTTTTTTATGATAATAGCTGCTTGTTTCTCTCATAAAATGGCAGTTGTTGCATATTTAATAGTTTTTGCAGTTGTAATGGTAATTGGAAGTATGTTTGCTCATAAGAAACAGAATATATAATAACTAATAAAAACGTTGGGGGGATGTCTTCAACGTTTTTTAAAATCACCCTGAAAATCATCCCTATATAAATCTTTTAGTCATCCTATGGGTGATTACAAGGATAATAATAATTAGTATAATAATGTATATAAAACACTGTTATATATTATTTATGTGAGGGGGTGAATTTAGTGGATGAACAAAAAGTAGATGAGTTATTTACAACGGAGGACATTGAAAAAAATAAAGTGGTTTCAGCTTTGGCATACATTTTATTCTTTTTGCCTTTTGTTGTATGCCCGGATTCTGCATTTGGAAAATTTCATGCAAATCAAGGTTTATTGCTTTTAATTGTTGGAGTTGTAGGAAGTGTTGTATTGGGTATTATTCCAATTATAGGTTGGATGATATTACCTATTTTTTCGTTAATAATTTTAATAATGGGTATATTAGGTTTAGTTGGTGCTTTAAATGGCAAAGCAAAAGAGTTGCCTGTTATTGGTAAGTATAAAATAATAAAGTAAATTATTTTGTATCTTAAAGAGGAAGAAAGCAATTGATTAATTTTATTTAATCAATTGCTTTTGCTTCTTCCATCATTTTAATAAATATCATTAACTCTTTTCTAGATGTGACATTTAACTTCATATATATACGTTTGTTATGTGTTTTAATTGTGTTTATTGAAAGACATAAAATATCGGCGATTTCTTTGGCTGTATGCCCTTTTAGATAGAGATTAAATACTGCCATCTCAGCGGCAGAAAGAGTATCTATATTTTCTACAAATTTATTATAAATATCTGATTTAGAACTTGAAACATCTTTAAATTCAGAATTTTGCTTATCTGAAATTTCGTCCTGATTAGCTAGAAATAAGATCAAGTCATCTATTTCTGGTATTTTAGTTTTTTGTTCAGGTGTTATTTTTGACTCCTTCATTAGATTTAGAGCATTTATAACTGGTTTTATATATCTACTACTTATTAATGATGAACCTATAATTCCTAATATCATCATGATAGACAGTAACAAAATAGTTCTCATGTTTTGCAATGAAGTTTTGTGATGTAGTTCTTGTTCAGACATCATAATTGCAATAATCCAGTTGTCATCTTTGTATGGAGATTCTTTAGTATAAAGGGATATATTGTTATGAAGTCCTAAAAAAGAAGTTGAGTTGTTTTGAATATATGAGTTAAAGTAATTTTTGTTTAATCTTACAGAAAGTAAATTGTCAGTTATATCAAAAGGATAATAGCTTCCTGAAATAAGACATTCAGAAAATTTTATATGATTTTTATCTAACTTGGAGAACATGCAAAAAATATGGTCATATAAGTTGTTGTCAGGAAAATATGATAGATTGAATAGCATAGAGCTTACTTCAAAGCCACATACTCCAAAAACATACCCATTTGAATCTATAAGTGGTATTGAACATAACATTATAGGTTCGTTATTTTCCTGTAGTGTATCAGAAATATTCCAATAATATAAACGTGATATAGGGAGATTACTTGATTTAGCAGTTTCTATTGTTTTAAAATAAAAATCTCTATTTTTAACATTAAACTCCATATCCCATTGTGGAAGTACATATATATTGTTTTTTCTTGCTATTGACATGGGTCCTCGTAAAAACCTAATATTTGAAAATGAGGAATTTACTATATTTGGCTCCATATTTTTAATATATAAACCAGCTCTTGAATACTCGGAATTTTCTAGTTTAGGGTTAATAGTAGCATCTAGAATCATAAAAACTCCTGAACTTCTTGCAATTTTCAATGCTTTGGTAAGTCTTTCAACTTCAGAATCAAGGAAAAGTTCTAAAAGTTCTGGATTTTCTTGTAGCTGGTTAGATGTTATTCCAGATTCATTGAATAATTTTTCGAGATTTAAAGATAAATCTTTTGCAAGGTCAACTCCTTGAACTGAAATGTTTTCAAAGTCATTGTATAAGTGTTTTGACACATCAGATAGTTCATGTTCCATAAGTATTTTAATCTCATTAGTGCCGGTTTTAAATACACCATTTGCCATTAATATAATTAAAATTCCAAGCATTACTGTAAATAAAAATACAAGAAAAAAAACAAAAAGACGTAGTCGCATTGAAAGACCTGAATCTTTCGCATTTTTAATAATTAATTTGTAATTTTCTATTCTAGTTTTTATATTAAAAAGCGCCAATGTTTTTCCTCCTGATAACATTGTTATTAGATGTGAATTTATAAATTAATAATTATATTAGTCGTTTGATATGTTTGACGTAGATTCTAAAAGAATTTGTTCATATGCACTATCTGAATTCATGGTGTTGAGTAACTCAAGATATTTTTTTCTACCTTCAGTTGCACTTTTTTCAAAATTGCTTTCATATTCTTTGCTTAATGAATTATATGTATCAAATACTGGTGTAATATAGAAATCATATTCTTTATATACACTAATAGCTGTTTTAAGAAGTTTCTTTATATTTTCATTTTCATTTGTATTTATTTCTTGTTCAATACTGTTTCCAAATGCCTCTTTTGTAACAGGTAGATATCCTGTGGACGCTACAAATTGCATGTTTTGTGTAGGAGATGTAAACCACTTAAGAAAAATTGAAGCAGCTTTTTCTTTTTCTGGTGTAGACGATGCAACAATCATACCTCCTCCTCTTTGAATTGCAATTTTATTTCCCTTTTCAAAAACAGGGAAGGGAAGTATTGTATATTTAACTTCTTCTGTAGTATTGTCAGGGTATGTAATTTTAGAACCGTAAAACAAAATACCTGCTGTTGAGCCAGTTGAACAAACTATTTCACCAGTTTTGGAAAGATCTGATGAATAACCGTTATAAATTGCATACCCACCTTTTATAGCCGGCTCATAAATGCAGTTTAAAATATGTTTATATTTTTGAGAATCAATCTTCAATGATTCGGTTTCAATTAAATTGTCTCCTAGTTGTTTCATCCCTACTTGGATTGTGTTAAATATAGAATCTGCTTTAAAAAAATTCTTCCCATCATTTGCTATATCTGGTGTTTGATCATCTGTCCATTTGTAGTACTCCATTGATGCCTTACTAATGCCTTCGAAAGTGGCAAGACTTTGGACGGATATACCAGTTGCTTTGGAGAAACGGTCAAATATAGTTTGATTTAAAAATAGTACTTCAGTAGATTTAGCAAATGGAAAAACATATAAATTACCATCGTAAATTTTTCCTTCTTCTATAAAACGAGGAAGGTATAATGAAATCTCGCTTTCAGAAAAATATTTATCTAAAGGAGTAATTATTTTGTTTTCTGCTAGTGATATGGCAGTTTGTGGGTAACATGTTGCGATATCTGGCATTTCTGGTGCTCCAGGATCACCTGAAACAATCATATTAAGTTTTTCTTGTATAGATGCAGAAGAAGACACAGAAGTGACAGTTAGGAAGATATCGTTATCCTTTCCGACAGTATTATTGAACTCATCTATTAGATTATCCATGGTAGTTTGCATTTCCCCACCAAAATTGTGCCACATAGTTAGAGTTATTGTTTCCTTATGTTTAAATGCTTTATAAGAAGAACAACCTGACAATAAATATAAAGATGTTAAAAAAATAAATAGCGATATAGTAACAAATTTTTTCATCTAATAGGTACCTCCAAGATTGTTTAAAACTAAAAAAGAAATATTTTAAAAATCATCCATAAAATCATCCTTTATAAATCTTGAAAATCACCCCTAGGGTGATTACTTTAAAGTGAATTATTAGTATAATAGCTAGTGATAATAGTTAGAAAAAATGGATGAGATAATGAATTAAAAAGTTCATTACTAAATTTTGTATAATTTTAACATGTATATCTAACTTAGTCAAGCAGTAAACAAAAGTCGAACATTGTAAAATGTTTGTAAAATGAAGGTAAATCAGTAGTGCTTAATGAACATAATTATTTAAAAAAATTATTAATTTTAGGGAGGAGTTTATTTTGAAAAATTTAAAAGGAAGAATTATTATTATAGGTTTAGTGTTTTTGTTAGCATTTAGTTCACTAACAGTGTTCGCTTCGTATCAGCCACCAACAAAATATAGTGCACCAGTCAATGTAGGAATTATTTTTAACGGAGATGAACTTGATTATGACGAAAATGGAAGGTGGAGTTTTGATATTGGTTATGGTGCATCAGATGAAGTACGTGAACTTTTGCAGGCTGCTATATGGGAGGATGATACCAGTATATTTGATGAGGCTGGATTTAATAGTCTTGGTGTAGGTATTGAATATGATTACAAAATAGATAATGGACAGTGGCGATCTAACTTAGATGGTTATGATGAGTGGGTTCCTGAAAGCTATGCAGGATTTAATCCGGAAGAAAGTGTATGGGTAGGTAGTGTAAATGCTACTGAATATAATTTTGATGAAATTTTTGAAGATGGAATTTTACCCGGGGGTAAAAGTTATTTTGATAATCATACTATATATTTCAGGGTTCGTTTTACTGTAGGCTTCTATAATTCTGATACAGGAACAGAGTATGAATATTATTCTCCATGGTCTTCTGAAGTTTCATATTCAAATAATCAAAAACCAGAAAATCCAGCTGTGTTAATTAATCATGCTCCAAATCTTTTGAGTGTGGAGCTAAAGAAATACGATGATGGGCAACCATATTTAGATTTCAAAGCATCAAAAGCACATGATGATGTACAGCTGTTAAACAACATTTCCAATCAAAGAATTTTTACTAATGTATGGTTGAAAGTCAATAATGGACCATGGGTTGATGCTGGTTCTTATATGTCGATGACAGAGCAGTTCACTGTTGATGCTAATGATTACTTTGTTAATGCTGAAAGCTATGATTCAGCCGTATATGAAGCTAAATTTAGATATTCTTTTGATTTAGCGTATTATCCTTTAGCAGGCAAAAGTGGAGATGTTTATTCTCCGTTTTCAAACGTAATATCCCATGGTATGCCAGCATATTCAGGAGCTTCAACATGGGCTACAACAGAACTTGATAAGGCAGCAGAATATGGATTAATTCCTGATATATTACTTGGTGCTGATATGACAAAACAAATTAATAGAGAGGAATTTTGTGAACTTGCAGTATTACTTTATGAAAAGTCGTCAGGAAAAACTTCAACACCTGCAAATCCAAATCCATTTACAGATACTGTTAATTCACAAATTCTAAAAGCATATAAGTTAGGCATAACTGCTGGAACTTCTGCTACAGCATTTACTCCTAAAAAACTAATAACTCGTGAAGAATGTGCAGCTATGTTGTTTAGAGCTATAAAAGCTATAGAACCTAATGGTGATTACAGTATAACCGGAGTTCCAGATTTTCCTGATCAAAAGAATATCTATTCTTGGGCAGTTGATGCAACAAAATATATGTCTAAAATAGGTATAATAAAAGGTGATTCTTCAGGTAATTTCATGCCAAAAGCAACAACAACTGTTCAACAAGCAGCAGGTTACGGTATGGCAACAAGAGAAGCTGCAATTTTAATGGCTGTACGTACTTTTGAAAATATGAATTAGAATATTATTAAAATTAAAAAACCTCCTTATAAAGGGGGTTTTTAATTTTAATAGGATATCCAGAAATAATATTCTTATTATTTCTGCTTAATATATGATATAATAAATACACAGAGGGAACAAAGACATGAGCCTTTGTCTGATTGTATTTATTGAATCAGTGTGATGCAAGCCGTTATCTGGCTTGCTTGATGATATAATAAATACACAGAGGAAACAAAGGCATGAGTCTTTGTCTGATTGTATTTATTGAATCGGTGTGATGCAAGCCGTTATCTGGCTTGCTTGATGATATAATATATTATTATATTTACATATTTTGAGAGGTAATAAAATTCATGATACTAACTTTGAATAAAATAAGTAAAAACTATGGAGAAAAAATACTATTAAATAATGTTGATTTATATTTGAATGAGAATGACAAAATTGGAGTTGTAGGCGTTAATGGCACGGGAAAATCAACATTACTTAAAATAGTCTCACAGATAGAAGACCCAGATAGCGGAGAAATTATAAAACGTAATAATGATAGGATATGTTATTTACCACAAAGTCCTGTTTTTCAAAAGGATACGACAGTTTTAGAACAGGTATTTTTAAATGCAAGCAATGAAACTAAAGAGTTAATGGAATATGAAGCAAAAACAATATTAAATAAATTAGGGATAACTGAATTTGATAAAAATGTAAATTTTCTGTCTGTAGGGCAGAAGAAAAGAGTTGCTATTGCAAGTGCATTGGTTAATCCGTGTGAATTATTAGTTCTTGATGAACCAACAAACCATTTAGATAATGATATGATACTTTGGTTAGAAAAATATTTAATTAAATATTCAGGTTCTATACTAATGGTTACTCATGATAGATATTTTTTAGATAGGGTTACTAATAAGATAGTAGAATTAGATAAGGGAAATATATACTCATATGAGGGAAATTACTCTAAATTTTTAGAACTTAAATCATTAAGAGAAGATAACGAATCAAGCAGTGAAAGAAAAAGACAGAGCTTGTTCCGTAAAGAATTAGCATGGATGCAAAGAGGTGCAAGGGCTAGAGGTACAAAAGCAAAGGGAAGGATTGAACAATTTGAAAAGTTAAGTGAACAACTAGGAACTGATACTGGTGAAAAACTCGAATTAAGCTCTGTATATTCTAGATTAGGAAAAAAAACTATAGAGATTAAAAATATTTCTAAGAGTTTTGGAAATAAAAAAATAGTAGAAAATTTTGAGTATACATTAAAAAGAGATGCTAGAATTGGTATAGTAGGAAATAATGGTGCAGGTAAGTCTACTTTATTGAATATTATAGCTGGTAGAATTGAGCCAGATATTGGAGTTGTGGAAATTGGAGATACGGTTAAAATTGGTTATTTTTCTCAAGAGTCTGAAATAATAGATGACTCTATAAAGGTCATTGAATATATTAAAAATATTGCGGAGATTATAGAAACTGTTGATGGAACTGTTACTGCATCTCAAATGTTGGAAAAGTTTCTTTTTCCATCGGATTTACAGTATAATATTATTAGACGATTATCTGGTGGTGAGAGGCGAAGGCTATTTTTATTAAGCATTATTATGAGTTCTCCCAATATTTTATTGCTTGATGAACCTACAAATGATTTGGATATTCAAACACTTACTATTTTGGAGGATTATTTAGAATCATTTAGTGGTGCTGTTATAACAGTATCACATGATAGATTCTTTTTGGATAAGGTTGTAGACACTATATTAGAACTTCCAGGAAATGGTTCGGTAGAACAGTATAATGGTGGATATTCAGATTATTTAGAAGCGAGAATTTATAATGAGGAGAAAATTAGTTTTGAAAAAGTTAAAGAAACTAAAGAACAGAGGCATGATAACAAACCGAAAACTAAAAAACTGAAATTTACTTATAAGGAACAACAGGAATATATAAATATCGATGAAGAAATAGCAAAACTTGAAAACATAATAGAATCTTTAGAAAACGACTTAGAAAAAAATTCAACTGATTATATAAAGCTGCAGGAATTAATGGAGGAAAAAAAAGAAATGGAAAAGCAATTAGATGAAAAAATGGATAGGTGGGTATACTTAAACGACTTAGCAGATAAAATAGAAAGGCAAAACGACAAGATGTAAATTTGTATTAGTATAATTGTTCAATAAAATAATAAAAAAATCTTTCATATCTCGTCTATGTAGCTAATATAATTATATATATAAAGGCGTGAGGAGGGTGTGAAATTGGCTTATAAGAAAATTATATCTATTACAATAATCATTTGTATGGTGGTTAGTATTACAGGATGCGGAACCTTAGATATTATGAAGGGATTAAAGACGGATACAAATCCTGATGTTTCAGATGTATCGGATCTATCAGATTTCGCTATTATAGATGATAGCATAGATGACGGAGCATCGGAAGAGTCTGTAGAAACTATAACTGTAAATGCTGCTGATACAAAATTAAAAGAGATAGTAGCGTACTATGAAGATGAAAATGGATTTGTTGTGCCTGTTAATACAGAAATTCCATGGGAAGAAGGAATAGCAAAGGCAACAATCAGAAGTATGGTAAAAGGAAATGAAATTGAACAAAGAATTGCTCAATCGGGATTACATGGAGTATTGCCTGAAAATACAGAAGTTAAGGGTATGTCAATAAAAGATGGGCTATGTAGAGTGGATTTCAGTCAAAATATTCTAAATACAGAATCCTATGAACAAGAGCAAAATATGGTATCTGCACTTACATACACATTGACGGATTTTCCTACCATAGATAAGGTTGAGGTATTAGTTGAAGGTAAAGAATTAGCATCATTATCAAAAGGATATGCAATTAACACTGCTTTTGAAAGAAAAAATATAAACTTGTTTGGATCAGAAAATGGTGCTAACTATACAGTTTATTATAAATCTCCTGATACAGAGGTAGCAGGATATTATGTACCTATTACTTTCTCCGCAGACAAGGTGGATAATCCAGTTGTTACTGTTGTGGAAAAATTATTTAATGGTCCACCAGCTGATTTGCAAGTTAGTAATAAAATTCCATATGGCGTAAATCTTCAGGGCGTCAATGTTCAAGGTGATACTGCTGTTGTGAATCTTGGAATTGGTGCAGTAAACTTGTCTCAAGAAGAATATGAAGATATGAATAAAATAGTAGTTCTTTGTTTGAAACAATTTGGTGATATTGCAAATGTAGATTTTCAAATAGAAGGTTTATCATTTGAAGAAGCAGGGCTCAATTTTGAAGATAGTGATGTAACAGCAGTTTTCAATCAATATTAAATAGGTAATTTGTTATTGGTTTAAATAATTAGCATTATCTTATATTTTAGGTAAAGTAATATTTATTTAAAGTAATTTTAGTATGTAAAACCTAAGCTTTTTCTTAACAACGAAAGCTTAGGTTTTATTATGACCTATTTTACAGTTTCCATTGCCTTTGTTGCAAATTCTGTAGTAACGACTTTTTCATATGGAGCACCTTCATCTAGTTCGCCTGCTGTTTTTATTATATCTATCATTCGATTATATCCATCTTCTTTTAAAACTAAATCAGGTTTCCATGTATCTTGGTCTTTGTATCTTTGTACAACACCAGCTAAGAACTCTACATCAGAGTCAGGAAACTGTGGTAGAATTGCTTCTGCTATTTCTCGTGCTGTATGTTCTTGTACCCAAATCATTCCTTCGTAAATTGCGTTTGTAAAGTTTTGAATTAATTCAGGATTTTTTTCAATAAAACTTTTTGTTGTTGAATAGCAAGTGTATGGAATATAACCTGCTTCAACACCAAGTGAACCTACTACATAGCCTTTACCTTCTAATTCAAAAGTTGAAGCGACTGGTTCAAATAATGTTGTAAAATCTGCCTGACCTGAAGCAAAGGCTCCCGCCATCATATCAAACTGTACATCTGTTCGAACATCTACATCCACACCAGGGGTTAATCCATGCTGTTTTAATACGTATTCTAATGTCATAAGAGGCATTCCGCCTTTCCTACCTCCAAGTATAGTTTTACCCTTCATTTTCTCAATAGTAAAGTTGTTATCGTCTTCTCTCCCAACGATAAATGAACCATCTCTTTGCGTAAGCTGTGCAAAATTAATTACATAATCCTCCTTACCTTGTTTAAAAACGTAAACGCTGGCTTCTGGACCCATAAATCCTATATCAGCTTGATTGCTTAGCACTGCTGCCATACATTTATCAGCACCACCGCCATTGGTGAGCTCTATGTTAATATTGTTTTTTTCAAAAAATCCTTTTTCTATTGCAACGTACTGAGGTGAGTAAAACACAGAATGTGTTACCTCTACAAGTCGGACATTTTGTTTTTCCTTTTGCTTCTCACATCCAACAAGTAGCATGGATGCAACTAAGACCACAACAAGTAGTAAAGATATAAATTTTTTCATTAAAAAACCTCCTGTAACGATATATTTGTTATTATATTCTTAGTAATACGAATTAGTTACTGATTTATTTGGTCTTAAACTTACTCAAGATAAAATTAAAAATAGAATTATAAAAATTGATTTTGGGACTATACTTTAAAAAAATCAAGTAAATAGTAGTATTTATAAGATATATAAACTTAGTGAAAGATTTAACAATAATTTATTATAAAAACTCCAAATAACATTAATATGCAAAATTGAAAGAACACATTAATAGATGTAAAATGTAGCCGGATAAATTAATACTATTTTTTATTTTATAAAAGACTGTAAAATAGCATAATGCTATTTACAATAAAATTTAGGAGGACTTATTATGTTTAAAAAATTTACTAACGGTTGTGTACATGTTATGAACAGGTACCTTCCAGACCCATTTTTATTTGCCATTATTCTTACTATTATTACCTTTATAGGTGGGATGGCACTAACAGCACAGACACCGCTTCAAATGCTTCTAAATTGGGCAGGTTCAAAGGGATTTTGGGGATTACTTGGATTCTCCATGCAGATGGTATTAGTATTAGTACTTGGTAGCGCTATGGCTCAGGCACAAGTATTTAAAAATTTACTTAGTAAAATAGCGAAGGCTGCAAAAACACCAGCAAGAGGCATTATGATTACAGCATTCGTTGCTGTAATAGCATGCTGGATTAACTGGGGATTTGGATTAGTAATAGGAGCGTTATTAGCAAGAGAAATTGCTAAAGAAGTAAAAGGTATTGACTATAGACTGCTAATAGCATCTGCTTATTCAGGATTCGTTGTATGGCATGGTGGTATATCAGGTTCAATCCCTTTAAAGGTTGCTAATGAAGGCGCTCTTTCTGCCGTTGCTCCAGATATATTTGATAAAACATATACAATAGCAACAAGTCAGACTATATTTTCACCAATGAACTTATTTATTTCAGGAATTATAATATTTGGATTGCCATTTGTTTGTAAGGCAATGATGCCTGACAAAGAACATACAGTTGAAGTAGACCCAAGTAAATTAATAGAAAAAGAAGTTATTAAAGAAGATGTAAGTAAATTTTCACCTGCAGATAAATTGGAACGCAGTAAAATTGTGTGGATAATTACATTGGTTTTAGGATTCGCTTTTATAATATATAATTTTACAAAAGTAGGTTTAAATTTAAGCCTTGACTTTGTAAACTTTATATTTATGTTTGTAGGTATATTGCTACATGGAAACTTAAGGAAATATATAGATGCTATAACTGACGCAGCATCAAGTTCCGCAGGAATTATACTTCAGTTTCCGTTTTATGCAGGAATAATGGGTATGATGACGGGTGCGAATCCTGAAACAGGCATATCTTTAGCAGGAGTTATATCAACTGCATTTGTAAACATTTCAACAGAAACTACTTTTCCATTGTTTACTTTCCTAAGTGCAGGTATTGTTAATTTCTTTGTACCATCAGGAGGAGGCCAATGGGCAGTACAAGCTCCAATAATGATGCCAGCTGGTTCATTAATCGGTGTTGATCCTGCTAAAACAGCTATGGCTATTTCGTGGGGAGATGCATGGACTAATATGATTCAACCATTCTGGGCACTTCCTGCACTTGGTATAGCAGGATTGAGCGCAAAGGATATTATGGGATATTGTGTAATTACATTATTATTCACTGGTGTAATAATAACAGCAGGATTCCTTATATTCTAAATAAAATATAATAAAAACTTTCTTTTGCAGTTTGCATTAGAAAGTTTTTTTCTTTAGTGATAAAGTTTCCCAAGAAGATAAAATATTTTAAAGTAATATATATTTACATAGATTTTATTTAGTATTTATAAAAATAAGTTACATCTTATGTATTTTTTAAAATTTTAATTATGTTGTAAAAATAATCTGCAAAAAGAGCAAAAAATGGGTACTGGACATGTCATATAATGTATGTTAGTATAAAAATATATTACAAACAAGTTTATAAGAGAGTATTCATACAAATTATGAGAGGTGTCCATGACTATTTCAGCTTATGAATTTATAAATCAATTGACAACTAATCCGATGCTATTTATTACTACAATTTTGACATTAGCAGTTATTTTAGTAAATGGCTGGACAGATGCCCCTAATGCTATTGCTACTTGTGTTTCTACTCGTTCTATTAAAGCAAAGTCAGCAATTATAATGGCTGCTATATTTAATTTTTTTGGTGTTTTCGTGATGACGGTAGTAAACGCTAATGTTGCTATGACTATATATAATATGGTAGATTTTGGTGGAAAATCTCAAGAGGCTTTAGTTGCACTATGTGCAGCTCTCTTTGCAATTGTTATTTGGGCTACTGCTGCTTGGTGGTTTGGTATTCCTACAAGTGAGAGCCATGCATTAATTGCTGGTATATCTGGTGCTGCAATATCATTACATAATGGGTTGTCGGGCATTAATGGTAGCGAGTGGATAAAAGTATTATATGGATTAGCCTTATCAACGTTTTTAGGGTTTGTTCTCGGGTGGGTTGTTGTAAAAATAACAGAGGTTTTTTGTATAGGATTGAGTAGAAGAAAGACTAATTTGTTTTTCCAAAAGGCGCAGATTGGTAGTGGTGCTGCTATGGCATTTATGCATGGAGCACAAGATGGGCAAAAATTTATGGGAGTTTTTATGCTAGGAATTTTTTTAGCAAATGGACAAGCGGATGTAACAAATTTTCAGATTCCTATATGGATGATGCTGCTGTGTTCTTTAGTTATGGCAATTGGTACATCTATAGGTGGATATAAAATTATAAAGTCTGTAGGCATGGATATGGTAAAGCTTGAAAAGTACCAAGGCTTTTCTGCTGATGCTGCTGCTGCAACTTGTTTACTTCTTTCTTCGGTTACAGGAATACCTGTAAGTACAACTCATACTAAAACAACAGCAATTATGGGTGTAGGTGCAGCAAAAAGATTATCATCAGTAAATTGGGGTTTAGTAAATGATATGGTGTTAACATGGGTTTTAACATTTCCAGGGTGTGGATTAATAGGATATCTCATGGCTAAATTATTTATTTTTATTTTCTAGTATTTTATAAAATTCTACATAATAAGGAAGGAAGTATTATGGCACGTAAGAATAATTATAATTATTTTGATACATTTGTAAAACTATCAAATTATTGTTGTTTAGCAGCTAATATGTTAGATGAAACATTAACAAATTTTAGTGTTAATGATTTACCAGAAAAGATGAAATTAATGCATAATATAGAACATGATGCTGATGTAGAAGGTCATGATTTGATGAGAAAATTATTCCATGAATTTATTACACCAATTGAGAGAGAAGATATTGTTTCGTTAACTCATGAAATTGATAATATTACAGACAGCATTGAAGATGTAATGTTGCGTCTATATATGTACAATATTACTAAAATCAGGAACGAGGCGTTAGAGTTTTCTGAAATAATAGTTAAATCTTGTTATGAATTAAAAAAAGTATTTGAAGAATTTCACAATTTTCGTAAATCAAAAGAAATGCATAAAGGAATTGTATTAATTAATAAATTGGAAGAGGATGGAGACAATCTTTATACTAGAGCGGTTCGAAGGCTTCATATGACTTCTAGTGATCCGATAGAAATAATGACATGGACCGAAGTAATAAATAGATTAGAAAAGTGTTGTGATGCATGTGAATATGCAGTTAATGTTGTTGAAAGTATAATAATGAAAAATTCATAGTGTAAAACTATATGAGATTAAATATTATGGTAATAAAAAGATAGAGGGTCTGTATGCTTCTATTTTTTTTATTATAATAAGATAGTTGTCTTATCAAATAATAAAAATTAAAAATAGTGAGTAAAATATAAAAAAAATATTGCAAATGTATTCAAAGATTGTTAAAATATACTCAGGAGGGTTACTATGGACAAAAATGGGAAAATTTCATCTGCAGTAATACGAAGATTACCTAAGTATTATAGGTATCTAGGGGAATTGAAAAGAATGGGAGTAAATAAGACATCTTCTAGGGAATTGAGCGAAATGACTGGTTTTTCTGCGTCTCAAATACGACAAGACTTAAATAATTTTGGTGGGTTCGGGCAACAAGGATTTGGTTATGATGTTGAAAGTTTAAGGTTTGAAATAGGCAAAATATTAGGGTTAGATAAAAAATATAAGGTTATTATTGTTGGTGCTGGTAATATTGGAGAAGCTATAGCAAATTATACTGGATTTTATGAAGCAGATTATGAAGTTGTATCATTGTTTGATAAAAATCCTAAACTTATAGGTTTATCTATAAGGAATGCCGTAATACGAGACATTGATTATATAGAAGACTATCTTAAAACAGAAAAAGTGGATATTGCAGTAATTTGTACTCCTAAAAGTGTTTGTCAGCAAATAGCCGAAAAAGTTGTTGCATGCGGAATAAAGGCCATATGGAATTTTGCACCAAAGGATTTAAAGATGCCTGAAGGAGTATATGTTGAAAATGTACATTTAAATGAAAGTTTGTTTTCATTGACTTACTACTATAATAAATTAATAGGTGAATAAAAACAGAGTTTAATGAACTTTGTTCAGACTGTAGACTAAAGGCTGCTTTACGAATCTTGTAAAGAAGCTTTTTTAGTATAAATGCTTAATTTTTCAAAGATTAGAGTATTGTTTGAAATCAGGGCTTAATAGCCCATTTTTCTTCTTCCAACTTGCTAATTTCTTCAAATTCATGCATGCAAAAGTAAGCATGACTTGCATTTGTACTTTTTTTAATCCTCTTAATTGAGTATATCTCATTCCATGCTTTTTTTAGCATCAGCAAACACTCTTTCTATTGTCTCGCTACTTAGCTTATAAATATCTCTGTATTTTGGAGTGTGTCTGTAATCTTCTGCTATGTCTATGTAGTTTTCGCATATGTGTTTTGTTACTACTTTTGATGATTTTTGCTTTGTGTACATTGATTGATTTTATGTATCCGTCAAATAATAACCACATATTAAAAAAAATTTACCTTATGAGATAATTGTACGACAATAAACTGGAGGTTAGTAAATATATATTTTGCATATTTTTTTCGTATATGTTAGGTAATTAAGTAAATAATAAAAAAGTATTTATTATTATATTTCTTGTCGCATAAATTTTAAAATAAAACAGAATGCATAATGTTACGTTTTGTTAATATTAAGTTAATTTAAAAATAAATTATTTAATTTAAAATTAATTTTAAATATTTGCAATTTATGATTTGTCAATAATATATTTTTATTGACAAATAGTTAATACAAAAGCATTATTTTAAAGTTGCATTGTAAATGAATACTGTTATAATTAATTAAAGATTCATTATTATTATTATTATTATTATTGGAGGGTTAATTCATGAATGCTTATATTGAAAGAGTAATTGCAGAAGTTAAAGAAAGAAATCCAGGAGAACCAGAATTCATACAGACTGTTGAAGAAGTTTTATGTTCTTTAGACCCAGTTATTGAACAACATCCTGAATATGAAAAAAATGCTATATTAGAAAGAATGGTTGAACCAGATAGAGCAATATCATTCAGAGTTACTTGGGTGGATGACCAAGGTAAAGTACAAGTTAATAAAGGTTACAGGGTACAATTCAATAGTGCAATAGGACCATATAAAGGAGGACTTAGATTTAGTCCATCAGTATGTTTAAGTGAAATGAAATTCTTAGGTTTTGAACAAACATTTAAAGATTCATTAACTGGACTTCCTATAGGTGGAGGTAAAGGTGGTTCTAATTTCGACCCTAGAGGAAAATCAGATGCAGAAGTTATGCGTTTCTGCCAAGCTTTCATGACTGAATTATATAGATTTATAGGACCAGACACTGACGTTCCAGCTGGAGACTTAGGTGTTGGAGGAAGAGAAATTGGTTACTTATTTGGACAATACAAAAGAATTAAAGGTAACTATGAAAACGGCGTGTTAACAGGTAAAGCATTACCATTTGGTGGTTCTTTAGCAAGAACTGAAGCAACTGGATATGGTGCAGTTTATTTTGCAAGAGAAGTATTTAGACATTTTGGAGAAGATGTTGCTGGAAAAACTTTCGCATTATCAGGATTCGGTAATGTATGTTGGGGAGCGGTTCAAAAAATAGATCAATTGGGCGGTAAAGTTGTTACAATTTCTGGTCCAGATGGATATATATATGACGAAGATGGTATTAAAGGCGAAAAAATTGATTACATGTTAGAAATGAGAGCATCAGGAAGAGACAAAGTTCAAGATTATGCTGACAAATTCGGCGTACCATTCTTTGCTGGCAAAAAACCATGGGAAGCAAAAGCTGATGTTTATATGCCTTGCGCTACTCAAAATGATGTTAATATGGTAGAAGCTAAAAAAATTGTAGCAAGCGGCGCTAAATATTATATTGAAGTTGCTAATATGCCTACAACTAATGATGCTTTAGTATTTTTACAAGAAAGCGGTCTTGTTGTAGCACCTTCTAAAGCTGTTAATGCTGGTGGTGTTGCTACATCAGCGTTAGAAATGAGCCAAAACTCTATGAGATACTCATGGACTTTTGAAGAAGTTGATGAAAAACTTCAACAAATTATGAAAAATATTCATAATAACTCAAAGAAAGCAGCTGAAGATGCAGGATTAGGATATAATTTGGTTGCTGGTGCTAACTTGGCTGGATTCAAAAAAGTTGCAGATGCTATGATAGGTCAAGGTTTATACTAAAATTAATTTAATTATTTACAGCATTCGAATTTTGATTATTCGAATGCTGTTTTTTTATTCTTTGATATAACTTTTTTATAATTTAATTATATTAATATCTATAAATTAATTTTCTTTTTTTATTGATACTTTTATCACGTCTTTAAAATTATAATTAATTACAACTTTTCCTCCGTGATCTTCGATAATAGGCATGGATTGTTACTTAAAAAGAAAAGAAAATGTTATAAAATACCATGTGCTCCGTTATTATTCTATATAATCCAGATTCTATTACTATAGCCCTAATATTCATAAATGTTTCTTTTTTAAAAATATTGTTTAAATCATTTGGTTCAATAATATCTTTATCTAATGCATTTAAGTATTCGACACAGTTTTTAAGCTCTCTAATATTCCCACCCCAAGGATAACTATTTACTATTTCATTTGCATCAGGAGATAATTTAAATTTAGCCTTAATATTATTCTTTTGATTTTCAAACAACAAGAAGATATCCGCAGGTCTCTTTCTTAATGGTGGAAGTGTTATTGGCAATACGTGTAATCTGTAAAACAAATCATTTCTAAACTTCTCTTTCTTCAATTACTCTTAATAATTTCTTTTGCAAGTTGCTATTTATTTCACCTATTTCATCTAAAAAAATAGTTCCTTTATATGCTAATTCAAAATAACCCGGTTTTCCACCTTTTCTAGCCCCTGTAAAAGCACCTTCCTCATACCCAAATAATTCACTTTCTAAAAGGCTATCTGATAAAGCTGCGCAATTCACCGCAATAAAAGGATAGTTTTTTCTTTTACTCGCGTTATGGATAGCTTGAGCAAACATTTCTTTTCCCGTGCCACTTTCACCGTAAATTATTATTGATAAGTTACATGCCACTCTTATAAAAGGTGTAACCTGTAGACCTTTAATTAATGAGGTCATTCTGCCTGCTGTTTCTATTCCTATGGAGCCATGTTCGTAATCTATCATAATAAAATCCACACCAGTATAAGAAATTATTTCTGCTATATCTATACAACCTGTTGTAATCATAGTACCAAAAACAGGTATCCCTTGTTTTAAATTTTCTTTTAACATGTTTTTCAACCTAATTTCCTCCTAAAATATAATACAGCAATAACAAATCATTACTGTTGCATCACCATGCTTAACACGATATTTCTTATTTGCATTTTATCGTGATAAATCTTTGATGTCTACTATTTTGTACTAGCATCAAATGATATTCTGATTGATTTGTAATAATTACTTAATTGTCGTGGTGATGGTTATTTTCGATTGACAGACCAATAATGAAGTGATATATTAAAATAGAATAAGTTAATATATAATTGTGGATTTTCAATGAAAATCATTTAAATTTTGACTTAATATAAAAATGTTATGAGGAGTTGATTCCTTATTATGGATAAAATAATAGATATACTTTTAGATGCACTTCCTATAGTAGCAAGAGTAACTGCTGGATATGCTACTCTAACAAATAAAAATGGAGAACGAATAAAGACCATTGATTCATCAGGTAAAGAAATAGAAGGATTAAATGGGGTTTGCTTTGATTTAGCTAGAGAAACAGCAGAAAAAAAACATGCTATATATGGTATGTCTCAGATTGAGGCAGGGGCTGAAACATGGTGCATTCCTTTTGGGGATTATGTAATATGTTGTAGTAATGTTGAAAGGGTAAGATATAGTAATACTTTAAGAAATTCACTTATAGAAGCACTACCGTTTATTGCTAGAGTAGCTGGTGGAGAAGCAGTAGTGTTTGATGAAGAGGGTAAAAGGCTAGCTTCTGTTAACTCAAATGGTGAAGAAAGCACAGAGTTTTTGGGAGAAATAAGTAAACACGCTAGTGAAGCCATGAAGAAGCAAAAACCAATTATTGGTGAATCTAATTATGTAAGTGGTGCTAATGCTGTTAGGATACCCATAGATCGCTATTTTGGATTTGGATTTAATAATGAAGATCAAGTTCGGAAAAGCCATAACCTTTTAAAGGAGATGAAGAAGTATCAGAATGTAAGGTATAATTTTTCTGATATAATGGGCAATAGTTTAGAAATGAAAAGGGCCAAGGAAATTGCATATATTGCATCTCAGTCGAATTCCAATGTTTTGATTTTTGGGGAAACCGGTACAGGTAAAGAAATGTTTTCGCAATCAATACATAATGCTAGTAATAGATTTAATAAGCCTTTTGTTCCAATAAATTGCGCTGCTATTCCACAAAATCTAATGGAAAGTAATTTTTTTGGGTATGAAGAAGGTTCCTTTACTGGAGCAAAAAAAGGAGGGGCAGTTGGTGCGTTTGAACAAGCTAATGGAGGTACCTTGTTCCTAGACGAGATCAGTGAAATGCATTTGGAGCTACAATCAAAAATATTAAGGGTTCTTCAGGAAAGGGAAGTTACAAGAATAGGTAGTACAAAGACTGTGAAACTAGATATTCGCGTTATTTCTGCATCTAACAAGGATTTAGATAAATTAATAAAAGAAGGTAGTTTTAGACAAGATTTATACTATAGGTTAAATGTTTTAGATATACATATTCCTTCCCTAAGGCATATTAAAGAAGATATTCCTGCTTTAATACAGAATTCTATTCAACAAATGAACCGCACGTTTGGAAAATTTGTTGAAGGAATAGATGAAGTTGCATTAAATATGCTAATTAATTATAACTGGCCTGGTAATGTAAGAGAACTTATGAACTGTATAGAAAAAACCTTTAATATAATAGGAAATGAAAGAATAATAAAAGTTGAGCATTTGCCTAGGAATATAAGGGATAAAATTAGTAGTGATGATACAAATGGAAGTGGTCTTGATGAAATGCTTCAAGGGTATGAAAAAGAAATTGTTGAAAAGGCTCTTAAACTAAATGGTGGAATAAAATCAAAGACTGCTGATTATTTAAAAATTAGTACTACTACTCTTTGGAGGAAAATTAATCAGTATAACATTGAAGTTGATTAGTGTTTCATGAATGAAATATACCATTTCAAAAACGAAATGTAGAATATCTTGTTAAATATCAATTATATAATAAAAATAAAAAAAGTGTTTCAATTATGAAATATTTTTTTTATTTTTATTATATATACAAATATTTAATTATAATTAAGATTAAGATTATTAAAGATTGGGTATTCAGTAAACACAATCTTTTCTGCTAACTTTCATAAAATATTTGTATGTAAATTGTAAATAATAAAAATAGTCTAAGTTTTGGCAAGCTTTTTGCAAATAAATAGATTATTGAAATTTAGAATTAAAAGTTAATTATTTTGCAAACTTTTTAATGAAAGTTTTGAAAGGGAAGAAAATTTTGAAAAGGAAGGAAAATTATGAAAAAATATGATTATTTTTCACCAACAACAGTTTCTGAAGCGCTTGATATCTTAGAAAATGCTAACAAAGATACACATATTATCGCTGGTGGAACTGATATTGTTTTGGATATTCACAAAGGTCGTATAGAACCAGATAAAATTGTAAATATCAATAAGTTGCAAGAACTAAAATATGCAAAATGCGAAGATGGTTTGATTAAACTTGGATCAGCTATGACTTTCAGTCAAATAGAAAATAATGAGTTGCTTAATAAAAAAGCTAAGATTCTTGTTGTTGCATGTAGAGAAATTGGCTCTACACAAATAAGAAATCTAGGTACAGTTGGAGGCAACGTTGTAAATTCTTCTTCTGCAGCTGATTCTGTAGCTGCTTTAATTGCACTTGACGCAAGTGTAGTATTAAAAAGTAAAAACGAAGAAAGAACAATGAAGCTTGTAGATTTTTATGATAATGGAAAGTCAAAAATAAGAAAAGACGAGTTGCTCACAGAAATATTTTTTGATGAACCGAATGATAATACAGCAACAGCATTTACTAAATTAGGTAGAAGAAAAGCTTTAGCTATAGTTGTTATGAGTATGGGTGCCTTGATAGAAAAAGATGAATCTAATATATGTACTAAAGCACAATTTGTTTTAGGTGCTGTTTCTAGACATCCTAGTAGGTTATATGAAATAGAAAATCAAATAATTGGACAAAAAATAAATAGAGAAAACTTGTATAGTTTAATAGATGATATGTCTACAACTATTTATAAGACAATTGTTGAAGGATCTCCAGGATCGCTTCGTAGGTTGAATAGTGCAAAGTATAAAAGCAAAAGTATTAAAGGTATTGCAAAAACAACTTTTGAAAGCATCCTTTCCGATTTAGAAATTAAATAATATAAATAGGAGGCTAAAATTAATGAGTAAGATAAAGATAAATTTTAATTTAAACTACGAAGATATTGTTGTAGAAGTTGAATCAAATAAGAGATTATTAGATATGCTAAGAGAAGACTTAAATATGAAAAGTGTAAAAGAAGGGTGTGGAGAAGGAGAATGCGGTGCTTGCACAGTTATAGTTGATGGTATAACGGTAACTTCTTGTACAGTTCTAGCACCACAAGTAGATGGCTGCAGCGTAATCACTCTAGAAGGACTTTCTAAAGATGGAGAATTAGATAAACTACAGGAAAGTTTTATAGAAGCAGGAGCAGTTCAATGTGGTTTCTGTACACCAGGTATGATTCTTTCGGCAAAAGCTTTATTTATGAAAAATCCAAAGCCTAATTTAGATGAAATAAAAAGAGCAATGGCTGGTAATTTATGTAGATGTACTGGATATAAAAAAATAGTTGAAGCAGTTGAGATAGCTAGAGATAAGTAAATGAAAGGAGGAATTAAAATGGGTAATTTTAATATAATTGGTAAAAGTGTTGAGAAAAAAGATTCATTGAGCAAAGTACTAGGAACAGCACAATTTGCGGCTGATATAGAATTTGAAAATATGCTTTTTGGCGCAGTAAAGAGAAGTGAAGTGCCTTCAGCTATTTTAAAAAATATAGATATTAGCAAAGCAAAAGCTTTGCCAGGGGTTGTATCAGTGTTGACTTATAAGGATATACCTGGAGGAAATAGGATAGGTATTATTATTAAAGACGAACCTGTATTAGTTGATGACAAAATAAGAAGAATAGGCGATGCATTAGCTATAGTTGCAGCTGAAACTAAAGAAATTGCTGAAGCGGCTTTGAAATTAATAGAAGTTGAATATGAAGAATTAGAACCAATTTTTAGTATAGAAGATGCATTGAAAGACAAGTCACTTAAAGTTCATGGAAATACGAATATCCTTCAAGAAAAACATCTAATAAAAGGTGATGTTGATGAAGCTTTTAAAGAGTGTGATATTATAGTTGAAAATACTTATAAAACTAATTATGTAGCGCACATGTTTATTGAACCTGAGGCTGGCGTTGCTAAATATGAAAATGGAATAATGAGTGTTTGGTGTTCTACTCAAAATCCTCATTTTGATAGAGGTGAAGTAGCAAGAACTTTAAATATGCCACAGAATAAAGTTAGAGTAATACAAGCAGTTACTGGTGGAGGATTTGGTGGTAAGCTTGACATATCAGTGCAATGTCATGTTGCATTACTGTCATATTATACTGGAAGACCTGTAAAAATTGTTACAAATAGAGAAGAATCAATGAAGGTTTCTTCTAAGCGACACCCTATTGAAATGAAGGTTAAGACAGGTGCCAAAAAAGATGGAACAATACTTGCTTATGAAGCTAAATTAACTTCAGATACAGGTGCGTATGCATCATATGGGCCAGCTGTTATTGCTAGAGCAATGACTCATATAAGTGGTCCATATAGAATACCAAATGTAAGAATAGATGCAACTTTCGTATATACTAATAACCCAATGGCAGGAGCTTATAGAGGGTTTGGAGTTCCTCAAGCAGCAATAGCTCATGAGGGACAAATGGATGCACTTGCTGAAAAGCTGGGAATGTCATCTATAGAAATTAGATTAAAGAATGCATTGAGAGTAGGAGATTATACACCTACAGATCAAAAGTTATGTGATAGTGTTGGAATAATTGAAACCATTGAAAAGGCAGTAGAAAAATCAAAAGAAGTTATTTTCAATGAAGGAGAGGTGAAGTAGGATGAAAAAAAGAGGTACTGGAATAGGCTGTATGTGGTATGGTATAGGAAATACTGGTCTGCCAAATCCTGCTGCAGCTTTTGTTGAGGTTCATGGTGATGGTTCTGTAACGGCTTTAGTTGGATGTGCTGATATAGGTCAAGGTTCATCAACTGTAATGGCCCAAATAGTAGCTGAAACATTAGGAGTTAAATATGAAGCAGTAAATGTAACTGCTGCTGATACTGGAGTTACACCAGAAGGTGGAGCTACATCTGCTAGTAGACAAACATATATTTCAGGTAATGCATGTTGTGAAGCTGCAAAAGTAGCAAAGAAAACCTTAGTAGAAGTAGCTTCAGAGGTTTTTAATGTTGATCAAGATGAAGTTGAGATTAAAAATGGTAATGTCTTTGTTAAGAATGATGAATCAAAACAAATGGACTTCTTAACTTTAATGGGAGAGTTGAAAAAAAGAGGAAAAATTGCACTAGGAAGTGGTTCTTTTAACCCAGATACAACATCTTTAGATCCAGTCGATATGCATGGAAATCCTTATGCTTGTTATGCATTTGCAACTCATATAGTAGAAGTAGAAGTTGATACAGATACAGGTCAAGTTGATGTTTTAAAAATTGTTGCAGCTCATGATGTTGGGCAAGCCATAAATTCTCAGATGGTAGAAGCACAAATAGAAGGTGGATGTGCCATGGGAATTGGTTTTGCCGTATTAGAGGAACTTGAGTTAGAAAAGGGAGCTATAAAAAACCCAGGATTTTCGAAATATTTAATAAATACAGCTATGGATATGCCAGAAATATATCCTATAATTGTAGAAGACCCAACTCCAACAGGGCCTTTCGGTGCCAAAGGAGTAGGTGAACCAGCTTTAATACCAGTTGCACCCGCAATTTTAAATGCTATTTATGATGCTATTGGAGTGAGGTTCACTGAGGTTCCCGTAACACCTAGAAAAATAATAGAGGCATTAAACGAAAAACAAAATTAAAAGAAAAGAGGGTTTGAAAATGAGTAAAAATGAAACGACAAACGAAGTAAAAAATGAGTCAAAATTCAAGAAGTTTTTGAGAAGAAAAAACATTGAAATTTCGGTTCAAAGATATTTAATTGATGCGTTAGGTTTAATGGCACAAGGTCTTTTTGCTTCCTTATTAATTGGTACTATAATGAAAACTATAGGCGTTAAGCTTCATATTCCATTCTTAAATGAAACTATTTGGCCTATAGCTCAACAAATGACAGGTGCAGCTATTGGTGTTTCTGTTGCTTATGGATTAAAATCTCCAGCCTTGGTATTATTTGCTTCAGCAATTACTGGTACAGCAGGAAACGCATTAGGTGGCCCTGCAGGTGCTTTTATAGCAGCGATATTAGGAGCTGAGTTTGGAAAAATTGTTTCAAAAGAAACTAAAATTGATATAATAATTACTCCAGCAGTTACTATTATAGTAGGTGTTCTTGTTGGAACAGCTGTAGGACCTGCTATTGGTGCATTCATGACTGCAACTGGTAATTTAATAATGTATGCTACAACTTTACAACCATTTATAATGGGCGTGTTAGTTTCAGTTATAGTTGGTATAACATTAACTTTACCTATCAGTAGTGCGGCACTTTGCATGATGCTAGGACTAACAGGAATTGCAGGTGGTGCGGCAACTGCAGGATGTTGTGCTCAAATGGTAGGCTTTGCAGTAATGAGTTATAAGGAAAATGGTTGGGGAGGAATTGCTTCTCAAGGATTAGGAACATCAATGCTTCAAGTACCTAACATAGTTAGAAATTGGAAAATATGGATACCACCAACATTAGTTGGAGCTATTACAGGACCAATGGCAACAATTATTTTCCAAATGGAAAATAGTCCAATAGGTTCAGGTATGGGTACTAGTGGATTAGTAGGAATTATTGAAACTATACCAGCAATGGAAGCAGCTGGAAAAGGTGGCGGAATGATGTGGATAGGTATATTATTATTATATATTGTTATACCAGTAGTTCTTACTCCAATAATTGCTAACATCATGAGGAAAAAAGGTTGGATTAAGGAAAACGACCTAAAATTGAATTTGGAATAATTGTAAAGATTTGTATTAATTAAATGTTTAGCTACTATTAGTAAAGAAATAATTTAAATAGTGCTCAAGTAAAATAGAAGTGTACTATGTACGCTTCTATTTTATGTAATTCTAAAACATTTCAAAATTGAACACGCATTACAAATTTGAAATGCTTTAGAATTGCTTTTCTCTCTATTTTTACAAATGTCTTAGAAGATGTATTTCAAGTTTGAAAGATTCAGAGTGAAACAGTTGCTATTTTACCCTATTTAACAGGGCGTGAAGTTGGCATGAAAATTGCTACAAATATATTATGTATAATAAAGAATATAATGTTATAAAAAAATAGGAGGAAACAAAATGAAAATAGGTTTTATAGGGTTAGGAGTTATGGGTAAAAATATGGCTACTAATTTAATTAAAAAAGGTTATAATCTTAAAGTTTCTGATTTAAACAAAGATGCTGTGAATGAATTAAAGGAAATGGGAGCAGAAGAAGGACAAAGTGCTGCAGAAGTAGCTTCAGGATCAGATATAGTATTTACATCTCTTCCTAATTCACAAATAGTTGAAGGTGTAGTTACAGGCAAGGGTGGTATTTTAGAAGGTGCTAAGGAAGGCACTATTTATATTGACTTAAGTAGTATAACACCTAAAACTATACAAAATATCGCTAAAAAAGCTAATGAAAAAGGTGTAAAGGTATTAGATGCGCCTGTAAGTGGTGGATTAGCTGGAGCACAAAAAGGTACTTTAACAATTATGGTTGGTGGAGATGAAGAGACATTTAATAAAGCACTACCTGTATTGAGTTGTATAGGTACAAAAGTATCTCATGTTGGTGATATTGGAGCAGGTGATACAATGAAATTAGTAAATAACCTTTTATTAGGAATTAATATGGTAGCAGTATCAGAAGCACTTGCATTAGGTGTAAAGGCAGGGCTAAAACCTGAAGTAATGTACGATATTATTAGTCAAAGTTCTGGATCATCATATGCATTAACTGCAAAATATAAAAACTTTATAGCAAAAGGCAATTTCGTACCTGGTTTTTCGACTGATTTACAATATAAAGATTTACAACTTGCTGTAGATACAGCTAAAGATTTAAAAATGCCATTACTTGTTGGAAATGTAGCTCAACAAATGTATGAAGTTGCAAGAGCTAAGGGATTAGGTACTGAAGATATTTCAGCAGTAATAAAAGTATATGAAGAATTGGGAAATATTGAAGTAAGAGAGGAAGCTTAGTCATGAACATTATAGAAATGATTAAAGAAAAAATGCCATTGACTCTAAGTGAGATAGTAGAAATAGCAGATAAAAACAAATTAAGATTTGTTGATGTTGTATTAGCTGAGACAGAAATTCAAACAGGAAAAACAAAAGAGGAAATATTAGAAGAAGTACTAAAAGAATTTGAGCATAATTTAAATGCTGTAGAAGTAGGATTGACTACTGGAAGCAGTTTGTTGCTTGGAACTACTGCAGCACAATTAAATAATATTGAAGGAACCAAACTATTTAAAGATGATTTTGTTGATAGAGCTTTGGTAAACACTATTGCAGCGCAAACTGGCAATCATAGTTTAGGATTAAATCCATGTGCTGGTACTGGTGATTCATGCCCATATACAGGGTTTATAAGAGCTATGTTTGATACAGGTTATGAAAGAACTAAAGTAGCGGAAGTAGCAGCAATATTATTAAAAGTTGGTTCAATGTTCAGAGTAGGAAAAATTACAACTGGATGTAATATGGAAGGATTTGGAGCTGGAGCGGCAGCAGTTGCAGCAGCAACTGTAGAGTTGTATGAAGGAAGCCCAAAAGCAACGGAACGTGCAATGGTTATGGCAATTTCACCGACAATAGCAGTTCCATGTACCCCTAGAGTTATGGTTCCAGCACTTTGTGCAACACATATTGGAGGGGCTATATTAGTAGGTACAATGTCAGCAGGATTAGCAGTACGTACTGACATAGAGGTTAATGTACCTATTGATGTAATGTTAGCTATGGCAACGGAAGTTCACCCGATATCAGGAAAAACTATAGTTCCTACTGTAGTAGAATTTATGCAACCATTCTTTAAAACTAAAGAACCTGTAGAAAAACTTATAGATCAATCAATTAAGGATGAAGAAAAAGAAAATATTGATAAAACACTTGTTAAAGCAAGAGAAATAGCTAAAAGATTAGCAGAAGGGTCTAGACCAATAACTAATACTTTAGGAGAAGCGGTTGTAGGTGGAAGTAGCCAAGCTGTTGGTTCTCCAACAAATACTGGGAGAATAGCGCACTTCTTAGCAAAAGGTATAATTAAGAAAGTAAAAATAGAACTTTATCCTGAGTTATTTGCTCGTAGAGGAATAAATGTTCCTGGAGTGCTAATGGGTGCTGTTTATGGTTCATCAACGGCTGATGGTAAAATGTACAAAGAAGTAATGGAACTTGTAGAAAAAGAAAATATTGAAGTAGAAATAGTTAAAGACGAAGAATATCAAGTTCAAAGAGTTACTATATATACTGATGAAGGAACATACATGGTGGATGCATTAAATAGAGGTGGAGGAAGATTAGTTCTTAGAGATGCTAGCCCATCCCGACAAGACGCTGTTGATGTAGCAAATAAATTAGGTATTGTTCTAATTGAAGGATAGAAAGTAGGTGAAGTTAATGAATATTATAGAAAAAATCATTGCTGAAAAGGCTAATAAAGAAGTTGTAAAAGTGGGTGAAGAATTAAGTGTAAAAGTTGACTTAGTTATAGCTCATGATGTTACTGGTCCTATAGCAGTAGAACAATTTAAAAAAATCGGTGTTAAAGAAGTATTTGATAAAGAAAAAGTGGTGTTTGTACTAGATCATAATATTCCATGCTCCTCAGTAGACTCAAGAATTCAACATAGAGCAATACATGAGTTTTGTAATGAATATGGATCAAAAGTTTATGGTAGGTCTGAAGGAGTTATACATCAAATAGTTCATGAAGAAAACCTATATAAAAAAGGTGATATTATTGTAGGTGCAGATTCTCATACCTGTACGGCTGGGGCTTACGGAGTAGTTGCAATACCAGTTGGATCAACAGAAATGTCAGCTGTTATGGCACTTGGAGAAATTGACTTAGAAGTTCCTGAAACATATCTTATAAACGTTGATGGAGAATTATCTCCTGGTGTTTATGCAAAAGATATTATATTATATGTTATAGGAAAGTTTGGAACTAATGGTTTTACTGATAAAGCAGTAATTTTTAGTGGAAGTACTATTCTTGGATTGAAAAATGATGAGAAGATGACTATAGCTAATATGATGATTGAAATGGGTGCTATGATAGGTTATATAGACCAAGGAGAAGAAGAAATTGGTCAAGTTAAAGAAACATATTGTATAAATGCTTCAGACCTAGTACCCGTTGCAGCTTGCCCTTCATCACCGGGAAATGTTAAGCCTATTAGTGAGATAAAAGGTCAGAAAATTAATCAGGCTGTTATTGGAAGCTGTACAAATGGAAGATATTCTGACATGCAAGTAGCAGCTGAAGTGCTAAAAGGTAAAAAAGTTGATAAAGGTGTAAATATGATAGTAGTACCCGCTTCAAAAAAAGTATTAGATAGGATGGAAGAAGAAGGGTTGACTAAAATATTTAGAGAAGCAGGAGCAATAGTAACTAATCCAGGGTGTGGGCCTTGTTTTGGAGCACATCAAGGGTTGCTTGCAAAGGAAGATGTTGCAATATCAACTACAAATAGAAATTTCCCAGGTAGGATGGGACATAAAGAAGCAAAAATATATTTAGCTTCACCTAGAACGGTAGCTGAAAGTGCAGTAATGGGTTATATAACGAGCCCCGGAACTGTAATTCCATTGGAGGGTTAATAAGATGGGTAATATTAAAGGGAAAGCTTTTTTATTAAATGAAAATGTAGATACTGATCAAATACTTCCTGGATATGCTATGTCATATCCAGTTGAAGAGCTTAAAAAAGTAGCGCTTTGTGGAAGTATTATTCCTGATTTTGCAGAGAAAGTTAAATTAGGTGACATAATAATTGCAGATGATAATTTTGGATGTGGTTCAAGTAGAGAACAAGCTCCTGTTGCTTTAAAAAGTGCAGGAGTAGGAGCTGTAATTGCTAAGTCATTTGCAAGGATTTTTAGAAAAAATGCTATTAACATAGGTCTTCCTGTGGTAGTTTGTGAATATATAGATAAAATAAAAAGTGAATCTAAAGAAAATGATGAATTTGATGTTGATTTAGTGAACAGTACAATTACAAATATAAGAACACAAAATAAATATGTTCTTAATAGTTTATCAGAAACAACATTGGAAACTTTACAAGCAGGTGGCTTGATTAATAAAGTAAGAAATAAATTAGTTGAAAGAGGTGCCCTATAATGGCTAAAGCAAGACCAAATACAGAAAGAATCATCAAAGAAGACATTGATAGAATAAAAGCATATGAAAAAGCATTTGGGGTAAAAATGCCATATGTTGATGAAAATGGAGATGTTCAAGGATTACCTGATGCTTATCCAAGAGAAGTTAATGGTGTAGTTAGAAGTGGTTATAGAATAACTGAACTAGGAAGACAGGCTGTAAAAACTGGAAATCCTATTTTAAATCCTATACTTGGAAGAAATAGTGCTGAAGAAACATATAAGGAATCACAGCATATGTATAATATGGCTGAAAAACATGGAACAACTTTATTCCATTTTGTACACTCGGAAGCAACAAGACATATTGATCCACTTGATGGAATAGAGTTAATTGAACAATCTAGAGGCAAAGGTGGAATTACACCAGCTGGAGAGAGAGAATATGTACAAATGGGTGGAGGCTCAAAGCATCCAATAAGAATAAATGCTACAGGTGATACTACTCATATAAATATATTAAATGCCCTAATAGCTGGATTTGATGGTACAGACTTAGGACCAGTTATTCATGTTCACTTTGGCGGAAGAGGAATTCATGATTTTAGAACAAAGGTAGTTAATGGATTTAAGGCAATTCAAATTTGTGCAGAAAATAATATATTTGTTCAACTTGATACTCATAAACATATCAACAACATTATGGGTACAGATGGAATGGCGCTCGCTATGTGCTTATTATCTGAAGGATTAGCAGTTAAAGCTGGATTAGACAGAGCATTAAGTGCTATTCAAATGAATGTAGCTGGAATTAATGTTCTTGCAGACTTAGCATTAGTTAAGGCTTTTAGAGAGACTATCTGGAGTGAATTTATCATTGCAGTACCTGAAACATTCCAAAACCCACCAGCAGATCTTATTGCAGAGCAAGCACACTTTGCAAGAATGGCAGTTTCTGCAAAACTTGCAGGAGCTAACTTCTACAGACCTAAGGCTGCAGAAAATGTAGGTATTCCTACAGGTGAATCAATGGCTAAAGCTATATGGGCTTCTCAAAATGTATTTGATGGAACATATAAGGTAAATATTAATGATCCGTTTATAGATGAAAGAAAAGAAGAAATCAAAGCTGAAGCAATGGCAGTATTAACAGCAGCATTAAAAAAAGACAAGATGTTAAAACCTGAAGAAATAAATGTAGAGTTCTGGAGTCTGTATGATGAACATGAACTTATTGATTTAATAGTAGAAGCAGGTAAAAGTGGTATCCTTGATACACCTAGAGCTGGTGGATGGGATCTTAAGAGATTTGTTAAAACTCATAGAGATAAAGATGGCATCAGAAGATATCTTCCAAACTATACTCCTTTAGGGGTAGATGAGAAATATATGCCAGTTACTAAAGAAGAAGTTGAAGTTCCACAAGATTATGTAGTAACAAAAAAAGATAAGGTAGTATTAGCTACTGTAGGTGCTGATGCTCATGTTGTTGGAATTAACATGGTTAGGGAAGCTTTTCAAAAAGCTGGATATGAAGTAATTTTTTTAAGAGGTATGAATTTGCCAGAAACAGTAGCTGATGTAGTTGCAGAAACTAAGGCGAGTGTAGTAGGGGTAAGTAATCTACTTGGATTAGGAATGACATTATTCCCAAGAGTAGAAAATAGATTAAAGGAGCTTGGTCTAAGAGATGAGGTTTTAGTAATTGCTGGTGGAAGAATTGCTGAAAAAGAAGAAGACCATGCTATGTTTGAGAAGAAAATCAAAGATGAAGGGGCTGGTTTCCTTGGTGTTGATGAATTCTTTGGACCTGGTACTGATCTTGATGAATTTGTAAAATGGGTAGATGAAAGTTTAGCTAATAAAAAAAATAAGTAGTAAAATTATTATTTGCTTTAAATTGAGGAGGAGCTATTATAATGGAACAAAGAGAAACTCATGTAGTAATTATGAGGGCGGGTACGAGTAAAGGTATTTTTATTAAAGAGGAAAACTTGCCAAAGGATCAAAAGGAAAGAGATGAATTAATATTAAAGGTATTTGGAAGTCCAGATGTTAGGCAAATAGATGGTTTAGGTGGAGCTGATCCATTAACTAGCAAATTAGCAATTATTGGACCAGCAACTAGAGAAGATGCAGATGTAGACTATACATTTGGTCAAGTATCATATGTTGCACCGAAAATTGATTACTCAGGAAACTGTGGAAATATTTCTGCTGGTGTTGGACCATTTGCAGTAGATGAAGGACTTGTAAAAGTTGAAGAACCTTATACAACTGTTAGAGTTCATAACACAAATACAGGTAAAATATTAGTTGAAAGAGTTGAAGTAGTAAACGGTAAAGCCAAAGTGACAGGTGATTATAGCATAGCAGGAGTTCCTGGAACAGGCTCAGAAATTACTATTGATTTCTCCGATACAGCTGGAGCATCAACAGGAAAATTATTACCAACAGGAAATGCTATAGATAAAATAGATGTAACTGGATATGGTGAAATAGAAGTTTCTTTAGTAGATGCTGCAAACCCAGTTGTATTTTTAAGAGCAAAAGATTTGAATTTGACAGGAATAGAAACCCCATCACAAATTGATGAAAATAAAAAACTGTTAGCTACATTAGAAGAAATAAGAGGAAAAGGTGCAGTACTAATGGGTTTAGTAAGTGATTGGAAAGATGCTGTTAAAGAAATACCTGCATTTCCAATGATAGCTTTCATTTCTCCAGCGCAAGATTACAGTGATTTTACAAAAGGAAAGAAAATAAACGAAAATGATATAGACTTCGTTTCAAGATTGATGTTTATGCAAGTTGTTCATAAAACGTATGCTGGAACAGCTACAATTTGTACTGGGGCTGCAGCAAGAATTGAAGGTACTATTGTAAATGAAGCAATGAACGCAAAAGGCAGAGGAAAAGACAGTGTTCTGAGAATTGGTCATCCTGCAGGCGTAATAACAGTAGATGCTGCTGCGAGTAAAGTAGGAGATACTTGGAAACTAGAAAAGGCGGCTATAAGCAGAACAGCTAGAAGGGTAATGGAAGGAACTTGTTATACTGTCGAAAGAAGGTAATTACATGAGTAACTATGACTATCTAATAATAGATATAGGGAGTACTTATACAAAGCAAAGACTATTTAAAGATGGTGAGTTGAAGGCGACTGTTCAGTCGCCTACAACAGTAGATAATGTTTATCAAGGAATAAAAGCTGGTCGAGATAAGATGAAGGAGCTTCTAGGCGAAGAAAAGATAGAAGCCAAACATGTGCTTTCTTCTAGTAGTGCAGCTGGAGGATTAAGAATGGTTGCCATAGGATATATGGCAAGAGTAACAGCCAAGGCAGCAAAAGAAGTAGCAATGAACTCAGGTTCTAAGATACTTGAAATAGTTTCTAATGAAGATCAACCTGAATACAGAGTTGATATTTTAAAGGAAATTAATCCTGATATCATACTTTTAGCAGGTGGAACTGATTATGGTGATGAGTCTTCGCTTATAGAAAATGCACAGTTAATAGTTAAGAGTAAAGTGAAATGCGTTGTTGTAATAGCAGGCAATATAAATGCTCAAGTTGAAGTTGCAAGGATATTAAAGGAAGGAAATATATCACATATTAGAGTTCCTAATATCATGCCAACTATCCATCAATTAAAAGTTGATGAAGCTAGAGAAGTAATTCATAGAGAATTTATAAAACAAATTACTAAGGCACAGGGTTTAAGCATATTACAAGAAGAGATTACAAATGATAAAATTATACCTACTCCGGGAGCTGTTCTAATGGCTTCAGAGCTCTTAGCAAAAGGAACATATCTTGAAAAGGGAATAGGAGACATAATAGTAGTTGATTTAGGTGGAGCTACAACTGACGTGCACTCAGTAATACCAGGTCTTGAAAATCTTGAGGACGAAGAAATAGGCTTAATAGTAAGTAATGAAAAACAAATTTCATATAGAACTGTTGAAGGCAACTTAGGAATGCGTGTAAGTGCTATGGGCATAATAGATACAGTAAATCCAAAGACTATATTCCATAAAAGAGGAATAAAAGATGATAAGCTTCTAGAAGAATTTGTAAATTATTGCGAGAGCATGGAAAAAAATCCAATGCATATAGCAGAAAATGATAAAGAGTATATGTTTGACACGTTTTTAGCAGAAACAGCAGTAGAAGCTGCATTAAAAAGGCATGCTGGATATATTTCAACGATAGCTGACCCCATAACAGGAGTTTCACCAGGTATGCCTGTAGGAAGAGATTTAAGAAATGTTAGAACTATAATAGGTGTTGGTGGCATTTTTGCTTATAGAACACCACAAGAAAGCAAGAACATCATAAAAAATGCGTTAAAGGATAAAGGGATTTCTCTTTTACCAAACGATCCAAAGATATTAATCGACGAAAACTATTTGTTATATACTGGAGGCATTATTTCACAGATTGATAGTGAATATGCATTTGAAGTACTTAGCAAACAATTTAAATTATAAAATTATTAGGAGTAAAACTATGAAAATGACAACTATATTAAGACAATTATTAAATTCTAAAGATATATTAGTAGCACCAGGTGCACATGATGCTTTGACTGCTAGAGTTATAGAAAAATCAGGCTTTAAGGCAGTGTATATGACAGGATATGGTCAAGCAGCTAGTGCACTAGGAAAACCAGATATCGGATTGTTGAGCATGACTGAAATGCTAGACAGAGCAAGAAAAATGGCAAGTTCTGTGAAAATTCCTGTAATCGCTGATGGAGATACTGGATTTGGTAATGCGATAACAGTTATGAGAACAGTTGAGGAATATGAAGCAGCAGGAGTAGCGGCTATTCAATTAGAAGATCAAGTAGCTCCAAAAAGATGTGGTCATATGCTTGGAAGAAAAGTAGTAAGTATGAATGAAATGGTTGGTAAAATTGAAGCAGCTAAAGCAGCTAGAAAAGATGAAGATTTTGTAATAATTGCAAGAACAGATGCAAGAACAGTTTTAGGAATTGATGAAGCAATAAAAAGAGCTAAAGCATATGAAGCAGCAGGTGCTGATGTAATATTTGTTGAATCTTTGGAAAGTGAAGAAGAAATGAAAAGAGTTCATGAAGAAATAAAAGTTCCTACATTAGCTAATATGGTGGAAGGTGGAAGAACACCTCTTCTCAAAAACAGCGAATTAGAAAAAATAGGATATAGCTTAGTTATATATCCAACTGCATCAACTTACGTTGTTTCAAAAGCTATGTTTGATCTTATGGAAGCTTTAAAAGTTGATGAAACTACTGCAAATTATACTGATAAAATGATCACATTCCCAGATTTCAACAACTTAGTTGGATTAGGTGAGTATGGAGAACTTGAAGATAAGTATGTTAGAGAATAATTAGTATTAAGTAGAACTAACTATAAAGTAATTCGTTAAATTAGAAACAAATATTAATAGGTAGGAGAAAGTTTATATGATAAATATAATTGTAGATAAATGTAAAGGCTGCAGTTTGTGTGTTAAGAACTGTCCATTAGATGCAATAGAAATGATTGACAAAAAAGCAAAAACAAATAATAAATGTGTATCTTGTGGCATTTGTTTTAGGGTATGTCCTTTTGGAGCAATTGAAAGGACAGAAGTGCAAGAGGATAATACTGTTAAGTGTAAGAATTGTCCTGTTAGCTGTGCAATACCAAATGGAAGCACAGGAGCTTGCAAAAGATATACAAATGTAAATGGTGAGATAAAGAGAAATAGAAAGCTTGTAGTTGAAGCTGTTACTAAAGAACCAACCAATACAACATTACCATATAAACCATTAATTACAGCTACGGGTAGCGGAACAAACTATCCATGTTGCCGTCCAGCTCCATTCATAGTTCAGGATAATGTAAATGGAGTAGATGTTGTAACAGTTGTTACAGAAGCACCACTAAGTTATAGTGGAGTAAAAGTAAAGATTGATACAAACATTCATATTGGAGATGAAGGTGCAAAGATAAAAAGAGATGGAAAGGTAGTAGGACATATTACTACTGAAGAATATGGTTCAAAAATGTTATCAATTGGAGGAGCAAACTTGTTAAGTCATGGAAATGATGGCTTCGTAGTTGCAAGAACAATTGTTGATTTGGCTAATGGCCGTAGGGTAACTTTAAAAGTCGAAAATGGTAGTACTTTGGAAATTCAGCAAGGCGAAGCTCCTATAATAGATGGTATAAAAGAAAAGCTTATGAGAGTTGGTTGTGGTAGTGCAACAATAGGAATGTTTGCTAGATTTATGTCTGATGTTGTAGATGAAGCAATAGTTCTTGACTACCATGTAATAGGATTACTTTCAGAGCATTTTGCTGGTGAAGAAGTTGGAATGAAATATAGCGGAGTAGTACCTGCTGGAGTTAGAAGTACAAGAGGAAGATATTTTGGAGAAAGTGGACATGGTTGGGGTGGAACTACAATTCTAAATCCTATTGATGCAGTAAAATCAGTAGATATGAATATAGCAAAACCAGGATATAAAATATTAGTAACAGAAACTACAGGGCAGAAAGCTTCATTATTAGAAGTGCAAGAAGACGGAAGTATAAAAGAAATTTCAATTACAGAAGAAGTAATTAATGTTGTTAAACTTATTTCTGACACATGTGAAGAATCGAAGGTTTCAGTTATATGTACTGGTGGTACAGGTGGAAGTGCTAGGGCCGGTGTTACAAAATTCCCTAGAAAATTAACAGATGCAGTTCATGACGAAGATATTCGTATGACAGTTGCTGGTGCTCCAGTATTTATTCTTCCTGGAGGAGGAATAAACTTTATGGTTGATGTAGCAAAAATGGTTCCTGAATCAACTACTTGGGTACCCACACCTGCTACAGTTGTTCCAATAGAATATACTATGACAAGAGATGAATTTGAAAAACTTGGAGGACATACAGAACATATAATCAGTATGAAAGAACTTCTTGAAAAATTAGAAACAGAGGAATAATTATGATTCAACAACTTCCAGATAACAGAGTATTTATAAATCATGGACCGACGCAAATGGTAATAGATGTATATGTTGGAGACAAGCGAGTTCCTGAAATTGGAGTAATAACTGCAGAGCGTGTGATATCTCAACTTGAGGAATTAGCTGTGTATCTGCCTCAACTAAGCAAGATGCGAACATACACAAAAACAAGTGATGTGTTTCCAAAAGTCTTAAATAAGATGATTGTTGCAGTTGAAAAGAGCGGATACCAAGAGCTGAATACTCTAGGTGCAGTAGCAGGATCTTTTTCTGATCTTGCACTAGAATATGCATTAGAATTAGGCGGGACAAGAGTCATTATTAATAACGGTGGAGATATTGCTCTAACTGATTCAACAGGGAAAGATATTAAAGTCGGAATCCCTTTATATAAAGATGCAGACAAAGGACAACTTGTATTAACAATTACAAAAGAGATGAAGATTCATGGTATATGTACTAGTGGAATTGGTGGAAGAAGTTTTACAAAAGGTATAGCTACGGCTGCAGTCGCATTAGGAGAAAATGCGGCTATAGCCGATGCTTGTGCCACATATCTTGGCAATATGACAAATGTTGATGATGAAAATATAGTTCGGTGTTTAGCTGAAGAAATAGATTCAGGAACAGATATACCTGGACAGATGGTGACATTAAAAGTAGGGCAAATAAATGAAAAAAATAAATATAAAGCTCTATTTAACGGATTAAGAGCAGCGGAGGATTTGTATAAAAGAGGTATAATAAGCGGCGCAATTATATGTATAGGAAACGATGTAGTCAAATTCCCAGATAATTTGAATGTTAGTTTTGTATAAATTAAAAAAAATTTGGGGGAAATAATGAAAAGTATAAAATTAAAAATCGTAACGTATTTTTCAGCTATTATTATAGCTATTTGTGCAGTTTTAGGTTACATATCATATCATGAGGCATCTAGCGTATTAGTAAGCTCTACAAAATATGATTTAGAGATTATAGCTAGTCAAGTATCTAAAACAATTGAAGCGAGAATGCAAGAGCAGTTAGGAAAGCTAGAAACATTAGCATCACAACCTAGAATTTCTGATTCAGAAAATTCTGCAGAAGATAAGTTAATGCTTCTTAATGAAGAATTAAAAAGAAGTGGTCATCAAATAGTCGATCTTATAGATGTTAACGGACATGCAGTTGCAACAAATGGAAAGACATATGAATTAAAGGAAAGATTATTTTTCCAAAAAGCACTGAGTGGTGAAAGCTATGTATCAGATCCTTTAGTTAGTAAAGAAGATGGAACAATCATAATAGTTTATGCAGTTCCAATTAAAGAAAATGGAAAAATTACTGGTGTAATTGCTGCAGTAAGAGATGGTAGTGATTTAAGTAATGTCGTAAGTGATATTAACATTGGAGAGAATGGCGAGACCTTTATTATTAATAAAGAAGGGACGTTAGTAGCTCATAAAGATAGTAATTTAGTGCTGGATAGCCACAATCTCTTAAAGAGCAGTACAGAAAATGATAGTATAAGTGAACTTGCTGAAATAGTTAATAAGATGATAAATGCTGAAACTGGAGTAGGTGAGTATAATGATGGTACTAACGACCGTCTTATTGGGTATACACCTATTAATGGAACTGACTGGTCTTTAGCTGTTACGGCCCATAATGATGAGATATTGTCAGAATTATCACAACTAGCAAAAAATTCATTTTTAATTTCAATAATAATGATAGTTATAGCAGTTGCGCTTGTTTTATTAATAGGAATTCAAATTGCAAATCCTATAGCAAATGTTACAAAACATATAAAGCTAATTGCATCTGGAGATTTTACTAAAGAAGTTTCAAAATCTTATCTTAATAAAAAAGATGAAACAGGTGAATTGTCAAGAGCTATCGACACACTAAATAAGAGCTTTATAAAACTTATAGGAAATATAACTAGTACTTCTGAGCAAGTAGCAGCGTCTTCTGAAGAATTAAGTTCTACAGCTCAACAAACTACAGCATCTTCAGAAGAAGTAGCAAGTTCAATTGAAGAAATTGCTAGAGGTGCAAGTAATCAAGCTCAAGATACAGAAGTTGGTTCTATTAAGGTTAATGAACTAGGTGATTTAATAGAAATAAATAACCGAAATATGGAAGAATTAAATGGAGATACTACTATAGTTATTAAATTAATTGATGATGGTTTAGAAATTATGAATGATCTTACATTGAAAACATCTGACAATGAATTATCAATAAAAGGCGTATATGAGGACATCATAAAAACTAACACTAGTGCTAATAATATTGGTAAAGCAAGTGAGGTTATTGCATCAATATCACAACAGACAAATTTATTAGCTTTAAATGCTGCAATTGAAGCAGCTAGGGCTGGAGAGCATGGAAAGGGATTTGCTGTTGTAGCTGCTGAAATTAAAAGGCTTGCTGAACAATCAGCAGATTCAACTAAATTAATAGATGAAGCAGTTAATGAGTTGCAAATTAACTCAACTAATTCTGTAAATACAATACAAGAAGTTTTAGTATACTTTAAACAGCAAATAGAGAGTGTATCAAATTCAGAAAACAAATACAAAGAAATACTTAAGGCAATGAACAATGCAGAGAATGCAATCAAACAATTAAATATTTCAGGCAAAGATATGGAAGAGAAAAAGACTGAGATATTAGGTATTATTCAAAATTTATCTTCAATAGCTCAAGAAAATGCGGCGAGTACCGAAGAGGCTTCAGCTTCAACAGAAGAGCAAGCAGCTTCTATGGCAGAGGTAGGGAAATCTTGCGAAGACCTTGCACAAATAGCACTTGAATTAAAGAATTTAGTTTCAGTTTTTAAAATATAAATACTAGTATTTTTCTAATATCGTATAGATAATTACTTCATAAATGAAAGGGATGTTTCATTTATGAAATGTGTGTTACACAAGTTTATTAGTATATTATAGTCATTTAAAAGGAATAACATTACAAAATTGAAATGTTGTATTACTTTATGTTTATAATATTATTTGATTATATGCGGTAATGTTCTAAATATTAACTTGTTAAATAAATGGCATGAAATATGCTATGTTTAATAAGTATAATAATAAATATAAAATTATAGGAGGTAAGATAATGTCAACTTTAGCTATTAAAAACATAGGTATTTTAATTACAGGAGATATAAATAATCCTGTATCAAAAGCAAATACAATTATTGTAGAAGATGGTAAAATAAAAAAAGTAGGAAATGAAAGTATTTTAGATAATTGTATTTGTGATAAGGTTATAAATGCAAATGGTACAACAGTTGCACCAGGATTCATAGATTCACATGTTCACCCAGTGTTAGGTGACTTTACACCAAGATTAAATACATTAGGATTCATAGAGGGTTCAATGAATGGTGGCGTTACATCAATGATATCAGCTGGAGAGTGTCATACACCAGGGAGACCAAAGGATGCTGCAGGTACAAAAGCATTAGCAATTCTTGCACATAAAAGTTCGCAAAATGCCAGACCAGGTGGAGTTAAATTGCATGGTGGAGCATTGATTTTAGAAAAAGGTCTAGTAGAAAAAGATTTTGAAGAACTAGCAAAAGAAGGAGTTTGGTTGGTAGGTGAAATTGGACTAGGTTCAGTTAACAATCCAGAAATTGCAGCACCAATGGTTAAATGGGCTAAGAAAAATGGTTTTAAAGTAATGATGCATACTGGTGGCACTTCTATACCAGGAAGCAGTACAATAACTGCTGATGATGTAATAAAGACTGATCCTGATGTAGTATCACACATCAATGGTGGTCCAACAGCAATAGCTCCACAAGAAGTAGATAAGCTTGTTAATGATACAAAATTAACTTTAGAGATTGTACAATGCGGTAATTATAAAATAATGAAGCACACTGTAAATGCAGTTAAAGCAAAAGGTGAATTAAATCGAGTAATCGTAGGAAATGATTCACCATCAGGTACAGGATTCATACCATTAGGAGTATTAAGAACAGTATCATATATAGCTTCAGAGTCAGAAATAACAGCAGCAGAAGCATTGTGTTTTGCAACTGGAAATACTGCAAAAGTGTATGGTTTAAATACAGGATTAATTGAAGAAGGAAAAGAAGCTGATTTCGTAATAATGGACACGCCAATGGGTTCAGTAGGAGAGAATAGTTTAGAAGCATTAGAAGCAGGAGATTTACCAGGAATTTCAATGGTGGTTGTTGATGGAAAAGTAACGGTTACTAAGAGCAAAAATACACCACCACCAAAAACAAAAGCAGAAGTTTGTTAATTTGGTTTGTTAATTATTTGTTTATTATAAATAACAAATAAATATAATTATGGAGGATATAAAAATGGATTTTAAAATTAGAAAGTATTACACACTTGTAGAAGACATCAAAAGTGATGGAGGTAAAGAAGTAGAAGGAAGCCATAAGAGAGTAGCTATTGCAGTGGTTTTCGAAAACCCATATGCAGGCAAATATGTTGAAGATTTATCAGCATTGTCAGAATGGAGTTCATCAATAACACCAGATTTAGTTGAAAGAGCATTAAGTGCAGCTGGATTTGATAAGAGTGAAGCAGAAAGCTATGGAAAAGCAGCAATAATTGGTGGAAATGGTGAACTTGAACATGGGGCAGCTTTACTACATCCAACATTAGGAAAGCCATTTAGAGATTGTTTAGGTGGTGGAAAGGCAATTATTCCTTCAGCTAAGAAGATGGGTTACCCAGGATGCTCTATAGATGTTCCTGTACACTTTAAAGATGCAGCATTCGTACGAACTCACTTTGATGCAATGGAAGTAAGAATTCCAGATGCACCAAGAGATAATGAATTAGTATTAATACTTACAGTTACAAACTGTGGAAGACCTCACCCAAGAGTAGGTGGACTTAAAATAGAAGAAGCTAAGTGTGAAGACGGCTTAAGATAATTATACGAGAATATAAACAAATTAGAATATTTACAATAAAATAATTTTTAGATTCTTGATATAGTCAAAGTTTCATTATTTATGAAAATCATCTAAATAATCGTATATGTGATGTATAAAAATTTCACATAGCGATGTTTAGGTGATTTTTTAAAAGAAAGTATATAAATGATTATCATAGCAGAATTATTAATGTTTTTTCCATTTAATAGTGGTAAAATATATAATAATCAAAATTATGTAGCAACTAAGAATTTAAGGAGTAAGAAAGTGAAAAATCTTAATGAAAAATTATGTAATATGAAATTTGGAGCCATTTTAGATATTGCAACAAGAGATGGTGCTTTTATCAAACGATTAGTTAGTAATATGAGTGGATATAATGAAATTATAGGAATAGACATTTCAAATGAAGGATTTACTAAAGCTGAAGCTGAATTTGCTGGAAATAATAAGATAAGATTTCAGGTAATGGATGGATGTCATACTAATTTTCCTAATAAATATTTTGATTTAATCTGCATATCTAATTCGTTGCATCATGTAAATGATATACCTGCTTTGTTAAAAGAAATCATTAGAATAAAAAAAGACGATGGGATTATTCTTATTAGTGAAATGCCTGCTGATGGGCAATCGGGTTCTTCCTTGACGCATGCTTTAATACATAATCTTGATTGTTTAATTGACACATATTCTGGAGTTTATCACCATCAAACTTATACGCATAAGGAAATATTAAAGTTTGTTTCAGATGCGGGTATAAAGATTGTAGATGATTTTGATGATTTAGAAGAAAATTTACTAAAAAATGATTCGATAGCAAAAAGAGTAGATAAAGCCCTAATTAAAGTTAATGAATGGAAAAATTCAGAAAAATATGAAGAACTACATAAAGAAGCAATAAATATACAAGTAAATTATAATAATTATGGAGCAAGTCCAGCACTTCAATATATTATATTTGCTAAATAGCTATTTTAGAATATAAGTAGAAACAGTGGAAGAAGATATATAGTTATTTTCTTCCTCGTTTTATTTGTTTGATAAATTATAATTGTAATCTAATAGCTTTTCTATTATTGTTTTATATGTATTCGCTCTAGAAGATAGTAATGAAATTAAAAGGAAGAGTTTCTCATCTTCATCAAATTTTTCGCAAGAAGTGTTAGAGTATAAGTTTGATGCTAAAGATTTTATTTCTTCTTCAAGATTCCTTTCTTCTTCTTTTTCTATTTCAAGAAATACCTTATATAGTTTAGACATATCATTATTTTCGAAATGATTAACTATATAAGAATTGCAGATTGATTTTACATCGTCAAGTGATAAAATTTGCTTCATATAAAAAATGTAAATTAGGGCAATAATATGTTGTGGAAAGTATTTTTTATTTTCAGGTTTAGGTATTAAATTATTTTTTACATAGTTGTTAATCATAGATTTAGTAAGCGTTTTATCATGAGGATTACGTTGGTAAAGATTTTCGTTCATAAATGTAAGCGCTTGGTCCATATATAGATTGATATTAGGAATTTTAGATAGTTCTACTTGATTTAAAAATGTAGAATCATTCATAAAACTTAAAAACTCTTCAAGCTGCATTTAAATTACCTCACTTTATTTTCGAAATACATAATAATATTGTTTTCTACATTATATAGTAATAAAAACTATATATCAAGAAAAATATATTGACAAATTGTAAAAATAGTCATATCATAACTATATAACATAGTTTTTAAAACTATATAAGGAAGGTGCTAGAATGAATAAAGATAAGAAAGAAATAACAAGTGCTCTTACGCATTTAGGCGGTGCTATATTTGCTATAATAGGAATGGTTATGCTTTTGTATAATGCAATACGGTCTCACAATACAATGAGTATAATTGCCTTTATCATATTTGGATTAAGCATGATTTTATTGTATTCTACAAGTACAATATATCACTTTATTGATGCATCTAAACAAAAAGCTAAACTTGTTATGAGAAAATTAGATCACATAATGATATTTGTATTAATCTCAGGTACCTATACTCCTATATGCCTACTTACCTTAAAAAGTGCTGTAGGATATACGCTTCTTGGTGTGGTGTGGACTATTACACTAATAGGGGTTTTCATAAAAATTTTTTGGATAAATGCTCCAAGATGGGTAAGTTCGGGGTTATATATAGGGATGGGCTGGATTTCAGTTTTAGTATTTGCACCCCTTGTTAAAAGTATGGCATTAGGTGGGGTGATTTGGCTTGTTTTAGGTGGAGTTATGTATACTGTTGGTGGAGTGATTTACGGACTGAAAAGACCTAATATAGATAAGCCATGGTTCGGTTTTCATGAACTCTTTCATTTATTTGTTTTAGCAGGTACATTTTGTCATTTTATAATGATGTATTTTTATATAGCGTAATATATTAAAAATCGTGAAGATTAACAATTCTTCACGATTTTTATTTATATGTTTATAATTTGATTATGATTTATAAAGATGTATTCTACCAGTATCGTTTAAATGTTTTATCAAAATTGAAATCATAGGAGCCAAAATAAATCCTGCAAATCCAAATAATCTTAATCCAGCATACATTGCTGTAATTGTAATAACGGGATTTAGACCAATTTGATGACCAACTATTCTTGGTTCAACAGTATTTCTAACTACTGTAATGACTATATAAATAATCAATAGTCCGAAACCCATACGATAATCCTTTAAAATTAATTCAATTATAGCCCATGGGATGAGAACTCCACCTGTACCCAATAAAGGTAAAATATCTAATATTGCTACAATTGTAGCAATAGGTAATGCATACTTCACTTTAAGTATTGACAATCCTATAAGCATTTCAATAAAAGTAATTGATAATATTATAGCATACGCCTTTATCATTTTTAATATTGTGCCAGATAAAAAACTTCGAGCTTCAACTAAATTAGAATTAAATCTATCAGGAAGTTGACGTTTGATAAATGAAGTAATATTTCTATAATCAACACTGATGAAAAATGAACAAACAATTGTAAAAATAACCGTAATTAAGTATAATGGTATATTTGATATAATTCCGGTTATAGCGGAAACTAAATATATAGATAAATTTTTTACTATAGATGCAATATATTGTAAACTACTAATTACCATATTAGAAAGGGTGTTAGCAAATTCAGGTGAAAGCATTTTAACCCTATCTACGATCCAGTTGTTAATATAAAGCAATGATGGTTCAATTTTATTAAAATATAAGCTAGGCATTATTTTTATTAAACTTGATATTTCATTCCATAAAAAAGCAGTTAACAACCATATAGATGTTACTATAATGAAATAAAAGACCCCTATAACAAATATTGATACACCATTTCTTTTAATATGGGTAACTTTTGTAATAAATTCTGTAACAGGCTTTAATATGAATGCAATTAAAAAACCTACTAAAAATGGCATTACCCATTTTATTGCATATTTAAAAATAAAATATGCAACTGCAAATACTGTTATGATATAAACAATGTTAACTATAAACTTCTTTTTTTCATCATATGTCATTTGTAAATATCCTCATTTTTTTATTTTTAAAGAAAGTATTTTTTTATTATTATAATATTAACGACAAGGTTTTGCAAGAAATATTATTATAATTAAAGGACTTAATATTATTACTTATAAATTAATACTGTCATTGTATTGAAAACATACAAACTTTTTTATAAACGAAACTTATACAAAAAAATATGTAATTTTATAATTTATGTGATATAATAAACACACAGGAAGCAAAGACAGGAATCTTTGCCTGATATAATATAAATTAATTGATATACCACTAAATTATGTTAAGGAGTGAAATTTTATGAGTTACAGAATACTTGCAATCAACCCTGGTTCTACAAGTACTAAGATAGCAGTTTATGATGAGGAAAGAGAAATTTTCTCTAAAAACATTGAACATTCTGTTGAGGAACTTAGTAAATTTTCAGAATTAATAGAACAATTTGATTATCGAAAAGACATAATTGTAAAATGCCTAAGTGAGGCAAAAATAGATTCATCTACATTATCCGCAGTAGTTGGGCGTGGTGGAATTATAAGAAACCTAACGTCAGGTGGATATATTGTTAATGAAAAGATGAGAAATGAACTTGAAAACAATCCAATATTTGTGCATGCTTCAAACTTAGGAGGACTTATAGCAGATTCTTTTGCTAAACCATTAGGAATTCCTGCTTATATTTATGATGCTGTAACAAGTAATGAATTGCTGCCTGTTGCTAAAGTTACTGGTTTTAAGGAAGTAGAAAGAGAAAGCTTTTGCCATGTATTGAATTCAAGGGCTATATCAATGAGATTGGCAAAAAGTCAAGGTAAAAAATATGAGGATATGAATTATGTTGTAGCACATATGGGTGGAGGAATAAGTATTAGTGCACATCAGCACGGTAGAATTATAGATTCTGTTAGCGATGATGCAGGTCCGTTTTCACCAGACCGTTCTGGAAGTTTAAATTTATTTTATGTTGTTGATATGTGCTATTCTGGAAAATATACAAAAAAGGAAATGTTAAAGAAAATAAGAGGAGAAGGTGGTCTTAAATCCTTATTAGGAACTACAGATTGCCGTGAGATTGAGAAAAGAATCTCAAATGGAGATGAATATGCAAAGTTAGTATATGAAGCAGAGGCACTTCAGGTTGCAAAAGGAATAGGAATAATGTTAGCATGTTTTGAAGAAAAAATTGATGCTGTTATATTAACTGGTGGTATGGCATATTCGAAAATGCTTACAGATATGATAAAAGTTAGAATTAATAGACTTGTTCCAGTTGAAGTTGTCGCTGGTGAAAATGAAATGGAAGCATTAGCACATGGAGCACTTCGTATTCTAAGAGGCGAAGAAAGTGTTAAAGAACTTTAATAAAATATTATAATAGGTTTAGTTAATATAAATAAAGCGGGGACATTGATTAATCAAGTCCCTGTTTTTTAGTATAAAGTTTTAGTTTCAATATGGCTTTATAAAACTATTTATATTGCTAAGATTATATGGTAATATATAAAATAATATAAAAATAGATTCTGAATGATAATGAATTAAATGATAGGAAGTTTTTAATAAAAAAATTATTAATCTATGGTCTGTAATTAAAAATATTATTAGTGATGAAAGTATATAAAAATGTACAAGGGTTTTGAAAGGAAGAAGTGTAAACGTATGAATGATTATTTATCTTTGGTTTTGCGGTCAAAGTTATTTGAAGGTTTTTCAAAGTTAGATTGTAAAATAATGTACTCTTTATTACAACCTAGGTGGATGAATTTTTCAAAAAATGAGGTTATAGTAAGTGAGGGTGATATTGTAGACTTCATTGGAATTGTTAGGATGGGAAGAATTATAAGTGCAAAATTTGATTATGAGGGTAATGTAAATTTAATGGAAATATTAGAATGTCCTAAATCTCTTTGTACTGATGTTGTTTTTACAACATCTCGTATTAGTCCAATAACTATAACAAGTGTTGAAAATTCATCTATACTAGCATTTTCCTATGCTAGATTTATGGAATCTATACCTGATAAATACAGAGTAAAAATGTTAAATAATATTAATCATATTTTGGCAAATGATAATATCCGAAAGATGTATAAAATAAATGTTCTTTCCAAAAAATCTCTAAGAGATAAAATTTTGATGTACTTATATTTAATGGAGAAAAAAACAGGCAATTCATCATTCGAAATAAGGATGAATCGGGAACAGTTTGCACAGTATCTATGTGTAAATCGTAGCGCATTATCTCATGAACTAGGTATTATGAGAAAAGAAGGACTTATTTCCTTTAATAAGAACATGTTTACTATTTGCAGATAATACTAAAAATAAATAGTAAAATTGAATCTAAAATCATTAAGTTTAAAAAGTATGTTGGCATGCCAACATACTTTTTTAGTTTTATATGTTACTCTTGAAAATGTATTAGAATTGAGATTTTATATAATATAAGACGGACTAATTATATTATATTAACATTAAAATTACCTTCTCAATTTAATATAATCAAATAATTTGAAAGAAGAGGTTGAAAAATGAAAAAACTTACTTTGATTTTAGCGCTCTTAATAATTTTTGCTTTTGCATCTTCTGGCTGTGAGAAACAAAGTGATGTCAAAACGAGCGAAACTATCAAAAATGACACTGAGGAGACATTAAAATATGAGAGTGATTCCTTAATGGTTTATAGTGGAGCCGGCTTAAGTAAAGCCATGGATGATGTGACCCAAGAATTTGAAAAAAAGTATGGAGCTAAAGTTAATTTAAATTATGCAGGCTGTGCACAGTTGCTTAGCCAAATGGAAATTAACAAAAAAGGTGATGTTTTTGTTGGAGGATCATTGAATGATATGAAAATAGCCATGGAAAAAGGATTTACAGACAAATATGTTGAAGTTGCATATCATATTCCAGCAATAGCTGTTCCATCAGGTAATCCAGCTAATATTACTTGTCTTGCAGATCTGGCTAAACCAGGTATAAAGTTAGTTCTTGGTGATGAGAAATCTAACGCAATTGGTAAGAAAGGTACAAAAATATTTACAAAAAACCAATTACAAGAAAGTATAGTTAGCAATGTAGTGGTTAGAGATGCTACTGTAAATGAAATTGTAACACATATAGCCATGAAACAGGGCGATGCAGGTTTAATCTGGGAAGATAATGGATTTGATGCAAAGGATATTGAAGTAATTTCTATTCCGGAAGACCAAAACGTAATTGATAAGGTGCCGGTATGTGTTCTGAATTTTACAGAAAATAAAGAGCTAGCTCAGACTTTTGTTGATTTCGTAAATTCAGAAGAGGGTAAAGCAATATTTATCAATCATGGATTCAAAGCAGTAGAATAGAAATGAAGAGTTTTGATGTTTATGATATGCACAAAATAAATATTTTTCCAAAAATAAGAAATAAGCTCTTTCAATATATTATTGTATTTATTGTTTTTGTTATTTTTTGCTTTGTTCTTTTAACCTTGTCAAATGTGGTATTCAAAGGCTTATCAGGACTTGTACAAAGTATAAAAAGTCAAGAAATACAATTTGCGATACGTCTTAGTTTATTTACATCAATAACTTCAACTATAATTTGTGTATTCTTTGCTCTGCCGGTGGCATACGGTCTAGAACGATTTAATATACCTGGACAAAAATTAATAAATGTTATTTTGAACATACCATTGTCACTACCTCCTTTAGTTTCTGGAGTAGCTTTACTTATTTTTTTCGGGACTACACAGTTTGGATCATCGTTAGCTGAGCATGGATTAAGGTTTGTTTTTTCAGTGAAAGGAATTATACTTGCACAATTTTATATTATTACTCCATATATGATTAGGGTTTTGAAGTCAACTATTGCTGATATTAATCCTCGGCTTGAGTTTGTAGCTCGCACCTTAGGATGTTCTCAGTGGCAGGCATTTTATAAGATTACCTTACCTTTGGCTAAAAATGGAATTATCTCTAGTCTAGTAATAAGTTGGTCTCGAGCTATTGGAGAATTTGGCTGTTCACTTATGGTGGCGGGTGCAACACGTATGGTAACTGAAACATTACCAGTTGCTCTATATTTAAATATGTCAATTGGTGACATTGAAATGGCTATGGCATCAGCAACATGGTTAATAATTATTTCTTTAATTTCACTTTTTATTTTTGAAATGATTGGAGTAAAACAAATTCATGTTTCTCGCATCAATTAAGGTTAGGAGTAGAGTATGATAAAATTAGTAAATGTTTCTAAATGTGTAGGAAATTTTAGCTTAAATAATATAAACTTAAGAATAGAAGACAATGAATACTTTGTGATACTGGGGCCGACTGGCTCAGGTAAAACAGTTGTGCTAGAGATAATTTCAGGAATGTATAAGCCAGATGATGGGGAGGTTTGGATAAATGAACGCAATGTAACCGAAGAATATCCAGAAGAGCGTCACATAGGGTTTGCTTATCAGGATTATATGTTGTTTCCACACCTAAATGTGCAGGAGAATATTATATTTGCATTAAATATTAAGAAAATGCCTCGTAATGTAATTAATAAAAAACTTGATCAGATGGCGAGTCTGTTAAATATAGAATCGTTATTAAAACGATACCCATCAACGTTGAGTGGTGGAGAGCAGCAAAGAGTATCTATTGCTAGAGCACTAGTTGCTGAACCAGAAGTTTTATTGTTGGACGAACCATTAAGTGCCTTGGATCCTCGAAGTAAGGAAATATTTCAACAAGAATTAAAAAGTATACACCAACAAATAAAAACGACTACTATTCATATAACACATGATTTTAATGAAGCATTAGTTCTTGCGGATCGTATAGGCATTATGCATGAAGGTAAAATAGTTCAAGTGGGGAATCCTACAGACATTTTTCTAAAACCTACGACACAGTTTGTAGCTGAATTTGTTGGGATGAAAAATATTTATAACGGTGAGATTACTTATAAATTATCAGAAAAATATGCTCGTATTAATAACGTATATTTACGAGTAGTAACTGAATTGAAAGGAAATATCAGAGTGGCAATCCGACCTGAAGATATAATAATTGCCAGCAGAAGCTTTTCTAGCAGTGCTCAAAATATACTTAATGCACGAATTGTTGAAATAATACCAAATGGGTCTTTCGATAATATTATTCTTGATGCAGGCATAACTATAGTAGCTATGATTACTAGAAGAGCTCTAAATGAATTGAATCTAAAATTAGGACAGGAAGTTTTGGCGGTTTTCAAGACAACTGCAGTTCATATATTTTAAGCAAAACAAAAACATTTATGAAGAGGAGAAAAGAATGAAATTTATAGATGCACACGAGGCTTTAAAGTCGCTGTTAATAAAAAATAAAGACTTTAACTTTTTAGAAATAAAAATTAACAGTAGAGCTTTGAAAAATGAAGAAGCCATAGGATACCCAGATAGAAAAGACTTTCCATTATTAAGGGGTAAAGAAGTCTTGTTGCAGGCTGAAGTGGATGGCGGTTTAGGTCAGGCATTTACAAGTGACCCCATTGTATATAGCGGGAGTATAAATAATTTATTAGAATTATCAGATGAAAGACCAGGAAACTATGCTTTGCTGGTTGCAGCTCTAAATGCTTTGTATTGTAAGTTAGGAATTGTAAAACAGACAATACATTGCATTAATAATGAACCAGAAGAATGTGCAAAAAAAATAAGTCAATATATTTTAGAGAAACATGGTATATGTAACATTGGTATTATTGGTTACCAACCTGCTATATTGGAAAACTGTGCACTTATATTTGAAGCACACAGAATAAATATAAGTGATTTGAATTCTAATAATATTGGGGAAGTGCACTATGGAGTAAAGGTTATAGATGGAATGTCTGATACCAAAAGATTAATTGATTTTGCAGATGTTTTGCTAATAACTGGCTCAATTTTATCAAATGGAACTTATAAAAACATTTTAAATGAAATAAAAGATAAGCCTTATTATTTTTTTGGCACTACGTGTGCAGCTTTGTCAAACATCAATAATATTGATCGATTATGCCCATTATCAAGATAAGACAGGAACGAACAAGTGTTATAAACAAAGGAACTTACTAAATCTTACAGTAAGTTCCTTTACATTTTGGTGAACCATGAGGGATTCGAACCCCCGGCGCCTAGATTCGAAGTCTAGCACTCTATCCACTGAGCTAATGGTTCAGAATATATTTATTTAATTGCTATAAGAATTATAGTATAAAAACCATTAATTATCAATATATTTATTTAAAATAAAAATAAATTTAAAAAATATGTCTCTTGTATGTTAAATATGCTATAATATTCTCTGTACAATAATGATTTAAGGTTCTATTAATTTAAATAGGATAAAATGGTACATCACAGCATATAAATAAGTATAAGTATTGGGCAACTTGTAGTTATCCTTCTTATACGAGCTGTAAAATGGCTTGACATTAATTATCGGGAGTGAGTATATGATATCAAAAAAGAAATATATTCTAACAGTCGTTATAGCTATTTTTGTGACTGCATTTCTTGCAATGACATTAGGAAATGTGCTTATGGTCGAATTCGGTCAAAAGGTTGTTATATCAGAAGCAAATTATAATGATATGAAGAATATTGTACAGAAGTATGCAAAACAGGAAAGTGTTATGGAATATGCAAAGGAGAATTTTTTGTATGAGGCAGATGAAAATGCTATGCTTGAAGGTGCGTTAAAAGGTACACTTAATGCATTAGGGGATCCATACACTCAGTTTATGACAAAGGAACAATTTGATGCCCTTATGCAGGATACAGAAGGGTCTTATGAAGGTATTGGTGTTTATATTACTGCAAGTGATGACAATAAAATTCTTATTGTTTCACCAATAGAAGATACACCAGCTGAAAAAGCAGGGTTGAAGACAGGTGATAAAATTATAAGAATAAATGGCACGGATTTTTCTGCAGATGAGATGGACGAAGCTGTGAAATTAATGAAGGGTATGCCAGGTACAAGCGTAAACCTAACTATTTTAAGAGAAGACAAAAATGGTATTAAGGAAACTTCAGAAGTAGTAGTAAATAGAGAAAAAATCAAAATAAAAACAATCAAGCCAGCGATGCTTGAAAATAACATTGGATATATTAGAATAACAACTTTTGATTTGCAAACGGCAGATGATTTTAATAAAGCATATAATGATTTAAAAAGTCAAGGCATGAAAGGACTTGTAATTGACCTTAGATTCAATCCTGGTGGGATTATAGACGCAACAGTTGACATTACTGATAAATTTTTAGGAGAAGGTATAATTACATATACAAAAACAAAAGCTGGCGAGATGGATTATTATAAATCAGACGGCAAGGCAGATGAAATTCCTCTTGTATTATTAGTTAATAGTGGAAGTGCAAGTGCTTCTGAAATTATGTCAGGAGCATTGAAAGATACCAAGAGAGCAACTCTTATAGGAACTAAAACTTTTGGAAAAGGTATAGTTCAAAGAGTACAAAAATTTGGCAGTGACGGTGAAGGAATTAAAATGACTATTTCTGAATACTTTACTCCTAACGGAATTAATATACATGGAATAGGTATAGAGCCAGATATAGAAATAGAATTACCAGAAGATGCAGTTGGGTATGGAAGTGAGTATTATGATACTGATGTTCAACTTCAAAAAGCAGTTGAAGTAATTAATGAAAAAATAACTCAATAGAAAATTATATAAAAAAACAAAGGTTTCATTTTAAATATAAGCCTTTGTTTTTTTATTGGGGGATATAAAGAAAATTTGTATGTTGAATTTGAAAACATAAATAAGTAATAAAACTAATAATATGTATTTGATATTATTATCTTAATATATTAAAACAGTCTTATTTAAATCATCCCAAATTACTGTTTTATTAATTGATTCGCTAATAAATCTTAATGGAACCATAATTCTATCATTTATTAATTTGGCAGGTGCATCTAATTTTTTTGCTATACCATTAACATATGCAATTTGACTATTTGGTGATATAACTATTTTAGTAGAATCGTGATTAACAACTGCTGAATTATTTTGGTCATTCCATTCTACATCGCAATTTAATACCTCGAATATAGCTCTTATTGGAACTAAAGTTCTGTTATTGTCAATAAATGGCCATTGATTAATTGAACTAAAATCAATATATTTGTTAAAAACCATTACATTTATGGGATTATCTGGTTTATCATCTGTTATATATTCAAATCCTTTAGCATTAATAGCAGTAACATTAACTATTGCTTTTTTTCCCTCGAATTCAAATGTTAAATTATGAGTACCACAATCGTTAAAGGATAAGGAAGTTCCAGATATGTTCAAAAAATTTGTATCATATGGCTGAATAAAAACATCTTTTGTTATATTTATTTTTCTTGTTCCATAAACAGCATAAATTTTTAAATCTATTTCTGTTGCTGTATTATAAATTTTATCTGATAAATTAGTAGTTATGCTATCAGGAACTTCTTTGTATTTTATGTATAAATTTAAAACTTTGTAATTACCTGAGTTATCATTTGTTATTTGGTCGTAGCTTATTTCTGATATAGAATCAATTTTGAATAAACTAGACATTGCACTGTTAACATTATCGTTAGTTATTGATTTGCTAAATCTTACAGAAATATTTGATGGATGATTTTTTATTTTTTCTTTTAATATGCTGCTTAAACCTTCAATTGTAATAGCAGTATTTTCTTCATCATAAATGTTTAATCCTGTTTCTATCAATAAATTAGTATACACATAACTTTTTAGATTTGTTTCTGATTTAGATAAATTACTTAGATAATTATAATACTTTATTTTTGCTTGAGGTAGATTTTGGTTTTCTTCTATAACATGGTCTTTTGTTATTTCTTCATCAGTTAACATATAGTAGTTGTATGAAGAAATATTATCTCTATCAGGGACAGGGTCATTCCATGTTGTATCGAGATGGAACCAATAATCACCTAATTTAACCATGTTCCAAACATGAGATTGAGAGTCACTTGTGCCAAATACAAATTTGACTGGGATATTAAGTTTTTTTAACATATTGTAAGTTAATAGAGCATAACCATTGCACACCGACTTTCCTTCCGTTAGTAAGTCATAGTCTGAATAAAAAACAGAAGATGTATCATATTGTGAATTTTTTACTATGTAATCATGAACTGCTTTAACTTTTTCATCATCAGTTATATTTGGCTTAATTATATCAGATAAAATATTATCTATTTTTTTATCTGTTTCATTTCTTTTGGAAGCTGATAAAATATGTGTTGCTTTAATATTTACATTATATACACCGTTAATTGTACTTGAAGTACTCCACTTTATAGAAGTTATTGTACATCTTAGGTATGGATCTTTTTTTAAAATAGTCTTCATTACATTTTCTATATCGTCAAATTCACCATAATAAGTAATATTGAAATCTGAATTTGTTAGATTTAATTCTTTTAATATTATATCTTCAAACTCGTTAATATTTGATGATTCATAGGTAGCAGCATATACAGTAAAGGAAAAAATAAATATAAGCATAAGTATAATACTCGTGATAATTTTAAAACTGGATCTTTCCATTATTTCACCTTCCTTACATAAAATTGATACTTAATAGATTATACACGATTTTAAAGAATAATAAAAGTGTTTAAAAAAATATTAACAAGTAGTATAATGAAATATAATGATTTTTAATGTAATAAAATATCTTGTTATTGCCATATTATAATATAAGACGTATTAAAAGAAATAAAGTTCCAAAAGATAAAGATTTTTTTATAAAGGAGAAAAATGTACCAGAAAATATTAAATGAAATACTATTGAGTGATAAACCATCTATAGGCATATATAAATTAATTGAAAGTGGTGACATGGAAAAAATAATTCCAGAAGTATTGAAAATGAAGGGTTTCAATCAACAAACTCATTATCATGACAAAGATGTGTTAGACCATACTATGGCTGTTTTAGATTCAATAAAGCCTACACTAAAACTGAGAATGGCGGCATTACTGCATGATATAAGCAAGCCAGATTGCTTTACAGTTGATGAAAAAGGGCAGGGACATTTTTATGGTCATCATATTAAATCAGCAGAACAAAGCGTTGTTATACTAAAAAGACTTGGATATGATGATGATTTTATCAAGGAAGTAAAAATTCTAATTAGATATCATTACATTAAAGATATGAAAATAGATGAGAATAGGGTAGAGAAATTTATAAATGAGGTAGGCAAAGATAGACTTGATGATATGTTTGAATTAAATATAGCAGATATTAAAGGAAAAGCAGATCCTAATAATTTTGATTCAGTTAAAAGAATTAAAGATATGTGTCAAAAATACATAAGTGCAAATCTAAATAGAATATAAATTCGAAATATATAAATATTACTTGATATTATATGGGTATCATTTCATGATACCCATATAATATTTCCATTCCAAAATTTTTAAAACAGATTCATCTATTCTCTCTTCTGAAATTTCACCATTTTTTACAGCAGATAGTAGTGAGTTATAACTTGTTATATAATCAGTTACAATTAGCATGTCATTTCCTGCTTGAACTGCAACAACCTCAGGGGATTGGGGTATTTCTAATTCTTGAATAGCTCCCATAGCTAAATCATCAGTCATTATTACTCCAGTAAAATTAAGTTCATTTCTTAAAATATCATGTGTTATTTTTGAAAGAGATGCTGGTAAATTAGCATCAATTGATTTAACTACATTATGAGAAATTAAAATACTTTCAACATTGGATTCTATACCTGCTATAAAGGGTAAAAAATCATTAAGAATAAAATTTTCATAAGGTCTTTCATCATAGGCAGAACCTGTATGGGTATCAACATTATCTCCATAACCTGGAAAATGTTTTAAAGTCCCTGATATTCCAGTTTGTTTCATTGTATTTACGACGATTTTAACATACTTAGATGTTTCTTTTGCTGATTTACCAAAAGAACGTTGATTTATAAAATCTGTTTCATTTGTAGATACATCAGCTACAGGGGCTAGATTTAAATTTATACCTAGGTCCAATAGAAATTTTGATTTTAATTTTGTGTCATTTTGAATTTCTTCAAATCCACCAATTTTATATAGTTCTTGTGGGGATTTAAATCTTTCATTTGAGAGCAATAGGTTAGAACTTGCTCTAACTACTGTTCCACCTTCTTCATCAACACCTATAATCATTGGTATTTTACTAGCAGATTGATATCTATTTATATTAGAGATAATTTCTTCTCTAGTTTTATCAGCAAAGTCTCTTCCAAATAATATAAAGCCACCTGGATTCATAGATAAAAATGAATTGATATCTTCTTCTAAAGGGCATCTAACTAAAAATATTTGACCAATTTTTTCTTCTAGCGTTAGTTTTTCTAAATAATCTAAGGCATCATCATTATAATCTCTGAATATATTCTTATCGTTTAATTCAGGTTCAGTTAAATTTTCGTTATTTGATGGTTCTTCATTTAAGGGATTATTATTATTATTTGATTTGTTGCACGCTGTTGATAGCATAGTTAATATTATTGATATTAAAAGAATTTTTTTCATTGTACTCTCCTTGTATAATGGGAATATATTAAGTCCATTAATTATTTTTAGTTTTATTTGGTTGTTATTGTAAAGAATATTTATAATTATAGCTAATTATGCTTTATTTGTCCTAAATTTCAATGAAAAATATTTGACATAATTGCAAATTGATATTATAATTAAGATAATTTAAGAAAGAAAGGAATATAGGGATGATTAGATAATTCACTTTTTAAATTATGTAAATGTTATTGATAAATATTAAAATGGGCCTTAATAAGGGGTTGTTTTGATGCATTTTACTTAATGAGAGTGGATAATTATATTTCTATATTACCTATTATAATCTAAAATTGCTTATATTATTTATGCAATTTTTTATATGTACTTTAGAATTATATTCTCTCTCGTTAAAAGGAGGGATTTTTTTATGTCATTAATTAGTGTGAACAATTTAACTTTTTGTTATGAAACTAATTATGAAAATATATTTGAAAACACATCTTTTGATATTGATACGGATTGGAAACTAGGTTTTATTGGTCGAAATGGCCGTGGTAAAACAACATTCTTACAACTTTTAATGGGAAAATACAAATACGCTGGAACTATAGCATCATCTGTACAATTTGATTACTTTCCATTCAAAGTAGATAGTGAAAACAATACCCTAGATGTAGTTAAAAATATTGTAGCTCCATTTGCTGAATGGGAGTTTGAAATGAATGATTGTATTGCAGAAAATACAGAAAAATCAATAAATCGATATGGGGAACTTCTTGACTTGTTTATTAGTCATGATGGTTATATTATTGAAGAACTTATTGAAAAAGAAATTAGAAAACTTGATGTTAGCCTAGATGTTTTGATGCGTCCATTTATTTCTCTCAGTAATGGAGAAAGGACTAAACTCATGCTTGTTGCATTATTCTTGAAAAAGAATAACTTTCTTCTTATTGATGAACCAACTAATCACCTTGATTTTGAAGGAAGAAAATGTGTAGGCCAATATTTGTGCGGTAAAAAAGGGTTTATACTTGTTTCTCATGACAGGTATTTTCTAGACAATATAGTTGATCATATAATTTCTATAAATAGAAATAGTATTGATGTACAGAAAGGAAACTTTTCAAGTTGGCAGGACAATAAAAATAAGCAAGATAACTTTGAAATTAAACAAAATGAAAATATAAGAAAAGATATAGTGCAGCTTGAAGAATCATTTAGACGAACTGCAGGGTGGAGTGATAAAATTGAAAAATCAAAAATTGGAGAGCATGCTCCCGATAGGGGATATATAGGTCATAAAGCAGCTAAAATGATGAAGAGAGCAAAATCAATCGAATTGCGTAAAAAAAATTTAATTGATGATAAAAAAAAGCTTCTTAAAGATATTGAGAGAAATGACGATTTAAAAATACATCCCTTAAAATATTCAAAAAGCACCTTAATTAATGTTGATAACCTTGCAGTTTATTATGATAATAGAATGATATTTGAGGATGTAAGTTTTACAGTTAATCAAGGTGATAGAATTGCATTAAGAGGTAAAAATGGATGTGGTAAATCCAGTATTATTAAACTTTTAATAGGAGAAAATATAAGTTTTAGTGGTAATATCAGTATAGGCGGTGAATTAATAATTTCCTATATTTCACAGGATACCTCATTTTTATCTGGAACATTTAAAGATTACTCTCAAAAGGAAAACATTGATGAAACTTTATTTAGAGCTATACTATCAAAACTTGATTTTAGTTCTAACATTTTTGATAAGGATTTAAAGGATTTAAGTGGTGGCCAAAAGAAAAAGGTATTAATCGCAAAAAGCTTATCACAATTTGCTCATGTATATATTTGGGATGAACCCTTGAACTTTATTGATGTATTATCAAGGATGCAAATAGAAAAACTAATTAAATCTTATGAGCCTACAATGATTTTCGTTGAACATGACTATATGTTTAATGAGAGTATTGCAACTAAAGTAATTAATTTATAGTTTAATTTAAAATAGCATTGATTTCATATATGAAATCAATGCTATTCTTTATATTTATTATTCTACAACTGATTCTTCGTCTATTGCTGGAGCTTCAGGAGCATCTAAAACTTCTTTTGGTATTTCAAAATCTTTTGATTGATTAATATTGATTATATTCATAATCATTTTTGCTTTCATATCTTTTAACATGGATAAAGCCTCTTTATCTTCAGCAGAAAGAGCTTCACTATCAGCCATTCCTGAGAACATTGAAGAATAAATAGAGCTTAAATCCATTTCATACTTAACTAACTCTCCAGTTTCTTCGTCAATATACAATACGAATTTAAAATCACCTAGGTTTTTTAGCATTTCAGAAGTCATAATATCTTGAGTATTAGTTGATCCAGCTAATTGTTCTATATATTTGCCTAATAACTCGCTATATATTTCTCCAGAAAGAGTATTTTGAATTCTTAATAATGTTTTACCGTTTTCATCAGTATATTTACCAAAGTATTTAACATCTTTAGTATACTTTTCTGTTAATTCTAAATTTGCTTTAATATCATAACTTGCTAATTCTGATAACAATGCATCTTCTATAGTTGATTTAGTCCAAGTTATTTCACCATTTGCATCATACATACCCATATAAGTTACAAATTTATCATCATCAATAGTAATATACATATCCATTACAGGTTGATTTATGTTTTGACCTGCAAAGTCCATTGTCATATCTGAAGTTAATTTGATTTTATTTGGCTTTGTAAATGCTGTCATGTACATGTTCATCTTCATAGCCATAGGTACAGTTTCACCATTTTCGCCAGGTATTGGCATAGTCATGTCCATAACTATATTTCCATCATAATTCTTCCATTCAGCAGATTTAGTGTAAGAATCCATTAAGATTTTTTTAGCATCAATTGGCGTAGATGTTATAACTACGGTATTTAGTGCTTCATCCCATTGGATTTCTGAACCAAAAGCTTCAACGACTGGTCTGATTGGCAAATAAGTTTTGCTGTTAACTATAATTGCTGAAGTGTCTGTTTCAACTTTTTCACCGTTCTTAATTATGTAGTTTTGATCAATTGGAACTTCAACAGTTATATCACCTTTAGTTGCAATTGCAACACGAGTTTCATTGTTCCAATCAACAGTAGCACCAAATTTTTCAAGAGTTGCTCTGAAAGGTACTTGAGTTCTGCTATTTTGATCAATAAAAGGTGTTCCACTTTCGCTACTAAATTCAACTTTATTAGAATCAACAGCTACAATGATTTCTTCTTGTGCAAATGCCACAACTGATGACATAACTAGCAACAAGACAAGTGTTATTGTAAAAATAATTTTTTTCATATTTCCTCCAAATTAAATCTTTTTTAAATATATTATCTATCTTACTATATAGTTAAAATAAAATCAATAGCATATGTAAATGTAATAAATTTCCAATACAAATTATTTTAAAAATCTTGACAAAAAGATATTTTGCGTTATACTGTGTATATAGTATATATACAGTATAGACACGTGGAAAAGGTGATTAAATGAAAATTGTAATTTCAAATTCTAGCAAACAGCCTATATATGAGCAAATAAGTGACCAAATAAAAGATCAGATAATAAAAGGAATATTAATTGAAGATACAGCATTACCTTCAATTAGAAACTTGGCTAAAGATTTACATGTTAGTGTAATAACTACTAAACGGGCCTATGAGGAGTTAGAGAAGGAAGGATATATTCATACTGTACAAGGCAAGGGCACATTTATAACGTATCAAAATATAGGAGATATTAAAGAAAAAAAATATAAGGATATAGAAGAAAGTTTAGTTAAAATAATTGAAAAAAGTAAAATACTTGAAATATCAAAATCTGAGTTAATAGAAATGATAAATTTGATTTATGAATAAAGGGAGAGGATTGGAATGGAAAAACTATTAGAAATTAAAAATTTAAGTAAGTCTTACAGTGGTTATAAATTAGACAACATTAGCTTTAGCCTTGAGAAGGGGTTTATTATGGGATTTATAGGACCTAATGGAGCTGGTAAAACAACTACAATTAAATTAATAATGAATTTGATAAAAAGAAGTTCAGGAGAGATTAAAGTTTTCGGTTTAGATAATCTCCAATATGAAAAAGAAATAAAAGAAAGAATAGGTTTTGTTTATGATGACTGCAATTTTTATGATAATTTGAACCTTAAAGATAATGCAAAATTAATATCTGATTTTTATCAAAAGTGGAGTTGGTCAGAGTTTGATAAGCTTATGTTAAAATTTGAACTAGATCAAAAACAAAAAATAAAAGAACTTTCAAAAGGTATGAAAACTAAGTTTTCAATAGCATTGTCATTATCACATGATGCTGAATTGTTAATTATGGATGAGCCTACATCTGGTTTAGATCCAATATCTAGACAAGAAATAATAAACATATTACAAGAATATATTGAGAATGGGGAAAGAAGTATACTTTTTTCAACACACATCATTTCTGATATTGAGAAAATGGCTGACTTTATAACTTTTATAAACAAGGGTAAAATATTGTTTTCTGAGGAAAAAACTTTAATAGAGGATAATTATAAAGTAGTTAAAGGAGGACTAGATATTTTAGATAAGGAGATGGAAAAATATTTTATTGAAATCAAGAAAAATAAATATGGCTTCTCAGGATTAACATTGAAATCTTCTGAATTACAAGAAAAGTATAAATCAGACATAGTGATTGATAAACCAAATTTAGAGGATATTATGTTATATATGGTAGGTGAAAGAAAATGAGCATAGTAGTAAAAAGAAATTTGTTTATTATGAGAAAAAACTATTGGATTAATATAATATTTATGGTGTTTTCAGTACCTTTGTGGACTGTTACCAGCAATCCTTTAGGTAGCCTAAATTTAACAATACCATTAATGACATATACATCTGTTTATATAATAGAACAGCTAGAGGATTTCCACAAATATGATTGTATTTTAAATAGTTTACCAATTGGTCGATATGATATAGTAAAAGCAAAATTTGTGTCAATGCTTATGATTTACGTTATTAATACAGCTTTGACATTAATAACACATTGTGTATACAGTTTTATTGGAATAACAGAATTTATTACAGGAGAGATGTTTATTTTAGGATTATCATTATCGTTTCTTTTGTCTATGGTATATGGTGCTGCAAGCATAGCTCTTATAAGTAAATATGGATACGAAAAAGTTAAGTTGTTTGGTATTATAATTATGATAATAATTATGAGTACAATTGGCATACCTTTGTATTTCTTGAGTGGTAATAGTTCCATTTTGCTTATATCATTATTATTTGCAATATTTGGGATAACTGTATATATAATATCTTTTAAATCAACACAAAAAATATATATGCAAAAAGAATTTTAAGGGGTTAAATGAAATGAATGATTTATTCAAGCTTGTTAAAAAAGATATCAGTTTAATTTTTAAAGTAAATAAAATGAACTTTTTAGTATTGATTTATCCATTGTGTATGGGTTGTTTAGTATTTAACAGTGATTTATCAATTAGTATTCAAGTAGTTGCAAGTTCTGTTGCGTATGCTGTATATGGAATAGTGGTTGGGCTTATAACAACTGATGAAAAAACAAAATCTTTGATGATATTTCAAAGCTTACCAATAAATAAGAAGAGTATCATAATAGGAAAATATCTTTTTTGTTTAATAATAATTTTGATAGTATCACTAGTTGGCAGTGTTTTTCCAATTATAAAATCAATATTAGATAAAAATATATCTATAACTATTTTAAGTCTTGCGAATAGTTTTATGTTTAATATTACTCTATTTTCTGTTTTTTTTCCATTTTATTTTAAAATGGGATATTTAAAAATGCATGCTATAAATTTAATAATATTTTACTGTTTGATATTTATTCCTTTAGTTATGAATCTATTTAGAAATATACAAATACTAAAACCTATTATAGATTTTGTAATTGTAATATTAAACTTAGTAGCACATAATCTATTAATAATATTTGTAGGTTGCATAGTCATATATATATTCTCTTTGATGATTTCAATAGTAATTGAAGGGAGTAATTAAAAAGAGATATTATAACTATAAAAAAGGTAGAATTACTATTTGTTCTATCTTTTTTGTTTTTGGTACAGCTGAATAGCAATATATATCAGTATAGCAATTTTGTATCATTGATTATTTGATTTTATTAATATATAATAATTATAAATGTATTATAAAAAAATATGAGGGGTGAAGTTTTCATGAGTAAGAAATACATACTTGCATTAGATCAAGGTACTACAAGCTCTAGGTCTATAATTTTCGATAGAAACGGTTCTATAATTAGTTCATCTCAGAAGGAATTCACACAAATATATCCACAACCAGGATGGATAGAGCATAATCCTATGGAGATTTGGGAAACTCAACTAGCATCTGCAAAAGAAGCAATGAAAAAAATAAATGCGGACCCAGCGGATATAGCGGGCATAGGAATAACTAATCAAAGAGAGACAACAGTTCTATGGGATAAAAATACAGGAGTTCCTGTATATAATGCTATTGTATGGCAGTGTAGACGTACTGCTGATATTTGTGATGACTTGAAAGAAAAAGGATACTCTGATTACATAAAAGAAAATACAGGTTTAATAATAGATGCTTATTTTTCAGGAACTAAAATTAAATGGATAATAGATAATGTTGAAGGTGTTAGAGAAAAAGCAGAGCAAGGAGATATTCTATTTGGTACAATTGATTCATGGCTTGTTTGGAATTTAACAAAAGGTAAAATGCATATTACTGATTATTCCAACGCCTCTAGAACAATGATTTATAATATAAAAAGTTTGAGTTGGGATGAAAAAATTTTAAAAGAATTAAATATCCCAGAGTCAATTTTACCTAAAGTTGTACAGTCATCAGAATATTATGCTAATACATATAAAGAATTATTTGGAGAAGAAATACCAATATCAGGTATGGCGGGAGATCAACAATCGGCACTTTTCGGACAATTATGTTTCCAAGAAGGAATGGTTAAAAACACATATGGAACTGGTTGTTTTATGTTGATGAATACGGGAGAGAAGGCTGTAACTTCAAATAATGGTCTTTTAACTACTATAGCCTGGGGTATAGATAACAAAGTTGAATATGCGCTTGAAGGTTCTATATTTGTAGCGGGAGCATCAATTCAGTGGTTAAGAGATGAACTTAAAATTATAAGTGATGCCGCAGATTCTGAATATTTTGCAAGCAAAGTTGCAGATACTAATGGAGTTTATGTAGTTCCTGCATTTACTGGACTTGGAGCACCACATTGGGATATGTATGCTAGGGGAGCGATACTTGGTTTAACAAGAGGTGCAAATAGGAATCATATTATCAGAGCAACACTTGAATCTATAGCATATCAGACTAAAGATGTAATAGGCTCAATGATTGAGGATTCAGGAATTAATTTAACAGCTTTGAAAGTAGATGGAGGTGCAACAGCTAATAACTTCTTAATGCAGTTCCAATCGGATATACTTGATGTAAATGTTGAAAGACCTGAAGTAACAGAAACTACTGCCCTAGGTGCAGCATACCTAGCTGGACTTGCAGTTGGATTTTGGAAATCAAAAGGGGAAATTTCTCAAAATTGGAGCATAAATAGAAAATTTAAACCTCAAATGAATAATGAAAAGAGACATGAGCTCTACAATGGTTGGAAAAAGGCTGTTGAAAGGTCTAAAAATTACGCATAATTTTACTTAAGTAAAACCTAACACATTAATTAGGGTGGTTTTTAATAATATAAATTGGAGGAAGTATATGAACACAAGTTTTTTTGTTAATAACAGAAATAATTTTGCACAACAAATGGAGGACAATTCTACAGCTGTATTTTTTTCAGGAAAGGCACCAAGACAAAGTGCGGATCAGGAATATGAATTTTCCGTAGATAGAAACTTTTTTTATTTAACTGGAATCAATAAAGAAAATATGATTCTATTAATAAATAAAATAGCAGGTAAAGTAACAGAAGAGTTGTTTATACCACCTGTAAATGAAATGTTTGAAAAATGGTATGGCATACTTCTTCGTAAAGAGGAAGCAGCAGAAATTTCTGGCATAAAAACAATTCAAAACAGCAATGAATTTAATGTTTTGTTTGCAAAAAGATTATGCTCAGCAGATAGGCCAGATAATGTGTACATATTATCACATATAACTGAACTTGGTGAATCTTATGATGAATATAGAAAGCTTTCTGCTATAATAAGGAAGCAGTTTCCGACTGTGAGGCTTTTGAATTACCTTGATATTGTAACAAGTTTAAGAGGTTCAAAGTCAGAAGAGGAAATAAAAGAAATTAAGACAGCTATAAATTATACAAAAGATGCATTAGAATTTGTTATGAAGAATTTAAAACCAGGAAAATTTGAATACCAAGTAAAAGCTGACTTTGAATATCAACTTATGCTTCGTGGTTCAAAGCCTAGTTTTAAAACAATTGGAGCATCTGGAGGAAATGCAGTTATACTTCATTACATAGATTTGCTTAATAAAATAGATGATGGAAATTTAATACTTTTAGATTTAGGAGCATTATCAAATAATTATGCTTCAGATATAACAAGGACATATCCAGCTAATGGCAAATTTACTCCAAGACAAAAAGACATTTATAACATTGTTCTAGAAGCTCAAGATGTTGCATTTGATAAAATGCATGTAGGTGCATTGGAAACAGAGGTAAATGATGCAGTTAAAGCACATTTTGCAAGAGGATTAAAAACCTTGAAACTAATTAATGATGATTCAGATGTTGAAAAATATTACTATCATGGTATAGGACACCCACTTGGACTTGATGTACATGATTTGAGAAGAAGAGATAAGATCATGCAAGAAAACAATGTATATACAGTTGAACCAGGATTGTATATAAAAGAAGAAGGTATAGGAATAAGAATCGAAGACGATATTTGGGTAACCAAAGATGGCAATATAAATCTTTCAAAAGATATAATAAAAACTGTTAATGATATAGAAAATTTTATGAAGTGATATTAACTATAAATATAAAAAGAACAAAAATTTATTTAAATTTTTTGTTCTTTTTTAGTTCCACAATTCTTTTATTCCATAATCACCTATTTCTGCATCCCATGTGGTCAACTCAATCCCATGCCAATCAGTTCCACCAGTTTTTATTAAGTCGTTCTTGTTTGCAAAGTCTTCATATCGCTTGATTAATTTTTCATCGTGATAGGGATAATAAACCTCTAAACCACTAAGTCCATATGGAAGTATTAGTTCCATTTCCTTTAAATCATCACTACCTATTCGTGCTGGGTGGGCAAAAGACGATATACCACCTGCATTTTTTATAACTTCAACAGCTTCTGAAGGATGAATTGGGAAATTCTCTATAAAATTCACTGGATGTTGTCGTACTTTTGTTTTATAAAATTCCGGCCAATCTTTAAGAGTATATGGTGCTCCATCAGCTATCATTGCTTTTAATATATCTGAAGGTGCAACAGCTTGTTTATAGCTTGCAAACATGAGTATTTTATCTAAGTCGAAATCTACAATATGATTCTTATGAAGCCAACTATACTGCTCGCAAAAACATTTGGTGTAATAAGTACCAATTATTTTTGAAAGCTCCTTTAATTGTGAATTTTCTATGTCTATATTATATCCTAGTATATGTATCATATGGTTATTTGAAACGGATGAGATTTCTATACCAGGGATGACTTTAATATTTTCTTTTGAGGCTTTGCTTATTATATCACTAACTCCGAATGTAGTGTCATGGTCAGTTAATGCTATAGTAGGAATATTTTTTTCTTTAACAATGTTTAAAATATCATCAATGGAATCTGTACCATCTGAAAATATAGAATGAATGTGTAAATCAATCATTTTAGACCCCTTTTAATTATGATAATATATTATATCATTATTATCATAATAATTAAACAAAATTTACGCAATTAATATTATTGATTTTATTATTTTTAATCATATTCTAATAAATTATTAAGAACTTTTAAATGAATTAAGTATAAAATTGTAATATAATATAGTAAAGTATAAAATTTTATTAGGAGCGTTATGATGGAATTATTATTAGGTATTGTTGTTTTCTTTGTTTTTATAGCAGCTGCATTAACTGCGGGTGTTGTATTCTTTAAAATATTGTTTACGATTCTTGGCGCATTGGTAGGGTTAGTAGTATTTATAATGTTAATACCATTAGGTATAGGTCTAATAACAATATTATTAATACCTGCAATTATTATAGGGATAATAGTTGCTATAATTAAGTGCATAGCATTTATATTTTAAAAAAGGTAGGGAGTAACTATCCCTGCTTTTTTTGTATAATAAATTATATATTTTTGATTTATATTTAATAATTCTACTAATTATGGTATAATATTAATACGGATTTTGGAATATGAAAACTTAATACAAATTTGTTCAAGAGGAGATGATTATTTGAAAAACGAAAAGAAACCATGGTATAAAATGTGCCCTCCTTGAATGATGATGTATATTTTGCTGGGTGCAGGATTCTTAGTATATACGCTAATTAGTCGTTTGTTTTAAATAATATTGAAAATAAAGGAGAAACTATGGGAGATAAAATATATATATCATGGGATTTGATTGGTAGATTTATGGTAAGTGCATTTGAAAAAGTGGGGGTACCTAAAGAAGATGCAGAGATATGTGCTGATATTTTAATGGAAAGTGATAGAAGGGGAATTGAAAGTCATGGATGCAATAGATTTAAACCAATTTACATAGATAGAATTAAAGCTAAAATTCAACAACCTGTAACAAAATTTGAAATAATTAGAGAGACAGCTACAACAGCAGTTGTAGATGGTAATGATGGAATGGGCATGGTAGTTGCTCATAAAGCAATGAATATGGCCATAGATAAAGCAAGGAAATACGGAATGGGAATGGTGGTGGCACGTAATTCTACACATTATGGAATTGCAGGTTATTATGCAACTATGGCTGCAAAAGAAAATATGATTGGAATCACAGGCACCAATGCAAGACCATCTATAGCACCTACATTTGGCGTTGAAAATATGCTTGGGACAAATCCTTTGACATTCGGGATGCCTACAGATGAAGAGTTTCCGTTTGTACTAGATTGTGCAACAAGTATTACACAGCGTGGAAAAATAGAATATTATGCCCGTAACAATAAAGATACGCCATCAGGAATGGTTATAGATGAAAATGGTGAAGCTATGACAGATAGTGACCAAATATTAATAGATTTAACAAAAGGCAAAGCTGCTCTTGCACCCCTTGGTGGGATTGGAGAAGAAATGGGTGGATATAAAGGTTATGGTTATGCCACTGTAGTTGAAATACTTTCTTCTGCACTACAGGCAGGCAATTACATGCGTATGCTCACAGGCATAGGAGATAAAGGAGAAAAAACCCCATATCACTTAGGACATTTTTTTATTGCTATAGATACAGAAGCTTTCATGGGAGCAGATGTATTTAAAAAAATAACAGGTGATATACTGAGAGATTTACGCTCATCAAAACTTGCTAAAGGTGAAAAGCAAATTTACACAGCAGGTGAAAAAGAATACTTATGTTGGATGGAAAGAAAAGATAAAGGGGTTCCAATTGGAGAGTCTGTGCAAAAAGATTTGATAGTAGTAAGAGATGAACTAGAATTACCATTTAAATTTCCGTTTGAAAAATAGAATTCAATAAATGAAAAATTATATAATTTTTAAGAATAGTACTAAATAGTGCTAATTAAAGTGCAAACAAGCGAATTGCGTAAGTTTAGTATAATTAAAAAAACATATCACATTTTTTTAGGATGTTTATATTATAATATAGATGTAGTTATACAATTTGCTTAATATATGTATAAATATAAAAAACATATAATGAAAAAAGGGCACAAACGGTATTGAAATTGGATGAAAGTGATATAAATTTTCATAATTTAATAAAGTAATTGTTGCAAAGCTTGAAATTTGAGAGAAAACAGCAAACACTGAAAAAATACTAATATTTATTCGTTTAATTTATAGATAAATACAATAACTAAAATAATAGAAAATACTAAGTGTCAAAATCTATAAATAGTAATATTAAAATAGTAAGTATCTCGAAATAATATTTACAATAAATCCAGATTGTGATACAATTAGACAAAAGTTACAACTCCGAGTATAATCACCTAAGAATTTTTTTACGGTTATTATACCGATAGGGTATGATTGGAAACGTTCATGCCTCCTGATGGAAAGGAGAATTAGTATTTTGCAGCATTTCCATTAGGGATGCTGTTTTTTTGATTTAAATTTAGGTATCTAAATTAAATAAATAACTATTAAAATGGAGGAAAATATGTTTAGTAAAAAAACAAAATTAATAACACTAGTATTGGCAATAGTACTAATATTGTCACAAGCTTCCGCGTTTGCAGATGCAGGAAATTATGCACTTTCAATTGTTGGAGTTGGAGTAGGTACAGAACTTAATTTAACTATTGATGATTTGAAAGCGGTACCAGCAGAAGGTCAAATTGAAGATGATTATATTTATAACAGTAAAACAGGAGAAAAAACCGCTAAAGTTAAAGGAGTTAGCTTATCATATTTGTTAAGTGAAAAAGCTAATGCTGAGGCTGATAATGCAGAAGTTATATTCGAGGCATCAGATGGCTATCCAATAGATCCACAAAATCTTATGGATATTAAGAATAGTGATTTAAAATATGTTTTAGCTTACGAAATAGATGGAGAACAAAAAGATTCTGTAACTATTTATAGAAAACAAAAAGAAACTGGCGAATTTGGAACAGTTTTTAAATACATATCCAATATAACTATTGGAGAAGCGATAGAAGTTGTTGAAGAAACTACAACACCAGAAACAACTACAACTACTGAGACACCTACAACAACAGAAACAACTACAGATGCAGTATCGTTTACAGATATTACAGATGAATATAAATTTGCAGAAGAGGCAATTAATGAATTAGTTGAAAAAGGTGTAGTTAAAGGAATGGGTAATGGATTATACATGCCTCAAGGGGAATTTACAAGAGCACAATTTTGTACAATGATGGTAATGGGCATGAATCTTGAACAAAAAGATTACACTGGTGGATTTAGCGATATAGCTAGTGGTGATTGGCACGCAAAATATGTACAAGCAGCAGTTGAAGCAGGTTTATTCAAAGGAAATACTGATGGAACATTTCTACCTGATAAAACAATAACTAGACAAGAAATGGCATCTGTTGCAGCAAGAGCAGCAGTAAAGCTAGATAAAGTTTCAGAACAAAAATTAGCAAAATTTGTTATGGATAAGTCAGCATATGCTGACAAGTCTGAAGTTGCAGAGTGGGCAGGATCGTCTGTAGCATGGTTAGAAGCAGAGGGAGTTTTTGTTGATATAACAGGTGACAACTTTGAGCCTGCTAAAAATGTAAATCGTGCAGAAGCTGCAGTTGTAGTATTTAGAACACTCTTTAAATAAAAATTATCTATAATAATTGCAATGAGCGACAGCTAATAATTAAATAGGGCTTTCGCTCATTTACATATAAAAATATAAGGGGGAGGTTTCATGAATATTAAAAAAACAAGGATTATTACTTGGATAATAGTAGCTGCTATGATATTTTCACAGGGTACATTAATAAATATTACTTCTGTAGAGGCAACTGTAAATGCTAGCATGTTAATAACAGGAACAGGTATAAATCAAGATATTACTATTACACCATCCGATTGGTCAAAATATAAATTAGTTGAACGAACTTATTCTACTAACAACAGTCTTAATTTTCATAAAATTATTAAAACAAAGGGTTATGATTTGTTTGAACTCATTGGAATAGATAATTTAAAAACTGATAAAGATTACGAAATAAAGTTCACATGTTCAGATGGAGCAGAGTTTAAGAAAAAAGTTAGTGAGCTAAAAAATACATTCTATTATAGTGATTTTACAGAAAATTTTAAAATAAAATCTTCTCCCTTAATTGCTATGTATACAACAGTTTTAGCCGATTTTCCAAAGGATAGCTTTAATCCACCCGTTAAATGGGATGATAAAGCTATAACAGAAAATGATTTAGATAAGGATTTTCCTAAGCTTGTATTTGGACAATCAAGTATTGATGATATGAATATGTCACAATGGGGGAAAAGAATTGTTACTATAACTGTTGGTGAAGAAAAAACAAATAATACTGTAGATTATGATATAGGTGTAGATGCTAAATCCACATACAAACATATTAGTTATAGTGGGGCTCCTTACAATATAGATGCCATAACAGGTGCAACTCTTACTATCGAAGGGCCTGGAGTAGAAGGCTATAGAGCTATATCCATGAGACAAATAGAAGAGGAAACTGCTGGTCAAAAAAAAGTTGTTTACAATGAAAGAATAAATGGCGAAGTTGTTCAAAATTCCTATGAAGGAATAAATGTTAAATATTTAATCGAAAATTTTGTAAAAGCAAAAGATAATGCAGGTAATATTATTTTTAAAGATAAATCAAGAAAAACAATTCTTGCATGCCCTATAAAAGATGCAGAAAAATATATGATTGCATATGGTATAAATGAAGTACCTCTTGTATTTTTAGATACCGATGTTGGGTATAAAGATGAAAAATATAATGATAATGGTTGCTTTAAGCTAGTAACGGAACAACAAGAATCTTCAGTAAAAGAATTTTCAAATGTAGCATATATTTACATAGAAGAGCGTGATGCGAAAAATATTTTCGAACACTCATATGCCCCTTATAACGATTCAAAGTATAAGGACTATGAATTAATTATACATGGTGATGGAATAGGTAAAGAAGTAAGATATAAAGTATCAGATATTGAAGCAATGAAAAATTTACAGATATCAAAAGAATATAGCTTATCTAACAGTGAGTATTTTTGGTACTACAATACATATAAGGGAGTACCATTATGGGATCTGCTTTTAAAAGCAGGCATGAACCCAAAAATAAATGAAAATACAAAGGTTCAAATTATAGCTGCCGATAATTATAATTTTCCTCCGATGACAATCAAAGAAATTAAAGATGATTCATTGTATGGTTACTACGAAAAAAGTGTATATGATAAGGGCGACGGAGAATTTAATGGCAAGGATGTTAAACCATTGTATACTGGTGCACCTGTATTAGTAGCGTATGGATTTAACGGATATCCTTATGTTACACGTCCTAATGATGCTGGATATAATGCCGGTATTGGAAATGATGGTGGTCCACTAAGAATAATTTTCGGGAAAACAAATTATCAACATACAAATGGTTCTAATCAAGTACAATTTGCCAAAGAAATAATTATAGGTGAAGGAAAAGCATTAAATAATGCGTCAGAAGGCACAGAGACAACTGCTGGTGGTGAAAAAACTCAGATACAAGTAGATGAAAATTCAAGCTGGAAGCATAATCAAGGAGTATATGAAACTTACAAAGATATGCCTGCTTTAAGAGTTACTGGTTCTCAAGTAAAAGAACCAATGACATTTACTTTAGGTCAAGTGGAAGCTATGACAGAGTATGCTCTTAGAGATGTGTATACAGGTGATGGAATCCATGAATTTGAAGGAATAAACTTGTGGGCTATTATATCAAAAGTTGTAGGAATTAAAGATGAGGTTGATGTACCTAGCATTAGGATTTTTAGCGGGGCTAATTACAATCAAATATTAAAAAGTAATGAACAAGTTGTGAATGGAGTTACAAATTCACAGGGGAAAATAAAAGACATAATTTTAGCATATGCTGTAGATGGTTACCCTCTTGTAGGAAATGAAGGAGATATAGGATATGCAAATAATAACGCATATGGACCATTGAGACTTATAATTGAAGAAAATAAATCAATGTGGGTTAAGTGGACAGATTGTATTGTAGTTGGAACTGGAGATTATGAAGCACCAGATATTAAAGATGTAAAAGATTTAACTTTTGCTGAACAAGAAAAAGAACAGGATGTTTCTTTAAATTCTAATTTAAATAAAATATGGATTACATTTAGAAATGACACAGGTAAAGAGCTCCCAGAGGCTAGTGTGAGAAGTATGGAATATGACTCACAAGGCAATATGTGGATTGGAACAAACAATGGTGGTGTTTCTGTTAGAAGTCCAAAAGGTGAGTGGAACTTATACAAAGAAATAATTACAGAAAAAGGTGAAGCGGTTAAAGTTGACACATCTTATGCAATAGTTCAAAGAGAAAACGGCGAACTTTGGATGGCTATAGGAGGACCTGAAACTCCTAAAGGTATATTGGTTAAAAAAGATAATATGTGGAATTTAATTAATACAACTAATTCAAAATTACCTTCGGATTTTGTTCAAGAAATAGAGCATGATGGCAATGGAGGATTGTGGATAGGTACAGGACTTGGAGCAGTACATGTGGATAAAGATGAAAATTGGACAGTATATGATAAGACAACTGGACTTTTGTTAGATTCAATAGATGCAATTGAGTTAGACAGAAAAGGCGGAGTATGGTTAGGATTTTTTGTTGAAGCAAACGGTGAAGGTACAGATATGGTATGTAAAGGCGCATATCAGCATATAGATTCAGATGGAAAAATTACTACTTACACAAATTTTGAGAACAAAAGCTATGGAGGAAATTGGGTTAGAAGTATCTCGATGGATGACAAAGGAGGAGTTTGGGTAACTAGATCTGGAAACTACACTGGACAAGGACATGGAGAAGTGGATTACGTATTAGATGGTGTTAGAACAGTTTATACAGCAGAACAACTTTATCCAGGCATTAGCACTGATGATGATATACGATTTGTTCATGTGTCTAAGGATGGGAAATTATATATTTCAACTAAGTTAAGTGGAGTTTTAGTTTGTGATAAAATAGGAGAAGTTTCTGAAAAAATAAATTCAACAACTGTTTTTCCTAATAAGAAATGGGATAACATATATTATTTAAAAGAAGTTGATGGCAAAACAGTAGTTGGATCTAATGGTGGTTTGGCAGTACTTAAAGAAGCGAAAACATTTAACGATATTAGATCCCATTGGGCTAAAGGCGATTTAGAAAAAATGTCCGCTTTTGGCTATATAAATGGAAATAACAATGAGTTTAGACCAAATGACAATATAACAAGAGCAGAATTTATTTCTCTTGCAGCTAGAGTGTTTGATTTGAAAACAACTAATAATTCTGAGTTGGTATTTAAAGATGTGAAATCAAGTGATTGGTTTTTTAAAGATATATTACTAGCTGTTGAAAATGGAGTGGTTAAGGGCTATGAAGATGGTTCGTTTAATCCAAATGGATATATAACAAGAGAAGAAATATCTTCAATAATTGCTACTCAAATAAATCAAAAGCTAACAGCGGATGAAATAAAGGATTTACTTTCAAGCTATAGTGACAATGTATCATTATGGGCGCAATCATCAGTAGCATTGACCACTAAAGCAGAAATAATAAAGGGACTTCCAAATAATGTTTTTGGAGGGAAAGAGAAAGCGACAAGAGCACAAGCGGCAGTTATGCTCTTGAGATTTTTAGAGTATTAGTATAGAAAGATAGTTAATATTCAATAGGAGAATCAGAAATTCTCCTATTGAATTAAGTTGTAAAATTCCTTAATGGGAGGAAAATATGAATATACTAAATAAACTAGCGGTTATATTTTTAATAACTATAATTGTAACCTCAGGATGTTCTCCTAAAAGTAATGTTGAAACTCTAGAAGTTCCTAATTCATCCGAAGAACATACTGCTAATGAGGAAAAAGAATTAGATTCAGCAAATGAAATTCAAATGGGTAAATTGAATCAAGTAGAAACAGAAAAAACAGATGAAAAAAAGCAAGAAGATGAAGTAATAGAAAATAATGAAGCTGATAAAAACATAGAATCTGAGATACAACAGACAACAAATGATATAAATAGCGTTGAAAATAACATAACAGAAGAAATAGAAAGTACAAATAACAATGAAAAAGATAATATTATAAATCAAGAAGTAAATCAGGAAGAAAAAGATTTAATAACAATCAAAGAAGATGAAGATAAAATAATAGATGAGAAAGATGAGAAAGATGAGAATCAAGATAATGATGTCTCATTTAGTGTTGAAGGTAATGTAAAAAATGAAATACAACTAACTGTAAAAGATTTAAAATCAATGGATGATATAATTTTTGAAGCAGATTTTTTTGCTTTGAATAGCTTTGGTACAAAAGCATATTTTCATTTTAAAGGTGTAAAGCTTTGGAATTTATTAGAACAGAAAGCCGAAATATCTGAAGATGCAACCAGTGTAACTATTCTAGCAGATGATGGTTATAAAATGGTATTTACTCTAGAACAAGTAAAAAAACAGGATTATATAGATGAACAAAACGAAGACATGCTTTATCCTATGATAATTGCATGGGAAGAAAATAATGTAGAATATGATGACTCGGAAGGTGCTCCATTTAAATTAGTTGTAGGACAAAAAGAAGCAGGAGACGTAAACAAACCTCAGTGGGTTTCAAATATAAGTAAAATAATAGTTGAATAAATATATTGTACAATGTTTAGTTAGCCAGATTTTAAAAATAACAACAATAAAGAAATATAGAGGTATGCTATGAAAAATAGGAAAGTTTACTTAGTTCTAATTATAATTATAGTAGCTGTTGTTGGAGTTTTGTTTTTTTTCAATGATGAAGGAAAACAAGAAAAGCAACAGGTAAAAGCATTTTATCCGAATGCGAAGGAAATAAAGCTCATAAAAAACACAAGTGACAATATGTTTATATCTCTAAATTTTCCCGCTGTTAAAAGAGCCTATGAAGTAGACGGGAAAATATCAGCATATATTGTTAGTAGCGTAGGATATAATGGCCCAATAGAGTTATTAGCAGCAATGGATATGGACAAGGATACATTGAAGGGAATAAAAATACTTTCACATGAAGAATCCTTAGATTATGCTGAACATATTGAAAGTGATTGGTTTTTAGAGAGATTTAAAAATATGGATTTAGTTAAATATTTAAATCTAGTTGTTTTAGACAAGGAAAAACCTGAGGATATAATACAAGTCACAGGAGCAACTGTTAGTTCCCAAGCGGTTGTGAATGGTGTTAATTCTGCAATTGGAGCATACCAATATCTTAATAATAATATTGAAATGGAAAAAGTTTCAGATGTTGTTTCACAAGAAATGTGGCAAAAGGATGAAAACAGTTTTTCTATTAATTGGGAAGGCGGAACAGTTAGGATAAATTCAGATAATCTTAAAGAATATGAACAAATTGAAGAAGATGTAATATTAATTAATACCACTGGTACAAAAACAAATATGCATGTGCAAGGTCCAACTCTTAGCGAAGTTCTACAAAAAGAAGGAATACAATTAAGTGATTATCAAGGAATTGGGATAAACGGTAGAGATGGGTATTATACAATGGTGGATAAGGAAAAACTTGATGCAAATCAATTAATTCTTGGGTGGAAATTTGATGGTAAAGAAATTAAGAAGGATGAGAAACCTATAAGAGTTGTTATTCCAAATGAGATGGGTCCATATTGGGTTAAGATGGTTTCGAATATAGATTTATACTTAAAAGTGTCTCCAAAACAAATAAGTAAAGTATATATGTTTGACGCATTGACAAGAGATATCGAACCATATTATTATGAATACTATGGAAACAAAGACAAATCTATAGAAGTAGGTAAAATTCTTAATAAATTTGATTCAGTTGATTTAAAAGGTTTCTTTACTATGGTTTCAGAAGATGGACTGATTAAAAATGAAACTATATCTTTAGTTAGACAAAGGTACTTTATTAAAGTTGAAGGAGAAAATGCTCCTATGAATATAGCTCCAAACTTTAAGCTTGGCATGAATGTAAAAAATATGAGCCATTTTTCTACAACAAAAGATGCCGTAATCTTCCCTGATAAAATGAAAGAAGTAGTAAGAACTAAAACTATAGATGGATTAGAAGGCTTGCTGTTAGAGGATGTTTTATTGACAGCTGGGATGAGATGGAATGATAATAGCAAATTCACAGCAGTTAATTCTGATGGAATAAAAATTACATTAACTTTAGATGAGTTATTAAAATGTTATATTACAAACAACAATAATCAAGTAGTATTGTATGATGGCACTGATGAGGTGTTAATAGATTTATTGAGGATTGAATGTAATGAAGCTAAAACTTCGTAATTTTATTCAAATTGCAATAACCCTAGCAGTAATTATAATTTGTTGTACATATTATATGTATATAAAAGATATTATAAGTGTTAAAATTTTATCTGTAGGTGATATGAATCCATATGGGGGTTGGAGTACTCTTAAATCAGCATTTACTGATATAACTTACAGCTTTCGGGGAATAAGCAGAAGTATTGCTTTGACAATTGCCATACTATGCACATCTCTATTTATGGGTAGATTTTTCTGTGGATACATTTGTCCAATTGGTGCGTTGCAGGATTTTTTTAAATATATAGGTAAAAAATTAAACATTAAAGAAATTCATTTTGGCAGAGTAAGACATTTTAATCCTGAAATTATCAAATACTTTATACTAATTTTTGTATTAGTGTTAAGTATTTTAAAAATGGGTATGGTTGTATCAGTTTATTCACCTTGGGTAGCTTATTTAAATATTTTTATGGGATTTAAATTTATCAGAGGTACTTTGATATTATTTCTTATCATTATTTTATCATTGTTTATAAAGCGATTATTTTGTAGATTTTTTTGTCCTCTTGGTGCAGTTCAAGCATTATTTTATGCAATTGGTCCATTAAAGGTAGTTAGTAGTGCAGGTTGCAGGGAATGTAAAAAGTGTACAATAGATTGCCCAGTAGATATAGATAATGCAGAATATGTTGAAAAAACAAAAAAGACAATAAATGTATCAGATTTCCCAAATTCAAATCAAACAAAGGATATTAAAAATATTGAAATATCGCCAGAGTGCATAAATTGTTTGAAATGTGTAAATTCAGAGTGTTTCAAAGGAGGGGAAGGGTACACAATAAAATTCGCAGGCAAAATAATTAAAAGCATACCATATGTAATAATAAGTATGATTATACTACTTGGAATTTATTTTATATTACCCATAATGCCATTAAGCAAAAGAAGTACTATAGCTGAAAGGATAGGTACAATTGAAAATGGAACATACACTGGTGAAGGTATGGGATTTGGTGGAAAAATTGAAGTAGAAATATACGTAAATGACAATAAAATAAATAAAATAGTTGTAGACAAACACAGCGAAACTTCGGGATATTATGAGGAAGTATTTGAAATTATTTCCGGGGAAATAGTCGAAGAACAGAATATTGGTGTAGATTCTGTCAGTGGTGCAACTGTATCTAGCAGGGGTATGATTAATGCAGTTAGAGATGCTGTAAGCAAAGCAATTGATAGCAATAAATAAATTATGGGTGGGAAAAATGAAATCAACTCTTTTTAATAATAAAAAATTAATTGCAACAATATTTACTATGATAATTTTTATAACTTCATGTACAAATAATGAAAATAAAACATTTTTATTAGAAATTCAAAATGATACTACTTCTTATAGTGTTGGACAAGGTCATATCCTTGATTTAGATTCAGTGGTCGAATTTCCTGCAGTTGTTAGAAGTAGTGGAAATAAGCCATTTGAAACCAAGTTTACAGGAATAGAGCTAACTAAGTTGTTTGATTCGTTAAATATTAATTTATCTGGCAAAAGTAAAATTACTTTCAATGCATTAGATGGATATATGGTTGTATTAGACATGGAGGAAATTTATGAACCTAACAATGTTTATTTAGTTTTAAAAAGAGATGGTGAATTTTTAAAATCGCAAAAGCAAGGTGGAAGTGGACCGTATCAAATTGTTATTAGGCGTGATGCTTTTAGCCAGCGTTGGTGCAAACATGTTGTTGAAATAATCATAGAATAATCTTATAATTAATCAATAAATTTAAAAAGGAAAAAATATGTATAAGAAAAAAACATTACTATATAACTTTTCAGTTTTTAATTTAACTATCATAGCAATTGTTTCAGCTTTAGGGGTAGCAACTAAACCAATAGTAGTACCATTGGTACATATTATTACAGGTCCATTATTTATACCAGGCGGAGCTATAGCAGGCGGTTTTTATATGTTGTGGATTGTCATAGGAGTAGGTTTGGTTAAGAAATTTGGCACAGGACTACTTATCGGTATAGTGCAAGCTATATTGGTAATTGCTACGGGCGCTATGGGATCTCATGGAATTATGTCAATAGTATCATATACATTACCAGGTCTTTGTGTTGACCTAGTGTTTTTACTTGCCAAAAACAAAAATTACAATATTTTGCATTATGTCTTTGGATGTATGTTTGCTAATATATTAGGAACATTCATATCTAACATAATGTTTTTCAGACTTCCAAGTCTAGCTGTTATGCTTATGTTATCAAGTGCTGCCTTTTCTGGTGCTGTTGGAGGAATCATAGCTAGTAGTATTATTAAAGGTCTAGAAAAAATGAATATAAATATATAGAGGGATATCGTATGAATAAAAATATGAAAATTATTGTTGCTGATCTTTTTATAATATTTGCTATTGTGATAGGATATCAAATATTTTTAAATACGAGTTATAAAGAAACAATTGAAGATACAATTGCAAAGCATAGTATAAATATATTTGATGATAATCAAAATTATTTATTAAACTATGAGCCTGAAAATGACAAAGGCGTTTTGCTGAAATCCATTGTTAGTGATGTTTCAATTGGAAATATAACTGTAATTAAAGCAGATGGGGAAGCTTGCAAGATGACCTCGGATGTGTTTATAGGAAAAAATAGAGATGGAGTTTTTTGTACTAGCATAGATAAAAAAAATACTATAGAAAATATTGTTGGTATTTATTTATCAAATAATAAAAGCATTACAGATGTTTATTATCAGACTAAAAATTATATAGATAATGATAAAAAGGTCATGGTAGTTTTGTTAGATGGGTTTGGATACAATGAGTATAAATTGGTAAAAGAAAAAGATTATATACCATTTCTAAGTCAATATTATAAGCATACGGCTCTTAGTGTTTATACTCCAGTCACTAATGCTGGATATGCGGCTATGATTACAGGTCAAACACCTAATATTAATGGCGTTCATGATAGAAGTGTGCGTGAAATGAATGTAGATAGTATATTTGCATATGCTCTAGAAAAAGGGAAAAAAGCTATATTGTTAGAAAGTGATATAAAAATTCTAAATACAGAAATAGAACCAATTCTACATTTAGATTTAAATAAGGATTCTGATACAGATGATGAGATGTTTCATAGCTGCCTAGATGCTGCAAGTGGTGATTATGATTTAGTATTTGTTCATTTTCATGGAATAGATGATAGAGGGCATTCATATGGTACTCAGTCTGATAAAACATTAAGCTACATAAAAAAAGTAGACGGATATATACAAATACTAAGTGAAACATGGGGTGAATCTATAATTTTAACAGCTGATCATGGTATGCATGATACAAATGATGGTGGAAATCATGGTGAGTGTAGGTTTGAAGATATGATAGTACCATATTTTATAATAGGGGAATGATATGAATAAGAGAGTGTTTGTAGTTTCATTTGTGATAATAGTTTTATTTGTGATTATGATTGTTTCAATAAAACTGTCGCAACCATCAATTCAAAAACAAAAAGAAATTCTTGCAAATGCAGAAATAGTTTTATTAAATGGAGACAATGAGATAGTTATTGGAATTAATGATATTTATAATAGCACAGTTGAAAATTTCAAGGCGGTACTTGATACGTCTACAACTGACCCCGTGGAGCAGAATTATACAGGGGTACAATTAAAAAATATATTAAAGAGATATAATATTGATTTATCTGATAAGAAAGCTATTGTATTAAGCGCAGTAGATGGATATTCTGTTGCATATTCAATAGAAGAAGTTCTATTAGATAAAAATGTTTATATTACCTATAAACAAGATGGGAAGTTTTTAAAAAGCAGGGAAGAAGATGGAAGAGGACCATATGAATCAATAGTTGTCTTTGATAAGTTTAGCAATAGAAGATGTAAATGGTTAACAAAAATAGAGGTAATTAAATGAAAGCAGTAGAAGTAAAAAACTTAAACTTTAAATATAAAAATGAAAAAAAGAAGACGTTGGAAAATATAAATTTAACTGTAAATGAAGGAGAAATAATTGCTATCTGCGGGGCGAGTGGCTCAGGAAAAAGTACACTATGTAATTGTATATGTGGTTTAATTCCAAACATATACGAAGGTGAATATAGTGGAGAGGTTAAAATATTTGGACGAGATATCAAACTTATGTCAAGAGCAGAAATGGCTATAAGTGTAGGAATGATATTTCAAAATCCATCAACACAGCTCTTTTCACCAACTATTGAAGATGAACTAGCATTTGGTCCAGAAAATCTATGCGTGGATAGAAATGAAATAGACCGAAGAATAGAGAAAATACTTAAAATAATAAATATGGAAGAGTATAGATATGAAAATCCTAATTCATTATCAGGTGGACAACAGCAATTAGTAGCGATAGCTTCTGTTTTAATGTTAAATCCTAAAATATTAATTTGCGATGAAATAATGTCTTGGGTTGATGATGACGGTAAAAAAATTATTAAGAATTTGATAATAGATTTAAAAAAGCAAGGCAAAACAATAATAATGGTTGAACATGATAAAGAAAACTTATTAATAGCGGATAGAACAATACATTTATAACTTAAAATGGCGGTATTATGGATACTAAAATTAAACACAATAATATTGAAATAAATGACATTACTTATAAATATCAAAAGGGAAGAAGTGTATTTAATAACTTTTCATTACAACTGAATGTTAATGAATCAACTGTAATTACTGGGAAAAATGGATGCGGAAAAACAACGTTAACTAAACTTATAATGGGTATATTAAAACCAGATGAAGGTTACGTTAAATTATTTGGACAAGAAACAAAAAATTTAACTCTTGGACAAATTGGAGAAAAGATTGGTTATGTATTTCAATATCCTGAAAGACAACTTTTTTCTACTTCTGTTATGGATGAATTAGTTTTTCCACTTATGCTTAGGGGTTATGATAAAGAAGAAGTATATAAACGAGCAGAAAAAATGCTTGAGTTGTTTGAATTAAAGCATGTTAAAAATTCTTACCCATTTTTCTTAAGTTATGGAGAAAAAAGAAGGCTTGCTATAGCATCTGTTTTAATGAACAATCCTAAATATATTATATTAGATGAGCCTACAGCATCCTTAGATAATGAAAGAGTAGAAATTTTGTCTCAAGTAATAGATAAACTAAGAGTTGAAAAAATAGGTTTTTTAATAATAACCCACAATGAATATTTTATGGAAAGGCATGGAGATAGAATTATAAATATGGAGGAAGGTGAAATTATAAGTGATAAAAAATTATAAAATTGATCCTCGTCCAAAACTTGTTATAGTTTTATTGTTATCTACTTTAGCTTTGATATATGATCATATATCAATGCTTTTTATAATTTTGTTAATATCTATTTCTATTTCATTGTTAATCAAAAATAATGTAGCTGTTGTGTTTTTTAAATTAAAAAAGGTATTTATTTTAATGGTTTTTATAGCAATAGCTCAGAGTATGTTAATAAAAACAGGACAGCCTATTTTAAAATTTCATAATATTGTGATTGTTACTGATTACGGTATTTTAAGTGCTTTACAATTTATTCTAAGGATAAGCATAATAGTTGTATCAGCTACAATAATTACAACATCTACTAGCAGAGAAATAGTACAGGGGTTAGTTCAGTGGAAATGTCCATATGAAATAGCATTCATGGTTTCAATTGCTATTAGATTTCTTCCTATTTTAAAAGAAGAAATGTCAGATATGATAATTGCAATACAACTTAGAGGTATAGATCTAAAAAAGGTTAAATTTAAAAAGAAAATTAAAATTTATAAATATATAATGCTTCCAATTGTGACTAATTCCATATTAAAAGCAAGAGAATTGTCTTTAGCTATGGAAGTGAGAGGGTTTAGAGCATATTCAACTAGAACAAGCTATATGGTTTTAAAAATGAATAAGATAGACTATATAATTATAGCTTCAAGTATAGTAGTTACTACAATACTTATTTTAATGAAAACAATATGAATATTTGTATACAATTTAATGAACAAAGAGGTGTAAAATGAAAGGTTTTTCAGTAATAGGTACATCAAGTACAGGCAAAACTACAACCATAGAAAACATAATAAAAGAACTTGTAAGAAGAAATTATACAGTAGGTACTATAAAAGAAATTCATTTTCAAGAATTTAAAATAGATACAGACGGAACTAATACAAGCAGACATAAAGAAGCAGGCTCTAGATTAGTGACTGCAAGAGGTCACTATGAAACAGATATAATGTATCAACATAAATTAAGTGTAAATGAAATTTTAAAATTTTATGACCATGACTATGTTGTTATGGAAGGCGTTAGAGATACATCAGCACCAAAAATTGTAACAGCACATGATATAAATGGTATAGAGGATAGAATTGATGAAACTACATTTGCAATATCTGGACAAATTTCAAATTCTATGACAGAGTATAAAGGGATACCAGTTATAAATTCAATTACAAATGCAGAAAAGTTAGTGGATTTAATAGAAGAAAAAGTATTTAAATTGTTACCTGATATGAAAGATGAATGCTGTCAAAAATGTGGACATACATGTAGAGAGCTCAGTTCATTAATATTAGAAAAAAAAGCAAAAAGAAGTGATTGCATATTAGATAATCAAGAGGTATCACTTAAAATAAACGGAAAAGAAATTAAAATGGTACCTTTCGTACAAAAAATATTGCAAAACTCAGTTGAAGCTGTAGCCAAAGAATTAGAGGGATATTCGGAAAATGGGGACATAGAAATATGTATCAAAAGATAAAACTACTTAGTAAGAGAAATGATGTTTATAGAATTATTGATGGTGATAGAAAATATATTTCTAAAACATTTCTAAATTTGTTAGATATGAAAAGAGAAGCAGACAACTTAAATTTGTTAAAAAAATTTGATGTAAATGTTCCTGAGATATTGTCAATAGAAAATAATACCGTAGAATTGGAGGACCTAGGAGATTCAACTTTACTAGATTGGTATGAACAAGTTGAAATTGAGAATTCATATAATTACAAAGATATAATTATAAAGTTGTGTACATGGTTGAAAGAATTCTATGAAGTAACTTTTAACTATTATAAAAAATCAATAATTCTTTCTGATGTAAATTTTAGAAATTTCATTATAAAAAATGGAGAAATATATGGAATTGACTTTGAACAATCATGCGAAGGTAAAATAGAATCTGATTTAGGTAAGATAGTAGCATATGCCATAACATATAATCCAATTATGACAGAATGGAAATTGAAATTTGCTGATGAACTAATCAACACGTTAGAAATAGAACTAAAAGTGAATAAAAAATTAATAATAGAAGAAAAAGAAAAAGAATTAAAAAAAATAATAGAACGTAGAAAAATAACCCCTTAATTGGTATATTCTCAATGCATGAGCAGACAACTGATCTGCTCATTATATACATAATTGGAATAAATTATAGTATCTTCGGGTTTCTTTTAATAACTGTTATAAACTTTCATAAATCTTTGCTATTTGAGGCCAAGTAACAGGACCGACTAATCCTGTAACATCAATTGAATATTCTTTTTGTAGGGCTCTAACAGCAGCATCGGTTTGTTCGTCGAATATACCTGTTACTTCAACCGTAGGAATATTTGGATAGTTTTCTGAAATTTTTTTTAGAAATGTTTGTAATAATTCTACATTGCTATCTTCAATTCCTTTTGATAGTATATATCCTGGGTACAGATTTTCATAACCAATACATTCTCGTGGTATTTTAGTATAGTTATTTTTGTAATCTTTGTCTAGTTCAGCCCATGTTTGGATGCCAACTACGCCATCAACAATGATATTATATTTTTTTTGAAGAGCTATAACAGCTTCTGTAGTTTCTGGTCCAAAGTATCCTGTGATTTCTATTAACGGAATTTCAGGGTATAAGCATGCAAGTGCACGCACATAGTATTGTATTACTCTCACCCAAAGACCAGAATCACCTTCTTGCCAAGCGACAGGAAATTCACTTTCAATATCTTCAGGGTTGAGACCTTCCGAGAGACGCTCACTTAATTTTTTCACAGCGTTAAAAATATATTTTATCTTATACCATGTTCCACTTTCTATAACTCCATCGGGAGTTAAATTGAATATTTCTTGGAAAACTATTACAGCAGCTTCTGTACTAGCACCAAAAATACCATCGGCGTCCACTATCTTTGGGATTAATGGGAAGTTTTCACTAATTCTATTTAATTGATTCTGTATTATGCTAACATCTTGCCCAAAGCTACCTAATCGCAAAGGATATAGAGGATACGATTCAAAATTAGCAACAATTGGAACGTCAGTAATAATATCTATATCGTCTCCATAATAGTATTGTAAAATTTCATATGGAGAGTACCCACTTTCTGCAAGTGTAACTGTGCCCCATTGTAATAAACCATCACAAACTGAAATTCTCCCATCGCAGTAGGGAGTAAAAAGTGGTTCTATGTCACCTCTTCTGACTATATAGCTATTAAAGATTCCGTCAACTATTTGAGAAATATTTTCAAAAATTCCTCTTCCGGGAATGAATGACTGATCAAGTTGCTTTACATTTGTTATATCGAAATTATATCCTTGATTTCTATAACGCTCTGTAAAAACCCTGTTTAAAGCAAAGTTAATTTGAGCATGGATATTTGCCCTAATTGCAGCTTCAGGCCATGTTGGGTAAATTTCACTAGATGCAACGTTTTTGATATATGAAGGAAATGAAACTGTTACATTTTCGGCAGGTTCATCTGGTTTCCCTACATGTACGGTTATTTCTTCCGGGATAAATGGCTCATCAGGCCTACTAATTATAACCATAGCTTTTACCACATTTCGCATAAATTTTGGGGGTTTGCTTGGTAGATTTGAGTATTGCGACAAGTCTTTGGCAATAATCTTACAGATTGAATAGATGTAATACAATCAAATATACTTATATCCAATATATCGACAGTCGAATAATTTGTCATTTCCACGCAAGCATTATATGTTGAATGGAGCTTGGAATTTCCCGGAACTTGTGATAATTCACCTTTAACAGTAGGCAATGATATGGGCTCTGTTTTACCATTACCATCAGTAGTTAAAATTTTAGAAATAAAGTAACCGTTACCTAATGGTTTACTCAATGTTATTTTGGCGTTAACAATAGGGAGTAATCCATATAATAGAGAGTATTCATATATTTGAAATATGAGATACCCAGTTCTTGGATTATCAATTAAATAATTTTCCAAAAGCTTGATAAGAGAAAGATTACTTTGAGTAGATGAGGATAGTGTTGGATTTAGGTTGTTATAAATCATTGGGTATGCCCCCTTTAAATTTAATAGTATTCTCAAAACTATGAAGTAAGTATTATTCTTTAAATTTAGCCGGCCAGAATATTAACATAAAATTTACGGATATATGTTTAACTATTTTATTATATGCTAAGTTATAAAATGTAATAACCAAAAAAGCTTTTAGATAATAGATACGATAAAGATTTTGTAATAAATTTATTGACAAATCTATGATATTTATGTATAGTTTTACTATTGATACAGATAATATAATAAATAATAAAGCAATGAAAAGAAGAGTAGTTTTAAAATTGTGATATAGAGAACTGGGTTAGGTGGAAGCCAGAGATTGATTTTAAAATGAAGATGGTCTTGGAGCTTTGTACTCGAACTAGTTTTTAGCAAGAGTATAACGGAGTAACCGTTAAATTACAAGGTTGATGACCTATTGAGACACATATCGTGAGGTATGTGTAAAAGAGAGTGGTAACGCGATAATTCGCCTCTTAGCTATTGCAGCTAAGAGGCTTTAATTTACCCAGTTTATTTGACTATAGGGAGGAGAAGATAAAAATGAATAAAGGTAAATATTATATTACAACTGCAATTGCATACACATCAGGCAAACCTCATATTGGTAACACATATGAAATAGTACTTGCTGACAGCATTGCTAGATTTAAAAAACAAAATGGTTATGATGTATATTTTCAAACAGGAACAGATGAACATGGAGAAAAAATACAAATAAAAGCACAGGAAGCAGGAAAGACACCACAACAATTTGTTGATGAAGTAGCAGGTGAAATCAAGAGAATTTGGGATATAATGAATACTAGTTATGATAAGTTTGTGAGAACAACAGATGAAGAACATGTTAAAACAGTGCAGAAAATATTTAAAAAGCTATATGAGCAAGGTGATATATACAAAGGTCACTATGAAGGATGGTACTGCACTCCAGATGAATCATTTTTTACTGAATCACAATTAGTTGATGGCAAATGTCCTGACTGTGGAAGAGAAGTTAAAAAGGCAAAAGAAGAAGCATACTTCTTTAAAATGAGTAAATACGCAGATAGACTAATGAAACATATAGAAGAAAATCCTAAATTTATACAACCAGAATCACGTAAAAATGAAATGGTTAATAACTTTATTAAACCAGGATTGCAAGATTTATGTGTTTCAAGAACATCCTTTAACTGGGGAGTACCAGTAACATTTGATGAAGGTCATGTAGTTTATGTATGGATAGATGCATTAAGTAATTACATTACATTCCTTGGATATGATACTGAAGGAAATCATGGTGAGTTATATAAAAAATATTGGCCAGCAGATGTTCACCTTATAGGAAAAGATATACTTCGTTTCCACACTATATATTGGCCGATATTACTGATGGCACTAGGAGAAGAATTACCTCTGCAAGTATTTGGTCACCCATGGCTTTTAGTTGGTGAAGGAAAGATGAGCAAATCTAGAGGAAATGTTATATATGCAGATGATTTAGTAAATTATTTTGGTGTAGATGCAGTTAGATACTATGTACTACATGAAATGCCATTTGCTAATGATGGAACTATTACCTATGATTTAATTATAGAGAGAATAAACTCAGACTTAGCAAATATACTTGGAAATTTAGTAAATAGAACAGTTGCGATGACTAATAAATACTTTAATGGTGAAATACTATCTCCATCTGAACATGAATCTATAGATGAAGAATTAATTAAGCTTGCACTTGATACTTCAAAGCGTGTTGAAGAAAGAATGGAAACACTTAGGGTATCAGATGCACTAGATGAAATATTTACACTTCTAAGACGAAGCAATAAATATATAGATGAAACTCAACCTTGGATACTAGGCAAAGATGAAAGTAAAAAAGAGAGGCTTGCTACTGTTCTTTATAATTTGCTTGAATCTATAAGAATAGCAGCAGTGTTAATAGAGCCGTTCTTACCGGAAACAGCACAAAAAATATATAAACAGTTGAATACAAATAAAACAAATTGGGAGTCATTACAGGAATTTAATGGTATGACACCTGGCGATAAAGTTGGGACACCTGAAATTTTATTTGCAAGAATAGATGTTGCTAAAAAAATTGAAGAAATAAACAAGCATTTAGGTATAGATGTAGTGGATAATAAAACTCAAGAATCATCTAGCAAAAAAGAGGAAAAGGAAGAAAATTTAATAACTATAGATGATTTTGGTAAGATTGATTTAAGAGTAGCGGAAGTAGTTAAAGCAGAAAAGCATCCAGATGCAGATAAATTATTAATTCTCCAACTTAAACTCGGAGAAGATACAAGACAGGTGGTTTCAGGTATAGCAAAATATTACCAGCCCGAAGATTTATTAGGTAAAAAAGTTGTAATGGTTTATAATTTACAACCTGTTAAACTTAGAGGTGTTGATTCCTATGGAATGATATTAGCCGCTCAAAAAGGCAAAAAATTAACGCTAGTATCAACATTGGAGGATTTAGCGTCAGGAGCAAAAATTAGTTAAAAAAAATAGGATTTGAGTTTTTCTAACTCAAATCCGTTTTATTTTATTTAAACTTCTTTTTTCCAAAGACCATGAAGATTACAATATTCATATGCTTCTATAGCTTTGTCGCCTTCTGCAAGAGCAAATACTGCAACAGGCTCTTCACCTGGTTTTAAGCATTTTCTTTGAACTCCATTTTCAGTTTTAAGATAAATCCATTGTATGTAATGTTCTTCAACCATTGGATGAGTTACACTTCCTACTTTAACTGTTACTTTGTTTCCTTCTACTTCTACTACAGGAACGTGTTTTTCTTTAGCAGCATCAACAGTATTAGCAACTAATTCTTGCATTTCTTGACCACAGCATATCATTTTAACACCTGAATCATTAACCATTTCAACTAAGTTTCCACATTCTCTACAAATTACAAATTTTGTTTTACACATAATCTATTTTCCTCCTGAAATATTTAATTACTATCAATAATTATTATATACCCAAATATTTTAAATTAAAACACTAAATAAAAATATAATATAAAATTTCTAATATTTATGTTTAATAGGTAATTTAGAAGCAACAAGACTCATTAATGCCATTGCAATAGCCATTGCACCAATGTTTAAGATTGTCCCAACCCCTATTTCTAGTGCACTGGACAAATCGTCTTGAACAAATGAGAGCATTGTTTGATATAGACCTAAACCAGGTACTATTGGAACAACAGCTGGAAATATAAATATTGTAGCAGGCATTTTAAATAATCTTGCACAAATTTCACCTGATATTGCTATTACTAAAGTCCCTAAGAAAAAACCAATCATTGTTTGATTTACATTAACACATAAATAATATATCATATAACCTATAGCTGCAATAAAGGATGAAATAGGAATAACTTTTTTAGGTGAATTCATAATTAATGCAAAAAAACATGTAGCTATAAAACAATAAATCATATTTAAAAATAATTCTTTTATCATAATAAATTTCTCCTACTTATATTTTACACAGTTAATAAGCCTATAGCATAAGATAAATATATAATGACACCAGTTCCTGCTGCCAGTGAATATGCTGTAAATATGGCATCTGCACCTCTAGTTATACCTGATATAAGGTCGCCCCTTATAGTGTCTCTAATCGCATTAGTCATAGCTAAACCAGGTAAATGAGGCATTATACCACCTACTATAATATAATTGTAATTTCCAAAATGTGCTATATGTGTGCTTAGTATGGCAAATAAAGCAATAATAATACCTGCAAAAATGCTTGTGTAAAATTGGTAAGAATGAATATTTTCGAATTTTTTAGTTACAACTGCAACTACTATTCCTGATAATAAAGAAACAATAAACTCAAAAACTCCCCCTCCAAATATGAGTGTGAAAAATGCTGCAGAAAATCCTCCGTAAAAATATGAATAAAATTTATGTTTAATTACAGTATCTTCTCTTGTTTCTTCTAATTGGACAATTGCCTCGTCAAGTGTTATATTTTTTTGTGTAAGCTGTCTTGATATATTGTTTATTTTATTGAGTTTTGATAAATTTATAGTTCTTTTAGAAATTCTTTTAACAACGGTATTATTTTCTTTGCCATCAACCGATATTGTTATATAAATTCCCGTTGGAGTTGCAATACAATCCATTTCTTTAACTCCTAAAGATTTGCAAATAAAATTAATAGTTTCTTCCGCTCTATAAGTTTCCCCACCGTTTTCAAGTATTATTTGAGCAGACAGTTTAATAGTTTTTAATAATTTTTCTACATTGATTTCCAACTTATTCACCTCAAGATAAATATTTCCCTTAATTCAAGAAATTATATCATGGCATAGTAAATCAATCAAATGTTTTGTTTTATTTGAGATTTAATGTCATAAACAGAATGCATAAAATTGTACCATACAATATTTGATATATAGATATAATTATTTATAAAATTACTACTAATAAATTAACTACTATGATATAATCTATTAAAATAAACTGGAGGCGTAATCAATGAGAGAAAGGGAAGTAAAGGTTCTTAATATTGATAAAGATGAAATAGAAAAAAAATTAAAAAAAATAGGAGCAGTACTAATAAAAGATGAGGAACAAACAAATATACGATTTGATACAAATGATAACTTTTTAAAAGAAACTTACAATGGTTATTTGAGAATAAGAATAACAAATAATTTGCTAGATGGTAAAATTAAAAATACATTAACATTTAAAAAAAGTATAAGTAGAGATAAAATGAGAGTGAACGAAGAAACTGAAACTGAAATTTCAAATTGCGAAGAAACTATAAAAATACTTAAATTTCTCGGATACGATAAAAAAAGACCTGGATATAAACATAGAAGATCATATTTATACGATAATATAATTTTTGAAATAGACACATGGGATAAAGACACATATGCTAAACCTTATCTTGAAATAGAAATGTCTTCAGAAGAAGAATTAGAAAAAGCAATAAAACTTCTTGGACTTGATAGAAAGCAAATTACTACTAAATCTATTTTTGAATTAAGAAAAGATTAAAAAAATATATGCAAATTTAAAATCTTATGCTATAATATTTTTAAAATTTGTCTTGTATCTATTTAATAGAACGAGAACAGGAGGAAAAAATGAATAAATCAAATATTAACACAGGCAAACTCACTTTTTTAGGAGTTATGCTATCACTCACAATAGTTTTTGTAACTTTAACAGCATTACCAACAATGTCTGCATCTATGGCTCTTCTTATTTTTATTCCAACAATAGTAACCAGTATAGTTCAAGGTCCTAAATTAGGAGCAGTTATGGGTTTTTTTGCGGGGTCAGTTACTTTGCTTAGAGCATTATTAGCACCTGCATCACCATTAGATTACCTTTTCATTAATCCATTAGTAGCAATCTTGCCTAGGGTTTTTATTGGTGTGGTTCCTTTTTACGTTCACATTGGTTTAAAAAAGTTGTTTAAATCAGAAAGTTTTTCTTTATTGCTTGCAGGAGCTTCAGGAGCTTTAGTTAACACGGGACTTGTAATTTTTGCACTTTATATTATCTATCATGATATAATTGTTTCCTTAAGCACACAATTTGGTATAGGGGATACATTTAGTGCATTTGCATTATTTTTAGTTACTACTAGTTGTTTACTTGAATCATCAGTTGCTGCTGTATTAACAATGTCGGTTGTTAAAGTTTATAAGAAAGTTAAAAAATAGGAGGATAAGATGGTTTTAGTTGTCGATATAGGAAATTCAAATATAGTTTTTGGAGTTTATAAAAAAGATAATCTTATTGGTAGCTGGAGAATGGTTACGAGAAGTGAAAAGACATCTGATGAATATGGTATTTTTATTTTAAATTCATTAGAATATAATAATATTGATTATAAAGAAATTAAAAGCATTATAGTTTCGTCAGTAGTTCCAAATTTAATACATTCATTTCAAAATGCTATGAGGAAATATTTTAAAATAGATCCTTTAATAGTAGGACCTGGTATTAAAACAGGAATTGTCATTAATACTGAGAATCCTCGAGAGGTTGGTGCTGATAGAATAGTTGACTTAGTTGCTGCATATCATCAATATGGAGGACCTTTAATTGTTATAGATTTCGGAACTGCTACAACATATGATGTTGTTAGCGAAAAAGGTGAATTTAAGTATGGTATAACATCCCCTGGAATACAAATAACCGCTGATGCATTATGGCAAAGAACCGCTCAACTTCCAAGCATTGAGATAAAAAAGCCTAGTTCAATACTAGCTAAAAATACTATTACTAGCATGCAAGCAGGACTTGTTTATGGATATATAGGACAAGTTGAATATATTATAAAAAAAATAAAAGAAGAAATGCACAATGAAAATATAAAAGTTGTTGCAACTGGTGGATTGGGTAGAATGATGGCTGATGAAACTACAAGTATCGATGTATATGATCCTCAACTTTTATTAAAAGGATTAAAAATTATTCATGATAAAAATATATAAATAACGAGTAAAAATTATTGAAGTTTATAGTTTTGTTCAACAGGGGATGTATCACTACATTCCCTGTTTTGTGTTGAATTATTGTGGATTTTATTCGCCCATTGAATTAAAGTATAGTTTCACACTTCCAGATGTATTAGAAGCGTCAATAAAGTTTGTTTTTTCTTCTCCAACAGAACCCTTAAAAGTACTATCATCCACTTTTGTTGAGCCTGATATAGAGGTTAATTTATATCCATATTCTGATTTTGGCAAATTAGAATACACCTTAATCGAACCGGAAATGCTATTTAATAAAGTTTTACCCTTAGGTGATCCCTGCATATATATTGATCCAGAAGTACCTTTTATTATTGCTGAATTAGTATTTGCGCCAAATAGCTTTATGCTACCGCTTATGTTCCTAATATAAATATCTTTACATGTAATGCCGTCAATAGTAACCGAGCCTGAATTATTTTCAATATTAACTATATCACCACTAATGTTTGCAACTTTAATAGAACCTGATATTTCATTAAATTCAATCTTATCTGCTTTTATTTTAGATAATCTTTGTGAACCACTTGTAGATTTTATTGTAACGTTATTTGCTGTAATGTCGTTTGCATCAATACTTCCAGAGATTGTTCTAAGAGAAATATTGTCAAGTTCAGCATCGTCTTTATAGTAAATTTTTACGTATGTATCTTGGAAATTGAACAAACTAATTGTGAAATGAGATTCGGTTTTAAATGTAAATGTGTCACCAATAACTTCACATACTGAAACTTTTTCTGCATTTTGAAAATTATATTCAACTGCGTTTTTGTTAGATTTAATTAGTTCGATCCTTCCTGAACAGATTGAAATGTCAATATTTTTAAAATTTATTAATTCCGATGTCATAGTTTCACCACTTTCTTTTATTGTGTTAATACCATTTTTATCAATAATAACTGATTTAAAAGTCCCATGCATAAGAACTCCTACTATTGCTAAAATAATACCTGTTAAAATCAATGCAATTGCAACTTTAAGTGCAATATTTTTATTATCCATTGTATTTATTCCTCCTTAAAATTTTGCGGTTTATAAAAATTGCAAGTCCTTTAAAAGAACTTCTTGCAAGCATTAGGGTAGGAATAAATACAAGAATTGCAAGTCCTGCAAGAATTAGTCCTGCTCCAAACATCAAAAGGAAGGATGGAAAACTTGTAAAAATTATGATAAATGAAGATATTGCTAGTAAAATGCCTGAAACTCCAAAGGAAAATGAAAATATAAAAAATGATAATAATAAAATTGCAAAAGTAATTACAATTGCTATAGCTACTAATCCAAAGCCTATTGCTAATGGTAATGCAATTGGTGCAGCAAAAATGGCACCTATGGCAACCCACACTGCATTAAAAGATTTTTTTGCGCTTGGGTTCCCTGTTTCAAGATATTTTATTGATGAATTTGCCTTAATCGATACAGCTAATTCTTTTGGTGAACCAAGCTCTATGATTACCTCCTGTTCGTTTTCTACTCCTGCCTCGTCGAAATATTCATTATAATACTGCAAGATATCCTGTAGCTCTGATGGTTCAATACTTTTAAGTTCACCGATAAGAGCTGAAAAAAAATCACGTCTATTCATTGTCAAAACCTCCTGTTAATACTCTTTCAACTGTTTGTTTATAGCTGTTCCATTCCTCGATATACTGGCAGAGTTTTTCTTTGCCCTTGTCAGTAATAGAATAATAACGGCGATTTCTGCCTTGAAATGGAACGTCATAAGTAGACAGCGAACCATCTTTTTGTAATCGACGTAACACAGGATAGAGCGTTGAGTCGGATATATCCATCAATTCTTTGGCACGCTGGGTTAACACATAACCATATGTGTCATCATTTTTTAAAACCCCCAACACTAATGCATCAAGTAAATTGCTACTCATAATAAATGCCATTTTTTCACCTCATATTATTTCGATATACATATTATATGGTGTATAATATTGTTTGTCAATAACTATTTGGAAAATTTATAAGAAGTTGGGTATACATCTCATATCAATTAGTTAATTATTTTAAATGTTGTCATAAAAAAATTATAATGTTATAATGTCAATACAAATTTTTATGATTAGAGAGGTGAGCATCTTGAGGGAAATAGACTATATGGCAGAAGAATCAAAAACAGACAAGAATACAATGGAAAAATTTATTGCACAAAATGAATTTTTTATTTTAAAATGTGCATCCTCAGTAGCTCGAAACTATGTTTCTAAAAGTGATGATGAGTGGCCAGTTGCGTTACTAGCTTTTACAGAAGCAGTTAAAAATTACTCTATGGAAAAGGGAAGTTTTTTTAATTTTGCTGAGTTGGTAATGCGTAGAAGACTAATCGATTTTATAAGGAGCCAGTCAAGATATTCTTCTGAGATTTCTGTTAGCCCTTCTTTATTTAATTTTGATACAGACAATGATGAAGATGAAACAAATATAAAAATTGAAATTTCTGAAAAAGTATCACAAACAACAGATAATTCTTTAAAATTGGAAATAGAACTGGCTAATGAAATTTTTTCTTCCTATGGATTTTCTTTTTTTGATTTAGTTGAGTGCTCTCCAAAGGCGAAGAAGACAAAAAGGGCATGTGCTAAAGCTGTTGTATATATGATAAATAATCCAATTTTAGTTAGTAATATGAAAGTTAAAAAATTATTACCAATAAAAATTATTGAGAATAATGTAAATATACCCCGAAAAATATTAGATCGTCATCGAAAATATATAATAGCAGCAGTAGAGATTATCTCTGGAGATTTTCCTTATCTTGCTGATTATATACGATTTATTCGAGAGGAGTTTGAAATATGAAAGCAGTTGTGGTAGAAATTAGAGATAAATATGTTGCAGTCTTGTCCTCAGACGGTCGTATATATAAGATTAAAAATAACGATTATAATATAGGACAGGAAATAGAAATTAAAAAATATTTAGTAAATAATAATAGATTTATTAAAACAGTAGCAACAGTAGCGGCTTCAATTATGTTGTTAGTAGCACCGGCATGGGCTTATTTTACTCCATATTCATATGTGAGTCTTGATGTAAATCCTTCTGTTGAATACAGCGTGAACGTATTTGATCGTGTGTTAAGTGTAAAGGCGGTTAATGATGACGGAGAAAAGGTTCTAAAGGAAATTAACTTAGATGAATTAAAAAATAAAAATATAGAAGTTGCTGTTCAAGAAGTTTTAATTGGTATTATAGAGGCTGGTTTCTTTGAAGAAGATCAAGAAGGTGGAATTGTAATTGCTGCATCAAGTAAGAATGATGAAAAATCTCAGATGCTGGCAGATAAGCTAAAATCAAAAGTGGAAGAGCAAGTTAATGAAGAGTCAATTGAATCCAAAGTAAAAGTTGAAGCAATTGGTGTTGGTGAAGGACGTGTTCAGGAGGCAAAAGAACTTGGCGTAACACCGGGAAAACTAAATTTAATCGAAAAATTACAGGAAAGCTCAGAAAATCCAGAAGATATTATTGTAGAAGATTGGTTAAAGAAACCTGTTAAAGAAATTATGAAAGAAACTAAAAAGAATAAGAAGATAGAAAAAATAGAAGAAAAGAAGCATAATTCAAAGAGTGATGAGCCTTCAATAAATAATGAAAAAACTTCGGAAGTTATAGACGCTAAGAGTGAAAAAAAACAAAACAATAAGAATGATAAATCTTTGGATGATGTAGATACTGAGAATAAAAATATAGAAACTGATGAAGAAACTTATGAAGATTCTAAATCTGGAGAAGCAAATAAGTCTGAAGAAGCAAAGAAGTCTGAAGAAGTAAAGAAGTCTGAAGAAGTAAAAAAATCAAAAAAGGAAAAACAAAATTCAGCAGAAAAAGAACATAATGATAATAAAAAAACAAAATCAAATTAATGTAAGATATAAACATGCGGTTAAGCAATTTTTAGCTTAACCGCCTTAGTTATAAATGAACATAGATATTACCTTTTACATTTTAAAAATACAAGTTAGAATACTATTTCTCTCTATCATCATATTGATGTTCGTCATAATATTTTATGGCATCTGCAGGATTTTCTTCGCTCAGTAGTTTCGCGGGAATATGCATTACAGTCAGAGCATCTGCCCATGAAACAGATATGAAGTTTTCAACTTTATCTTTTAATGGAATAATAACAATACTATACTCAACGACCATAATATCTTTCTCTTGCAAAATTTCTTGTGCCTCTGACATAATTTTGGCAGCATTATCATAAGTTTTTTCATCTGAAAAAAGTTGTATTGACACTTCAAGTGGGCATGGAGTGTTTTTTATATCAAGGGCTAAATCAAGCGGGAGATTTCCATCCAAGGTACCATCTGTCATATATGCATTGATTTTATAGTATTCTTGTGGAAATTTAACTCTTAAGATTTCTCTTATTTCCATATTGATTTCATCATCAAGCCTACGCCAAGTGTTTGTGCCTATTTTATCATAGTTATCATATAAGACTTTTCCAAAGCTGTCAAAATAAATATTAAAGGCAGTGTCCATACTATCTTGCGACTGAACATGAACATAATATTCGTTAAATTTAAAATTATAATTGCATTTTTCCTTAATAAGATTTAATTCCTTATATTGTTCTTCAATATATTTATCCACGTTATGGTTTGCTAATACTTTAGAAAGAGGATTACCATAAAAACTATTGGCTAAACTCAATATAAATACAAATGCTCCTATAATAATGACAAGAAAAATAAGCTTTACTGATTTTTTCATATTAACCTCCATTTTGTTGTTGCATTTAAGTCCATCTTTTAATAGTACTTCATGAGAATAGCGATGCTCACTATGCAGAGAAAATTTCTCTATTTAGTGCAAAACAAGTTTACCATATAATTACATTGTAAGCAAGATAACATTAATTAGGAGTAGCATTTGCACTCTAGAGCTGGCCAAAATTATTATTAATTGACAATGATTCCAATATATAGTATAATAATAGAATTCTATTTGCACTGCAATAATGTATTTTATACGTAAAATGTACAGTACAAACTGAGCAGGCGATGAACTTTTATTGTTCGTGGGGCTGGGCCTATTTTGGCAACGGGTTAATAATTATGGTACCTGTGGGACAGAAGTATGTTTCGCAGGTATTTTTGTATTAATTTTTAATAAACTTAAGAAAAAAGATGTTTTAGTGAGGAATGTAATGATAGAGATAGGAATAAGCAATTTAACAAAATTATATGGTGTTGATAAAATATTTGAAAATGTAACGTTTGATGTTAAAACAAAAGACAAAATTGGTTTAGTAGGCAGGAATGGAACTGGAAAAACAACACTCATGAAAATCTTAGCAGGTTATGAAAATTTTCAAGTAGGACAAATAAATAAACGAAAAGGATTAGTAATAGGTTATTTAGAGCAGATACCAAATTATGAAGATGATAATACTGTAGCAGATGTTTTAAATAAAGCATTCCAAACTATACATGATATAAAAGAGGAAATGGAAAATTTAGAAAAGACATTTGATAACTTAACAGGGATTGAGTTAGAATCTGCAGTAAAAAAATATAGCTATTTACATGATTCCTATGAGATAGCAGGTGGATATGATACTAAAGAAAAGTTGAATAAGATATTAAGTGGATTAGATATAACTGAAGAAATGCAAAAAAGAGAATTTAATACACTTAGCGGAGGCGAAAAAACAAGAGTTATTCTTGGGAAAATTTTATTAGAAAATCCTGATTTATTGCTTCTAGATGAGCCATCAAATCATCTCGATATTAAATCTGTTGAATGGCTTGAAGAATATTTGAGCTCTTATGAGGGGACTATAGTAATAGTTTCCCACGATAGATATTTCTTAGATAGAGTAGCAAATAAAATTATAGAGTTAGAATCAGATGGAGTTCAAATTTACAATGGCGGATATTCAAAATATGTGGCAGAAAAGGAACTTAGGTTTTTGCAAGCTATGAAAGAGTATGAAAATCAGCAAAGAAAAATAAAAAAGATGGAAGAGCAAATACAGAGATATCGTATATGGGGCGAAATGCGTGATAGCGATAAAATGTATAAAAGAGCAAAAGAGTTAGAAAAAAGACTTGAAAAAATAGATAAAATTAATAAACCAATAGTAGATAAAAAGAAAGCTAATTTTGAAATTAGTGGTGTTGAAAGAACTGGAAAAGAAGTTATTAAGTTAGATAATATAAGTAAAGCTTACAGTAGAAAAAAATTATTTAGCAATGTAAATTTCACTTTATTTTATAATGATAGTATGTGTATATTAGGCGAAAATGGAACAGGAAAATCTACGATATTAAAAATAATAATAGATGAAATAAAAAGTGATAGTGGAGAAGTAAAAATAGGTTCTAATGTTAAAATTGGTTATTTACCACAGGAAGTAAGTTTTGATAGAGAGGATATATCTATAGTTGACTATTTTTCTTATTATTATAGTATTTCCTTAGGAGAGGCAAGGAAAGAATTAGCTAACATTTTATTTACAGGAGATGATGTATATAAACATATAAGTACACTTTCAGGTGGAGAAAAATCTAGGTTAAAGTTAGGTATGCTCATATATGAAAAAGTAAATACCCTAATTCTTGATGAACCAACTAATCATTTAGATATAGATTCAAGAGAGGTTTTAGAAGAAAATTTAATAAATTATGACGGCACTATACTTTTTGTATCACACGACAGATATTTCGTAGATAAAATAGCAACCTGTATAGGTGAAATTGAGGATAAGTGTTTTAAAGTATATAATTTCAATTATGAAGGATATAAACAGGAAAAACAAAGAGTAACACAAATTAAATGTGAAACATTAATTATAGAAGAAAAAAAAGAAAAATCAATGACTCAAAGCAAAGAAGATTATTTGAGAAAAAGAGAAGAAATAAAAAAGGTTGAAAAACAAAAAAGAGATTTGCAAAAATTAGAGAGTAATATTTACGAATCAGAGAATAAATTAATTGAATTAGAAGAAATATTAAATACAAATACTACTAACTGGGATTTAGATGAATATAACAATAAATATAATGAATATAATAAGTTAAAAGAAAAAATAGAGTTAATGTATATGGATTTAGATAAGTACGAGTAATGCTAGAACAGAAAGGTAAATGTGATGACAAGTTTTATAATAAAAAAATTTATTAAAGATTACGAAAATACCAAAGATACATCCGTAAGAGAAGCATATGGCAAATTAGGAAGCATAATTGGAATAATTGCAAATATATTCCTTTGTGTTAGTAAAATATCAGTGGGATTAATATTTAACAGTATTTCAATAACTGCAGATGGTGTAAATAATTTATCTGATGCTGGCTCCTCTGTAATTACATTAATAGGATTTAAAATGGCTGGTAAACCAGCTGATAAAGATCATCCCTTCGGTCATGAACGTATAGAATATATATCAGGAATGATAGTTGCATTTGTAATACTTCTGTTAGGACTGGAGCTGGTGAAATCATCATTTGACAAAATAATAAATCCTGAACCAATAAACTTTAGCTATATAATGATTTTTGTATTGATAGTATCAATAATTGTTAAGCTTTGGCTTAGCTATATTAATGGAAAAATTGCTGATAAAATATCCTCAACAACTATGAAAGCAACTTCGATGGATAGTATGAATGATGTTATTGCTACTTCAGTTGTACTAATTTCAATAATAATTGCTAAAATTACAAGCTACCAAATTGATGGGTATATGGGAATGCTAGTTGCATTATTTATAATATATTCAGGATTTAATATATTAAAAGATTTAATGAATCCGTTATTAGGCGAATTGCCAGATCCAGAATTTATTAATTCAATAGAAAACAAAATCATGGAATATGAAGGAATATTAAATATACATGATCTAGTAGTACATAATTATGGACCAAGCAAATATTTTGCAACAGTACATGCAGAGGTTGATGCAAAACAAGATATTTTGTTATGTCATGATTTAATAGATAATATTGAGAGAGATTTTGCTAGAGAATTAGATATAAATTTAGTTATACATCTTGACCCTGTAGTAACGGATGATCAGGAAATAAATAAGCTTAGAGACCGAGTAAATAGCATTATTAACTCAATAGATGAAAGGCTATCAATGCATGATTTTAGAATAGTAAAAGGTAAAACACATACAAATTTAATTTTTGATGTAGTGGTACCTGTTGATTTTAAAATCTTATCTAAAGAATTAATAAATCAAATAGAAAAATCTATAAATGAAGAAAATGATGAAGATGAAAGATATTATTTAGTAGTAACTATAGATAAAAATTATGTGTCAACATGTTTAAATAAACCTAACATGAAATAAAGTTACTGCTTGACCTAAAATGTTTTTTGTATTACTATGTTAGATAGAATTTCTTATACATTATGGAGGTAATTATGAGTATATTTGAAATGTTGATGCTTCTTTGCTTTGGAGCAGCATGGCCTTTTTCCATTTATAAATCTTATAAATCAAAATCGGTAGCAGGTAAAAGTCCATATTTTTTATTAATATTGATACTTGGTTATATATTTGGAATTTTAAATAAAATATTTTTTAATTATGATGGAGTAGTTTATTTATATCTCCTAAATTTAATTATGGTAACGACAGATTTTATACTTTATTTAAGAAACATAAAACTAGTAAAAGCAGATCAAGAATAAAAAGGGACTTGGGTCAAAATAAATGACTCAAGTCCTTAAATTTTTATTATCTTTTATTGCTACATCCCAAGACATTTCTCATTTTATGTGAAACCATATCTTTAATTGCATCTCTTCCAGGTCCTAAATATTTTCTAGGGTCAAATTCAGAAGGATTTTCAACTAAAATTTGTCTAATGCATGCTGTCATGGCAAGTCTTAGATCAGTATCAATGTTAATTTTACAAACTGCCATTTTAGAAGCTTTGAGAAGCATTTCTTCAGGAACACCAGCAGCACCTGGTATTTTACCACCATATTTATTACATAAATCAACAAATTCCTTTGGTACAGAAGATGAACCATGAAGAACCAGCGGAAAATTAGGTAATAATTTGCTTATTCTTTCTAGTCTTTCGAAATCAAGGCTAGGTTCACCCTTGAATTTATAAGCTCCATGGCTTGTTCCTATTGCTATTGCAAGAGAATCTACACCAGTTCTATGTACAAATTCTGCTGCTTCATCAGGGTCTGTGTAGGTAGCATCCTTAGCATTAACCTTTACAGCATCCTCAACACCTGCAAGCTTTCCAAGCTCAGCCTCTACTACTACACCTTTGTCATGTGCATATTCAACAACTCTTTTAGTAAGCGCTATGTTTTCTTCAAATGGTAACTTAGAGCCATCAATCATTACAGATGAAAAGCCACCATCAACACATGATTTGCAAATTTCAAAGCTATCACCATGGTCCAGATGCAAAACTATATCCAGTCCTGAATCTTCTATAGCAGCTTCAACAAGCTTCCTTAAATAAATAGGATTCGCATATTTTCTAGCACCAGCAGAAACCTGCAAAATTAGAGGTGCATTTTCTTGCTTAGCTGCATCTACTATTCCCTGAATAATTTCCATGTTGTTTACATTAAATGCACCAACTGCATAATTGCCTTCGTAAGCTTTTTTAAACATTTCTTTTGATGTAACAAGAGCCATTTTAATCCTCCTAGAATATATATAATTGTATGTGATATATTAATTGTAATATTTATTATACTATATCAAAATATGTAAATTTCATCAACTGTTTTTTGTTAAAAGGAAAAAACACATGTTTTTTTAGAGTAAAAAGCGAAATACTTAGTAAAGCAGAGAAAAAAAGATTAATTAAAAGTAAATGTAAAAAATACAACTATATTAGAAAATAACAGTCTATAAAAGGTAAAAATACGCAAATATAATACTTGAAAACAGTAGTACTATTGAGTATTATATAAACACTAAGTGTTAGCACTCTATTAAGATGAGTGCTAACAAAGCAAAACAAACTTATTAATATTTCAAGAAAATATTAATATTAAATAAAAAATAGGAGGAAATATAAATGGCAGTAAAACCACTTGGTGAAAGATTAGTAATTAAAATGGTAGAAGCAGAAGAAAAAACTAAAAGCGGTATAGTATTACCAGGTTCTGCAAAAGAAAAACCACAAATGGCAGAAATTTTAGCAATAGGCGCAGGAATTACATCAGACGAAAAGAAAAAAGATGAAGTTAAAGTTGGTGACAAAGTTATATTCTCTAAATTTGCTGGAACTGAAGTAAAGATTGATGGAGAAGAATTAATAGTTATAAAGTTAGCTGATGTATTAGCAGTTATTGAATAAAAATAAAAGAGAAGAGGTATAGAAATGGCAAAGATAATAAAATTTGATGAAGATGCACGCCGTGCAATGGAAAGAGGCGTTAATGCCTTGGCAGATACAGTAAAAGTTACATTAGGACCAAAAGGAAGAAATGTAGTATTGCATAAATCATTTGGTTCACCTGTTATTACAAATGACGGTGTTACAATAGCAAGAGAAATAGAATTATCAGATCCATATGAAAACATGGGAGCACAATTAGTAAAAGAAGTTGCAACAAAAACAAATGATGTTGCAGGTGATGGTACTACTACAGCAACATTATTAGCTCAGGCTATAATAAGAGAAGGTTTAAAGAACGTTGCAGCAGGTGCTAACCCTATGGTTCTTAAAAGAGGAATTCAAGCAGCAGTAACAGCAGCTGTTGAAGAATTGAAAACTACAACTAAAAAAGTTGAAACTTCAGAAGAAATAGCACAAATAGCTTCTATATCAGCTGGTGATGACGAAATTGGTAAATTAATATCTGAAGCAATGGATAAGGTTGGTAAAGATGGTGTTATAACTGTAGAAGAATCTAAAACTATGGGAACAGAGTTAACAGTAGTTGAAGGTATGCAATTTGACAGAGGATACTTATCAGCATATATGGTAACTAACACAGAAAAAATGGAAGCAGTATTAGATAATCCATATATACTAATTACAGATAAAAAAATATCAAATATTCAAGAAATACTACCTATACTTGAGCAAGTTGTTCAAAGTGGTAAAGCTCTTGTTATAATTGCAGAAGATGTAGATGGAGAAGCTCTAGCTACATTAGTTGTTAACAAATTAAGAGGAACATTTAACTGCGTAGCAGTAAAAGCTCCAGGATTTGGTGATAGAAGAAAAGAAATGTTAAGAGATATCGCTATATTAACAGGTGGAGAAGTTGTATCAGAAGAATTAGGATATGAATTAAAAGATGCTACTATGGAGATGCTTGGTAATGCAGGAACAGTTAAAATAGATAAAGAAAATACAATAATAGTAAATGGTTCTGGAGATTCAGCACAAATCCAAGAAAGAGTAAATCAAATTAAGGCTCAATATGAGGAATCAACTTCAGAATTTGATAAAGAAAAATTACAAGAAAGATTAGCTAAATTAACAGGTGGAGTAGCAGTTATTAATGTTGGAGCAGCTACAGAAACTGAAATGAAAGAAAAGAAACTTAGAATTGAAGATGCATTAAATGCAACAAGAGCGGCAGTTGAAGAAGGATTAGTATCAGGTGGTGGAGTTGCACTTCTTGCAACAGCAGGAGTTGTAGAAAATGTTGCTAATAGTTTAACTGGAGATGCTAAAACAGGTGCTAAAATAATTCAAAAAGCTTTAGAAGAGCCAGTGAGACAAATAGCAGCTAATGCAGGACTTGAGGGATCTGTAATAGTAGAAAAGATTAAAAACAGTGATAAAGGCATAGGCTTTGATGCAGCTAATGAAGTATATGTAAATATGATAGAAGCAGGAATAGTTGACCCAACAAAAGTAACTAGATCAGCTCTTCAAAATGCAGCATCAGTTGCTTCTATGTTGTTAACAACTGAAGCAGCAGTAGCAGAAGAACCAAAAGAAGAAGGTCCAGCAATGCCTCCAATGGGCGGCATGGGCGGCATGGGCGGCATGATGTAATAAATCTTAAAGCCTGTTTAAATTAGCGGGTTTGTAGATTTGAGTAATTACAATGTTGCCAATTTGTAGCCATTTAGATTAAAAAACCGGGATATGATAATCCCGGTTTTTATTTTGCAGTTTTTAATAAATTCATAAACTTAGTTGAAGCTTCTTTCTTCATATCCTGTGTTACATGTAAATAAATTTCACGAGTTATAGTATCATCTTTGTGCCCTAGACGTTCCATAATTTCTTCAAGACTAACTCCTGCCTGGGCAAGTAAAGAAGCGTGAGTATGGCGCAAACCATGCGGTGTAATTTCTTTTAGTAGACCATTCTTTTTTATTACCTGTTTCATTTTAAGTTCGATTTGTTTAATTACTTCTGGATAACCAGGATAATTTGTTACTTTTGTAAAAACGAAGTCTCCGTCTTTTTTGAACCATGATGGAATTTTTAATTTTAATTCATCTTGGTATTTTTTATGCTTTTTAAGCTCTTTAATAAGCATATTATCTATAAAAATTTTACGCTTTGATGTTGTAGTCTTTGGTGTTAATAAAGCGTAGTTATCTGTTTTATTAGTTGGATTGTAGTATGTTTTATATATATTTATTTCTTTTGCTTTAAAATCAATATCCTTCCATTTGAGAGCACATAACTCACCGACTCTCATTCCTGTATATGCTAAAGTCATAAATATTGTATGCACTTGCGGATCGTTATCTCGCTTACAAGCATTTAGAAAATTATTCAATTCTTTCAGTTCAAAATATTTAGGTACTGGTTTCTCAGTTTCTAATTCTTCTACGGTTTTTTGTTTCTTTGGCAGTACCGTATATTCAGTAGGATCTTCTTTTATATATTTTAATTCTATAGCTTTCTTGAAAACAGATCGTGCAGTTCCATGTATACCGGAAAGAGTATTTTCAGCAAATTTTTTATTCATTTCAAATAAAAATTCCTGATACATTTTTCTTGTAATATCTTTCAATTTAACTGTTTTAAAATAATCTAGCATATTATTTGTTTCATGCTTTCTAACTCTAACAGTACTTATTTTAACCTTACCAGTATTCTCGTAGAGTCTGAGCCACTCAGCAATGAAATCCTTTAGAGTTATCTCGGTTTCGTTTATATACGTACCTTGGTTGTAATCTGTTTGTATTCCTGCAAGCGCTGCTTGGCATTCTCTTTTAGTTTTAAAGCCACCTTTGCTTATTCGTTGTCTTTTATTAGTGATTGGATCCTTTCCTAAATCAATCATATAAGTGTAGGTAGTTCCTCTTTTGTAAATAGTACCTTTCATTTATATTATCCTTTCTTGATTTTTTTTATTGCAATCCAAAGGATAACTTGATATAATTTGTTTGTACATAAATTAAAAATCCTTTAGATTTTTTGCCACGATACAGCCCCCTGTAAATCGTGGTTTTTTTATTGGCAATTATCATTCAATGAGCGTACTCTAAAAATGTTGAAGTATTAGTATCAACAGTCCTCATAATTCTAATAATATTATTGTGTAATAAATCGATAATTCTATCATCGTATATTGTTTTGGGAAAATATTTATTTAATGTTTTTACCTTTTTCTTAGCCGCATCAGGCGAAACTTTAAAATATTGAGTTAAAAAATCTTTGTCCACTGTAAAACCGCATTGCAAAAAATATTTAATCACTGCATCGGGCATAGCGAAACATGATGCGAAAAAGTTAGTTTCTACTTCCTCTTTATCTGTGTCTACTTGGTGATTTAAACATATATGTCCAATTTCATGTAATTTAGTCCAATTCGTACAACAAGAGCTGTATATCTCTTCATTGTGCAATATTAGGTATATATTATCTTCTACATTAACATTAAGACCTAACTTTATCTTACCATTAGATGTAAGATTAGTTATATTTTTTCCTGTTATTTTAGAATAATTTTGCATAGTATCAAACAGTATTTTTTTATTAGGCATTACTATTTGCTCTGCATTCATTCCTAAAGATGGATTTTCTTGGTTAATCAATAATTCATAGGCTTTTATTCTTGCTAAATCAAAATTAGGTTTATCAGATTTATTTCTCAAAAGACAATTCCCCCCTTATTTATCGATGTCAATTCCTTTTGCTTTTAGATATATATTAATACTATCTTCATAATGCTTTATTAATTCATCACGCTCCTCTTTTGTTAAATGTTCCTCTGTTTTCCTTGTAAGTATTTTGACTTTACGTATTGCATCAGACTCTACGGCTTCATCACCTTCCCTTCCGATCAAATAATCAATAGACACATCAAAATAATCTGCTACCTTTGTTAGTTTGTCTGCATTTGGTATTGATTTGTCCCATTTTATTATAGTTCCGTTCCCAAATCCAAGTTTATTTTCAAGATTTGGAAGACTTAATCCTTTTGAATTTGCAAGCATGCGAATTCTTTCTTTTAAAGTCATAATTAGCCCCCTTGTATTTACAAGAAAAAAATCTTGTAAAAAGTATTGACAACAAGAAATAAATCTTGTACAATAGGGTTGTAACAAGAAAACAATCGCGTAAACCTATTATACCTACATGAAAACGGCAATTTTTATGTAGGTCACAAGAAATTAATCTTATTAAGTCGTCTATTACATAATAGATTATTTTCTATTAATTGTCAATAGGTATTGCAATATTTTTTAAAAAAAGGTGGTGATAAAATGCTTTTTAATAAAATTAAAGATTTGTGTAAAAAAAATAGGACAACCATTACAGAATTAGAAAGAAGTTTAAAATTTGGCAATGGAACTATACACAAATGGAACGTAGCTCAACCATCAGTTGACAAAGTATTAAAAGTCGCTGAATATTTCGACGTTAGCTTGGATTATTTGCTCGGAATCGATGAAATCCTTCCGTCTCAAGAAGCAAAGGAATTGTCTAAAGCTTATGATAGTTTTACTGATGACCAAAAAAACTTAATTAAATGTTACGTGTCAATAATACGAAAGGAGCAGACGGCTTGAATAAATTAATTGTTTTAGAAAAAAAGGGACAACCAGTTACGACAAGCAGAAAAGTTGCAGAAGTATTCAATAGAAACCATGATGATGTGTTAAGAAGTATAAGAAATTTAGATTGCAGTTCTGAATTTTCGCTCCGCAATTTTGCGGAGTCAAATTATAAAATCAGAGGAAAAATGTATCCAGAGTATCTAATGACTAAAGATGGATTTGCATTTTTAGCAATGGGGTTTACTGGAAAGAAAGCTGCAGCGTTTAAAGAGGCTTACATAAATGCATTTAACGAAATGGAATCTTTTATAAAATCTTTACAAACAGCAAAATTAGAATTTCCTGCATTTACAGATGCAATCATGCAAGCACATGAAGAGCCAAAACATTATCATTTTAGCAATGAAATTAATATGATAAACAAAATTGTTTTAGGAATGAACGCAAGTAAATTTAAAGAGATAAATGGATTAGATAAAAAAATATCATCAATAAGACCTTATATATCGTCAGAGCAGATAAAAGCTATAGAAGAGCTTCAAAGAGTAGACATAGGTTTAATAGTAGCAATTAATGATTATGAGCAAAGAAAAAAGATTTTAGAGGATTATTTCAGAAAAAGGCTTTTAAAATTAATAGCATAAAAAGGAGGCGTTTATATGAATAAATATTTTGACGAATTACCAGATGTAATAACAGCGGAAGTACTTTCAAATTTCCTGAGTTTAAGCAGAAGAAGAGTTTACGAGCTTATGGACATTAATCCATGTGCTGGTGGTATACCTTGTTTGAGGATCGGAAGAAGCAAGAGAGTTTTAAAAACAGATTTAGAAAATTGGTTATATAAAAATCAAAAGGAGGTAAACTAATTGCCAAACAAAATACAAAAGTACAGAGATCAATTTCTGCTAATCAAGCAATGTAAGAATGTCAAAACGAAGAATGCCGAGTTGAGAGACCTACTAAACAGTATGGAAGAAGAATTTAGTATACCGGCTAGAAATGATGAAGCATACAACAAAGCTAATCCGGTTGTAATAGCATTGTACAGAGAAATCGGTGATGAAAGGGTGATGTGATGAAAAGGCTTAAAAAACAAAGATGTACTCTAATAATATTATTAACACTAAGTTTAACATTGCACCTGGTTTACGGACTAGAGGGACAAGCTCAAATGTCAAAGCTGAAATCTGAAAAAGGTGTACTTGTTAAAGAAAACAATAATTTAAATCTCAGAATATATCACTTAAATGAGGAAATTGAATCATATAAATTTTGGGACAAGTTAGAAAAAGAGCATATAGAAAAGTTGGAAAGTAAAGCAAAGAAAGAAAAATATGTTGAAGAGGAATACACAATCACAGCATATTGTCTATGTGAGAAATGTTGTGGAAAATACGCATTGAACAGACCTAATGGTGTTGTGTATGGGGCATCAGGTATTGAACTTCAAGAAGGTGTTTCCGTTGCTTCACCGTTACCGTTTGGGACCAAGATTATAATTGATGGCCATGAGTACATAAGTCAAGATAGGACTTCGGAATGGATTGCTAAAAAATATGACAACAAAATTATAGATGTTTACTTTGATGAACACGAAGATGCAGTTAAGTTTGGTAAGCGTATAGCTAAAGTTTATATAGTGGAAGGTGTAAAAGATGGCATATAGCGAAAATGGTATTCGTATGGCTCCTTTTGAAACATTTTCAGAACATAGTAAACGTGCTTGGAGCGATGAGCCATACAATGAAGATTTTATAAAAAAGTGTAGAGAAAAGGCTGTTGAGTATGACAATGAGGATGGGTTTACCCAAGAATCAGCATTATATCAACTTGAATTATGTGTTCCAATGCACTATCGCGCAAAAGTACTTGAAGGAACAAGAGATTTAAGTCGTTTTAAACAGCATTTAAAAGATATTAATTTTAAATATTAAAACAGAGGAGGAAACAACAAATGAAATGGAGTAAAGAACAGGAGCAACAATTAATAGATCTATGTTTTCAAGAAAAATCTAACAAAGAAATAGCAGCAACAATGGGAATTGAACTATCAGACGTACATAGTGGTCGTAGTAGATTTGGGATAACAGTAGCTAAAGTAGTAGCTGCTAAAAGTGTACAAGCTGCGGATCAGAAAGTAAGTAGGTCGAAAGAAGACATAGCTGCAGAGATAATAAAAGTTGAAAAGGCTCAAAATGAAGCTGTTAAAAAGGTTTGGAAATGTACACAAAGGTTAGAGGTTTTAAGAGAGGAGTTGAAAGCTGCGGAATGAGAAACACACTAGGAGACCTAAATAATCATTTATTTGCACAACTTGAACGATTAGGTGACGAGGATTTAAAAGGTGAGAAGCTTCAAGAGGAAATGAACAGAGCAAAATCAATAAGTGTTGTGGCAAGGCAAATAATAGATAATGCTTCTTTAGTCTTAGATGCTCAAAAGATGATGGACGACAGAATGGACGCTGACGCGAAACTACCTAAAATGTTGGAGGGTTAATGTTATGCACTTCTATACAGCTGAAGAAATTGAATATTTGAAAGAAGTTGCTCTTGGTAGAAGTAATAAAGAAATTACTGAAATGTTTAATAAGAAATTCAAATTAAATCTGTCTGAAAAAATTATTTCAGCAACGCGTAAAAGGTATGGTATTAAAACAGGTTCTGACGGAAGATTTGGAAAAGGCAATATACCATTCAATAAAGATAAAAAAGGACTTACGGGTGCTAATAAGACATCTTTCAAGAAAGGAAATAAACCTCACAATTGGGTGCCTATAGGTTCGGAAAGAATTACAAAAGATGGGTATATACAAATAAAAATACAGGAAGGTAAATTTCAGCATAATTGGAAAGGAAAACACATCTTAATTTGGGAAGAGAGCAATGGACCGGTTCCTAAAGGTCACAATGTAATATTCGGAGACGGAAATAATCGTAACTTTGACCTAGATAATTTAATTCTTGTATCTAAGAAACAAATGTTGATATTAAACAGAAACAGCTTGATACAAAACGATGCAGAACTTACAAAAACAGGAGTGCTTATAGCAGATTTATATTCAAAAATTAGCGATAGAAAAAAAGGTAGTTAGGAGGTATAGCGTTGAGAGTAATATGTACTATCTGTAACCTGGAATGGTCGGTGAGTAAATACATAAACGAGAGAACTTACATATGTCCGTACTGTTGCTGGAAGATGAAACACAATGTAAAAATAAAGTTAGGAGGTATAAAGCGTGGAAAAAGACTGCAAAACATGTGCTTATGCAAAAGGTAAAAGCTGCAAGGTTATGACAAAACAAATAAAGAATTGCTTTGCCTGGGCTGATAAGCAAGAGATGCAAAAGAGAGAAGATGCATGCGCAGAATACATGCTAAAATTCGGAACTGAATATGGATTAGCAGTTACCAAAATGTCAGATGAGACAAGGATAAAAAGAAATAAAGCTAGAGAGTTAAATGAAAAACTAAGAGGCGGTAAATCTGCAAAGGAGACAGTAGCAATGTACTTTTACGAGCTATACACGCTAGGCTTATCCGATAGTCAAATAGCAAAGGAATTACATGTTGCTGATAACGTAGTAGGTAATCATCGTAGAGCTAAAGGGTTAGAGCCTAATAAAAGAAGACCGCACCACTGCAATGGAAACGGTCAACGGTCCAATAAAGGACTAAAAGAAATGCATGCATAAAGTATATCAGAGAATGTACGAGGTGTAAAGATATGGCTAAAAATAAAAATATAACTAAACTGTTCTGTCCTGTATGTGGGACAGAGCATCATATAAATAAACAGACACAAATTAAATGCCTTTGTCTTGCTAAATTGGTAGTTATCAAGAATGGTAAAGAAAAGCAGCTAATAAAGACAGAGGACGCTATAGAAGTTAAAAAAAGTATGCAAGTCAAATGTCGAGATTGTTTAAGTTATTTCCCTAAAGATGTGCTAGGAGATTGCTTAGATGTGGATTGTATGAAGCGCAATGTTGATGGTAATTGCGCAAGAATTTGCAAGAGATTTAAAGAAAAATAGGAGGAAGTATGAACTTAGTAGATAAATTTAAAAGTATTTTTAGTTTTCATAAAGAAGAACCAAAATTACAAACAACAGAAGATGTAATTGAGGAATTAGTTAATAGATTGATTTTTAAATTAAAAGCTGATGGAAAGTCTATTGCATCACCAACTATAGCAGAAGGTTTTGGATCATTAACAATCTATGCACATGATGTAGGGACTGAAGGTGCATTTCTGAAAGTTCAGTCAGATGATTGGGAAATAAAAGTAAAACCATATTTTAAAAAACTTTAGGAGGAAAAATGGAAATTAAATTACTTAAATTAAAGATAAATAACTTTAAAGGAATTAAAAATTTAGACATAGATTTTGGTGAGGTTACAAATATTTACGGCGAGAATGCTACAGGCAAAACAACGTTGTTTGATGCGTTTACCTGGTTAATGTTTGATAAAGATAGTTCTGATAAAAAAGGTTTTAACATTAAGACTCTGGCCAAAGATGGTGAAGCTCTTCATGGCCTGGAGCATTCAGTAGAAGGAGATTTGACAGTTGATGATAAACCATTAAATCTTAGAAAAGTATTTACAGAAAAATGGGTTAAGCAGCGTGGATCTGCAGAGAAAATATTTAGTGGCCATGAAACTAACTACTGGATCAATGAGGTACCAGTAAAGAAAAATGAATATCAAAGCAAAATAAATTCTCTAATTGATGAAATTATCTTTAAACTTATCACTAATCCATTGTTTTTTAATCTGAACTTGAGCTGGCAAGATAGAAGAAAAACATTGCTAGAGATTGTTGGAGACATAAGCGACCAAGACGTAATTAACAGCAAATCGGAATTAGGCAGACTTTCTATATTGCTAGAAAATAAAACTTTAGATGAATTTAAAGCCATGATAGCAGGGCAAAAGAGAAGATTTAACGATGAATTGAAATCTATACCAATAAGGATAGATGAATTGACCAGAGGCATACCTACACTAGATGCAGATATAGACTATGCAGCATTAGAACAGGAAAAGAGTGATCTGCAGATAATTATAGGAAATTTAGAAAAAGATTTAACTGATCAGAGAAAAATTGCAAATAATCTTATGCAGAACTTCAAAAATAAGCAGAGTGAAATCGGAAGAAAAAGAAATGAACTTTCTAAAATGGAATCTGACATCATGAGAGACTCTTTAAAGACTGTTGATGATCTTAGATATAAAAAGACGTACATTGAAAATCAAATAAGTAATTATAAAAGAACAATTAGAGAAAATTCAAGTTTGATTGAACATAATAAGTTAAACATTGAAAGGTCCGAAAAGTTATTAGCAGAAGGAAGATTGAATTTCAGTGAAAAAGCAAGAGAAGTATTCATTGAGCCAAATAAAAATAATTTTGTTTGTCCAACTTGTAAGCAGTCACTGCCTGAAGAAGATATTGAAAATAAAATTAAAATAATGGAAATCAACTTTAATACTGAAAAGAAAGCTTCTTTAAATGAAATTAACAGAAAAGGGAAATTCGAAAAAGGCAAGTTGGAAGAATTTAAGCAATTCATTGATGAATGTAATACTAAAATTACTGAAGCTAATGAGAATATAAACAGGTTAACATCGGAATTAGAGTCAGTTACAAGCCAGATAAGCCAAGAAGAAGCGAAAGTTGGACAAGTGGACTATCAATCAAATGAAAACTATCAAGCGTTAAAACTCGAAATAGAGGCTCTTGAAAAAGAATTGGAAGATGACGAAATTACAGATGAGATTGACTCTAGCGATTTAATTAATAAAAAGCAAACTTGCAATGACAGGATTTCAGAAATTAATAAAATTCTAAATAATAAGCAAGTAATTGCAGACACGCAAAAACGAATTACTCAATTAGAAGAAAGTCAAAGGGATATCGCAAACAAAGTTATGGAGCTTGAAGGTCAAGAGTACCTGGCAGAACAGTTTATCCGTACAAAAGTTGACATGTTGGAGTCAAGAATCAATGAGAAGTTTAGCCAGGTTAATTTCAAGATGTTTAACGAGCAGATTAACGGAGCATTGGTTGAATGTTGCGATACTCTTATAAAAGGTGTACCGTTCCAGGACGCAAACAACGCTGCGAAGATTAATGCCGGTATGGATATCATAAACACTTTGACAGCTCACTATAACATCACTGCTCCAATATTTGTAGATAATCGTGAGGCTGTTAATAAGCTAATTGATACTGATAGCCAGGTAATAAATTTGATAGTTAGCCAAGATAAGGTCCTGAGAGTGGAGGTTTGATAGATGGATAAAGAGACATTGAAATACATGAAAGATAAAGTAACTAGATTTGAACAACTGGATAGCTTTAAAAATGCTTTGGATGACATTCAAGTAGCTTTGATTAATGATGAGGATATGAGAATATCTGTTGGTTATGACGGTGCTGAAAATGACATAGGCGATTATGAAGTCAACAAAGTTCCATTCAGCCATATCAAAGACGAATATTTGGATCTCTTAAGAGAAGTAAAGGACAATCTCATAGATAGTATAGGAATGACGATAGTGAAAATAAATCAAATTATGGAGGAAGTATAGATGGATGAAAGTGAAAAAAAAGATATTTTATTATCACTTGAACCCTTATTTGAAAAAGCTGAAAAAGAAAAGTTGTGGTTTTATTGCAGCTATCAAGCCTTGTGGATTACACCAAAAGAATTAAGAAAGTATCATAATCAAGGTCGTTTTATATGGGGTACAGCTAATTGGAGTTTACGAAATCCAATGGAAAAAGTAGTTGAAATAGAAGGAATAATCAAGGAATTCGAGAAGCAAAAAATAAATTTAATAAAAAAAATTCAGGAGGAAATATAAATGGCAGTAAACAAAAATGAAATATCAGAACAAAAGAAAGAGATAGTTGTAACATATCAAGCAAATGGCGAAGAACTAAATCTAACTCCTTCAACAGTAAAAAATTACCTAACTAGAGGTAATGGTAATATAACAGGTCAAGAAGCAGTTTTGTTCATGAATTTGTGTAAGTATCAGAAATTAAATCCATTTCTAAACGAGGCATACCTCGTAAAATTTGGAGATCAGCCAGCACAACAAATTACTGGAAAAGATGCGTTCATGAAAAGAGCAGAAAGTCATGATCAGTTTGAAGGCTACAAAGCAGGCTTAATTATAGCAAGAGAAGGAGAAGTTATAGAAGTAGAAGGTAGCTTTACTATTAAAGAAGATCTTGTACTTGGAGGTTGGTGTGAAGTGTACAGAAAAGACCGAAAAAATCCTATAATAGCTAAAGTAAACCTTGAAGAATACAACAAAGGCAAAGCTCTTTGGAAAGACATGCCAAAAACAATGATTCGTAAAGTTGCAATGGTACAAGCCTTTAGGGAAGCATTCCCTGCTAATCTTGGAGGAATGTACGTTGAGGAGGAAATGTCATTTGACCAGGTGATACCTGTCGAAGATAAGGTTAAAGATGAGATTAAGCAAGAAGCAAATAAAAAGCCTTTGAGAATAAAAGAGGATAAACCTCCGGTTGAAGAAATTCAAGATGCACAGATAATTCCTGATGAGGAGCCTGGCTTTTAATGAAGCTTAAAGTATTGGGTAGCAGTTCGCATGGTAACTGCTATCTTCTTCAATCAAATAGCGGTGAAACTCTTATTGTAGAGTGTGGTGTTCATTTGAAAGAAATTAAAAGGGCTTTGAATTTTGTTTTTAATAAAGTTGTTGGGTGTTTAGTAACACACGAACATAAGGACCATAGCAAGGAAGCCATTAGCCTTACGATGCTAGGTGTACATGTTTATATGTCAAAAGGAACAATGACTTCTGTAACCGAGTTGCCATATCGTGTTATTTCTAATAAAAATATTTTAGAAGAAATGGTTGAAAAAAATATAGGAAATTTCAAAATTGTCCCGTTTGGTGTAAGGCATGATGCGCGTGAGCCACTAGGATTCCTTATATCGCATGATGAATGTGGAACAATATTATTTGCCACAGACACCTATTACATACCGTACAACTTCAACGAGTTCGACATACATCATGTAATGGTTGAGTGTAACTACTCAAAGGAAATTCTAAAAGCTAATAATCAGTTAGAGAAGTTGAATGATAGGATCATGCAGAGCCATTTTGAGCTAGAAGATGTAAAAGACTTCTTTACAGCAAATGAGTTTGTAGAGGTAAGAGACATAGTATTACTACATCTTAGTAATGCAAATAGTAACGCAGAACAGTTCAAGCAAGATATAGGACAATGGATGAAAAGACCGGTATATATTGCTGATAAAGGATTGGAAGTTAATTTCGATTTATATGAATTTTAGGAGGTTTTATGAAAAAAAATCCATATCATTTTAACAATAAAAAAGAGTTTAATGAGGCAATAAACAAGAAGTTCAAGCCTCTTATAAATGCAGAGGTTGAAAAACTTCAAGCAGCGTATTTAAAGGAAATGGAAGAAGCTAAAATACAGGCCACAATGGACGCGAGTACAATGATGTTGCCTCTTATTGCGACATCGCTTTATGAGGCATACGGGTTCGGTCAGAAAAGAATTGAAAAGTTCGTTGAATATTTTAATAAACACTTAGAGTGCATCAGTGACGGGATAACAACTGCAGATCAATATGAAAATTGGTGCAAAGAAAAGGGTTATGATTGTTTGAAAATGGAGGCTGAATAATGAGAGAGATAAGATTTAGGGGTAAAAGTACACTTGATGGAAAATGGGTTTATGGCTCGTATAAGAGATTTTATGGTTATCATGTTAGCGACATACATAATCATATATGCACATACGATGGCGCCAATATATACGAAGTTGAAGAAACTACTGTCGGACAGTACACAGGCCTTAAAGATAAAAAAGGCAAAGAGATTTATGAGGGAGATATTATTGAGCTTATCAATGAAGATGATTATGTAATAAGAGTCGTATGTGAATTTGGAACCGCAAAACGTGATATTTACGGAAATTTAGTTGAAATAACGGGATTTTATTTTAAGCGGTTATACGATGGTAGAAAAACTTTTCCGATTGTTAATAATTATTTAGGTAAACATGACCTTGAGTTATTTGAAGTTATCGGCAATATATACGAAAATCCAGAATTGTTGGAGGTATCTAATGAAAGCTAATAACAATAACATAGGTAAAAACGGTAGCGGCTGTAGTGATCCTACAGCTTACGCTGCTATTAAGAAGGTTGGCTATAACGGAAAGTTGAAAGATAGAAACAGGAAAAAAGACGTTGAAGATGCAATGCACATTATTATACGACTGCTAGAAATTATAGATTTTAAGGTTGAAGGTAGAATTGTTTTGATAGATAAGCAGACAGGCAAGAGGTATGAGTGAGGGAGGTAGTAAAGTGAATGAGATTGAAAAAGCAATAATAGCATTAAAAGATCATCTTCAAGTTTGTAAAGATAATACAAAAGATAGAAATATAAATTTCTTGATTTTAAAGGGCGCAATAAGTTATTCAGATAAAGAAAAATTCAAATTGCACGAGCAGGAACAACAGAAGATTTATGAGACCGCAATTTCAGCGCTAGAAAAACAGCTACCTAAGAAACCAACAATAATAAATTATGAAACTAATGTTTGTCCAGAATGTCAGTGCGCTTTGTTTAGATGGTATAGTAATTGTCCTGATTGCGGGCAAAAGTTGGATTGGGAGGCATGACATGAGGTATCATTACACAGAAAAAGAATCAAAAGAAATTCTAAATAATCTAACTGTCTTGGTTGACACGAGAGAGAACGCAAACAGTCATATATTAGATTTTTTCAATAAAAAGAAAGTGAAATATAAAAGCAAAAAGCTTGATTTTGGTGACTACTCCTTCATGCTTCCAGCAATGCCTGACATGGGAATATTAAAGCCTTTGTTCTTCGATAATGAATTAGTAGTTGAGCGAAAAGGAAGCCTTACAGAGCTATCCGGTAACCTCACGAAAGATAGAGAGAGGTTTGAGAAGGAACTCATTAGAAAGAAAGATTCAAAATTTTACTTGATGATAGAGGACGGTTCATGGGAAGACATACAGAGCGGAAATTATAACACTCAATATAATCCAGTAAGCTTTTTAGCAACTCTGAATGCTTATATAGCTAGATATCAAATTGATATTAATTTCGTAAGCAAATATTATGCGGGAATATATATATATGCATTGTTTAAATACCACTTACGAGAAGTAATACTGAACTACAAGGGAGACCTGGAAGAAGGTGAATAGATGTTTGACTACGACAAAATGTTTGATGCAATTTTGCCATTACTTCAGGACAAAAAGAAAAATTTTAACAGTAAAGATAAAGAAAACTATAGTTTTAAATGCACTCATCATCAGGACAAGACTGCATCCGCTTATATTGCATTAAAGAGTGATGGCGGTATCGTAGCAGGTTGTCGAACATGTGGCAGCTCTTACGGACTTAATACTATGCTTGCAGATTTAGGACTGAATAAGATGGATTTCATTGAAAAGAATGAGACTTATTATAGCAAAGAAAACATGATCCAATTCATAAAGGAACATAACACAGGAAATGTATTTCTAGATGAATCTACTAGCATATGGACTGTCGATACTGATTATGCTTATGATAATGCTTATTTCTACACTGATGAAAGAGGTACTTTTGTATCTGTAAAAATTAAGTACAAGCTTATTAATCCTAACTCTGATAAAAAGTCAAAAAGATTTGCACAGAGAGTTATTAAAGAAAATAAGGTTCTTAGTACAAAAGAAGATACAGTTGATCAACTACCTAAGCAATATATTTACAACGCTGTAGCTGTCCAAAACGCAATTAGAAAAGGATATTACATATACCTTGTTGAGGGTGAAAAAGACGCAGATACTCTAATATACAATGGTCTTGTTGCTACTAGTTTTGCCACAGGTGCAGGGTCCATGTTTGATGACTATAAGTCACAATTAAGAGGAGCAAAGCTTGTTATATGCGGAGACTTTGATGAACCTGGAAAGAAACATGTAGAAAAGGTTAGAAATTTCCTTTGTAACGAAGTTGAAAAAATGTACATTGTTGAGTATCTTCCGGAACTGTCAAAGGTACCAGGAGATAAGGTTGACGTAACAGATTGGCTTAATGCTGGCCATGGTATTAAAGAGTTTACAGAATATGTATTTGATAGTTGCCTTGATGTCTTAAACGATTATCAGTTACAAGAGTCAAAAGGTGAGTATGATTTTGGTATATGGAAAACAACTTTAGATAATAAAGGAGTTAAGAATAAAAAGCAAATAGTTAATTTTACGATTGATGGAATTAATATTATAAATCGTGTTGATACAGAAGAAGAATACTTTGAAATGATAATAAAAACTCGAGACAATAAGACTCTTAAAAGACGTGGCAGTATATTAGTATTTAATGATGTTCGTAAATTTAGAGACTTTCTTAATTCCTCTGACTTGGTTTTTCGTGGATCCATTGATGTCTTGATAGATTTAAAAGAATGGTGCTTTAAATACAAAAAGAGAGATACTACGACAGCATATGATGTTGGAGGTATACGTCTCATCGGCGGCGAGTGGAGATTTGTAACTAGTTTAGGATCCTTTGATAACAATTTCAATTATGATCAATCAAATATATATTATGAAGATGATGATTTTGACAAATTCAAGGATTTAGAACTTCCGACGAAAGAAGAGATCCTGGAAATTTACGACAGCTTATTAAGCTTTAACAAAAGTGAGGTTGTTTATACTATTCTTGGCCACGTTGGTGCCATGCTATTGAATGGTAAGTATGAAGAACTAGACATCAAACTTAATCACCTTGCGGTATTTGGTGAAGCTGGAGCTGGAAAAAACACTATAGTTGAAAATATAATTCAGCCTCTTATGAATTTTGATAACATGGCCATGATGAAAGACGTTACTAATTTTGCATTTTTAAGAGAATCTTCAAGGAATAAAACATTGCCATTTATTATTGATGAGTATAAACCGTCGTATTTTCTCGAGAAAAAGAACCAGGAGTTAAGTAACTTCTTTAGAAATGCATATGACAGGAATAGTAGTATCAGAGGTAATAGAAATTTACAAACAATAAAGATAACTCCAGTAAGGCCTATAGTTATTATGGGTGAAGAGGGTTACTGGCAAGATGAAACAGCTCTTATGGAAAGAAGTGATATAGTTTATATTTCTAGAGCTAACAAAGATGATGGAACATTGATTGCTATTAGAAATCTAATAAAACATAAAAATATTCTAAATAAAATAGGCAAGTTGCTCGTTAAGGAAGCGTTAGAAATTGATATAAATAGTTTTGAAAAATTTAGAAATAGCTGCATAAAACTTGTTGATTTTAAGGACCGTCCATTGAACACTTTTATAAATGAGGTCCAGGGATTGAATCTTATTAGAAAAGCTTTTAAAAGGTATAGTATTGAGTTAGATGTTAAGGTTGGAGCTGAATATATTGCAAATAACATTATAAATAACATTTTGCAAAATCGAAGAGAAACAAAGTCCCAAGTTGAGAGCATGTTTGAATTACTAGATGAAATGATTTCAAACGGGTACGGGCTTAAAGATGGATTAAGGGTTGATAAATCGAAAGATGTTGTATATATGTATATTCCTATAGTTTACCCAGCTATTAAAAAATATATAAGAGACTTTAACAGAGAAGCAGGTGTTTTAAGTAAAAATGATTTCATTAAGCAACTAAAGGGTAGCAAATACCTAAAAGAACAAAATGTTTCACCGGTTAGAGTTAATGGTAATGTAAAAAAATGCTATAAAATGGACCTTGAAAAACTGGACGACTTAGGACTAGACAATATTTGCATGTTTGAGCCAGTGAGCGAAGAAGAAGGGGAACAAATACCTTTTTAAAAAATGTTACCTATTTTATGTATTTGTTACCCGTTTGTTACCTAGCTTTCAAAAAATAGGTTACGCAATTTTTTTTCAGCCTCAACAAGTGAAAGCATTGGTAATACTATATATATATATTATTATTAATTAATAATTATTATTATATATATATATGTAACCTATGTAACCTAATATACAATTACACATTACATGAGGATATATATACATACAGAGGGTGTGTAGTTCTGAAAATAGGTAACAAAGGTAATAATGTTAAATATATGTTGAAATTACAATATGTATAGCTGTAACTACAAAAGGTAACAGCGGTATTAAATAAGTAACAAAAGGAGGCATTATGGACGAATTAATAAAAAAATTTAACATTAACATAAATCGAATACGAAAAGCAAATCAGTATTTTAAAAAAAATAAAGGCAATATTGAAGCAGAGAAGGAGCTTGATATTATTATTAATGACTGCAATCATATTTGCAATAAGTTAAGGGCAATGAATTACGATATAGGCAAGCTTGACATGAATATTACATAAGAGGGTGATATAACTTGAAAAAAGACCATATAAGAGATTATGCTACTGAAGCGTTCAGATATTTCTCATATTTAGGGAAACCTCATAAAGAAGATTTGGAGAAAAAATACTATCAAGAAGCTATGGAACAGTATCAAAGGACACATGAAAAGGGTTCGGGAATAAGTAAACCAACTGAGCAGGCTGTAATGTACGCTGAAAGTTGTTTAAGACAAAAGCAATCTGAGTTATGGGATATACTTGCAGTAGAAAAAACATTAATGCAATTAAGGGAATTTGAAAGACAAGCAGTTGAAATAGTTTACTTTCCACATGCTCAAAGACCTATTAAGAAAAATGAAATAAGCGAAAGGGTTTTAAAAGCAAGTATAGAAATCCCAGCTGACGAAAGAACTGTTTACAGATATTTAGCAAAAGCAAGAATCATATTTGCTTATGAAAGAGGATTAAGAAAATAATAGTAATAATTAGAATTATTTAGAAGTTGTCAGTAGTAGAACATGAAACTGTGGTATTATGATAGTATCGAAATTCTGATACTTAATCATTTGTCGGGCAAGGATAGCAGCTTAATCGACAGAACCAAGAGACACTCAATAAAAGGGTGTCTCTTTTATATGGAGAATTGTCCGAGTGGCTTATGGTGATTGTTTGCTAAACAATTGAGTGTAAAAGCTCCACAGGTTCAAATCCTGTATTCTCCGCCAAAAAATATAATTGTGATGATACGGACTGATGAAACCGTATAGGGTAATATATACCGAAGAGGCTAGGGGTTGGGAGCTGGTATATTAAGTAGGTGATAGTAATGGCAATGAAGCCAAAAAGAATGTGCGGCTATCCTGGCTGCAATAGATTAATAAATGATAAGTACTGTGAAGAACATAAACAAAAGGTTAAACAGTACTATGACAACAGACGAGGAACGCCAACACAACGAGGGTATAATTCTAAATGGAGAGTAGCAAGTAAATTATTCTTAGCTTCTCATCCATGGTGTGCTGAGTGTTTGAAGAAAGATATACATGAACCTGCAACTGAGACGGACCATGTTATTCCACACAAAGGAAACATGAAACTGTTTTGGGATAAAACTAACTGGCAAGGATTGTGTCATAGATGTCATAGTATTAAAACAGCTAAAGAAGATGGAGGATTTGGTAACAAATAACATACCCCCACCCTATAAATGTTTTAATAATGTCTATGGATACCACGTGTCAATATCAGCGTGAAAAAAATTCCCACATCAAGTTTACAAATTGATAATCATTATCAGAAAGGAGTTGATTGATATGCCTACACCACCAAAACCTCTTAAAGTATTAATGGCAGAAAACAAATCTCACCGGACAAAAGCTGAATTAAATCTTAGAAAAAAAGGAGAAGCTTCATTATCTTCAGGAGTAGCATTGAGAGAACGCTCCGAAGTTAAAAATAATCCGATAGCTCATAAAGAATTTCTAAGAATAAACAAACTTTTAAAAGGCATTGAAAAAAATGATGCACTTTACGAGCCGATAATAAATAGATATGCAATACTTCAAGCAGAATGTGCCGTGTTTGATGAGAGAAGAGAAGAACTATATAATTTGATTCACGAATTAAAACAAGAATACAAAGAAATAACAGAGAATATGGAAGCTGATGAAAAAGTAGGATTCATATTAGAATATTCGAAAAATATGGCTAAACTTTCTACAACAATGATAAATCTAGATAAGCAAATTCAAACCAAGCGTAAAATGCTATTAGATATTGAAAAAGAAAACATAATGACTATAGCTTCAGCTCTCCGCTCCATACCTAAAAAAGTTGAAGAGGAAGAAGATGATCCAATGGCTAGTCTTCTAAGTAGAAAACGTGGGTAATGTTTAATCAAGAATATGCAGATTTTACAATTAATTTTGTAGAATGCCTGAAACACGTAGATGGTAAATGGTATGGAGTGCCATTTGATTTATTAGGCTGGCAGAAAAAAGCACTTACCGAATTTTATGGTAATGTAAAAGATAACGGCGCAAGGATTTATCAGTATTTATATTTAGAAATACCAAAAAAGAATGGTAAATCTGAATTAGCTGCAGCTCTTGGATTATATCATACATTTGCAGATGGTGAAATGCATGGAGAGGTTTATGTAGTAGCAGCCGACAAAGCAAATGCTGGTATTATTTTCAGCGCTGCACTTGGTATGCTTGAGCAGAATAAAACATTAAGTAAACGGGCTAAAATAAAAGAAAGTACTAAAGAGATACACGACAAGGTTTCTAAAACTTTTATGAAAGTGCTTTCAGCTGAAGCATATTCAAAACATGGATACAAGCCTTCATGCGTAATTTTTGATGAGCTTCATGCACAACCAAACCGTGATTTGTGGGATATAATGACATTTGGTTCTGGTTCTGCAAGATTTCAGCCTGTATGGATAGTATTGACTACTGCAGGAGATGATCCGGATAGAAACTCTATAGGTTGGGAGATTCATGATAAAGCTAAAAAAATATCAGAATACAGGCAGGATAAATCAAAGGGTTACGACAATCCTGTTTGGTTACCTATTATGTATGGCCTTGGAGATTTGGATCCTGATGAAGCAAAAGCAATTAATATATACGATGAAGAACTTTGGTATCAATGTAATCCATCTTTGGGGCATACAATTGATATTGATACATTAAGACAAGAAGCATTAGATGCAAAGCAAAGCGAATCTGCAGAAAGATTGTTTAGATGGCTTAGATTAAATCAATGGATATCTACAAAATCTGTTGGTTGGCTTCCTTTAACGTTATACGATAAGACGGAAATTGATATACCTGACAACCTTAAAGGTAAAAGATGTTATCCTGGCTTAGATTTGTCATCAACAACAGACTTAACCGCATTAGTTCTTCTATTTCCTCCGCAAGAAGGATTAAATTATTGGTTTACTTTATTTATTCCATGGATCACAGAAGAAAAGATGAGAGAGCGCCAAAAAAGGGATAAAGTGCCTTTTGAACAGTGGGTAAAAGAAGGTTACGTTAAAACAACTCCGGGAAATGTTATAGATTTTGACTTTGTAGAAGCTGAAATCTATAAAACTGCTGAGAAACATGAGTTAAAAATGCTTGGAGTAGACCCCTATTTGTCCAGAATGTTAACTCAAAATGTCATGAAAAATGATATTGAAGTGGTTGAAATCGCGCAAAATATGAAAGATTTATCTCCGGCAATGAAGAAAATAGAGGAATTGCTTTTAAAAGGATCATTAAAACACGAGAAAAATCCATGTGCTAGATGGTGCTTTGGCAATGTAAGAGTGGCTACAGATGGGAATGAGAACATAAAACCTATGAAAAACAAGTCAATAGGACGTATTGACATAGCCGTAGCATGGATCATAGCGATGGCAACCGCCTTGTTAAATGAAACAACAGATATAAACGAGACTATATTATCAGACGATTGGAGTATGTAATGAAAAAAATAAGACAAGCAATATTAAATGGATTAAAAACTATACCTAAGCTCATGCCGGATATTTTAGCTTTTTTAGGTGCTATAACAATGTCCTACGGGGCTTATTTAATTTATAAACCCGTTGGTTTTATTGTATTAGGTATTATGTTTATAATTAGTGCTGTTATTTTAAGCAAATCTTAAAGGGTGGTGATAGAGATGATATTTGATAAAGCAATTAACAGGATTAGAAATGAGACTTTCCCTCGAACAATAACATTACAAACACCGGAAGATTGGACCGTTGCGGATATGACAGTAACAACCTCACAAAGCGCTGCTATGAAACTATCAGCTGTAAATGCCTGCGTAGAAGTTATTACAAATTCAGTGAGTAAATTACCAGTTTATTTGATGAATAGCAACACAAAGGAACGAATAACAAAACATCCTATTGTTAAATTACTAGCAGAGCGGCCTAACGAGGCTATGACACCAAGTGTTTTTAAAAAATTAGTTGAATCAAACCGACTCTTAGGTGGAAATGGCTATGCGATTGTTATTAGAGATAGCAGATCAGCTCAACCAAGAGAATTGATTCCAGTAAATCATCAATATATAACACCTTATATTGATGATAATGGGAAGCTCTGGTATATATTCCGTCATCCAAAAACAGGAGAAGTTAGAAAGCTAGATAACTTTGATATTTTACATTATAAAGCATATTCAGAAGACGGACTGACAGGAATTTCAGTTTTACAGAGAGCAAGTGAGACAATTTCAGTGGCTACGGCTGCACAGACTTATGAAAATAAGTTTTATACACAAAATGCGAGGCCAACAGGGGTATTAAAAGTTAATGATAAGTTAGAACCTGCAGCCAAGACAAAAATAAAAGAGGAATGGCGCAGTATTCATGAGGGCGTTGATAATTCTTTTAAGATTGCGGTCCTTGATTTAGGTTTAGAATTTCAGCCAATTTCTATAAGTAACAAAGATTCACAATTTATAGAGAGTAAAGCTGTTTCGGTTGAAGATATTGCAAGATTTTTCGGAGTTCCTTTGTATAAAATTAATTCAGGTAAACAAAGTTATTCCTCTAATGAACAAAATGGCATTGAATATGTTGTAAATACTTTGCATCCAGTTGTTACTCAGTATGAAGAAGAGGACACATACAAGCTTTTATTTGACCGAGAAAGAGCAATAGGATTAGAGATAAGACGTAACATGATGGCAGAATTAAGAGGTGACACAGCTTCAAGAGGAACATGGTATAAAACTATGAGAGAAGTTGGAGCTTTTAGTCCTGATGACATTCTATCGCTAGAAGATATGCCAAAAGTTCAAGGTGGCGACACTAGATATGCAAGCTTAAACTATGTACCGTTAGAAGATTTTAAGGAATTAAGCAGAAACAGGAATGGAGGTGAGAAATAATGCGACAGTTTTGGAATCTCGTCAAAAATGAAGACACTGGCGAGAATGAATTAAGGATAGCTGGACCTATAACGATGGAGCAAGGCTTTTGGGACTGGTTATTTGATAAGCCAGATCGCTCAGCAACCGCCTTGGAAAAAGCAATTAAGTCTATGAAAGGAGATGTAACTGTTTGGATAAATTCAAATGGCGGTGAAGTATTTGCGGCAAGTGTTATATATACAGCACTTAAAAATCACAAAGGAAAAATTACTGTTAAGATTGATGGCAGTGCAATTTCAGCTGCTTCAGTAATAGCTATGGCAGGTGATGAGATATTAATGTCACCAACAAGTATTTTGATGATACATAACCCTTGGACTTTTGCTGAAGGTGAAGCAAAAGATATGCAGAAAGCTATTGATCTTTTAAATGAGGTTAAAGAAAGCATTTTAAATGCATACACCAAGAAAACTAAGCTTAGCAAAGCAGAAATATCTAAATTGATGGACGAAGAAACCTGGATGAGCGCCGACAAAGCAATAGAATTAGGTTTCGCAGATGGAAAATTGTTTGAAAGTGAGACAACTATTACAAATGATTTTATAAGAGGTGCAAAATTAGTATATAACAGCTTGGATAAAGAGGAATTAGCGGTCAAATTGAAGCAATACCTTGAAAAAGAAGCTAAAAACGATAGTCAATCTGACAATAAGGTTGATTTTTTATTGCTACAAAACCAGCTAGAGCTGGAAAAAAATAGATTTATAGAAGAGGAGAAATAATATGAAAAAAATATACGAATTAAAAAATCAAAGAGCAGCATTGCTCACAGAGGCAGAAGATGCTTTGAAAGGTGAAAATCTTGAACTTTACAACACAAAATTAGCAGAAATTAAAAATCTTAATACACAAATTTCAGCAATTCAGAATTTAGAAGCTGAAAAAGCCATGTTTGAAGACGTTAAGAACAACAATTTAAGTGCAGCTGTTATGACAACTGACAGGAATGACAAAGAATACATGAATGCGTTCTTCCATGCAATTACAAACGGTTATACTTTTAAGACCGGAAAGAATGTTGCGGAATTAAAACCACTTTACAATGCATTGACTGAAATTGGTGTTCCTCCAGGAGGACAAGACGGTGGCTTTTTAGTACCAACTGAATTTAACAACATGATAAATGAGCAAAGAAGACAGCTTGTTTCTTTGGCAACTTATTTTAACGTTGAACTTGTTAAGACTTCTAATGGTTGGAGAGCAACTGATGCAGCTCCAACAACCGGATTTGGTGTTGTAGGTGAAAATACAGCTATTAATGCAGCTGGTGATCAACCTTTATTTGCTCAGGTTACATATGCGCTTGTTAAGTATGGTTTAATCGTACCTGTATCAAGAGAGTTGATGGAAGATAATACAGTTGGTTTAATGGCTTACTTGGCAAGATGGTTTGCTAAAAAAGGTGTTATTACTGAGAATACTTTATTACTTGGCTTATTAAATACTTTAGTTCCTGTTCAACTTGGAGCTGGTACGGAAATTGCTGATTTAAAAGCAGCGCTTACAAGAAATTTAGACCCATCAATAGCATTAAATGCTGTTGTTATAACAAACCAAAGCGGATTTGCTATGCTTGATGGATTCGAGGACACTACTGGCAGAGGCTTATTGCAACCTGATCCAACAAGCGGAACTCCAATGTTGTTTAAAAACAAACCTGTTGTTGAGATTTCAGATGTATTTTTACCAAACAGAAATGATGGAATGAATGACTTGGCACCAATTTATATTGGAGATTACAAGCAATTTGGCACATTATTCAGAAGAGATCCTCTGGAAGTTGCTTCAACTGATATAGGTGGAAATGCATGGAGAAATGATGCTCCTGAGGTGAGAGGTTTGATTAGGCTTGATGCTCAAATCATGGATTCAGCTGCAGCGATTAAACGTGAAGTTATAGTAGTATAAGAGAGAGGTGATTAAATGATAGTATCATTGCAAGACATGAAAAATTATCTTGGTGAGAGTGGTGATGATAGTGATACTATCATCACTAGCTTGATTAACTCTGCTGAAGATGAATTAGTAGCTTCTACTGGAATAAATTTGGATAATACAAATAGGTTAGGAACAGTTGAGAGAGTTATAAAAATAATGGTATGGCTCTCTTTTTTTGCTGATAGGGACTCATCTAAAAATACACAGTATTTGATTGCTGAACGTGACAGATTACTCACTAAATTAGAATGGAGTGGTTCTAATGCGACGACATAAAATTGATATTCTAAAACCGCCCACTGGAAGAGATGATTACGGTGAACCTTTAGATGAATGGCCAGTTTTCAAAGCTAATATATGGGCAAGTAAAGAGGATGTAATTGGTAAGGAATTTTATTCGGCATTAACTACTGGAACTAAGGTAGAAAAGAAATTTACAACTCAATATTTCAATGATATTTCAAGCGAAATGAGGATAAAACATGGTAATGCTATATATGAAATTATAGGTCAACCAATAAATGTGGGTGATAAAAATTTAGAACTTCTCTATTATTGTAGGCTGGTGAACTGATGGCTAAATCAATGTTTAAAGTTGAAGGCATGAAGGAACTTGAAAAGTCTCTAAAGAAGCTTGGTAAAGTACCACAAAAGCATGTCACGACAGCTGCTAAGAAAGGTATGAATATAAGCTTGAAAGATGCAAAAGCTAACGCGCCATATGATACAGGTGATTTAGAAAAAGGTATCAAGCTTTCAGGAGAGAAGTCAAAAGTTAAAGGGAAAAAAGCATATCGAATAGTTTTTGACAGCGCTATGAATGATGTATTTCAGAAGAAAAATGCAGATGGCGAGATAACAGGTTATTATCCTGTATCTCAAGAGTATGGCTATTTTGCACGAAATGGACGGTATATACCCGGATTTAGATTTATAAGCGATAGTTTGACTGAAAATACAAGCAAAATAGAAAAAACTATAGTTAGCACTATGAAAACCAAAATAGATGCAGAAATAGCGAAAGGGGGACTTAAAAAATGATAGGGTTGGCGTTACAATATGAAATAGAAACAAATATACCGGAACTAATCGGAGAAATCTATCCAACCAATGCCCCTAAGTCCCATGAAAAACCGTACCTTGTATATATGCGTACCAAAACCGATAAAGTAAAGACACTGGAGGGATATACGGGCGAACAGGCTTTACGCTTCATGTTTAGTGTCATGGCTAAACGGTATGAAAATATGATAGATTTAAGAGATAAACTTGAAACACTGATATTATCTGTGCCAAAACGGACTATAGGTCTTGAAGAAAATATATTCATTGAAGATATAGATATTGAAGATGTAAATGAAACATATGAATTTAACCTCGGAGTAAACCGGGGAATTATTATATTTACAATATACTATTAGAAAGAGAGGAATAAAATGAAATCATTAGGAACAAAGCTAAATATAGGTAAAACCACACCTGTTACAGTTGCTAAGCTTACATCTATAGGTGGTATAGAATTATCGAAAGATACTATGGACGTAACAACATTAGACAGCGCTGATAATTATAGAGAATTTGAATCAGGATTCAAAGATGGTGGCGAAGTATCTATAGAGGGATTATTAAATCTCGAAGCAACAAAAGGCCAAAAAGAATTATATGATTTATTTGAAAGTGACGAAGTACAAGACTTTGCGATAGTATTCCCTGTAGCGCTGAATGCTTCTTGGGAATTTAAAGGAATTGTAACTGCGTTTAGTACATCTGTAAGCTTAGAAGATCCTTTGGCATTCGCGGCTTCTATAAAAGTAAGTGGTAAACCAACGCTAACGATAACAACATAGGCTAAGTTAATTCTTAGCCTTTTCTTTTTAAAATAACAGGAGGAAATTATGAATTATATACCAATTCAATTAGACAAAACACGTAATTTGTTGTTAGGTTTTCAAGGATTACAACAATTCAGGAGAATATCAGGTAAAAGTCTATCAAAATTAGACTACAAAAACGAGGATATGGAAGACTACATGCCAGCTATAATACATTGTGCATTAATCCATGAGGATAAAGATCTTACATTAGAACAAACTACAATTTTAATAGACAAGCATATAGGAGTAAAAGGGGCTATAGCTTTACTTCCAGATCTGATAGAAGAAACATTTGGTAAAGAAGAGGAAGAAAAAGAACGCGCAAAAAACTTGCAGAGGGCAGCAAAAAAGAAGAAACAAGCGATTACGAAACTGAATGCTTAAAAGCAGCTGCCCGAATAGGTATTAGTTACGAAAAATTTTTAAAACTAACTCCAAAAGTATTGTATATCTACATTGATGCTTACAAGGAAAATAAAAAAATAGAAAACAAAGAAAATATATACCAGGCATTTTTAATTAGTCGATGGGTATGGCAGAAGAAAATTGATATTGAAAAGATTCTTAACAATGACATAAAAAAAGAACCAATGACAGATGAACAAATTCTCGAAAAAATAAAAGTTTTAAACGCAATATTTGGTGGGGAAGTTATTAGTAATGATTGACATAGCCTTTTAAAATGGTATAATTTAACTAAAACAAAGATCTAGGAGGGGTTATGAAAAAAAAGATTATAGTTTTAATTCTAGCATTAGCTCTTGTGAGCGCTGGATGTAGTGAAAAGGTAGCTGTTAAAGATAATAAAATTTCACAAGAAATTAAAACAGATGCAAATAACGAAAATACTACTATAAATATTGAAACTGAAGTAGATAAAAAAGACGAAACGAGAATAGCAACCATTAAAGGTATAACATTTAAAATCGATGAAGTTGAAATAAGTGACATTATAGGAGATAGAGATTCTGAAAATTACGCTAAAGAAGACGGAGAATATTTTGCTCTGAATAGTGAAATTTTAAAAGCAAGCGATTATTCAAAACTTGTAATAAAATATACAATTGAAAATAATTCTGATAAAGCGATAGGTTATACAGATTCAGCGTGGGAAGCTACTCTTCAAGATGGATATAAGATAAATCTACTAGTTGATTTAATGGATTTAGATCTAAAGCAAGTTCAAGCTAGTTCTTATAAAAACGAAACAGTAGAAGCTGTTGTTGAAAAATCTCTAGCAATAGAAGAGTTAAAATTAAAATATAATTATCTAGATTACAATCAGAATTATTGGGACGATTTCGGTAAAATTTTTACAGGTGAAATGAATGAGGAACAATATAATGAAAAGTATAAAAAAAATATAGAACCGATGCAGTTCAAAGTTAAAATTAAATAATATATATAATGTTAGCACTTACTATGTAGGTGCTTTTTTAATACCTCAAAGGAGTTGGTATAATGGCTAAGTCAAATTTTATAGTCAGAGGTGGGGCAGACTTTAGCAGTCTCTATAAAAATTTAAACACAGCACAAAATCGCATGAATGGTTTCCAAACAACTATAAATAAAGCTGTAAAAAGGATAGGATTAGCTTTAAGCGGATTAGCTGTAGGAAAACTCGTTAAAGATAGTACGAAAGCAGCAATGACAGTTGAAAGCTCTATCGGACAAATTCAGCGTACAATGCAAGCGAATGCTGGTACTTTTAATGGTTGGGCAAGAACTCAAGCTAAGGGTTTTGGTCTGGCAAGAGAAGAAGCTTTTAAGTACGGTGCAACATATAGCAATTTAATTGATAGTTTTACTTCAGGAGCTGCAGAAACAGAGAAATATACAACTGATTTACTTAAGGCAAGTGCAGTTGTAGCTAGCTCAACTGGAAGAACTATGGAAGACACTATGGAGCGTATTAGAAGTGGTTTGCTGGGTAATACTGAGTCTATAGAAGATTTGGGGATAAACGTTAATGTTGCAATGCTGCAATCAACAAAAGCTTTTAAACAATTTGCTAATGGTCGAAGTTGGCAACAGTTAGAATTCCAAGAACAGCAACAAATAAGACTTATGGCAATATTAGAACAAGCTAATACTAAATATGGCGATAGTCTTGCTGGAACAACTCAAACGAAACAGCAAATGTTTCTTGCTACTTTAAAAAATATACGGCTTAACTTAGGACAGGCATTTTTACCTATTTACAATGTAGTTCTTCCTGCGCTTACTAATTTAGCAAGCAAAATAGAAAGCATAACCGCATCTCTGGCAGCATTCACTCAAGCAATGTTTGGAAAATCAGCTCAGGTACAAACTAAACAAACGCAACAACAAGCCGCAGCTGTAACAGACCTAGGAGATGCAACAGAAGAGGCTGGAAAGAAAGCTAATAAATCTTTAGCTGGCTTTGATGAAATTAATAAGCTAGGAAAGGTTGATAGTGGTGCCGGCGCAGATGCTATAGGAGGAATGGGAGCTATTGAAAATCCTCTAGCAGAGCAAACAGATGATGGCACTGGCGGAGCTATAGGACAAATGGCTACAAAAGCATCTGAAGCAGCAGAAAAAATAAAAAAAGCTTTTAACAATATAAAAAATGCCATTGTAGAAAATAAAAATATTATACTACCAGCTCTAGGAGCTATTGCAGGTGCGATAGCAGGCATGACGGCATTGAGCGCTATTGCTGAATTGATTGATGGTTTCAAAAAAATATCGAAAGCTACTACAGGATTGTGGGGCTTACTATTGAAGCATCCAATGTTGGCTGTTGTAGCTGCTATTGGCGCTTTAGTAGGCGCATTTGTAACTGCATATAAAACGAATGATGAGTTTAGAGCTTCAGTTGATAGAGTTTGGGAACGAATTAAGATAGCTTTGACTCCTATTTTAGAGACTTTAGGTAATGTTTTAGCATGGTTATGGCAAAGTGTTATACTACCAGTCGCAAAGGTATTAATTGATGTTTTAAAGGTCGCATTTGATGGTATATCATATTCTGTTAAATGGCTACTGGAATATATCTTGAAACCATTAGGAGAATTTTTAATAGGGGTATTTGGTCCTATAGTTGAAGCAATAGCAAAGCTTTTAATTAACATATTAAAATTCGCAGTAGAAAGTGTTATAAGTTCTTTTGAGTTTCTTTGGTACAACGTATTAAAACCGTTAATATCGTGGTTAGGAAGTACATTTAAGCCGGTTTTTGAATACGTAGGAAAGTCCATAAAAACAATAATAGAAGGTTTGCAACTTACGTTTGAAGGTTTAATAACTTTTATTACAGGTGTATTTACTGCAGATTGGAGAAAAGCATGGCAAGGTATTAAAGATATATTTAAGGGCACATTTGGAACGCTCTGGGAAATTGCTAAGACTCCATTGAATTTAATTATAAATGCTATAAACAGGATAATTGACGGAATGAATAGTTTGAGTATAGATATACCTAGTTGGGTGCCAGGAGATTTTGGAGGAAAGACTTGGGGAATTAATATACCAAATATAACACGGCTAGCAACAGGAGCAATTACAGATGTAAATAATCCATTCATGGCAGTTGTAGGAGATAATAGGACACAGAGAGAGGTTATTTCTCCTCTTGATGATTTAATGAGCATGATAACAACTGCGGTAAGCAACTCAAATAATAACAACAACGGTGGAGATATTTATTTGAATGTAAAATTTGGTGAAGACACAATACTTGATAAAATCGTATCGGGAGCAAACAGACAATCTCGTATTAACGGAAAGACGGTTATAGAAGTATAGGAGGGATGAAAGTATGGCTATGATTAGTATTGATGGTGTAGATCTACCTGGTGTCCCAACTTATAAGATACCTAATTTTGATTTAGATTCTGAGGATAGTAATAGAAATGAGTTAGGCTATATGCAAAGAGACATAGTAAGAGAAGATATATTCAAATTAGAATTAGAGTGGAAAGGCATTATAAGTTCTCAACTAGCTACAATAAAAGCTGCATTAAAGCCAAAAAAATTTCAAGTTACTTTTATTACTGAAACAGGTTATATAACTAAAACAATGATGCCTGGTGATAGAAACATAGAAATGGTTAAATACGATTCTGATTACAACAAAATTCGTTGGGATTTGAATTGCAATTTAACAGAGTATTAGAGGTGAGTGCATGTATAATGTAACAGAACTATTCAAGCAAAAAATTAAAGAGAATACAAGAATATTTAAGCTTTCTGTACAAATACAACATTCATCTGGTGTACTTGAACTAACCGACAAAGACATAGTCGGAAGTTCTGTTGCATTTACAGAGAGTAGCCAAGTTGGAGACGATTTTAACATTGGCGGTGTTGTTGCTAGTACTTTAGATATTGAAATATTCAGAAAGGTTGAGCATAATTTGATTAATTTTGAAGGGGCTACAATAATACCGCAAGTGGGATTATTGATATCCTCTTCAGTTGATACAGAGAACTATTTTATAAATGCTCCACAGCCTTCAGAATTTGAGGACAGTCAACTTCAAGAACAGTGGGAATTTGTACCGTTAGGTAGATTTAACATTGATGAAGCTATTAAGGCAAGAAACACAATAAAACTAAAAGCAATAGACAACATGATAGAGCTTGATAAGCCATACAGTTTATCGCAACTTGGTTATCCAGCAACCTTATATCAAATTTACATGAATATATGCACTGTTACAGACATACAACCAGCAACAACAAGTTTTACTAATCAAGACTACTTAGTAAATGATAGACCAGAGGGCGATTACACTTTTAGGGATATGGCAGGATTTGTGGCGGAGTTAAGCGGCAGTTTTGCTAGATGCAACAGAAATGGAGCTCTTGAATTAGCTTGGTATGAACCTACAGACTTGACCTTAACAGGCGCAAATAGATTTGACTTTAAGCCAAGAGAAGATTTAATCAAGATTAAGGGTATTAAAGTCGAAACTGAAGACACGGTATATTTAGCTGGCACAGATGATTATGTAGTTGATTTAACGGATAATCCGCTGTTGCAAGGTAGTTATGAAACAATACTAGCGAATATATATAATAAAGTTAAAGATACTGAGTTTACACCATACGAATCTAGATGGCAAGGCAATCCAGCTTTGCAAGCCGGGGATATAATTACACAAGTTGACAGAGATGGAAACTCTCATTTAACATTAGTAACTCACAGTACATACAAATATCGAGGAGCTAGTAATTTATCAGCTAAAGGAATGCCTTTAAAAGCTAAAGGATATAAAAGTTCGACAAACAAAAAAATAGCAGAGATAAAACGTAAAATTGAAAAAGTGGTTGGAGATAAACTGACTTCGTTGGAACAGGCTCAACTTAATGTAACTGAGCTGATTGCAAATATGTTAGGTGGTTATGTTATCAAGGATGAAATCAATGGCATTATTTATATAGCAGATAACCAAGATATAAATATTGCACAGAAAATATGGAAGTGGGGCATAGGTGGGTTTGGTTATAGCAATAATGGCGTAAATGGACCATATACAACTGGAATATCCGCAGATGGAACAATAGTAGCAATGTTAGTTGCTGCAGATATAGTAACAGCTAGCATGGTGCAAACAGGCGCTATGACAAGCAATGCTGGTAATATGACTCTTGACTTAGATAACAATATAATGCGTATAGCTGATGATTTAGGACACAACAGAGTACTTCTTGGTGAATATGAAACAGATAAATTTGGTCTACAAATTAAAGACTCAGTAAATAATCAGACTTTGCTAGATGATAAAGGATTGTTGAATTCTTGGCAACAAAACATGACAGAAAATTTTGATTCTAATCACCCAGCAAAGTTAAAATTCTATCTTCCGCCAAATGCAGGAGATATAATTAATTTAAATTTATCGTTTAGCTTAGAAAAATTCAGAAGTTATGTTAGCTCTTTAGGTTCAGGAGGAAGTCAAAGTGTGGGTACAAGTTTTGTAGATGCTTATCCTAGAAATACGTCTGCAGAGGGCGGTCACACTCATAGCGTATCCTATAGTCAGTATTTTGGGTATAGCGCAAGCTCTGTAGGAGACCATACGCATACTTTTGAGATTGACCATAGTCATACGATTAATACTTATCATAATCATCAAGTGAACTACGCAGTATATGAGTCAACAGCTCCATCAAATGTAGGAATAAAGATTGACGGTGTTGATAGAACATCGGTGTTAGGTGGTTCATGGACTGGCGAAATTAATATATCAGACTTAAATATTAAACCATATATAATTGGTAACGGTTGGCATACAATAGAGTTCTTTATGCCAGAAAACCTAACTACTCCAGTAGTGGGTAGGGTAGTTGCAAATATATTCGGCATGATATTTATGTACGCACCAAGTTAGGAGGCAATATGGAAACTTATGATTTTTTCTATGGAACACAATTAACAGAATTTGAACGTCCTGAAGTTCCTGAAATAATAGCAAAAGAAGGAATTATAGCTAATATAGTAGGTAGTAAATACTCTTTAATAATTAAACAATCTAATACTGAGGCGGTGATACTAAATGTTCACAATTAAGCAAAATGATACCTTGCCTAAACTAGATGCTCAGCTACTAGATGCAGACAATAACCCTATTAACTTAGAACTGTGCGGTGTGCAATTTCACATGAGCAGTCTTAGAAATGAATTAAAAATAAATAGGCCTGCCGATATCACAGATGTACTTTTAGGCAAAGTAAATGTTGAATGGTTAGAAGGCGATACAAGTAATACAGGAACTTATAAGTGTGAATTTGAAGTTAATATGCCAGATGGCAAAATCATAACAGTACCCAATGATGGGTATTTTTTAATTTCAATTGTAAGAGAATTAGCTTAGAAAGGAGCTGATATAATGGCATACAATACTAAAAGTATTATAAAAGACTTAAATGGTAAGCCAGTTCCGCAGTGTTTTAACAATGATACTGATGCTTATGAAGTATTGCAGGGTGCAAATGGTGCTAATAGGGTAACACTTTACACAAGCAATGGTACTGAAATTGATTTAGCTACACTAATTGCTAGCATTGTCACAGCAATCAATACAACAAGCACAACTCAATTAAGAGCCGGCACAAACGCCATTGGTAAAGTAACTATATCTACTGATGAAAGAGACAAAAGAGGGCTTGCAGTAAATAAACCGCTAGCAAGCTCAGTTGAGAATGGTACAACTTATTGGAGTACCGACACAGATCCTCACGCAGAAGCAATCGAATTATCAAATGGGACATCTTGGGTGGTGATATAATGGATCCAATTTTAAATAAAAAAATAAATGTACTTAAGTCGGGATTGGCAGATTTATCGACAGAAATTCAAAGTAATAAAAAATTACCACATTACGACCATGTAAAAAAAGAGTATGTAAATTTAGATAAATATTACGACACTCTAAGAAATGGTAAAGTTTATACAACCGAATTTAACCAATACACAACTTCTCCATCACCTTTAGGGAGCAAAAAAGATGATAACGTAGGATTGGTTTGTGAACCATCTACAAATATTGTCAAGGGGCGAAATGATTATGAAAATATAGGACTCTTTAGTTCTATGGATGTAAATGCATATGTTGATGAAAATGACAACTATCACATAACAGCAATAAAAGGCGATAAATTATTTAAAGCAGATGGGACAAATGGTGATGTTTATGTTATGTCAATGGTTGGATATCTTAAATGGTATTCAAGTGAAACGGTTTGGGGAATAAGTTATAGTGATACTTTACATGCAGGATTTGATGTAATAGATGAAGCTGTGAAGCCAGACGGAACAATTAGACCATTTTTATTACACGCAAAATATATTGCTGGCAGAAATCCCATAGACAATCAATTAGCTTCAATATCGGGCGTTTACCCTGAATATTTAGCAATGTCACATAATGACCAAATAACTAAATTTAAAACAAAAGGGATTCAATACAGTGGCAAAACAAGTCATGATGATTTTTACCCACAAATGATGTTTTGGCTAAAATATGCTACAACTAATCAAGACGAAATTATGAAAGGTTGTACAAGTTATTATTATCAATATACGGCAGTTGTAGAAGAAACAGATGTAACTAGAATTGTTATAACTAATTCCGAAGCAACGAATTTAGTTTTGGGTTCTTGTGTTTCTATAGGTGATTATGGAACAGGAACTATAAGTTCAGATAGGAGTTCCGCTCAAAATTACAATATCGCAGAAAGAGTAAATATAATTAATATTGAAGATTTAGGGGGCGGTAATTCTGCTATATATGTTGATGTATCTACACCATTTACGACAACTTTAAAAACTACAATTACGACTTATCCATGGCGTTCTGGCGGATGCGATAATGTATTAGGTCAAGATGGTTCTCCGACAAGTAATACATCAGGGAAAGAACCATTTATTATAAACGGAATCGAAACGATGGTTGGTGGATATGAGATTTTACAAAATCTAATTATTTACAATAATAATACAGATGTAGAAAATTATAAAGTGCAAGTTTACGCTTGTTATGATTGTCATAACTATGCGACTTCTCCTGACTCAAACTATGATTTAATTGCAAAAGAATTAGCTAAAACAAATTCTAGTTGGAGTTATATAACAAAAGTAGAGGTTGACGACAATCATCCATCTGTATTAATAGCTAGTGAAGCAGGAGGTTCATCTTCTACTGGTTTCGCAGATGGATTATATACAAATTCACCTACAACAGGTTATAGAGAGTGGCTTTCCCTCGGCGTTCTGGGCAATGGCTCGATTTGCGGGTTTCGTTGCTTGCTTGCGTCCGTTGTCTTGTCGAGCTCGGGTTGGACTGTCCTCGGGCGGCTTTCTGCCACTGGGCGTAGCCGTAGGCGAGCAGGGGTGAATTGAGCGTAGCGAAAGAGGGGACTCCCTTTTAATTACTAAATTTAATAATTAAAATAAATAAACATAAGGACTTGTGATGCTGTCCCGTGGCTTTCCCTCGGCGGTCTGAGCAATGGCTCGATTTGCGGGTTGCGTTACTTGGGTGCGAACCTTGACTTGTCGGCCTCGGCTTGGAATGTCCTCGGGCGGAATTCTGAAAATTAATTTGTTTGATTGCATCACATTTCCCCATCTTTGAATGGGCTTTAGCTTGCTCTTTTGAGCGAAATTAATCGTACCAGCACTTCGAAAGAAGATATATTAAGTAGGCTTAATATATGTGGTTAGTAGAAAAACCAAAAGCCATTGAGATTCAGAAAGAAAATTTACACCAAGAGGTGACAACATAAAAAAGTATTGCAAGGACGTAAATATTGAACAAATAGATTTTATAGAAAAATGTTGTTTTGATTATTTAGATGGGAAATGGAGTAGATATGATGTTCAAAAAATGTTATCAGATTTTTCTCATTTACCGATTGAAACAATAAAAACAATAGTTGATAGTGATAAAAAATATGATTTATATGAAGTTGTCAGGTATATAGCGAATTATATAAGTAAATGTATTATTGATAAAAATTTAAAACTTAAACCAATTAAATATTTCATAATAATTGATGGAATGAATAAAAAAGAAAGAATTATAGGAGTAGAAGAACCTTTACATCAAATATTTGATTATGTGGCAGTAAAAGGATTATTACCTATGTTAAATGCTAAGATTGGCATATTTCAATGTGCATCACTTCCTAGAAAGGGACAATCTTTTGGCAAGAAATATATTGAAAAATGGGTTAGAGAAAAGAAAACTATTTATTATATAAAAGGCGATATTAAAAAGTGTTTTCCGTCAATACCTATTAATAAATTAAAAATATTTCTTAAAAGAGATGTAAAAAATGACACGTTATTATGGTTAACATTTAAATTATTAGATATGTTTGAAATGGGATTGTCAATTGGTTCTTATTTATCTCAATACATTTGTAATTATTATTTATCATATGCTTATCATTATGCAAGTGAACAATTATTTAAAATTAGAAAAACTAAAAATAAAGGAAATGTGAGAGTTAGACTTATAAATCATGTATTATTTTATATGGACGACTTTTTATTGACAGGAAGCAGTAAAAAGGATTTAAGAAAAGGTATGAATTTATTAATTAAATACTTTAATGATTTCTTAGAATTAACAGTTAAGTCTAAATGGAAAATATGTAGAGTTGATTCGGAATCTATTGACATGATGGGTTTTGTTTTTAAAACAAAATATACTACCATCAGAGCTAAAATATTTTTAAAAGTAAGAAGATATTTTATGAAGGTTAAAAAGTATCTAAAGTATAACTGTATGATTCCAGAGCGATTAGCATTTCAGTGTGTATCAGGTTATGGGTGGTTTAAAAATACAAATTCTCAAAAAGTAAGAAATAAATTAAACATAGATTACATTGATTATAAATGTAAAAAAGCTATTAGTTTTTACGCTAAATTAAAAGGAGTGAAAAAGTATGCAGATATCAAGAAGTTACAAACAACATAATCCAGTTGATTGTTATATTTTGCCAAACGGTAAAAAAGATGTATTTTTACATAAAAATGAGACAACTGAATTAGATGAGGAAGGCAATACGATTTATGTAGCAGAAGAAGTATATTTCCAAACAGAAAAGCCGAAAGAAGAAATAGAAAATAATTTTGATTTTTATTGGGAAAATGGAGAAAAAACAATTAAAATTCCCACGCTTGAAGAACAAAATAGGGCAGATATTGATTATATATCAATTATGATGGGAGTTGAATTATAATGTTTGAAAAAATAAAATATTATTATGACAATCAACTTTGGAGCTTACAAAGGGTTCATAATGTTGTTGGTAAACCTAATGGAATTACAAAAACGGAATATTTTTTAATTACAGAGGAAATATATGAATAATTTACTAGTTTATACTGAGCTACTCAAAACAATAGAGCAACAACAAGCAACCATAGATACACTTGTAAACGAAAATGCAGAATTAGAAAACATGGTTGAAGTATTGAGTAAGGAATTTGCCTAGGACACAAAAGAAAAATTTAATGTCGAGTAAGGTTAATTATACGACAGTAAAACTAAAAGGGATTATGCAAAAGCATAGTCCTTTTCTTATGAAAAAAAATGTCCAAGTGACGTTAAAAAAGGAGATTAATATGAACAGAAAAGAATTTGAAAAGAAATACAAAACAGAGATTGCTTTAATAAGCAGAGAAAAAGATGTAGACATGGGAGTTGCGACAGATATGTTGATCGCACATGTTAAAAACCGTAATTTAAAGACAGATTATAAGTACAACTTTGAGGGTTGTGAAAACTTGAATTATGAGGTGTTGGAAAAAGAAATAAAAGAAATGGAAGATGCTGCAGCCAAATTAAGAGGTTAATAGTTTGAACAGGGGTTAATAGCCTCTGTAATATTTTATGAGAGGGGACATCAGGTGAGTATAGAGCTAACATTAATAATATCTATAATATCCGTGTCATTTGCAATATATGCAGGTACTAGCAATTTAAAACGTAACAGCGCATCTGACATAAAAAAAGATGCTTATGAATCCGCTACTATAAATGTAAAGTTAGATACTATTGGTAAAGGAATAGAGGATATAAAAGTTGAACAACGAAGCACTAATAAAGATGTAAAAGATCTAAGAGATAGGGTTTTGGTTGTTGAAGAGTCTATGAAATCAGCACATCATCGGATTGACGAGATTAAAGGAAAGGATGATAAATAATGAGTGAAATAAAAGAGGAATTAGTAGAAGAGGAAACTATACAAAGTGATAGAGAATTAACATTTTTTCAGAGATTAGCAAGACTATTAAGTGTAAAAAGCTTAGTAACTTTGGTGTTAACTGCTGTATATGCTTATTTGTCTGTGATTGGAAAAGTTACAACAGAACAGTTTATGACTATATTTGTAACTGTTATAGCTTTTTATTTTGGAACGCAAGCAAAAAAGGAGTAAACTAAATGAAAATAGAAAACGGATTAATAACAGGATTTTATATCAGCGGTATTAAATTTGAACAAGATTTGATACCTATAACAAATAAATTGGCTAGATCACAGTTAACCATGAAGCCTCAGTACATAACACTACACAATCCAGCGAGTGGAAATGCAACTGCTCAAAACTTAACAGATTACGCAGATAGTTATAGCGGTTATAAAAGTTGGCATTTAACAATCATAGGCGTTAATGTATTTCAAGAGTTGCCATTTAATGAAGTTTCTTGGAATGCAGGTGATGGTTATAATGGACCTGGTAATAGGTCAAGCATAAGTTTAGAAATTGGAGAAGATGAAGTATCTGAAAATACGGCTAAGGTATTTGTAGCCTGTTTGATGAAAGAATATAATATTCCTATTGAAAAAGTAGTACCACATAAAATTTGGAGTGGTAAAAATTGTCCTGCTTATACATTGCAACACTGGGATAAATATATTAAATCTATTGATGAATACTATAAAGAAATAACAAAAGAACCACACTGGGCAGAAAAAAACAAACTAAGTCTAGAAAATAAAGGAATATCAATAAATGATACAAGGTATGATGATTTTATGACACGTGGAGAAGTCTTTGCATTATTAGATAGAATAGTAAAATAGGAGGTGATCCTACATCTAGCCAGGCGTAATTGCCTGGTTCTTTTTTTATGTGATATTTCAGGGCAACTAATTCGATAATAAAGGTTTCAAGTATTGTCTAAGATTGTGTTATGTTTTTAAATACAACACATATGCTTATAGTACGACTTAATAAGCAAAGAGGTGAATAAAATGTTTATTTATTTAGATACCGTTACGGTGCTAGTAATAATATTAATATTATTAGGACCTAGGTAAGATAAACCGAAGGGGCTAATGCAGTTCTTTCGAACGGGTCAATAAATAAATTAAAAGACATTTTATTCACACCATAATAATACAGGGCAGCCGGATCACCTCATAAGTAGGTGCCTGCTGCCCTAAAATAATCCATATCCAGCCAGCGTTATTTACGAGTGGCTGTTTTTTTATATTAAATGCTACACACGCCCTGAAACGGATTTTATTCCGGAACGCTTATGTTGATTTGCAGCTTAGTATTACTATATGCTTGTATTAATTATGTGTGACAATAAAAAAATGTTATAACGATCTTTTTATTTTTTGAATAAATACCATGTTCTAGAATCTATTTCGTATTTAATTTCATATATGTCCTTGCCGTTATGCTCGCATATAAAAATCAATCTTTTATTGCCGACGATTTTTTCCTCGTAAACTTTTGTTACCTTTTCAACTCTTACAACTTTATTGTCGAACCTAAACTTTATCGGCTCTATTTTCCCATCAGTATTAAAAATAGCCATTACTTTAATTGGTTGATTAATAATTTTCATGATATCACCTTTCGAACATTTATTCTATTGAAATGTATTATATCACTATTTCAGATAAATAAAACAATTTTTATAAATTCCAAAAAAAGGAATGACAATAGTAACTGATTTTAATATTCGTTTTGACAAAATTTGTAAATGTGTTATACTGTAATAAAACTAATAAGGAGATTAATATGTTTTATGAAAAAGTGGTTTTATCTATATTGCTTCCTTTGTTTGGGGCTGCATTCGGAGCCGTAGTCGGATGTTATTTAACATATAAATTTACAGCAAGATTTGAAAAAGAGAAAATTGTTTTAAGCATTAAAATAGATATTTTGAGAGATCTGTTGTCTGAAAATGATAAACTTGAGAAATTAGCAGTATTTATAAATAATTCCATAGAAAATTCAATTCTTAAAAATGAAACAGATAAATCTTATATAAATTCAGATATAAATAAATTTATAAATGAGAGTAATGCATTTAGAGGAAAAATTGAAGTTAATGAGATTTTTTTAAAAGATAATCTGAATTTATACTCGATATGGGATAAATATAATAAAAAAAGATCTATCTTTGGTCGCAATCATCAAAAAGCTATAGATCAAAATAATACGGATATCAATGATGAACATTTAAATACTTTATTAATCAATTATATGGATGTTTGTAATGAATTGAACACTGAATTAAATAAAACATTACACAAGTTATTGCTTGAAAAATAGCGTAATAGAGAAGATGCAATAAGTCAAGGATATGTTCCTTGTGGAAGGTGTAAACCATGATGTTAAAATAAAAAGAACTGTCATAATCGATTGTTGCCATTTTGTTGACGTAATTAAAATCAATTATGTAAATCAAATGTACAAACTATAATAAAAATGTTGATTTTACGCATTTTATTCACTTTATATAATTTATATATAATCATATAATTACTATTTATCATGGGCGGCATGATGTAATAAATAAAGAAAGCGCTGATAATCAGCGTTTTTTTTATAGGTATTTCTAAAACAGCAAAACTTATATAGTAAATGGGAAAATAAAAAAATAGAAATTTTATAAAAATATAAGGAGCAATATAATGAAAAAAATACCTGTTATTTTAGACGTAGATTTAGGAGTGGATGATGCATGTGCAGTGCTATTAGCATTTAAATCATCAAATATTGAGGTGCTTGGAGTAACAACAGTATTTGGAAATAGACAGCTTGAAAGAACTAATAGAAATACACTTGCATTTTTAGAGTTTATAGGTAAAGAAAATATACCTGTAGCAAAAGGAGCTGATAAACCACTTGTAAAGATGCTTGAGAAGTATGTGGATGAAGGTCCTTATGTAGTTCATGGAGCAGAAGGACTTGGTTATGCAGAGGTACCTAAATTTACAAAGAAAAATATCACGTTAAGTGCAGAAGATTTCATTGCGGATACTGTTAGAAAATATGATAAGAAAATTACTCTTATACCTGTTGGTCCCCTTACTAATATAGCAAAATTTATACAAAAATATCCTGAATTATTAGATAAAATTGAAACAATATCACTTATGGGTGGTGGCATAGATTTTGGTAATATAACCCCATATGCTGAGGTTAATATATATTGTGATGCAGAAGCTGCAAAAATTGTATTTGAAAGCGGAATTCCTATAATCATGTGTCCTTTAGATGCAACAGAAAAGGGATTTATAACATGCAATGAAAGGGAAAACATTACAAAGGTAAACTGTGGAGATCTTGGTCATTTTATGTTTAAGGCTCTTGATTGTTACGGTAAATTTTACGAGGAAGTAGCAAAAAAAGATGGATGTGTGTTACACGATTCTATGGCGGTAGTAGCAGTTTCAAAGCCCGAAATACTTAAATTTAAGCCTGCGCTAATTGACATAATAACAAAGGGTAAACAATATGGAAGAACTATTGAAATAACCAACACACAAGAAAATATAAAGCATAACTGTATGGTTGCAACAGATGTTGACCGCAAAGAGTTTATTGATCTTTTCTTTGAATCATTAAAATAATTATCATTTATTTATGAAAGAATATTTAAAGGAAGGGGTCAACCTCAACATTTCCCTTATTAGCTTGATTTTGAACAAGAATAGTGTTTAAAGCAGCGCTAAGCTGAGTTAATGCTGATATTATAACAGCAATTTCTTTATCTGAACAGCATTTCGATATAGCGCAAGCAATTGCTGATATAGTAGCAACAAGATCACATGAATTCATTATTATTCACCCCATTAAAATTATATGGTATTAAGTTAATTTTAATAACTAAAGTTAATAGTATAAAAGTTAATTAGCCACAAATTATTATGAGTATAATGTTGTGAAAAATAGTTTAAATGAAATTGCTATTAACATTTAGGATGCCACTCTTATTAGTAATAATTTTTAAAATAATGTCGAATTTAAAAATTGTATTGTTAAAATACAATTTTTTTGTTACAATTTAATTATGTAACTTAAATTAAAGGAGCTTTAACCAAATGGGAAAAGTAATTTCTATATCAAATCAAAAAGGTGGAGTAGGAAAAACAACTACTACCGGGGCAATTGCATCAGGATTTAAGCTAAAAGGATTTAAAGTTTTGTGCGTAGACCTTGATTCACAATCAAATTTAAGTTTTAGCACTGGTGCTGAAACTGAAGATTGTCCAACTATTTATGAAGTTTTAAAAAACGAAGTAAAAACTTCCTTTTCAATACAAAGAACTGAATCTTTTGACATTATTGCATCCAACATACTTTTGAGTGGCATAGAATTGGAGTTTACACAGACTGGAAGGGAATTTTTACTTAAAGAAGCACTTAGTTCAGTTAAAGATAAATATGATTATATATTTATTGATACACCACCAGCTCTAAGTATTTTAACCATTAATGCATTTACAGCATCTGATTATATAATAATACCAATGTTATCTGATATTTTTAGTTTGCAAGGAATTGCCCAGTTATCAGAAACAATTGAAAAAGTTAAAACATATTGTAATCCAAATCTAAAGATAGAAGGAATATTGCTTACAAAGTATAATAAGAGAACAATATTAAGTAAAGAGATAAAGGGTACAGCTGAATTAATAGCAAAAGAGCTTGGAACTAGCTTGTATAAGTCAACCATACGTTCTAGTGTAGCAGTAATGGAAGCACAGACCAGCCAGCAAAATATTCATCAATATTCACCTAAAAATGGTGCAACCGAAGATTATTTAGGATTTGTGAATGAACTTATTAAGAGAGGGATATAACGATGGCTAAGGCAAGAAAATCATTTGATAAGGAATTGATGTATAAAAAGATAATGCCCACAAATCTTAAGAAAAATAATGAAACGGATTCAGATGGGACTGAAGATGATTCCAAAAATGATGAAATATATCAAGAAGGATTAGTATCTATAAATGCAAATAGAGTATATTTAAATGAAGTTTCTAAATCAAAGGATGAAGATTTAATAGATTCAAGTGATATAAAAATAATAAAGCAAGATGAAATGGTTACTCAATACTCTGATAATAGTGAAAGCGAGGTAATCGCAAATGAAGAGAGAAAAGATGGTATTATAATATATAATGTTATGGAAAGTCTAGTTATGGAAAAACTAGATATAACTCTTCAAAAAATGAATTGTTGCAAATGTGATCGCTGTAGAGATGATATAGTGGCCTTAGCATTAAATGGTCTCAAACCTATGTATATAGTCGGAACAAAAGAAGAAATTGAAAATAAAAAACATGAATTCAATAAATTGGGACTAGAAGTGACAACAGCTGTTTTAAAGGCAGTACTTTCAGTTAGAAGAAACCCAAGGCATTAGCTAAAATAAAAGTAATAATAGTAATGTTGTTTATTATTAGAGGACGGTGAAATATATGTATGATTTGTCATGTATTTCTGATACAGTTCAGAAATATGCAAATATTACAGCTGAAATTGCAAAAGTTGATGTTGAGGTTGTCAATTTTAGGTTGATTAGAGTTGCAGGCACAGGTATATTTAGTGAAGATGTTAACAAGGACGTGTCTGAAAATTCCCATGTATATAAATATGCAATAAAAACTGGTAAAAGGCAAATAGTTTATGAACCTCGTAAAGATATTAAATGTAAAAACTGTAAAGTTAAAGATGAGTGTAAAGAAACATTTGAAATATCTACTCCTATTATCATGAATGGTAAAATTATTGGTGTTATTGGTATGGCTTGCTCAAATGAAAAATCAAGAGATGTTATAGTAAATAATTTAGATAGCTATTTAGCCTTTTTAGAACAAATAGCTGATTTTATAGTAACCAAAGCGCATGAAGATGAAGAAGAAAAAAGCAAAGTTGCTATGTTTGATATGCTTAAGATAATAATTAGGAGTATGGATGAAGGTGCAATTATCATTAATAAGAATGGTAACGTTGACACTATAAACCCAAGTGCTAAGAGACAACTAGGTATAAAAAGGATAATTAATAATGAAAAAATAGATATAACAGAAACTGGTGACACAGTTAACAACAGTAAAGAGTATAGAATTAAAATAGGTGAAAATGTAAATACTGTAATTGGAGATATTTTTGATATACCAGAAAATCCAGTTTATAAATATGTTTTATTATTTAAAGATTTAAGGGGAATTCAATCAGAAATTTATGCTATGACTTCTACAGTTAATACGTTAAATTCAGAAAATATTGTTGGTAGCAGTCAAGCTACAAAAAAACTTAAAGAAGAAATAAAAAAAATATCAGATTCGTTTTCAACAGTACTTATTACAGGAGAAAGTGGTAGTGGTAAGGAAGTTGTAGCAACTGCTATATGGCAAAATTCTGATCGAAGAAACAATAGATTTGTAGCAATAAATTGTGCTGCTATACCAGAACCGCTTCTTGAAAGTGAATTATTTGGTTATGTTAAAGGAGCATTTACAGGGGCGGACCCAACAGGTAAAATAGGAAAATTTGAACTTGCAAATAATGGTGTTATTTTTTTAGATGAAATAGGAGATATGCCTATATATTTACAATCGAAATTATTAAGGGTAATACAAAATAAAAAGAT
>CAXXFT010000021.1:0-25199 GCA_963675125.2 uncultured Sedimentibacter sp.
TTAGTTATATGGAGGATTGAATGTTAAAAGTAAATGATTTAAGTAAAAAGTTTAGAGAGTTTCAAGTTCTAAACAATATAAATTTGAATGCAGATGTCGGTCAAATATATGGTTTGGTCGGATCTAATGGTTGCGGTAAAACTACCTTACTAAAACATATCATGAACATATATAAACAAGATAGTGGATACATATTTTTTAATGGTGAAGCAGTTCGTGATAGTTCAGAAATAGTTAAGGAATTTTACTATGTGCAGGATAACTTGTTTTTTCCAAATCAATATTCTTTAAACAAGTTATTTGAATTTGAAAGTTTGATATATAAAAATATTTCTAAAGAAAAAATTTGATAAACTTGTTGATTTTTTTAGTCTAGATAAGGATAAAAATTTAAATAAAATGTCAAAGGGTCAAAAAAAACAAGCAGCTTTTGTAATGGCTATATCAGCTCAGCCGAAAGTTTTACTGCTTGATGAAATCGTTGATGGATTAGATGCTGTAGTAAAAAGAAAGTTTTGGAGTGTACTTATCCAAGAAGTTATTGATAATGAAATGGTTGTAATAATTTCATCTCATGATTTAAAGGAACTTGATAATATATGTGACAAGGTAGGTATAATGCATGAGGGAAAGATTTTAAAAGAAGAAAATTTAGAAAAGATGAAAAATGAAATTAAAAGGGTTCAGTTTGCTGTAGAGGGTGACTTAGAAAAAATCGATAGTAATGATTTTGAAGTATTAAAATTAGTTAAAATAGGAAGCATTTATATATGTACTATAACAGGTAATATTGAGAAATTTAAAAAATATATGTATAGTAAATACAAAGTAATTATATTTGATGAGTTATCCATGAGCCTTGAGGATATTTTTTATCACAGAATTAGGAGGTGTTGGATATGGAACAGAAGACCTTGAAATCAAATGATTTTATAAAGTTACTTATACACTCATTAAAGCAGAAAAAAAATTGGTTTCTTATTTCAACAGTTATTATATTTGTTACAACTTTATTGATACCATATATATTAAGATTTTCAGAAAATTCTTTTTTAGTATTTGGGATAGTAGAAATCTTTATTATAGTGTTTTTAAATTGTTTAATTGATAATAGTTTCTTGCATAACGACTCAAAATTGGCATATTACAAGTCAAAACCAATTTCATTTGAAAAAAAGATACTAGTTGAAATTACGACAAATATAATTTTTACATTTTTCTTGATAATACTTTTATCTCTTTCAATTGGATTTCATCAGGCGTCAAATGAATATGCTGAAATATTAAAATTAATAATTCCATGGCTTGTTGTAGGAGTTTTTCTAACCTCCCTATCATCAATATTGACAGGAAATACTATAGTGGCAGGTATAATGACTATTTTTAATTTTTCGTTACCAGCTCTATTTTATTTAATAATTTTGTTTGTGTTTACAATATTAGAGGATATAGTTATTGGATTTAATGCAAATATATTGATGGATACACTAACAAATACTTTTTATAGGCTTGATTATTTATATTTCTATGAATTTATTAATAAACCAATTGATTTAATTTATATCTTTGAACTTATTATAATTTTAGTAGTTATTTCTCTTATTATTAAAATTTGTCTAAAAAGAAGAAAGAATGAGAATACTGGAGATTTTATTGTATTTGATGGGTTTAAATATTTTGTTTCTGTTATAGCAGGTATTATAATCCCTGCAACTTTTTCAATGATATTATATAACGTAGGAGTAACAAGTAAAATTATCGTATCTTTATTGCTTGCTATGCTCACATATTATATAATAATTGCGATTTTGGAAAAATCATTTAAAATATCTTTGTATTCAATTAAGCTTTTTGCAGGGTGTATGGCCGTTTTTATGGTACTTACTGGAGGAACAGTATTGTTTGCACAACAGTTTAAAAATACTGTTCCAAACCCTAAAGATGTTAAAATGGCATATATAGGCAATAACTCGTGGGTTTTTAGCAGGTATTTGTATGATAATGATAATTATAGGAGTGAGGATTATGAAAATCCATTAGATTTTGCAAGAAAAAATGGCATTACTATTTTTACTGATGAGAGAAGTATTGAATTAGTAACAGAGCTACATCACGAGATGTTATCAGATCAAACTTATTTCAATGGAGATTATTATACAAGTAATATTGTTATATCCTATTTAATGAATGATGGTAACATAATAATTAGAGATTACAAATTAGAATATAATTTTAGTCCAAGTGAAGGTGAAGGAACTAAAAGAAAAAATAATATTGCCAATAAGATAATAAATCTAGATGAAGTAAAGGAAAGACAATATTATTATTTATATGATGAAAGTTTTTATAAAGGAAAAGATATATATTATATTGTAAAAAACATTAGGGATAATAATATCAAAACAAAAAGTTCTAACATTGATGAAATAAGACAGTATTTAATTAAAGATATAGACAATATGCTTTTGATAAAAGAAGATGCATTTGAATATTTGATTTATGGTGGAAATCTTTATCCTTATTATAAAGATGAAGATGATACAAATATTTTTTATATGGAAATAATAGAAAATGGTAATGATACTGAAGATAATATTTTAGATGAAATATCTATTGATAATAATTTTAAAAATACGATTGAATATTTAAGGTTAAGTAATTAGTTAAAAAAAGGGGATGCATATAGCTTCCCCTTTTTTTAACGTATAGTATTTTTTATTTGGATATTAGTCCCAACTTTTTCTACTGTTGCATTTGCTGACAATTTAACATTATCAATATAAATATTATCATTGCATGTTATCTTTACAGGGTTTTTTGGGTCATCAACTACTACATTTCTAACTTTCACATCGGTTAATATTACAGATTTAACATTTTTAGCTAAGATATTGATATCACCTAAAACTGTAACATTATTTATATAAACATTACCTGAGCCAACTGAATCAAGAATATTTAAGTTGCCAACTACTACGGCACCATAATATGATTCATTAAAATTAGTTATATTGAAACCAAGTTCGATATTTTCATTATCTAAAATTTCATAAATTATTTTAACTGCTTCTGCTCTAGTCAATGCCTTAGATGGCATGTACATTTTATTGAGATAACCCATTATGTAACTTTTGTTATATGCAATATTTACGCTATTTTTAGCCCAATCTTGAATTAAGTTATAATCATTTAGTATCGTTGCTCCATCACCATCTATATCTCCTGTAGTAATAGCACTACTTATAACTTTTGCTACTTCTTGTCTTGTAATTGGATTATTTGGTCTAAATGTATTGTCCTCATATCCAGAAAAATAACCTACAGCAACTGCTTTTTCAATTTGATTGTAATACCAATCACTACTTTTTATGTCTTTTAAATCAACATGAATAGTATCATTGTTTTTCATAGCATTATTTAATAAGGTTGCAAATTCAGCTCTTGTGACTGTTTTGTCAGGTTTAAAGGTTCCATCTTTATATCCTGAAACAAACCCAATTTTTGAAGCTTCATTAATTCTACTTTCTGCCCAATGCCCACTGATGTCTGAAAATAAGTTTTCTTTTGCAATTTCTTCTAATGGTAATTCATTAATTGTTGGCTCGACATTGCTATCTTCTATTGTTTCAGTTTGAATTATTTCAGTGTCCTGTTCCGTGTCTTCGATTTCAATGTCATCGGTAATAGCATCTAATATATCTGCAAATGCAACAACATTAAAATTAAAAATTATATTAAAACAAATTCCAACAGTTATAATTTTTTTAGTAATATTTTTCAAAACAATCCTCCATTCTTAAGGTAGATATATAAAGTTTACCCTATTCTAATTATAGGTCTAAACCTAAACAAAGTAAATAGGTAATAAAAGTAATAATGAATTATTATATATTGACGTATCTATTAAACTTGAACTATAATAAAAGTAATAAAATTTTAGAGGAAAACTATGGATAATTATTTTATGAAGGAAGCTATCTGTGAAGCGGTAAAAGCATATGAATTGAGAGAAATACCTATTGGTGCAGTTATAGTAAAAAATGGAGAAATAGTTGGTAGAGGTTATAACCAAAAAGAAACTTTAAAGGATGCCACACTCCATGCTGAAATTATAGCTATCAAAGATGCATGCAAAAACTTAGGTGGCTGGAGACTACCAGGATGCACTATGTATGTTACTTTAGAACCATGTGCTATGTGTGCAGGAGCATTAGTCAATGCTCGCGTAGAACGGTTGGTTATTGGAGCGAGGGACTATAAAACTGGAGCATGTGGATCAATACTAAATATAGTTCAAATGCAAAATTTGAATCATCAAATAACTGTTGATTTTGGAATCTTAGAAGATGAGTGTTCAAATATAGTAAAAAGATTTTTTCTTGAATTAAGGAAAAATAAAAACATATTAATACAATAAAATATTGATAGGAGGCTTTTATGGAAAGATATCCAATGCTTGAAATGAACTTAAATATATTATATGACAACACCAAAATAGTGACAGAATTATGTAGTAAAAGTGGTATTAGTGTAGCTGGTATAATAAAAGGGTTTGGCGGCATACCTGAAGGTGCAGAAGAAATGATAAAAGGTGGTTGTACTCAAATAGGTAGCTCAAGAATAGAACAGCTTAAAGATTTAAAGGAAATAGGTATTAATATTCCCCTGCTTCTTGTAAGAATACCTATGCAAAGTGAGATTGAAGATGTTATAAAGTATAGTGATATTAGTCTTGTTTCAGAAAAAAGGACATTAATTTTGCTAAATGATGAAGCAAAAAAACAAAATAAGCTTTATAAGGTTATTTTAATGTATGACTTAGGTGATCTAAGAGAAGGTGTTTTTACAAAAGAGGAACTTTTAAATCTAGCATTATATATTGAAAATGAGTTGGAAAATATTAAACTAGAAGGTGTAGGTTCAAATTTAAGTTGTTATGGTTCTGTGGCACCTACTACAAAAAACTTAAGTGAGTTATGCCTTGCTGCAGAAATGATAGAAGAAAAAATAAATAGGAAACTTAATATTGTTTCTGGTGGAGGGACTACAACATTGCCACTGTTAGTAAAAGGTGGAGTTCCAAAAAAAATAAATCATTTACGACTTGGAGAATCAATTAATAACACTCAAGATTTACCTTTGTATTGGAATTGTAATATAGAAGGACTTAATCCAGATATATTTGTTTTAAAAGCCCAAATAGTTGAGCAAAATGTAAAGCCAACACATCCTATAGGTGAGTTGATGGTAAATGCTTTTGGTGAATATGCTCAGTATGAGGATAGAGGAATAAGGAAGAGAGCAATAGTTGCCCTTGGAAACCAAGATGTTGGAGATTGTTTTAAGCTAATTCCTAAAGATAAAAATATAAAGGTTGTAGGAGCAAGTAGTGACCATACTATATTAGATATTGAAGACTGTGTAAATCAATATGAACTTGGTGATATAATAGAATTTAATGTTTTGTATCAAGCCATGCTTTTCTCATCATTGTCTAAATATGTATATAAAAAATTGTTAAGATAAATTATTTAATAGTAAGAAAATAAAAATCGTGTGATAATACACGATTTTTATTTATACCTTACCAATTTTACTTTTAAAGAAGGTGCGGTGTAATCAATATATGATTCATCAACCATCATACCAACCAAATTGTATTCGTCCCCATCTAGGTCATTTCCAGCTAGTTGCCAATAATATTCTTCCATTTCTCTTTGTCTTTGAACATTAAGTAAATCTTTTAAACGTTTAGCATTATCACTACTACATTTTATGTGGTCAGATTGAACTTCTATAATAAAAGAATCCTGTGTCTCTTCTATAGATATGTTAACCTTTTTAGTAGAATGTGAGTAAAAAAAATCAATTATTTCTTCTACTATTTTAGATATCTTTTGTATTTCATATTTCATAAGTTAATCCCCTTTCTTAAAACTATTTAAAAGTGGGAACAATATAGCCGCTACAAGTCCACCTGAAAATCCGTTGTTGTATAAATTTATTCCACCATGTACTATGCCGATATTCATTACCATTGTTAAATGTATAAATCCTACCATAAAGCCAACAATGATACCATATTTACCAGCCAATGGAGCAAGAGTTGTTCCAAATAAACCTGACATAATTACTACAGTTGATTGTGTATCGAAAATAGTTACAATACCAGATATGAAAACACCAATCATAATAGGAATAGTATTTCTAGGATGCTTTCCAAAAGCAGCAAAACCAACTATTGTAAAGATTGCACAAATAATTGGACCATTAAAGGTTCCGTTCAATCCTACAACATAAAGCATTGATACAAGCCCCATAATGCCCATATTGATAAAAGTTAAACCGTATCCTACAAGTTGAGTATAATCTGATACTAATCTTCCTGAGAATTTTAAGATTTTTGTATATCCTTTGAAGCTTTTACGATTAATAACAAAACCAATTATTACTAAAATTATAGTAAAACCTACAAGAAATAATTTTAAAATCAAGTCATATTCAGTAGAGAGAATTTGTTGTTGTTTAATATTAACACCAAAGCTTTTTAACAATGAATTTATTAAAGTCCCTAGTAAACCTGCTGTAAACCCAATGTTATATAAATTATAACCATCATGAAGTCTATTCATATGAGATGATAGAGGTGTTATAATAAAACCACAGAATATACCAAAAGTAATTCCGATAGGTAAACTTATCCATAACGAAGTATTTAATCCAAAGGCTAATTCGCTCGTAACCGGTGATAGCGCTGTAGAAAACATAATTATTACTAATATATTTTTAAATTCGATTTTTTGATATTTTACATATAAATACCCGCCTAAATACGTAGGCCAAACATTAAATATATTTTTTCCTATAAATGAAAAACCAATTATAGTAAAAATAGCTGCTATTAGTGCACCATTAATTTTCAATTTTAATTTATATATAATAAAAATATTAATAAAAGCTAATATGGATGCGTTGAAAAAAGTAGCTCCTATTCCTCCTATTTCTATATAATCAGTTAATAAAACATCAGGAGATATAATCATTTTATATAAACCATGTAAAATATCACTTGGAGAATCTAATATAAATGCCATAATAAGCATTATAGATGGCAAAATAAGAAGAATCTCTAAAATACCTAATCTACCTATTTTTATTTCATTATCTTTTTTTTCAGGCTCTAGCAAAAATCCACCCCTCTTTATTAAATTTGTTTTTTAGTTTTTTTGATGCATGTTTAGTTACTTATTTTTATAATAACATAATATAATAATGTTTTCAATTAAAAATAATAAAAGTTAAAGGTTTGTTTATGAATAAGTATATAAAATATATTAAAAAATGGATAATATATTATAAACTTTTAAGTGAGGTGAAAATAATGAATAGAATTGTATTCGCGTTAATGACAATGGTTTTATTTACAGGAGCTGTGACTGGCTGTAATGAAAAAATAGACGATGTTGAAAATAAAAAAGAAAACGATCATCAAATTATTTTTAGTAATGTTGATGAAAATATTGAAAATTATGAAGAAAATGATGTTAAACCTCCAGATGGAATCAAGGAAGTTAAAATGAATTTATCCATCTCAGAAGGCAGAAAATTACCAGGAATACTCACGTTGCCCCAAAATGGAAGTAATTTCCCCTGTATAGTATTAGTGCACGGTTCAGGACCTAATGATATGGATGAAACTGTTTTTGAAAATAAACCCTTTAGAGATTTAGCTTGGGGTTTAGCTGAACGAGGAATAGCAACTTATAGATATGATAAGAGAACTAAGGTTTATCAAAATGACTTAGCTAAAGATTACAAATTAACACTCGATGATGAAGTAGTAAATGATGCGGTTGATGCAGTTGATATGCTGTTAAATGTTGATAGTATTAATAAAGATAAAGTATATTTGTTAGGTCATAGCCTTGGAGGGTATTCAATACCAAGAATTGCAAAAAAATCAATTAATTCAGCAGGATATATAATAATGGCAGGGAATGTAAGGGGCATAGATGAACTTATAAAAGAACAGTATGATTATCTTGTTAATTTAGATGGAGTAATATCAACAGAAGAACAATTACAATTTGATGCACTTGAAATAGAGTTAAAAAAATTAAGCAATATAAATAGTTTAGATTCAAAGACAGTAGTTTTAGGAGCATATAAAGAATATTGGAAGGATTTAAAAAATTATAATCCTATAAAATTAGCCAAAGAAATAAGTAAACCTGTACTTGTCCTTCAAGGTGAAAGGGACTATCAGGTTACAATAACAGAATATAATTTATGGAAAGGTGCATTTGGAAATGTTGATAACTGGACTTTTCGGTTATATCCCGATCTAAATCATCTAATGATTAAAGGTGATGTAAAGTCAAATCCTAGCGAATATATGATAAAAGGTAATATCGACAAAAAAGTTATTAGTGATATTGAAAAGTGGATTGGTAATCATTAATAAGAGTATTTGTTTGAAAATATTATGTTTTGGTATATAATAAATAAAAGATTTTTATATTTAACTGAAGGAGATTGTTTATGAAGATAGTATCATGGAATGTTAATGGATTAAGAGCGTGTGTGACTAAAGGATTTTTAGATATATTTAAGGAGTTTGATGCAGATATATTTTGTCTTCAAGAGACAAAATTACAAGAAGGTCAAATAGAGTTGGGGTTAGAAGGTTATTATGATTATTGGAACTATGCAGAAAAAAAGGGATACTCTGGAACAGCTGTATTTACTAAAATCAAACCTATATCGATAAAATATGGAATGGGTATAGAAGAGCATGACATGGAGGGTAGGGTTATAACTCTCGAATTCGATAAATTTTATTTAGTGAATGTATATACTCCAAATTCAAAAAGAGAACTGTTAAGATTAGATTATAGGATGAAGTGGGAAGATGATTTTAGAACTTATCTTATCGGATTAGATGAAAAAAAACCTGTTGTAATGTGTGGAGATTTGAATGTTGCACACAAAGAAATTGATTTAAAAAATCCTAAAACAAATAGAAAAAATGCTGGTTTCTCAGATGAAGAAAGGGAAAAAATGACAGAGTTATTATCATCAGGGTTTACAGATTCATTTAGGTATTTTTATCCTGACAAAGAAGAAGCATACTCATGGTGGTCATATATGGGACGTGCACGCGAAAAAAATACAGGTTGGAGGATTGATTATTTCATAGTATCTAAAAGCTTTCAAGATGAGTTAGTTGATTCTTTTATATGTCCTGAAATTCTAGGAAGCGACCATTGCCCAGTAGGGATAATAACAAAGTAGTAGTTCAAAAATATTAATTTTATTATTTGTGAGTAAAATGAAATAGTATATATGGAATTTATTAAAATATAATGTATAAAACAAATTTTTAAACAAAAACTATGAAAAATAGGAGGTTTTGATGCGTTTAAGAAATAGGCATTTATTATTATTAATAATTTCGATATTGTTTATAGTTAGTTGTGGAATAAATACATCTGGTATAACAGATATAGAAATAGTAAATCCAAAAACTGGTGAGAAAAATACTATAATGAGTAATACTGAAACAGCTAAGTTAATTGTTTCTGCTGTTAAAAAAAATGAAAAGGTAGAATCAGATACTGCAAAATTAACTCCTTTTGAAATATACATAAATAAGGGTTCTAAAAGTGATGGTTATACAATGGTTTTTGATATTGACAATAAGTGTGTGTATTTATCAAAAGATAATTATTTGTATAAAGTTAAAGACAATATTGCTAAAGATTTACTTCTAGATGATAATTTTTCATTTGCTTACATTACTAAATCGATGAATAAAGTAAATATCTACAATAAAGGAAAGCTTTTAAATCCAAGCATACAATATAATTGGTACTACAAAAATATAAATGATGAATATAAAAATAAATCAGGTACATTGCTAGAATCAAGCGAGAAGGTTTTTATTAGTAAAAATGATAACATTGATATTAAATTTAATGTTAATCCTAGTACACAAATTACAAGGTTGTATTCTGAAGGTAATGTTATATATACGAGTAAAAGTATTATGGATGCTATAAATTCAATTAGTAATGATGGAGAGTATTTCATTGAATCAGAGTTTAGGTGGAATCAACAAGAAAACTCTTCATATGGGAGTCAAACAGTTAGTTTTATGGTCCAAGTAGATATCCCAGCGGATTTTGAAATTATAACAAAGGACAATTACCCAGGAAATATTTTAATTATATCTGTTGAAAATATGGATGAAGGTGAAACAGTAAAATTTCAGACAGATATAGTGAAAACTCAAATAGATATTTATCCATATAAAGATAAATATATGTTGATATTACCAATCGATTTATATGCAAAACTAGGCGATTACGATATTAATGCTATCTTTAATGAAGGAAAAACAACAGAGTATACAAATACAAAGATATTGAGTATTAAAAATAAAGAATTTAAAGTTCAATATTTAACTGTTTCTGAAGAGTTGAATAGCAATAATAATGATTACAAGGCAATTCAGGAGTTTGCACAATATGTTAAGCCTGCAAGAACGGAATCTTCATCTAAAAAATTGTGGGATGGACAATTTATTATGCCTGTGGAAGGTAAGTTGACAACAGATTTTGCTGAAATAAGATATGTTAACAATGAATTAACATCATCTAGACATTCAGGAATTGACTTAGCTGCACCAAGAGGAACAGATGTAAAAGCTCCTAATAACGGAAAAGTTACACTTGCGATGAACGGACTACTATCCACGGGAAATACATTAGTAATAGACCATGGCATGGGATTATTTACATCATATTATCATTTAGATTCAATCGCTGTCAAAGAAGGAGATATAGTCGAAAAAGGAAGTGTTATTGGTACAGTTGGCTCAACTGGATTCTCAACGGGGCCTCACCTCCATTATGCGGTGAGTATTTATAATACGTATGTAAATACATATCAAATATTAAATGGAATCTTTGATTGATAAATAAAAAATTTGTTTGTTTTTTAACAGTTTGGGTATATAATTAAAATGAAAAACCATTGGGAGGTTTGTATGGATTATATTGGATGGTCATGGTTATTTATTATAGTGGTTTGTATTGTAATTGAAGCAGCTACTATGGGGTTAACTACTATCTGGTTTGGAATTGGTGCGATTGTAGCATGGATAACTAGTGGCTTAGGATTTAGACTCGAAGTACAAATATTTATATTTTTGCTGGTTTCAGTTTTATGTCTTATATTAACAAGACCTATTGCGGTTAAAAAATTAAAGATAGGTAAGATAAAAACTAACGCAGACAGTATAATAGGTGATTGCGTAAAGGTTATTACAACTATAAATAACATTAACAACGAAGGTACAGTTAAAGCAATGGGTCAAATTTGGTCAGCTCGGTCATTTAATGGTGAAGTAATTGAAAAAGATGAAATAGTTTGTGTTAAAGAAATAACGGGAGTAAAATTAATAGTAGAAAGAAAAAAATAATACATGGAGGCAAAATATGTTTAATGGATTTACTATTTTATTTTTAATTTTGGTAATACTTATTGCAACTAATATTAGGGTTGTACCTCAGGCTAGTGCATATGTTGTAGAGCGTCTTGGGGCTTATCAAGGCACATGGAGTGTGGGTGTTCATGTTAAGATTCCACTAATAGATAAAATTGCAAAAAGGGTTTCTCTTAAGGAGCAAGTTGTGGATTTTCCACCTCAATCAGTTATAACGAAAGATAATGTAACTATGCAAATTGATACAGTTATATTTTTTCAAATTACAGATCCTAAATTCTATACATATGGAGTTGATCATCCGCTTTCAGCAATTGAAAACCTTGCAGCTACAACTCTTAGAAATATAATTGGAGATTTAGAACTTGATGAAACTTTAACATCTAGAGAAATTATTAATACTAAAATGAGATTAGTATTAGATGAAGCAACAGACCCATGGGGAATTAAAATAAATAGAGTTGAAGTAAAAAACATTATACCTCCAGCGGAAATTCAAGATGCCATGGAAAAACAGATGAAAGCTGAAAGGCAAAAGAGAGAATCTATTTTAAGGGCAGAAGGAGAGAAGAGGGCTGCTATATTAGTATCTGAAGGTAAAAAAGAATCTGCAATTCTTGAAGCAGAAGGAGAAAAACAATCAGCTATTTTAAGGGCAGAAGCAAGAAAGGAAGCTTCGATAAGAGAAGCTGAAGGTGAAGCAGAAGCTATTGTAAATGTTCAAAGAGCTACTGCCGAAGGAATAAAAATGCTTAGAGAATCTGATCCTAACAAAGCAATTTTAACACTAAAGAGTCTTGATGCTTTTGCAAAGGCGGCTGATGGAAAAGCAACTAAGATTATTATACCTTCAGAAATACAGGGTATAGCAGGTCTTGCATCATCTTTAATTGAAACTGTAAAAGATAATGACAAATAGTTTATAAGTAAAGAATACACCATGTTAGCAAGAGATATATAAATCTGTTAACATGGTGTTTTTATTATCTGAACATTTTTTTTGAGAAGGTAATGTTGCTTTTATTTCTCAAATACTTATCAGAAATTATTGCTTGAACTATTAAAACAATTCCTACTGAAATTATAATATCGCCAATACTTACAATTTTATAATTTCCAATAGTTATTACATTTCCTAGAAAACTTAAAGATGAATTCTCAGCTGTTATATAGAATTTAATTTTGCCACTAACTAATAAATTATACATTTCAGTTCCATATAATGTTGATACGGAATTGGAGGACATAGGGTATTTAAACCCATTTACTAAAAAACATATTATGTTTGAACATAATCCAATTAATGTTACAAACATAAATTTTATATCCATATTTGCAATAATAAATATAAATATTAACACATAAGAAATTATTAAAAACGTTGTGTAGAGGAGCGAAGTGTAATCGAGTAGCCCTAAATTCATAATTATGATGCAAATATAAAGTAATGCTGATATATATATTAATGGTAACATATTAAAATGTATATATGATAACCTATAAATTTTACCACGTCTTGCTATTCCAATAATCACACCTAATATAACTGCTTCGATAAACATACTTGTAGCCTCCAAAGTATTTACATTTAAATAATATTATTATTACAATATTTTACAACATATCTTAATTTTTATCAACCATATTTTAAAAAATACGATAGATTCAATATATAAAAAAGCATTTAACATTATCCCAAATTTGTAAATATATATATAAATTTGTTGAATTTTGAATAAATATATATTATAATAAATCAAAGTTATGCTTATTTTATTTGTTAAATAAATATAAAATTTGAAAGTCGGTGAATTTTATGAAGAAAAATAATAGTGTTAAGCTTTCATCATCGGAATTATCTTTTTTTTGTATGCAAGTAGCATTAATATTAAAATCTGGAATGCTTATATCTGAAGGTGTTTATTCCATGTACAATGACATTGAGGAAGGGAGAGTTAAAGATGCATTATGTATTCTAAAAGATGAACTTTCCAATAAAGTACCTCTCTATGTTGCTATGGAAAAATCAGGTTATTTTCCTTCGTATTTAATAAGTATGAGTCAAATAGGAAGTTTAACGGGTAGTTTAGAAGATGTAATGAAATCATTATCTGAGTATTATGATAGAGATGAATTTATCAAGATAAAAATAAAGAATTCTATTTTTTATCCCGCTATGCTTTTTGTGATGATGTCTTTTGTTATTATACTTTTAGTTACAAAAATTTTTCCTGTATTTGAAAGTATGATTTATGAATTAGGTGGTGAATTGTCTAATGGAGCATCAGCTTTAATGTCCTTTTCTACTGGTATAATCGCGGGAAGGTTTACTATGACGTTTGTTATATTAATTTTATTACTAATATTAGTAAGCTTTATATCATTTAAAACTAAGTCAGGTAAATTGTATTTTAGTAAGTTTTTAGAGCGTTTTATATTAACTAGATCTATTGTAAAAAAAATTACAGTTTATAGATTTACTTCATCTATGTCACTATTATTATCAAGTGGTATGAACATAGACAAATCAATTAATATATTGCTAGATATTGTTGAAGAATCTTCTTTGAGAAATAAGATTGAAACATGTAAACAGTCAATAGAAGATGGTGATAGTTTCGTTGAGTCTTTATCAAAATTATCGTTATTTTCGAATATGCATTTACAGGTGTTACATATGGGTCAGCGAACAGGTGAAATAGATAGTGTTATGGCAAAATTAACAAACATATATGAAAATGAAGCTGAACAAGCTCTTAATAGCTCAGTTGCACTTATTGAGCCTATTTTGGTAGGTATTTTATCTATAGTCATAGGATTTATACTCATTTCTGTTATGATTCCTTTGATGAACATAATGTCATCTATAGGATAATGTGAGGAAAGGAATGGTTTTGTGAAAGATAATAAATTTAAAATTTTATATTTTGCTATTTTTCTACTGTTTGTTGGATTTTTATTTTTTGCAGTCAATAATGCTGAAATAGGTGCGCATGAAGAGAAGTATAATATTTTAAAAGATGCTATTAGTCGCAGTGTTGTGCAGTGTTATGCAATAGAGGGATTCTATCCTCCTAATATTGAATATTTGGAAAATAATTATGGGTTAGTGGTTGATCATAACAAATATGTAATAAGTTATAATATATTTGCTTCAAATATAATGCCTGAGTTTGATGTGTTTATTATAGAATAAATTTGTTTATTACTTTGCTAAGCGGGAGAATTAAATCATGAAAAAACATGTTTCTAATAAATTTTCAATTCAATTTATATTTATTATGCTTCTTTTTCTCATAATCGTCATATTATCGGTAATGATTATTAATCTTGGCAAAGAAATATACATTAGTATAAATAATGATAGAACGAACAATTATGAATTTAGGGTGTCTCTTTCATACATTTCAAATAAAATCAGACAAGCTGATAAAGAAAATATGATAGATATTAGAGATTTTAATGGAAATCATGCTATTGTAATAAAAGAAACATATGATGGATTAAGTTATGAAAATTGGATTTACTACAATGACAATAATATATATGAGATACTTATAGATGAAGGTGAGTCATTTGGTATATATGATGGTATGAAAGTTTTAGAAGCTGACAATTTTGATATATCAAAATTAAATGATAATTTATATAAGATATCTGTTGTAGAAGAAGGTCAAAGTTCAGATTTAGTAATATCTTTATACTCTGCTCAAGGAAAAACAATGGATTAAGGTGGTGTAAAGTTTGAAGGGTAAGTCATCTATAAGTTTAGAAGTATCGTTAGTGGAAATAATTTTATCTGTATTAATATTTGCAATAACAGGTATAATTATGTTGAATTGTTTTGCTATGGCAAGATACACTCAGATTAAATCTAATGATATAACTTATGCAAGTTTAAAATCACAAACATTCTTAGAATATATTAAATCGTCTAAAAATAACAATGAAATGAATGAAATCATAAAAAAGATGTTTGATGAAAGCTATTATGAAAATAATAGTAATAAATATGTGAATTACTATGATAAGAATTGGAACAAGTGTGATGATAAAAACAAAATATATTTTATTGAATTATATATTTCAACAAATAAATTAAATTCCGGAGAAATGAATGATATAAAAATAAATATAGGAAGAATTAAAAAATATCCTTTTATAGATAAAAAAAATTCCTCATCTTCAATATTATCAATTGAAACAAAAAAGTTTTTCCCTATAATTGTCATGGGGGGTAAGCAGGATGCTTAGTGAAGAAGAAAATAAATTAGAAAAAGGGACACATTCTAATACATCTTTTGGTATAGGTGGAACATTGATAATGGTAATATTTGTTTCTCTTTGCTTAACCATTTTTTCTACATTGTCTTTTACAACAGCCTACTCAGATTTGAAGCTATCTATAAAAACACAGGAAATGATAAAGGATTATTATGTTGCACATGGAAGAGCAGAAGATAAATTATCTCAAATATATGAAAGGCTTTTGTTGGCGCAAAGTGGGTTAAATAATAAAATTGATAATAGAATATCTATATTTGAAAATTATAAAATTATAGCTCAAGATAAGGTTTTAGAACTAGAAGGAGTTAACGTATTAAAAAATCATGAAGATTTTGAAAATCTTGTATTTACAGCATATTATGAAGCCTTAGGTGATTTGAACCAAAAAATTTGTGTAACATTAAATATATATTATGAAAAAAATAAACAGAAACCATATTATGAAATTGTTTCGTGGAATTTATCAAATATAAATGTACCAAACTATGAAGAAGATGTATATGACTTATGGGAAGGAATTGATTGATAAAATGAAAATTAGAGAAATGCTAAGCAATGCTATAGATAAGAATGCTTCAGATATTTTTATAATCGCAGGACGCCCTTTATCATATAAAATTATGGGTGAAATAATTTCACAAAATGAAGAGCCATTGCTATCAGAAGATACTTATGAAATAATATATGATATATTTAAAATCGCTGACAAAGATAATCTTGAGGAATTATCAAAGGAAGGAGATGTAGATTTTTCATTTTCCTTACCTAAGTTAGGAAGGTTTAGGGTGAGCGCATATAAGCAGAGAAATTCTTTTGCAGCTGTAATTAGAGTTGTGCTCTTTGAGTTACCAAATCCAATAGAATTAGGTATACCAGATGTTGTTATGAATTTGTATAAAAAAACAAAGGGATTAGTACTTGTAACAGGACCAGCTGGGAGTGGAAAATCAACTACACTTGCATGTATTGTAGATAAAATTAACAGTGAAAGAAATTGTCATATAATGACTTTTGAAGATCCTATAGAATTTATTCATAGGCATAAGAAATCTATTGTAAGTCAAAGAGAAATATCAACAGATTCTAAAAGTTATATATCATCACTTCGTTCATCTTTAAGACAAGCTCCTGATGTTATTTTAATTGGTGAGATGAGGGATTTAGAGACTATTGAAATTGCATTAACAGCAGCTGAAACAGGTCATCTTGTTCTTTCTTCATTGCATACTACAGGTTCTGCAAATACTATTGATCGAATAATTGATGTATTTCCACCAAATCAGCAACAACAAGTTAAAATCCAGTTGTCTATGCAACTCCAGGCTGTTATATCTCAACAGCTTATACCATCTCAAACCTGTGGTCGGTCAGCTGCTTTTGAGGTAATGTTAGCAAATAATGCGGTATCTAATTTAATTAGAGAATCTAAAGTTCACCAGCTTAATAGTGTAATATATTCATCTGAGGGAAGAGGAATGAAATCAATGGATTCAAGTATTATTGAACTATATCAAAATGGTAAGATAAGTAAGGAATGTGCTTTGACACATTCAATCGATTCAGAATCAATAGTTAAATATCTTAAATAGCAAACAAAACAATAAATTAATACCCCATTCTAAAAGAAGAGGGGTATTTTATAATTAATATTCAAATTGTTTAGTGTAATATTTAGGGTTAATGAGCTTATTTGTATACTCTATTACTTTTGGGCTGTTAGATTGTTTAGCGGATGATGCAATTGTGCTATCCATTAGTTTCCATTGGTTTCCATCAAAATACATCTCATTCAACACAATCCAACCCGTTTCATCTGTGTAAACTTCATTCCATGCATGGTACACGCTTAAATTTGAAGAATAACCTGTTACCAATTTTGCTGGTATATTTTCTGATCTAAGCATTGAAGCCATTATAGATGCGTAGTCAAAACAAATTCCTTTATTACTTTTTAGTATTTCATCAACATCTGGAACATATCCAGGTTTTACACTTGTAGCTTTGTCTGTATCATAAACAATATTAGTTATAATATAATTGTAAATTAAATCTAATTTTTCAATTTCATCATCTGTTTGCTCTGTTAATTCATGCGCTTTTTTTGCAACATCAGAATTTTCAGAATAATTTACTAATTTATTTGGAACTAGAAATGGTGACTTAGAATCATTTAACTTTACACTAATATCAACGCTTTGTTTTATACTGTACTTATTATCAGTAATATTCTCAAAAACTTTTATTTTATATTTACCATCACCCATTTGTAGTGGAAATGTATCATCTTCCCCGGTATTATTTAAGTCATATGTGTATTTAGTTGAATCTTTTTCAATAATTACTTTTAAATTTTTACTTGTAGTTTTTGTATATTTTATTTTTATGTATCCATCATTACTATTTGATGCATCTATTTCAGAGCTTGTACCTTTATAAACATTGTCTGCACCATAACAAAGTGTTGAAGTAAATAACAACGTTATTATAAATATAGAAGAAAAAAATATTTTTATTTTTCTCATAATAATATACCTCCCCCTAAAATAAAAAAACTTTACTGAATAGGTAAGCAAAGCTAATTAGCATAAATAATATTGTACAAAATTATATTGTACAGCAACTGGCTGTCTTACCAAAATGGTTTAGACCCTATAGCTTTGCGTCATTTTCTTTAGAAAATTTTGCCTATTTAATTAAATAAATCATATCACTAAAAAAGTTAGTTGTCAACAAATTAATTTGTATTGTGACAAAATAGTAATAATAATATATACTAATACAGAAGCTAATTAAAAAAAGGCTAGATTTTAAACATTTGTACATGTTTATTAGAGGTTTCTATGTTGACTAAACATTATTTATGTGCTATTATTTTTTTAATTAGTGTAAAAAATTAGGAGGTTACTAAATTGCTAGAAGAAGACCCTATATGGGGGCCAATATTTTTACAAATATTTTTAATTTTACTTAATGCTGTTTTTGCATGTGCAGAAATCGCTGTTATTTCTATGAATGATAATAAATTAGCTAAATTAACCGCATCAGGCGATAAAAAAGCTATGAGATTATCAAAGTTAACTGAACAACCGTCACAATTTTTATCTATAATACAAGTAGGTATTACTTTAGCTGGATTTTTTGGTAGCGCTTTTGCTGCCGATAATTTCTCAGAGAAATTAGTATCTTTTTTATTAAGTTTAGGGCTAAACTTGCCAGTATCTACATTAAATACAATATCAGTTATATCCATAACATTAGTTTTGTCATACTTTACTCTTGTATTTGGAGAGTTGGTACCAAAACGAATTGCTATGAAAAACGCAGAGTCTTTAGCTCTTGCTATGTCAGGGCTTTTATATTTTATTTCTAAGGTGTTTGCGCCTATTGTATGGTTTTTGACTTTATCTACAAATGCAATTTTACGCATTATTGGTATTGATCCTAATTCTGATGACGATGATGTCACGGAAGAAGATATAAGAATGATGGTTGATGTAGGTAGTGAAAAAGGTTCAATTAATATTAATGAAAAAGAGATGATTCAAAATGTTTTTGAATTTGATAATAAGACAGCTGAAGAAGTTATGACCCATAGAACAGAAGTTGTAATTTTGTGGCTAGATGAAAACGATGATGAATGGGAAAATAAAATTAATGCGAATAGACATTCAAGATATCCAATCTGCGATGATATCGCTGATAATATAGTAGGTATATTAAATACAAAGGACTACTTTAGACTTAAGGAAAAATCGCGAGAAAATATTATGAAAGAAGCTGTAAATAACGCTTACTATGTTCCAGAAACGGTACGAACGGATATTTTGTTCCAAAATATGAAGAAAAGCAGAAATCATTTTGCTGTTGTGTTTGATGAATATGGTGGTATGAGTGGTGTTATAACAATGAACGACTTACTTGAGCAAATAGTAGGCAATCTTGATGATGATTACTCAAATCCACAAAAACCTCCTCTTATACAATCAATAGATTTAAATACTTGGGAGATAAAAGGGGCTGCACCTTTAGATATAGTATCAAAACAGATTGGAATAATGTTGCCTGACGATGATTTTGATACATTTGGCGGTTTGGTGTTTGGTTTATTAGGTACGATTCCCGAAGATGGTAGTACACTTGAACTAGAACAGTATGGATTAAAAATTAAGATAACACAAATTAAAGGACGAAGGTTGGAGACAGCATTAGTATATTTATGTGATGATACAAATAAAAATAGTGATTGATATTTTTTAAAGAATATCTTGGGGCAGTTATTTAACTGCCTCAAATTTTTGAAATTATAAATTAAGATACATTTAAGATGTAGAATGTAATATGTAATAAAGAAATTAAGGAGGCGTTATGTCGTATTTTTTAGATAAATTAATTATTCTTCCAGGGATTTTATTGGCTATATCCATACATGAATTTTCCCATGGATATGTTGCAGTAAAACTTGGAGATGATACACCAAAAATTCAAGGACGTATGACATTAAATCCGATTAAACATATTGACCCATTGGGATTTATTTGTCTCTTGCTAGTAGGTTTCGGTTGGGCTAAGCCAGTAATGATTGATTCAAGAAATTTTAAGAATCCAAGAAGGGATGACCTTTTAGTTTCTATTGCAGGGCCTATTTCAAACTTTATTATGGCTATTATTTTTGTAATTATTATGAAACTAGTTTATATGTTTTTACCAGTAACTGATTTGACACAAGTAGTGTGGTCTGTTCTTGCTGGAACGGTTTCAATAAATTTGGTACTAATGGTATTTAATCTTCTTCCTATCCCACCACTTGATGGTCATCATATACTTGGAAGCATAGGTGGTCCTCCAGTTTGGAATTTCTATTTTAGATATCGTGAACAGCTTAGGTTAGCAATATTAGTTTTAATTATTTTTAATCTTATCGGTAAGGTAATTGGACCAATCGTTATATTTCTAAACAATTTTTTATTTTCAATATTCTTTTAAGAGGTAATTATGGAAACTAAAGGTGAAATACGTAAAAAAATTTTAAACATTAGAAATAATATGGATAATGAACAAGTTATAAAAAAAAGTAAAGTTATAGTTAATAAGCTTAAATCAATTAGTGAGTTTAAAAAAAGTAAAACAGTTTTTATATATATGGATTTTAAAAATGAAGTTAAAACTTTAGATTTAATAAAAGAAATGATTAAAGAAAAAAAGCGTGTTATTATTCCATATACAGATATTGATAATACAGTAATTATACCAGTTGAAATTAAAGACATAGGCACTGACTTAAAGTTTAGTTCTTTTGGATATTTAGAGCCAAAAGAAGAAAAGGTAATTCCAATTGACCCTTATGAATTTGATTTGATAATTGTTCCAGGTGTTGTCTTTGATAAAGACTTAAATAGAATAGGTTTTGGGAAAGGGTACTATGATAGGATATTATCCGAGAAGAGGAATAGTGCAAAAGCTGTCGCAATTGCTTATGAATTACAAATATTGGATAAAATACCGAATGAAAAACATGATATTAAGATGGATAAAATAATTACAGAAGAAAATATCTATGAATAGTAAACACAACTAAAACAGTAAAATAAATAATTGTATATGGGTAATATTATCTATTATAATTAATTGTTTCATCTTGCAATTGTTATAACATAAACTTTATTTACTCCATAATTAAGCAATTCTTTCGAACATTCATTAGCAGTGGAACCTGTAGTATATACATCATCTACAAGTAGTACACTGCTTTTTTTTATAAAATTTACCTTATTTTTTTTATTAATTGCAAAAGAATCTTCTAAATTCTTCATACGATTTAATTTAGATTGAGAACTTTGTTTACTTGTTTTTTTTATTCTTTTCAATGCATTAATATAGGGTATATCTAATTTACTAGCTATATACTTTGCTAATAGTTCAGATTGATTATATCCTCTTTTTTTTAATTTTGAACTATGGATAGGAACCGATACAATATAATTGAAATTTAAATAGTTTATTTTATTCATATATTGTAGTATTAAGTTTCCAAAAAGTTTATAGTAATAAGGCTTATTGTAATATTTAAAATTATAAATGCTATTTTTAATTATTCCTTCATATATAAAAGGTGATCTGGATGTTTCAAAACTCTTTTCAAAGTTATAACAATCAGGACATAGATTAATAGATAAACTATAGTTTATTGGCTTGCCGCATTTGTTACAATAAGGAGGTTCGATTTTTTTAATAGATTGTTTACATTTGCTACAAATATAGCTTTCACCTATGGATTCGTCGTAGTAATCACATAGATAACAAATATTTTTTTCAGGATATATAAGTTCTAATAGTGATTCTATATAGGAATTCATAACAATCACTTCCTTTTTAACTATTAAAATCTGTTAAATATTCATATGCACTGTATATAGACGATAATCTATAGTCAAGGGCAGAATATCTATTATCAATCTTATTATTGTCAATCATAATTTGTATATATTTTTCGAAACCAACTAATACTACAAGCTGTTTTGCTCTTGTTATTGCAGTATATAATAAATTTCTTGTTAGAAGCATGTTAGGGCCCCATACGATTGGCATTATTATTACAGGAAACTCACTACCTTGACTTTTATGTACAGTTGTCGCATAAGCTAGTATTAGTTCGTCTAATTGATTGTATGGATAAGCGACTTCTTTTTGGTCATCAAACTGGACAAACACCTCTTGTTCAATCTCATCAATAAATATGATATATCCAATATCGCCATTGTATATTCCTTCACCTGTCAATACTTTACCATCTTCACAAGTCATTGACCACACAGCCTGATAATTATTTTTAGTTTGCATAACTTTGTCACCAACACGAAAAGTATATTTACCAAAAGCTTTTTCTTTTTTTAGCTTTGAAGACGGATTAATAGAAGCCTGTAATTTATTGTTTAGCTCAATAACTCCTACTTCTCCCTTTTTCATGGGAGATAGGACTTGAATTTCCTTTACTGGTTCAAGATTATACTTGGATGGTAAACGGTTATTGTATAAATCTACGATAACATCAAGTACTTCTTTATTATTGTTTTGTCGCATGAAGAAAAAGTCTGTATTCTTTTTATTAAATATAGGTGTTTTACCATTATTTATCATATGGGCATTCTGAACAATCATGCTGCCCAAAGACTGACGAAAAATAGTATCTAGTTTTATTGTTTTAATAGTATTGCTTTTAATTATATCTCTTAGTACATTTCCAGCTCCAACAGATGGTAACTGATCAACATCACCGACTAATATAAGCCTAGTTCCAGTTTTTATGGCTTTTAAAAGGTTGTTCATTAATAAGATATCAACCATAGACATTTCATCAACTATTAAAACTTCGCAATCTAAAGGGGAATCTTCATTTTTATTAAAACATAAATTGCTATCATCTTCACCGTATGCATACTCTAATAAACGATGTATGGTTTTTGCTTCTCTATCGGTGGACTCAGTAATTTTTTTAGCTGCCCTACCTGTTGGTGCACAAAGAAATATTTTTTTGTGCATCATCTCGAAAATTCGAATTATTGAGTGAATAATTGTGGTTTTACCAGTTCCAGGTCCACCGGTAATAACTGTAACACCATTTGAAACTGATTGTATTACAGCTTGTTTTTGCATATCTGTAAGTTCAATATAGGACTCGTTTTCTATAATACATAAATAATTTATTATATCAGATTCTGGGATATTAAAATCTGCATTTTGCAAATTAATTAAGTTTTTACACACATTAACTTCAGCTGTATGATATGGTAAATAATAAACTACTTTGTCATTTTTTATTATTTCAATATGAATTTTTCCTTGAAAAGCCATGTTTTTCATTTCGTTTTCTATTATTTCGATATTTGTTTCAAGTAAATTACATACACTATCAAGAAGTAACTTATAAGGAACATATGAATGACCACTTGATGCATATTCAAATAGTGCATATTTGATACCGGAAGCACTTCTAAATGGAGATGACTTTTCAACTCCAAGAGAATATGCTATCTTATCAGCTAGTTTAAAACCTATTCCATAAATATCATCTGTGAGTCTATATGGATTTTCAGATATTATATTAATTGTATTTTTACCATATTGTTTATATATTTTAACTCCATAAGTAGTGCTAATTCCATGTTTTTGTAGAAACATCATAATTTCCTTAATATCTATTTGTTCTACAAAACTTTTTATTATCATTTCTAATTTTTTTTCGCCGATACCTTCAATTTCAAGTAATTTTTCTGGATGATTTTGAATAACATTAAAGGTATCTTCTTTAAATAGATCAACGATTTTTTTAGCTGTAAAATCTCCAATTCCCTTAATTAATCCAGAAGATAAGTAATTTTCTATTTGATCGAGGCTAGATGGAAGAACAGAGTTATACATTTCAACAGTGAACTGATGCCCATATTTTGGGTGTTTTACTCTTTTTCCAAAAACTTCTATAGTTTCATTTGTAATATCAGTTCCAAAAAAACCAGTTATTGTAATGACCTCGTTTTCTATTTCCATTAGAGCCACAGTATAACCATTTTCACTGTTTCGGAAAATTGTATCAACTATTGTTCCTTTGTGAGATTCCATATTTGTTTTTCTCCTTAAAACTTTTAATACTAAAATTAACAATAAAATTTTCTTAAAATACATATAATTAGTAATTTTTATATAGGTTGAGAAATATGTTATATTTATCAGTAAATAAATTATAACACAAATATAAATAATAAAGTAATATATTTCAACGTCTTGATAAAATTTTTCTTTATAAAAATGAAAAAATATGATAAAGTAAATATCGAATGAAGAATTTACATAATAATTTAGAAAAAATAAATAAAAGTCTGAGATAATAAGAGTATTATAATTAGTATTAGAAAGGAATAAATCATGTCCAAAGAAAGCTTTGTAAAAAGTGCTGCAATTTTAAGTATTGCAGGATTTATAGTAAAAATATTAGGGGCAATATATAGAATTCCATTAACAAATCTTATAGGTACAGAAGGTATAGGATATTATCAACCTGCCTACAATATATATAATCTTTTGCTAGTTGTTTCATTGTCAGGATTCCCTACTGCAATAGCTAAACTAGTATCGGAAAGAAGAGCACTCAATAACTTTCAAGGTGCATATCAAGTATATAAAATATCTAAATGGGGATTATTTGTTATAGGCTTATTATCATCTATCTTTGTTTTAGTTTTTGCACATCAAATCATGGATATACTAGGTTATCCAGGATCATATTATTCTATGGTGGCACTTGTGCCTGCATTATTTGCGGTACCTTTATTATCATCATACAGAGGATTCTTCCAAGGCACACAAAACATGACACCTATTGCGATATCGCAAATAATTGAACAAATTTTTC
>CAXXFT010000022.1:0-112583 GCA_963675125.2 uncultured Sedimentibacter sp.
CTGGAGCAGTACAGAGCTGTCCAGTTTGCTGATATAACAGAAGATACAAAACACATTAAAGAAATTGATACGGACTTCATCTTAAGAACCTTGGACCACATCAAAGTCTATGAAACAGGGAGAATCCGCATCCGCTTTATGGACGGAACGGAGATGGAGTGTAATGGGGAGTAATAAGGGATTAGCAGGCTGGCTTGGATTAATAATCTGAGTAGGCTTCGTTAAGTTATCCCGGGTTTACATTGATAAATATTTTCCGATTCTCATTTAGTCAGAGAAATTTTGATTTAATTTCTTCAGTAGTGATAGCAAATTATATTTTTCTTCATCGGTAAAATTTTTATAGGCTGTTTCGAATACCTGTGAAGAGATCTGATTAAATTTTTCCTGGAGTTCCAAACCTTTATCAGTTAATTTTATAAAAACTACCCTCTTATCCTCTTTGCTTTGTTCTTTCTCAATATATCCAAGAGAAATGAGTTTGTTAATGAGGGGCGTAACAGTTGACTTATCCTTACCGATTCGCCTTGCAATCTCGTTCATGGGTAGTGGAATGTTGCTTTCATACAATGCTGTTAAAATATTCCCATGAGAAGGGATTAAGTCATTAATGCCTTGTAATTCTAATTGTTTTAATATAAATTTTGTCATTTTTTGTTTTGTACGGCCTATAAAATATACAATATATTTATCATTTTTAATCATCTTACACCTCCATTTATAGATAATAAGATTATAACAATTTAATAATTATTTATCAATAAAGTTTGACAAAAAACTAAAAATACTATAAAATTAGTTTGTTATCAAACTAAATAAAAGGAGTAATGATATGAAATTAGAAAATGGTATCAAAGAACGAAGGAGTATAAGAAAATATTCAGAAATAGAGGTTACTGAAGATACAATCCGAGAAATACTTGACTTGTCTAGGTTTTCACCTTCATGGAAAAACACACAAGTTGTAAGATATCACATAATCAAAAATAAAGATATGAAAGAAAAAATCGCCAAAAACTGTGTGCTGAGCTTTGATTTTAATGCAAAAACCATTGTAAGAAGTAATGCTCTTGTTATAATATCTGTAGTAAAGGATACAAGTGGGTATGAGAAAGATGGTAGTTTTTCAACATCTCAACAAGATCGCTGGGAAATGTTTGATGCGGGTATTGCTACCCAAACATTTTGTTTAGCAGCACATTCAAAAGGTGTTGGTAGTGTAATTTTAGGGGTGTTTGATGAAGAAAAGATACGTCAGTATATCGATATCCCTGAAAACGAGAGGGCTACAAATCTTATTGCCATAGGCTATCCGTTAGATCAGCCTAAATCAGCGCCACCTAGAAAGAGCGTAGAGGAAATTTCATCTTTTGTTCTGTAAGAAATAGCTCGAATAATGGATCACATCAAAGATTATGGACGGGGAGATTCATCATCTCATTTTTAATGGAACGGAGTTGAAGTGTGATGAATATGAAAAATATTCGAAGTATGAAGCACAAAAATATTGTTGCTGAACTTTTGAGAAAATTATATACTAAGTTATATTATTCGAATTATACGCAACAGTGGACTTAAGTGATGATGCCACGAGCTGCTCGCGTTGTAATTATGTATTGCTAAATATTGTAGGTGTTTGATGTAAAGTGCATGAATTTAAAAAAACTTTTATTTAAAAGCAGGATTTGACTATTGTGGAGATTTTCCAGAAGAAGATTATATGATTAGCGTTTTTAAATATGAATAATAGTTTTGTTATTTGTTTAGGAATATTCAAATAATGTGTCGCAATTGCAATATTTAGTGTAGCATTAATAAAAGTCATAACAACCGATTACTTTAAAGATGGTATTTATGTTGATAAATATGCAAACCTGATAAGTAATACACCTTCATATATAGTTCATGGTGAACTTGATAGGGAAGTAAGTGTTATCGAGAGCATTAAAATATCAGAAGCCCTTGTTAGCGCAGGTGGAAAGTTGATTTAATGGTAATTCCTAACATGGGACGTGAGATATGCACAAAGATTTTTGAAAGTAATGAACTATATAATTCGGGAGAAATTTATGGTTAATGATACTGATTTAACAAAAAAAGTAACACTTTGGACAAGGCAAGACAAAAGAAGTTTAGAAGAACTTAAAAATCATGGTGTTATTAGAATTAAAAGAAGAAACTTGGTAGAAAAATTTGATTTAATTTCAGACCATATTATTTATTTGTATAATTGGTTTGTAGATTCTGCAAAAGAAATAGTTCCTAAACCTGATGAAGTTGAATTTCCCATATGGTGTTCTATAAGTGAGGAATATATGTTAAGACCTACATTAAACGAAGTTGTTTATGCACTTGAAGTAGATGAGTCTGAAGTAATATATTTTGACGGCATGAAATGGGATTACGTGCTGAATCACCATTATGTTCCTAAAGATGATAGGGATGCAGAAGAGTATTCGAGGGACATTGAGAAAAAGGGCTATAAAAATTCATTTTCTTTTATGGATGAAAAAACATCACACTTTTATCCGGAAGAAAGAAAAAGGGTTATGGACAGTTGGATGAGAGTATTTGAAACAAATCAGTGGGACAAATTTAGAATACAGGCAAATATATGGGAAATAAGGCCTGAAATGATAAAAGATATTTTAAGAGTGGAATAATAAATTCACCTATAGTGCAAGGAACTTGTTTGTGCCTTGTCATGAGTAGTTATTCGTCCAATCCAAGCGTTTTAAAATTATATTAACAAATGAACTTTACATTAGGATATAATTCGATAAATAACTCTAGGTTCAATTTTATAGCCTATAAAGTTTACTTGACTATTTCTTGGAGAAATAAAAATATTTCTCCTTATTTTTGTCGAGGTAAACAAAAAATAATAAAGGAGGGACAGAAATGAAAGAAGAAGTGACTTGTAGTGTTGTTCAGGATTTACTTCCAAATTATATTGAGCAAATAATCGGTGCTGTACTGTCTGCGGTCAGCATGAGAGGAGCATTTGTTTGATGAATAATGATATTTTGGCAGATAAAAAAGCTTTATATACACTATTTGGAAAGATTGTGCATGGACGCGGAAGAGGAAAAGAAGGAGGTATGCCCACAGCAAATATGGAGGTTAAAAATGAAACAGTTATACCACCAGTTGGAGTGTATATTTCTATAGCCATTTTGAATGAAAAAGAGTATATTGGCGTAACTAATATTGGAAAGAGACCTTCTGTAGATAACGACAATGATATAACAATCGAAACGCATATACTTGACTTTCAAGAGGAATTATATGGACAGAAAATGGAATTAAGGCTTTATCTGTTCCTAAGAGCCACACAGGAATTTACTTCGTTTCAAGAATTGAAAGCCCAAGTTTCCCTTGACAGTCAGAGAGCAAAAGATTTTTTTAGTTATAAGAAGGAATTGAAGTTGAATATTGTATAGATAGACAAATTATTCATGAAGTTTGTAGGAGATGGGGACGGTTATTTTTGTTTGATGCATAAATGTAAGAGTTATAACTAGTCTTAGAAGCAGTATAATGTCAAGAAGTAATAGAAGAGAAGAATGATAAGACAAATTATTGACCAAAATAAAGCTATATAGGTGTTAAGTGAACTACAATATTGTCTGGAGGTAATATAGTGAATGATTTATTAAAACAAAGATGTGAATTGTTTGTAAAAAACAGAGATATAATTAAGGATAACTTTAAATGGGAAAATTCGATCATATTTCCAGTTTGTTCTAGTATTTACACAGAACGAGGATTGGAAGTAAACCCGTATAAAATTAAATTATGCAAGGAAATTATAAAAAGCAATACTGGAATTTTTTCAAGCTTTAAAGGTATTCCTTTTATGGCTTTGACAACAATGCTTTCTCTAGAAGATAATCCTGAAAGCAAATTTTTAGATGTGTTAAAAATATATGATATATTAAGAAATGAATTTCATTCGTCGCCATATTTGCCTTTATCAGCATTTGTAATTTCATATATTTCAAAAACTGATGATTATGAAAATGTTATAAAGAAATCTAAGGATATTTACAAGAAGATGAAAAATGAACATCCGTTTCTGACTTCAAGTGAAGACTCAGGTTATGCAGTATTAATTGCATTAAGTGATTTGCAGCCAGATGAAGCAATTGATGAAATGGAAAAATGCTACGATATTTTGAATGTTAAGTTTTTTTCGGCAAATGCTGTTCAATCACTTAGCCATACGTTGGCATTAGGCAAAGAAAGTTCCACTGAAAAATGCAATAAAGTTATTAACATTTTTGATCAATTAAAGCAAAGAAACTGCAAATATGGAACCGGTGTAGAACTTTCTGTTTTAGGTTTACTAACTATAACAACAGATAATATTGATGCAGCAGTAAATGACATAGTAGAAGTAAGTAATTATCTTTTAACTTGTAAAGGTTTTGGTGCTTTTGGTATAGGAAAAGCTCAGCGAATTATGTATTCATCTATTTTAGTTTCACAAGAAAATAAAAAACAATTCTCTCTGAATACTATCAATTTTGCTGCAGTTAACAGTATTACGAATATAATAATAGCACAACAAGCTGCAATGACAGCGGTTATTGCATCAAGCGCAGCAGCATCAGCAGCAAATTCTAACTAATATATAAATATTAGGTTCTGACACAAAATTAAAAGACTTTAGATTCAGAGAAGCAATTTATATGTAGTTATGCTAGATATTTGAATTCTTATATTTATGTAGTATATAATTAATCAAATAGACAATTGTATTATATTAAGAAGAAAATCTATTAACATTGAAATATACAAATCGAAATTTGAAAGGTTGAAACATGGTGAATAAAAATGGATGATAGCACTAAAATGCTTTTTAACTTAGATAAATTGCATACAACTGATTTAGGAGTAGTTAGAATTAAGAAAAATCTTTCTTTAGATGTGGATGATGTTATTAAATGGTGCAGAGATAAATTACAAAATCCAAATGCTTTGATAATCAGAAGAGGCAAAAATTGGTATGTAGATATAGATGATTGTGAAATAACGATAAATGCTTATAGTTATACAATTATTACGGCTCACAAGATAAAAAAGCAAGTTGGGTTTATTTGAAATGGATTATAGAATAGAAGAATTAGTCGCATTTTCTGTTATCGGGCAAGAAATTGAATTAACAAATTACCAAAATAAAAATATAAAAATATGTACTGTTAGCTTACTTTCTATACGAATATGAATTATGTATTGCTAAATATTGTAGTTGTTTGATGCAAAGTGCATGAATTTTTAAAAGATCCAATACATTTCTTTAATAATTGATATATAGTATATATAGTACTCATTTTATTTCTGATATATATACCAAAAAAGTTCACAAAAAAAAGTCTACGAAAGGGCATCAAAATGGCATGAAAGAGCCCTGTATTTTTTGTAAAAGTTTAATTAGGCTGTAAAAATGAATGATAAATCATAATTATAAAACTTACAAAAACTCAACAATTTTTTGACAAAAAGTATATACAAAATTGATAAAATGGATAGGACTAATCAAGTATTTGAACCGAAAAATTACATATGAGTTATTTCAAAAGTTAAAATAGACGTAATTGTTGATGGGCGGGTCAATGGGACGTGTTTCAACTGTATCATTTGACCAATGTGTCACTTTTATGCCCGTCTCTATGCCTCGCTATTTATCACTCATCTCAATGTCTCACTATTTCTCACCCATCCCTATGTCTCACTTCAATATGCTATACTAGGACATCGTCATAAATCGACCTTATTAGTGCTAATTTTTGGAAATAATCGGTTGATATTTATTTTATATCAGCATATAATTGTTGAAATATATTGTCATAAAAGTATATCGACAATATAAAAATAGAGGAAGAGGTGGACTATGTTTAAGACAAAAAGAAATTTATTAATTATGCTAGTTATCATTTCGATGGTATTATCTATTGTTGGATGCTCTAATTCCAATAATGTACAATCTAGTAGTAGTGGGGAAACCACACCGGGAACGTCTGATAATCATATAGCAGGTCCTGCTATAGATAGAGACACAGTTGTAATCGCTACAGCTGATGAAACACCTTCTTTATCCGCGGCTGGCCACAATGCAGTTGCTGGAGATTATGTAAATAAACTAACTTATAATGGCCTATTTCGTTTAAATAAGGAAATAAATCCTGTTCCAGATCTTGTAAAAGAATATACTGTAGAAGAAGATGAAAATGGAGAAAAAAGTATATGGGTTATGACTCTTCATGAAGGTGTTAAATTCCATGACGGAAGTACTCTTACATCAGATGATGTAATAGCTTCATTAGCAGATGCTAAAACACATCCAGAGGTACTTACTTATACAACATCAGTATTGAAGACAGAAAAGGTTGATGACTTAACATTTAAAATATATACTGATGGGGCTTCTTCATCTTTACTTTATGATTTAAGTCACCACTCTAATTCTATAAGGCCAAAAGCTTTGATAGATGCTGATAACGATTTCAATGCAAATCCTATCGGCACAGGTCCTTATAAATTTGTAGAGTGGACTAGAGGGGAGCAAATTAAATTTACAGCACATGAAGATTATTTTGATCCCGAACGTGCTCCAAAAATCAAAAACATTGTATGGAAGATTATACCTGAAGGATCTTCTCGAACTATAGCGTTAGAATCCGGTGAAGTAGATTATGTTATTGAATTAGATTCAACATCTTTAGATAGTCTCAAGGCAAATCCTGATATATCAGTTTTGGAAGTACCAAGTCTTTCTCACAACTGGTTAACAGTGAATAATGAAAAAGTACCTTTTGATAATTTGAATGTAAGAAAAGCAATTTGTAGTGCTATCAATAGAGAAGATGTTATAACTGTAGCATTAAATGGTGCAGGAGTTGCAGCTAAAGGCCAAACACCTGAAGGAATGTTAGGATTCTCTTCTGAAGGTTTTGATAATTATGATGTGGAGGCAGCTAAAGGTTACATGGATGCTTGGGGTGGAGATCCTTCTACAATTGAACTTGATATAATTTGTTCAAATGATACAAAAAGAAGAGCTGGAGAAGTTATACAAGCTAATTTAAAAGAAATTGGTATCAATGCTACCTTAAGTACAATGGACTTAGCGACTTACCTATCAGAAACAGCGGAAGGTAATTTTACAGGATTTATAGGAGGATACACTTCAAGCAATATGGTTTCTTTTCTGCAAGGTGTCTATCTCTCTTCCAATATAAATGCTTCTAATAAAACGAGAACAGCTAATCCAGAACTTGATGCTTTAATAAACAAATCTGCAAAAACTGTAGACCAAGAAGAGAGAAGAAAGGTTCTTGAAGAAGCTTCTATACTATTAAATAAAAATGCGTATCAAATGCCTTTATATCAAAACTATATGATAAGTGCACATAGCAGTGGATTAGATAATACTTTTATATCTGCTAATGGAGATTTCGCTGTTCAAGAGTGGAGTTGGAAGTAGTAGTTAAACTAAGCTATTTCATTAATTTAATTAATGAAATAGCTTAATTAAAAAATAAGGAGGATTTTATGTGGAAATATATTGGCAAACGTATTATTTATCTTATTCCCGTTGTTATTGGTGTTACTTTCATAGTGTTTTTAATAATGAATATGGCACCTGGAGATCCTGTTAAATCAATCCTAGGAGAGCAAGCGTCTCCTGAAGCTATAGAAGAATTAAGAGAAGAATTAGGTTTAAATGATAATATTTTAATTCAATATAAAAATTATTTCTTAGGATTAATAAAGGGAGATATGGGTATATCCTATAAATCTAAAGTAGGCGTGGCAGAAGAAATCGGAGCGAGATTACCAACAACAGTAAAGTTAGCATTAATAGCCATTGCAATTGCTGTATCCCTTTCTATTCCTTTAGGTATTATTGCTGCTGTTAAACAAAATACTTTTATCGATAGTTTAACTATGTTTGTAGCTTTATTAGGGGTTTCGATTCCTGTGTTTTGGTTAGGGCTAATGTTATTATTGTTTTTCTCTCTTAAATTAGGCTGGTTTCCTGTCTCGGGGGCTGAAAATTGGAAATCCTATATACTGCCTGGAATTGCTTTAGGATTCTTAAGTATGGCTTCTATTGCAAGGGTTACCCGATCTTCGATGCTTGAGGTTATTCGCCAGGATTATATCAGAACTGCAAGAAGTAAGGGAGTTCCTTATAATACAATTATTAGCAAACATGCTCTTAAAAATGCATTAATACCGACAATTACAGTTGCTGGACTTCAAATTGGTACACTCTTAGGTGGCTCTGTTCTCACAGAAACAGTTTTTGGACTTCCTGGAATTGGTAGATTGATGATTCAGTCAATACAAGGTCGAGACCTCCCCATGGTTTTGGGGTGTATAATTGTATTTACAGTAGCATTTTCAATTGTAAATTTAATCGTCGATATTATATATGCTTTTGTTGACCCACGAATTAAAAGCCAATATACTTAAAGGAGGACATGATGGAGGATATAATACATAATAAAAAACCTACTGATGCATTGAAAATTAAGCAAAAATATAAAAAGCAAAGTCAGTTAAAAGAAATATGGTTTAGATTGAAAAAAAATAAAACCTCAGTACTAGGACTTATAATCATACTGATAATTATAAGTCTAGCGATAGCTTCAGGATTTATATATGATTATGATGAAGATGTTATTAACCAAAATATAAGCGAAAGATTGCAGTCTCCTTCAATGGATCATCCTTTCGGAACGGATGAACTAGGTAGGGATATATTAGCAAGAATAATATATGGATCTCGAACTTCGCTATCCATTGGCTTTACAACAGTAGTTATTTCTCTAATTTCAGGAGGAATATTAGGAGCTATCTCCGGCTTTTATGGAGGGCGCATAGACAATGTGATTATGAGAATTATGGATATTTTTCTAGCAATCCCTGGGACTTTGTTTGCCATAACAATTGTTGCTGCTCTTGGCACTAGTACCATAAATTTAATGATAGCATTATCCATATCAGGTGTTCCTAGATTTGCCAGGATAGTTCGTAGTTCTGTAATGACTGTTAGAGATGTGGAGTTTGTAGAAGCAGCCAGGGCAATTGGAGCAAATAATTTAAGAATAATAATTCAGCACGTAATTCCCAATAGTTTAGCACCAGTAATAGTTCAAACTACTCTTCAGGTAGCAACTATTATACTAACAATAGCTGGACTTAGCTTTTTAGGTCTTGGAGTTTCAGCACCTCAACCTGAATGGGGAGCTATGTTGTCTAGTGCTAGAGCATATATGAGAGAATATAGTTATATGACTCTATTTCCTGGGTTAGCTATAATGATAACAATCTTGTCTTTGAATCTCCTAGGTGACGGCCTAAGGGATGCCCTAGACCCAAGACTAAAATAATGGGGGACATATGAATACAAAAAGTGAACTTATATTAGATATAAAGAATTTAAAAGTTGAATATAGAACTGATGATGGAGTGGTTAATGCTGTAAACGGTTTGGATTTAGAAATAAAAAAAGGTCAAACTCACGGTCTGGTTGGAGAAACTGGTGCAGGTAAAACAACTACAGCACTTTCCATATTAGATTTGATACAATCACCTCCAGGAATAATTGTAGACGGAAAAATTAAACTTGAAGGTAAAAATATAAGGGGATTAAAAGATAAGGATATGGAGAGTATTAGAGGCAACGATGTTTCTATGATATTTCAAGATCCTATGACATCTTTAAACCCAGTAATGACAATAGAAGATCAGATTGCGGAAGTTATTGAATATCATGAGTCTGGTGGTTATAAAGAGGCAATTGAAAAGACTCATGAGATGCTTACAATGGTTGGTCTACCTCCTAGAAGAGGAAAGGAATATCCTCACCAATTTTCAGGAGGTATGAAACAAAGAGTAGTAATAGCTATGGCTCTTGCCTGTAGACCGAAACTACTAATAGCTGATGAGCCTACTACTGCACTTGATGTTACTATACAAGCCCAAGTACTAACTTTAATGAAAAATCTGAAAAATCAATACGGTACTTCTATGCTTATGATAACCCATGATTTAGGCATTGTTGCAGAAATATGTGATAAAGTTTCAGTTATTTATGCTGGACATATTATCGAACACGGAGATTTGGTAGATATCTTTGATAATACAAGACATCCTTATACAGAAGGTCTTTTTAACTCCCTTCCAAACTTGCAGGATAGAAAGGCAAAATTAATACCTATTAAGGGTTTGATGCCTGACCCTACAGATCTTCCAACAGGATGCCCATTTCACCCAAGATGTGATTATGCAATGGATATATGCACAAAGAAATATCCAGAAAAAAGATATAGAAACGATCAGCATTTTGTTGAATGCCACCTTTATGATAGTGATAACATAAAAAGCGGAGGAGTGATAAAACGTGGATAAACCATTAATTGAAGTAAAAGGTCTGAAAAAATATTTTAAAACTCCTTACGGAATGCTTCATGCTGTAGATAATATTGACTTTGATATTTATAAAGGAAAAACACTAGGCCTTGTTGGAGAATCTGGTTGCGGTAAATCAACCACAGGCCGTACTATTTTAAGACTTTTAGAACCAACAGCTGGTAAAATTTTTTTTGAAGGAGAAGATTTAGCTAGCTTCAGCAATTCTAAGATGGAAGGTAAAAGAAAGGATTTACAGATAATTTTTCAAGATCCTTTTTCTTCCTTAAATCCTAGAAAAACTGTTAGTCAGACCATAATGGAGCCAATGATAATTCACAAGTTATACAAAACAAAGGCACAAATGATGGAAAAGGTCCTTGAAATAATGGAGATTGTTGGATTAGCAGAACGTTTAGTTAATACATATCCACACGAACTAGATGGAGGTAGAAGACAACGTATAGGTGTAGCCAGGGCACTCTCCTTAAGCCCTAAATTTATAGTATGTGACGAACCAGTTTCGGCTTTAGATGTTTCTATTCAGGCACAGATACTTAATCTGATGAAAGAGCTTCAAGAAGAATTAGGCTTAACTTATTTATTTATAACACATGATTTATCTGTAGTTAATCATTTTTCAGATGAAATTGCTGTTATGTATTTAGGTAAAATAGTTGAAAGGGCTTCCTCGGAAGAGTTATTTAATAATCCTCTTCACCCTTATACAATAGCTTTACTATCAGCAATACCTATCCCAGATATACACTACAAACCTAATCGAATAATTTTAAAAGGAGAGATTACATCTCCAATTGAACCTAAAAACTTATGTAGATTTGTTAATAGATGTGGATATGCAACTGAAAAATGTCATTTAGAGGAACCAGAATTGATTGAAGTATCTAAAGGTCACCATGTGGCATGCATTAAGGAAGTTATAGAGATGAATGCCAATAAATTAATTTCGTAAAATTAAATAATATTATCAATCACTAAAAAAGTTTTTTCTATGAAAAAAGAAAAAAGAATCTCCCTAGGGACTTATTAGATAAGTAGACCTTAGGGAGGTTTTTCATTTGAATGAAAGTTTCCAGAAGCTCCTCCACTACCTTTGTGACCAGTTTGACCATCTTATTTCTTTGTAGTTTTAGATCTGGATTTATGAATTGCTTTCATTCATGGGGAAGGCCAAAGGGACGTGTCTCAACTGTCACACTTAAACTGTGTGTCACTTTGTTAAAAATATTCCATATAAGAAGCTAGGTGAAAGAAAAAAATTTCTTTAACACTGGTTTTTCTTAATGCAATTCTACAAATGCAATGGTATAATAAGGAAATATAACTAATGACATGAATCTGAAACTTTTTAACATTTATTCAGGAGAAGAATTACATTAAAAGTATTTTATATATTAATGGATAACTAAGTAGGATATTGAGAAGTAGTGATACTTATTTGGCTAATAGATAAACAGTAATTTGTGGGGGTGATTGAAAATGATTGAAATTAAAAGGATTACTGAAGCTACTAAGAATGATATTAATATTCCTAATGAACCTTTTGCTTTGTGGGGAAAAATGGTACCAACTTACGATGGCAACAAATGGGCTTACATAACCGAGGAATTTGAGGAAAGTAAAATTAGCGAGATGCTATTTCCAGATGAAAACTACGATTTTGATGCACTAAAAAAAGAGTGTTTCTTTGTTGGAGCCTATGATGAGAGAAAAAAGTGTGTAGGACTTGCGATTTATAGGCATGATTGCTTTAAATACTTATATCTTGAAGATTTAAAAGTATGTAAGGAGTATCGAGGTCTCGGAATAGGTAAGCTATTACTGGATGAGGGTAAGAAAATTGCTGCCGAAAATGGTTATCGAGGGATTTATACAGTCGGTCAAGATAACAATCTTTCTGCTTGTTTATTCTATATAAAATCCGGATTTGTAATAGGTGGATTTAACACACATGAATATGGAGGAACCAAACAAGCCGATAAGAGTAATGTTTATTTTTACTTAGATGTCTAAATTTCGCATTGCTTAAAATATAGATAAAGATCAATTGAATTGAAATTCATTTACAAGAGAGTGAGGTGATGATATTTGTACAACAAGACAATTAATATTGTTTATTATTCTGGTACAGGAGGCACTGAGCTTGTGGCAAAATGCTTTGAAAACTCTTTAAAGCAAGAAGGCTTTAATGTAAACACTCAACGCCTTATTGCAAACAAACTAATACAGCTTGCAGAGTAACCTCAATAAAGAGACTTGAGATCCTTAACGAGAAAGCGGCTAAAATTTTAATGATATCATCTAAAAGCTTAATTGCGACATATATAAACAGCCCCCGATTATTGGAATATCTAAGCATTAATAGTATAAAAAAATTTTGGAGGAGAAGGTCAATGGTAAAAGGTCATTATTTATACAAGACGTTAATTGTCGCAACTGTATTTGGTTTTTTATTTTCACTATGCCATACTGTATATGGAGTGGAATTTAATGATGACATACAAAAAATTACACTTAATTACGATTATTTTGATGGAATTGATAATGACAAAATACTAAGGAGTAAAGGTGACGGTAGCTGGCATTTATTAAAATCAGATGGCAGCAAAATTAAGTTAAAGGGTAATTATTTGGATTATGCCGGAATTGAAAAAGGTGAATATTATAAATTAGATGAAAATTATTATAGGTTAGTAGTTCCCATCGACAACCAATTAACAAGATTTGGTTTTGTTGATAAAAATGGCATAGAGTGTTTTGTAGAGGGATATTCATTTGCTGACCCAACAATTAGCCATGAATATTGGTTGTTGATGAATGTTGATAGTGCCACAAATTATAAATTCGGGCTGTATGACAGATACAATAATAAGGTAGTTATACCTCTTGTTTATGATAATTTATTATATTTAAATGATGATAGGATAATTGTAAAAAGTGGTGAAAGAGAGGGAATAATTGACATTAATCAAAAAATAATACTTCCATTCGAATATTATTTTTTAGAATATATAAATGACAACTTTATAATAGCATTAGGCAATAATTTTAAATATGGACTAATCAATAAAAAAAATGAGAATTTGCTTCCTTTTGAATACCATGTAATAAGCAAAGCATCTGAAACAAACAATTATTGCAGAATAATAAAAGATAATAAGATAGGTTTAATAAATGGAGATAATTCTGAATTATTAATACCCATAGAATATGACAGTTTATATTATATAGATGAGATGTACATAGGAAATGAACTGATTATAGCCGAAAAAAACGAGAAAACCGGAATAGTTAATATTAACAATAAAGAAGTCGTTTCATTTATTTATGATGGGATTGAGTTAATAGGAAATTGTTTTGAGGTTTACAAAGATGGATTAGCAGGCTTATTAGATAGCAAAGGAAATGAAATATTGCCTGCAGAAGCTATAGATATAATGGAAGTTAAGAATGACTTTATTACAGCTAAGGTTTATGTTGATTACGATCACAAATATGCTGTTTACGATATGAAAGGCAATGAAATAATACCACCCATTTATGATTATATAAATTATAATGCATCTGAAAAGTATATGATTGTAATTAATGACGGTATTGCGAACTTAGTAGATAAGGCCACAAAAGAGGCTGTATTAAGCAATAGCTATTATTCGGATATTTGGTATATAAATGATAAATACTTTGCCGGAGGAAACAACAGCTATTATAGTATTGTTAATTTTTCTGGCCAGGAACTTACTCCTTCATATTATTCCACAGTATCTGTAGTTAATGTTGACGATGAGGAGCTATTAGCAGCAGTATGGCAAACATCCAAAAGTTTTGATAGAAGTATTGATTATTTTAAACAGACAAATGGTCCATCACTTTGGGCTGTGGATGAGGTTAGTAAAGCAATAAAAAGCAATTTAGTTCCATTTGAATACCAGTCAGCATTTACTTTTAATATAAAAAGAAATGAGTTTTGCAGTATTATAGTAGAATTCTTGGAAGTGTATTATAATACTTCAAGAGACGAAATTATAAAGGATTATAATATAGATATTGTGAATTCTCCAATAGATGAGCTTAATGAAGATGTTGCAATATGCCTAAAATTAGGTATTGTTAAGGGAAGAGGCAACGGTGTTTTTGACGGAGAAAGTGAAATTACGAGAGAAGAAGCAGCTGTTATGCTTACTAATTTGGCAAAATATTTAGGACTGAATACTGTTTCAGATGAAGTCTATTTAAATGACAAAAAAGAAGTATCAGAATGGGCTATTGATGCAGTGAACTTTGTTCTTGAAAACAAATTCATGCAGGGTGTCGGTAATGATATGTACTCTCCTAAATCAAATATAACAAGAGAACAAACATATATTATTATGTATAGAATACTGAATGAATCTGAATTTTATTCTTTATTTGATAAAGCAAGTAAAGCATGGGGTTGGTTTTATGTTGGAACCATGCCTCTGAAGGGAACTCCGGGACTTCCTATTGTTGGTATTGAGACTGAATCAGGAATATGTTTCGAAGTAGATTATGAAGATATCGAAACTTTAGAAGATTTGGAAAATTATTTAAAGACAATTTTTTCTGATGATAAAGTTGAGGGAATGCTGAAATCCGGCAGATACTTAGATGTAGACGGCAAATTGTGTGCCTATGATTTGGCCAGAGGTACTAATCATAGTTATGGTAAAATAGCGGAAGTAAATAAGAATATTATAAGTGAAAATCAAATCGAGTATACTGTTTCAGTTGAAAAATTAGATAATAATTATGAATTGAAAGGATATGAAGAATTCACCTTTATTACTGAAAGAAGCGGTGATTACTGGATATTTTCAGAATTCCCCACTTGGTGGTAAAACATACTGGATTGGCCGTAGTGTTAATTTACAACTATTTTATTTAATTAAACTAAAAGTTGTGCTATAGTATGATTTGTAAAATTATGTATATTTTGCTTCTTCGAAACGCAAAATAATTGAATAAAATAATTATTTTAATTTAAAACTGAGGTGTCAATTTGACAATACTCAAAAGAAGGGAAGATTTGTAATGGAGAATAGTTTAAAAGAAAGAAAAGATGTAGAACAATCGTTAACATGGGATTTGTCTGTGATTTATAAAAATGATGAACAGTATAATCTGGCTGTAAATGAAATGCAGGAGAGTGCTCTTAATATTGAAAATAAATATAAAGGTAATCTTAACTCACCATATAATATAAATGAATGTTTGAATGAGCTCAAAAAAGTATATGAAATAATGAATTTAGCTGGATCATATTCATATCTTCCTGTATCTGTTGATCAGACTGACGATGAAGCGCAGGATAGAAGTATCAAATTTATGAATTTAATATCAGATATACAAAGTAGATTGAGTTTTATAGAAAGTGAAATAATAGAAAACGATCAAAAAATAATAGATAAGGCAATAGCAGAATCTAAGGAAAATTCGCATTATTTGAGTGAGATAAAAAGGAATAAAGAACATGCACTTCATCCTGAAGTGGAGAGGGTACTATCTGCTTTATCTGCAACTTTGAATTCGCCATTTGTAATATATGAACAGGCAAAACTGTCTGATTTATATTTTGATGACTTTGTTGTTGATGGTAAGAAATATCCGCTCAGTTTTTCACTTTTTGAAGAAAACTGGAATTATGAAAATAATACTAAAGTAAGAAGAGCTGCCTTTGATGCTTTCTCTTCTAAATTAAAAGAGTATCAAAATACAATTGCTACAACTTATCAAACTCAGGTTCAAAAAGAAAAAACAATGACATCATTGAGAGGTTTTAAGTCTGTTTTTGACGGTCTATTATTTGAACAAAATGTAGACAGAGATTTATTTAACAGACAACTAGATTTAATAATGGAACATCTTGCACCTCATATGAGGAAATATGCAAAACTTATTCAAAAGATACATAAGCTTGACGAGATGACATTTGCTGATTTAAAAATAGCAGTTGACCCGAGTTATGAACCTAAAGTGTCAATTGAACAGTCTAAAAAATATATACTGGAAGCTATATCTGTTTTGGGAAATGATTATATAGATGTAGTAAAAACTCAATATGAAAATAGAGGAATTGATTTTGTACAAAATAAAGGCAAAGCAACAGGAGCATTTTGTGAAACTCCATATCAAAAACAATCCTATATATTGCTTTCTTGGAATGATAGGATGAGTAATGTTTTCACACTTGCTCATGAACTTGGTCATGCGGGACACTTTGATTTAGCCCACAAAAACCAAAACATATTTGATGTGGAACCATCTTCATATTTGGTTGAAGCTCCATCTACTATGAATGAACTTCTTCTAGTTAATTATCTTTTGAAAACAAACGATGATCTAAGGTTTAAAAGATGGGTTCTTTCCTCAATAATTACAAATACATATTATCATAACTTTGTAACTCATCTCTTGGAGGCGGTATATCAAAGAGAAGTATATAAGATAATAGATGAGGGTGGAAGTGTTCAGGCTTCAAAACTTAGTGAGATAATGAAAGACACATTACAAAAATTTTGGGGAGATGCTGTAAAAATAAATGATGGAGCAGAGTTAACTTGGATGAGGCAGCCTCATTACTATATGGGACTTTATTCATATACTTACAGTGCCGGTTTAACTGTGGCTACAGAAGTAAGCAGAAGAATTTTGAAGGAAGGCAAACCTGCTATAAATGATTGGATAGAAGTTCTAAAAGCTGGTGGCACAAAAACACCAGTAGAACTTGCTAAAATGGCAGGAGTAGATATAACAACAGAAAAACCACTTATGGATACTATAGATTATATAGGAAACATAATTGATGAAATAATTGAACTAACAGAGAAACTTGGCGAAGTTACGGACTAACAATATTTTTGAGGAGGTAGCAAGGGGATTATGAATAACAGAACTTATATAGCAATTGATTTGAAGTCCTTCTATGCATCGGTGGAGTGTATGGAACGAGGGCTTGATCCATTGACCACTAACCTGGTTGTAGCTGATGCAAGTCGCACTGAAAAAACCATTTGTCTTGCTGTCTCTCCTTCTCTTAAAGCATACGGCGTTCCCGGTAGGGCAAGGTTGTTTGAGGTGGTTCAGAAAGTCAAGGAAGTAAATGCAAAAAGGTTAAATAAAGCAACAGGAAAAACTTTTTCAGGTGCATCATATAACGATACTGAAGTGAAATCCTCACCAGATATAGAATTGGATTACATTGCTGCTCCGCCGAGAATGGCATATTATATAGATTATAGTACTCGAATCTACAATGTTTACTTGAAGTACATCGCCCCAGAAGATATTCATGTTTACTCTATAGACGAGGTATTCATTGATGTTACGAATTATTTGAACACCTACAACCTTTCCGCACATGAACTTGCTACGAAAATGATTCTGGATGTTCTTGAAACGACTGGTATCACTGCGACAGCAGGAATTGGAACAAACCTTTATCTATGCAAGGTTGCTATGGATATTCGGGCTAAACACATTTCTGCTAATGAAAATGGAGTGAAGATTGCTGAATTGGATGAAATGAGCTACCGTCATTTGTTATGGTCACATAGTCCTCTTACAGACTTTTGGCGCGTTGGTAAAGGATATGCTAAGAAGTTGGAAAAACTAGGTCTCTATACAATGGGAGATATTGCAAGATGTTCTATTGGTAAAGCCAACGATTATTATAACGAGGATTTACTCTACAAGATGTTCGGCATCAATGCTGAGTTATTGATTGACCATGCGTGGGGATGGGAACCATGTACTATTGCTGATATTAAGAAGTATAAGCCAAGCACAAACAGTATTGGATCAGGACAGGTGTTGCACTCTGCTTATACTTTTGACAAAGCGAAACTGATTGTGCGTGAAATGGCTGATTTACTTGTACTTGACTTGGTGGATAAAAGGCTTGTGACAGATCAACTTGTTTTAACGGTGGGATATGATATTGAAAATCTGACAAACCCTGAGAAAAAGAAATCATATCATGGGGCGATTACCACTGACCACTATGGACGTTCTGTTCCGAAGTCAGCACATGGCACAACAAATCTCGAAAGACAGACCTCATCTACAAAGTTGATTATGGATGCCGTTACAGAATTATTTGAACGCATTGTTGATAAAAATCTTTTAATCAGGAGAGTCAATATTACTGCTAATCATGTTGTTGATGAGGCAACCACTCAAAAGAAGGATGACTTCGAACAGCTTGATCTCTTTACTGATTACGAGGATATGAAAAAGAAAAAAGAGGACGATGAAGCTGAACTTATGCGTGAGAATAAAATGCAGAAAGCAATGTTGGAGATAAAAAAGAAATACGGAAAGAATGCCATTATAAAGGGTATGAATCTGGAAGAAGGCGCTACAACATTAGAACGGAATAAACAGATAGGAGGGCACAAGGCATGACAGAGAAATACGATGACATCATCAATCTTCCACATTATGTCTCTAAGACGCGTCCTCATATGACAGCCATTGACCGAGCAGCTCAGTTTTCTCCTTTTGCTGCACTGACTGGTTATGATGCTGAAGTAAAAGAAACTGCAAGACTGACAGATGAGCGAGTAGAATTGGATGAATATATGAAAGACGCGTTGAGCCATAAGTTGCAAATTATAGAAGACCGGCTTGCAGAGCATCCTGAAATTGAAATTACCTATTTTCAACCAGATACTAAGAAAAATGGCGGTTCCTATGTTACTGCTATCAGTATAGTTAAAAAAATAGACAAATATAGAAGAGTTGTCGTTATGACTGATGGCATAGTGATCTCTATTGATGAAATTATCAGCATAGATGGGCAGATATTCAAAAACTATGGTGTCTAATTTATGTGATTAATAAATAATGAAAGGTTAATAGCTTTTAAAATTATGAATAATAGTTTAAAAAGAGCATTCACAGACAAGCGATGGCTCATTCTGCTATGGTATCTTGTAGTTAAAGGAGGTGCATATTATGCACGCATGGGAACAAATACAACAAACCATAGAATTTATTGAAGATCACTTAGATGACGAACTTAACATTGAAAGCCTTGCAAAAATGGCTTCACTCTCGCCGTTTTACTATCAACGACTCTTTAGTCGATTGGTAAAGAAACCGGTTGCGGAGTATGTTAGACTACGTCGTATGGCAAAGGCGACCGAAACTTTGCTGCAAAGGGACCAGCGCATTTTAGACATCGCATTGGAGCTTGGCTTTTCATCACACGAACATTTCTCCAGAATTTTTAAGGATACTTTTGGCATGACTCCAGATGAGTATCGCAAAAATCCTCAAACACTAAATCGTATGACAAAACCGGAACTTCTTTTTTACTATACATTGATTGACGAAGGAGTACCACTTATTACCGATGGCATCGTCCTCGAAATTAATAGACGGCAGCTAACACAGCCGATCCAATTTGTGGGTCTTGAGAAAAAGATGCCAGTGCAGTTCGTAGATGGTTTGGGAACCGAATCCGGCGTTGATCCTTTGGCTAAACTCTGGAAAGATTTTCATAAACAAAAGGTGTCCGAACTGGGACTCACTGACAATACAGAGGAAATCGGTGTATCGTACCCTTGTCTTGATGCAGGATATTTTAATTATTTTGCAGGAGCCAAAACAGACGTAGATGTTACCACCGACGGATATAAAAACTGGGAATTGCCACGTGGAAATTACATTGTTTGTACGTTTGAGGCTGAGAATTTTGAAGCACTTGTAATGGATGTTCTTTATAAGGCACAGCAGTATGTTTACAACACATGGATTCCTAATCACAAACTGCAAACGGAGGCATTTTGTGCAGAACGTTATGAAAGTCATACACCCGAAACCACAAGTATGGAGGTCTGGTTAAGGATACAGAACTAGTTTTTAAGAACCATACCGGATAGCATATATAGCTATCCGGCGCTTTCTTTCATCATACCATTTTAATAGACAATTTTTTCATCAATTTTTTTCCTTAAATAGGGTATTACTTGCTAAAGAAGGGGATACAGAGGCAAGAGATAATATATTCTATATGATAATTATTAATTAATAAAAGTTTTAAAAGGTTGTAAGCTGTCTGTATAATTGACTACATTACTCAATTATAATAGTCTACCATTGACACTATCATGTCACTTAATGAATATAATAATAAAAATATAAGTGAGTATTAGAGGTGATTTCATGAACTATCCTTATTTTCCTATGAATACAAATATTATTCCACACTATTTTGGTAGATATTCAGATATGCAATCTATGCCATTGTCACTTTCCTGCGTAGAACCCTATCTTATATCAGCATTGATGCCTATGATAGGCAAAAGACTGGTGGTAGAAACTGTGAGAGGGTCTCAAACAGGTACGCTGATGGATGTCAAACCTGACCACATTGTAATAGGAGAGCCCCAAGGTGATTCGAAATTCTATGTCCGAATCGCCGAAATCGTACACATTATGCCTATTGACAGCGAATCAGATTATCGTACGTATTAGTTATAGGTAAACTATATCTCAAAGTAGTGCTGTTATAACAGCACTACTTTTTACAATGTCATGAAGGCAAGCCAAATACAAAATTTCCTTTACGTTTACATTTGTATTTATTTTTCCGCCAAATTCATATATTAGATTTTTTATTTGACATGTTATAATGAGAATAATAATGCATAAAATATAACTCTATTGATAAGATTATTTAAAATATTTATATGGAAAAGGTGTTAAAATGAAGAATATAGATTTAATCAATAAGGTATATAAAATTAGTGATAGATACAACGTTATATTGAAGGGAAGTATTGAAATTTGTGGAGATATTAATTGTATATTGTTTGGGCATTATTGTAAGAGCACATTGTTTTATAAAGATTTTTTTAATGTTTCCAGAGAGACTTTCAAAGTCAATAAAGTTGCAAATAAAAACTTAAAGGAAATAAAAAGGCTAATAAAGCTAAATGGTTTTAAAAAAATATGGACTAAAGGTGTATTTTCTTTTTATGGAGATTTACGACCTTTAGCTGTAGAGGCAGGATTTGGGAAATGGTCAGAAGAAGGATTAATTACAAATGAAAAATACGGGACTAACTTTTTAATTACAGCAATATTTTATAGGTAGAAATGGTTGGATAAAAATTTATTCAAATAAAGACATGTTAATAAAGGATTTGCGTGACGGTTCTTTTTGATTGATGATAAAAAAGAACCATCCCCATAAAATATAACAGCATCTATAAATAGTAATATATCGCTTACTGAAAGAGAAATAAAAAGATAGTAAATTTTAACAAATAATATATATTTATGTAGAATTTTTTTTTATGCCGGAGTATAATGGAATTATTGATTAGGGGTTATTGTTATTTATTTTTTAGATAGTGTAAATAATATATATTTCTTATTTGGCTAATAGGGAGGAATTTAAAGTTTTTAAGTAGGCATATCCTGTTAAAAGACGATATGTCTTCACAATTGTTATCAATTATGAAGTTGGATTATTCATATACTATTCGAAAGTGTAAAGAATGAAGAAATTGATTCGAAAAAATAATGTAGCCTAAAATTTTTCTGACGGAGGTTCAAAGATGAAGTGGAAAATGAAAGTTTCAATTATTGTACTAGTCGTTTTGGTGCTGTCATTTCAGTCTGCTTGTAGCAAATCAGAAAACACAAGCGGTATCACCAATTCCGATAACTCTATGATAGATATTTCTCTTAAGCCGTATGATGATATAAGAGCTATATTTAATAAAGAAATGATATTTAATGAAAATGAATATAGTCCAGATGATATTATTACATTTACTTTTAACGAAGGAACAGTTCTAAAAGGTAACGAAAATCTGCAGGATGAAATTATGAATAACGGTAAAAATCCAGGGCTTGACATCAGAAAACTGCACGAAGAAGGTATAACAGGTAAAGGCATTAATGTTGCGATTATTGACCAGAATCTTTTGCTGCATCATCCAGAGTTTGATGGCAAAATAACGAAATATTATGATACAGGTTGTTTACAGGAAGAAAATAATGGATCAATGCACGCTCCAGCTGTTACAAGTATTTTGGTCGGTAACACAATCGGCGTTGCCCCGGACGCAATGGTTTATTTCGCTGCTGCACCATCATGGAATGGAGATAGTGAGTTTTATGCAAAAGGACTTTATTGGATTATTGAAGAAAATAAAAAACTACCTGAAGCTGAAAAAATTCGTGTTGTTTCAGTTTCAGCAGCTCCTTCAGGGGATGGGTCTCCATTTACAAAAAATATGAATATGTGGGATGAGGCTGTTCTTGCAGCGCAAGATGAAGGAATTCTGGTATTAGATTGCCGAAACAATGAAAAAACGGGTATTATTGCTCCTGCATTTTATAATCCAGAAAATCCTAATAATGTAGAAATGTGTACGGGAGGATTCCCTACTTCGACATATGTAATTCCATCTTCATATATAGGAGTACCAACTTCTTATAGAACAGTTGCCGAAGAATACTTGGAAGGTTCACCTTCATATCAATATACTGGACAGGGTGGTTTAAGTTGGGGAATACCTTATGCAGCAGGGGTATTGGCGTTGGGTTGGCAGGTTAACCCGGCTTTAGACAATGACCAGATAGTTCGAATTCTCTTTGAGACCTGCACCATAGCTAATGATGGAAGCAATATAATAAATCCAAATGCATTCATAGATGTCATTGAAAAAACTAAGAAATAGTACAACAAGTAAATAGCATAATTGATAACTGATAGAAAACTTGATGAGCCAAGTGTAACGGAAGGCAATTATACCATCTGGCGTTTTATGATAGAAAAAAAATATCAGGGCAAGGGGTACGGGAAAGCAGCGCTTATGGCCTCTCTCGATTATATTCGCACCATGCCATGTGGTTCGGCTACATATTGCTGGCTATCTTACGAACCAGAAAATGTTGTTGCAAAATCTCTATATTCTTCAGTAGGATTTTCAGAAAACGGAGAAACAGACGGTGAGGAAATCGTAACGGTGCTTAAACTCTGATTCCTATGTTTTGCAATACTGTTTATATAACCCTCTATTTGATGTTACCGAACATGAAAAACATAGGTATGAAAATCTCAAATTAGAGTTTGATTTACAGTAGTGTATGTGAAAGCTAAGCTGTCAATGTAATTACCTAGTATCGTTATGAGTAGAAGGTTATACAAGTTATAATATGACAAACCACTGCTAATTAAATATGAAAATATGTTTATGTCATGCGCCACAATAAAAAATCATTGAAATAAGTGTGATTTATTTAGGAGAATATCATGGAAAATGAAGTAAGAGATTTTTATAATAAGTATGGTATTAGAGAGTGGAATAGGTTAGAAGAAAGTACTTACAATAGAATTAACTTTCTATTACATATGCACTTTATTGAAAGCTATTTACATAAAGGAGTTAAAATCCTCGATGCAGGGTGTGGTGCAGGCAGATATAGTGTTGAATTTGCAAAAAAAGGTTGTAAAGTAACCTTATTTGACATATCTGATGAACAACTTAAAATTGCTAAAGAAAAGATTGACGAAGCTAAAGTCAGTGATAATATTGAAGGAATATATCAAGGTGATATTAGAGATTTATCTCAATTTAAAAATGAAGAATTTGATATTGTTGTTTGCTATGGCGCTCCTTTATCATATGTAATTAAAAATAGGGACAAGGCTATTCTTGAATTTAATAGGGTATTGAGCAAGAACGGAAGGTTATTCATTAGTGTAAATAATAAATGGGGTATTCTTAAAATGCTTTTAGGTAATAAACATCCTGATTTTTTTAATAAACCAGAGTATTGGTATATAGATAAAGTTATAAAAACAGGAGATTTGCCAAAACATGAGAAAGTTAATCAACCTGCCAGACATTTATTTGAAGCTTCTGAAATTAATAATTTAATATTAGAAAATGGATTTGACGGAATTGTATTAGGAGGAAGCCCATGCTTTAGTTGCGGTAATTTTCAATCAATAGAGGAGCTTGGTAAAGATGAAAAAGCATTAAATACAATTTTACAAATAGAAATTGAAACATATATGAAACCTACAATGGTGGATAATGGAGAATTTCTACTTGCTAGAGCAATTAAGAAATAACTTCATGTTTTTTATATTAGACTAAGCAGTTGGAATAAGTATAGAGTATTGGAGGTGTTTTTATTGAAGAAAAAAATGATGATGGTCGTAATTATAGTGTTGATACTATTATTTCCAGTTATTAAAAATACTTTTAATAAATTTATGGCACCAGATAAGGTGCTATTGGTAGGACACCAGGTTAGTGACTACTCATTTGAGTTTACAAAAGAAATAAAAGATGAAGAAAAAATAGTTGAGTTTGAGAACCTTTTTGACCAAGTAAATTTTTCAAGTGCTGAATGGAATGAAGAGACATATCCTGATATGATTGTACAAATAAACCATAAAGAAGGAATATTTACACATGCATTTAATATATGGATTAATGGATATGAAGGAATAGCATTGATTAGGACTTCTGAAGATAAAGAAATAGGTAGATTAACAGGTTCGCAAGTGAATGAACTAAAAAGAATAATTAATTAGATAAGGATATATTAGATTTACGTGCTGTCATAACTATGTTACATCATTCTTATAATGTGCCATGACAGCGATATATTGAAAATTTATATATTTAGAGGGTAATTTAAAGGAAGGATAATTTAGTTGCATGAAAGAATTAGATGTTGTGTTGAATAATTACCTTAATGAACACTTTTGTAATGTTCCTTTGGAATCGCCGTTATTCTATAATGCTCCAGTGGGATTAAGATTTGAACTCGGAATACCATATGATGGAGTAGGAAACCCTTCCTATTTTACGAATGTATTATTACGCTCAAGTATGATTTTTAGAGAGGTATTTGACACAGATGATCAGATGATTGTTGTTGTAAAAAGTTTTAGATGCATTGAACCTTACGCATGTATTAAACAAGGTGAAGAAATTTTTACAAAATATATCAAAGACAAAGAACTTATTAAACAAATCAATTGTTTAGAATTAGAAAAGTATTATGAGGATAATAGTGAGTTGTCAGGTATTATATATCAAAATATACTGCTTTGTAATATTGAATCTATTGACTACATTGGTATTTTAAAGGCAATATCATATCAGGACTTTGATATTGAGCCATATATTACAGATGCAGTTTTTTTCATTAATCCATATAAACACATTATTTTTTATATGTACGATGATAGAGGGATGGATTTAATAGCCGAAAATAAGGAAGCATTATTACCCTTATACCAAAAATATAGTAATTGGATTTTATCATATGATAAGGAACGAATAGACAAAATTTTCATGGATTAAAATAATTGTTAATTTGTAGATAACATGGAAAATTTATATAGTTAGGAGTATTATAATGACCAATGAAGATGTGTTTAATATAGCAATGCAACAATCAGCAATTGATAGCAACTGTAAAGCTAATGATTTTAAATCTAATAAAAATAAAGTTGTCTTATCTTGCGATAATTATAATGCTAGAAAATATTTGGAGTTGCCATTTTATTGTGATTTAACTTCATACGGTAATAATATTGTTGCATCTGTTTCTGAGCAAATTGCTGATTCTGTGGAACATTACATAAATAAGTATAACGTTGAACATTGCTTTGAAACACCTAATATGCAGGTTTTGAATGATGAACTAAAAAAACATGGTATGTGTGTTTGTTTCATGGCAGAGTATTTTTTGCCTGATGTTGATACAATCAAAGCGCTTGAGTGTGAGTACGAAACTAAAATATTAACGACAATTGATTTTGAAGAATATTATAAACCTGAATGGAGTAATGCTCTATGTGAAAAACGCAAGCATTTAGACAAGTTGGCTGTTGGTGCATTTGATAATGGAAAACTAATAGGACTTGCTGGATGTTCTGCCGATTGCGATACAATGTGGCAAATAGGTGTGGATGTTTTACCAGAATATCGAAAAAAAGGTATCGCTTCAACTGTGACAAGCCAGCTAGCTGTTGAAATTTTAAAAATGGACATTGTTCCTTTTTATTGTTGTGCATGGTCAAATATTAAGTCAGTCAGAAATGCTATAAAGAGCGGATTTAAACCTGCTTGGGTTCAAATGACTGCAAAAAGCATAGAATTTGTTGAGGATATGAACAAATAGCATTATTAATAATTTTGATCATGCTTCATTTCATAGATGATATTGATTTAAAAATAATAAAGTTACATGGATTACTGCTTGTGGAATAAATCTTTATTTATAGAAGATTAAATGAGCTATGCATTATGTTTATAATAACAATATAAATATTGGAGGACTTCTGTAATTATAAATAAAAATGATATTAAAGGCAGTGAGGTAATAAGATGGACTTACGTTTGAAGTTTAATGAAGATGAAACAAATTACGATCGCTTTAGATCCACATACCCCGATGAATTGTTTCGGGACATAATTAATTACTCTTCGATAAATGAAGAAAGTAATTCTTTAGAAATAGGTATTGGAACAGGACAAGCGACAAAATCTATTTTACAAACAGGTTGCTCGGTTACTGCGATTGAACTCGGCGATAAATTAAGTAACTTTGTCAGAAATAAGTTCAGAAAATACAGTAATTTTAATGTAATCAATGCCGATTTTATGACGTTGCCGATTAAATCAAATTCATATGATTTGGTGTATTGTGCCACAGCCTTTCATTGGTTGCCATTGGAAGAAGGATATAGGAAGGTAAATGATATTTTAAAATTTGGTAGCACGATAGCATTGTTTTGGAATCATCCTTTTCCAAATAGAAAAGATGATATTAGCAATAAAGTAAACAGACAAGTATATGATAAATATCTTCCATATGATAAAGGGATCATTGAATTTGGAGAAAAAGATTGTGAAAGACGCACGCTTGAACTAGAACAATTTGGGTTCAAAAATGTAGAAGCAAAATTGTATCATCGGGTTCGCACTCTTAATTCTGATTCTTATATTGCTTTACTCAATACATATTCAGATCATCGAGCCTTGGCTGCTAAGATAAAAGACGCTTTTGAAGTCGAGATGAAAATGTCCATTGATAAAATCGGTGGCAAAATTAATATTTACGATACCATTGACTTATACTTAGCTAGAAAACCATGATGCACATACTGAGCATAAATTGAAGAGTGGTCAATCAACCAATTGAGAGAGATTTTCCATTATGTTTAATAAGGAAAGTATTAATAAGTAAACAGATAAATAGGGGTTTATGGAGGAAAAGAAATGTTAGAATATAAAATTATAACTTTAGACGATGTAAAGGATTTAGCAGAAATGTATGTTGAAACATTTAATTCAGAACCATGGAATGATAGATGGACAATTGATACAGCAAGTAAAAGATTACATCAGATGATTAATGTGGAAGATTTTTGCGGGATTTTAGCAAGAAAGAATGGAGTATTATGTGGAATGATTTTAGGAAGTAAAGAACAGTTTTTTGATGGAATAATGCTTAATATTAAGGAATTTTGTGTTAAAAATGAAATGCGAGGACAAGGTCTTGGCACGGAAATTTTTAAAGAGTTTGAAGTGCGAATAAAAGAGGAAGGTGTTAAGGAAATTATTCTTTTTACATCAAGAGGTGATTATACAGAAAATTTTTATCACAAACTTGGATTAGAATCTTATAGTGAGTTAATATTTATGGGAAAACAACTATAAATCCCAATTTGTCGATTATTTTATTGCCTACCCATTATTAATAGGACATTTTTATTTCTATGGTATTTTAGTTGTTTCGTCACTTCATTATAACAGAAAATATGTGGTCATTGTTTTTGTTTAAAAAACATGTGTAACCCTTGAAAATAAAAGTTTTAAATAAAAAAATAGAGGTATAAACTTTACACTACCTGGAAAGATTTGAGGATTAGAAAATGGAATTTGTAAAAAAGGAACCGATCAATAAAGGATGGTCATGTGATAACAAGTTTTGTGTGACAACTGCGGATGGTGAAAAATACCTTCTTAGAATTACGCCGAAAGAAAAAAGTGGTAATCGGGCAGATATGATTCGTATGCAGCAGGCGGTAGCATTACTTGGTGTTTCTATGTGTAAACCAATTGAATTCGGAAATTGCGATGAAGGTGTATATTCTATTCAAACCTGGATTGATGGAGAGGATGCAGAAAAAATCATGCCGCAACTATCTGATTCAGAACAGTATGCATATGGTTTAGAAGCTGGGAAGATTTTAAAAAAAGTTCACTCTATTCCAGCTCCGGAAACACAACCTGATTGGGAGTCCCGATTTAATGAGAAAATGAATAGAAAAATCAAAATGTATAAGGACTGTCCGATTAAGTTTGATGGAGCGGAAGATATTATTTCCTACATAGATGCAAATCACCATCTATTAAAGGATAGACCACAATCATTTCAGCACGGCGATTATCATATAGGCAATATGATGATGGAAAATGGCAAGCTTGTTATTATAGATTTTGACCGATATGATTTTGGTGATCCATGGGAAGAATTTAACCGCATTGTCTGGTGTGCTCAGATAGCACCCATCTTTGCTAGTGGTATGGTAAATGGATATTTTGATAACGAAGTGCCTTTGAAGTTTTGGAAACTACTTGCTTTATATATTAGTTCCAATATGCTTTCGTCAATTCCTTGGGCAATTTCATTTGGAGAAAGCGAAGTACAAACTATGCTGAATCAGGCAATGGATGTACTTGATTGGTATGATAATATGAAAAATCCTATTCCTACTTGGTACTTCAAAGGATACTATTTACAGTATGTGGATGGAGTACCGTACAAAATGAAGTCTCTTTATGATTTTGGCTTTATCAATCGGTATGGTACCGTGTTTAAAGTTTTTGATGATCAGGATTCGGGAAATATCTGCTTTGGAACAGAAAAAAAGGGAAAAAAGTTTTTTGTTAAATATGCAGGTTCTCCAACAGAAGCTTATAATGGAACAACAGAGGATGCTGTGAAACGATTACAAGCCACATTGCCAATTTACCGTGACTTAAAACATAAGAATCTGATAGAATTTGTAGATGCAGAAGAAATTGCAGGTGGCTATGCAATGATATTTCAATGGGCAAATGGAGATTGTATGGGAAGAATGTATCCAAAAGCACATCGTAGATTTTTCGAATTGCCAGTGGAAGCACGGCTCAAGGTTTTCCATGATTTGTGTTGTTTTGTTGAACATGTAAATTCACATGGATATGTTGCATTAGATTTTTATGATGGAAGCGTTCTGTATGATTTTGAAAGTGAAATAACCACAATTTGCGATATTGATTTGTTCCGTAAAAAACCTTGTATAAATGTTATGGGGCGTATGTGGGGAAGCTCAAAGTTTATGTCACCCGAAGAATTTCGACTTGAGGCAGAGATTGATGAAATAACGAATGTGTATACCATGGGTGCATTTGCATTTGCGCTGTTTGGAAATTATGAACGATCTTATGATAAATGGTCTTTGAATAAGGAGCTGTATAGCGTTGTAACAAAAGCAATATCAAGTGACAGGTACAAAAGGCAACAATCTATTAAGCAATTAATTGAGGAATGGAATGATGCGCTGTAAGGAGTTGCTTCGGTTTTCGATAAGTTAAGTCGACTAAAACATATAGAGTGAGCACAATTTAGCATTTGACATTTTCAAATTACTGTTGTAAATGAAAAATTAAGGAGTACGCAAATGAATCAGAAATTACATTCAAGAAGATATATGTACATGTATTATAGACGTATTTGCTTGTAGCTGAACCCTGATAGGTGTGCAGTTATAAGTGGATAGGTCTTATATGTCTGTGCATAGATGAGAATGTATATTTTTATTTTAGTTGATTCTATTATAACGGAAAATAGGGGTGTAAACTTTACACTACCCGCTTTTAGTAAGGAGATAAAGAATGAGTAAGTGGGAAAAAGTGATAGTAACAGTTTTGTGTATGGTTTATGATGGTAATAAAATATTACTTCAAGATAGAGTTAAAAAAGATTGGCGTGGATTTACTTTTCCAGGAGGACATGTTGAAAAAGAAGAGTCATTTGTTCAAACAACTATTCGTGAAATATATGAAGAAACAGGATTAACTATTAGAGAACCTAAACTATGTGGAGTAAAACAATTTCAAACAGATCAAGATGAACGCTATATTGTCTTATTATTTAAGACGGATAAATTTGAGGGTACTTTAATTTCTTCTGCTGAAGGAGAAATGAGATGGATTGATAGGAATTCATTAAATGATTATACGTTAGTAAATGATTTTATGGAGTTGCTAAAGGTTTTTGATTCAGATTGTTATAGTGAATTTATGTATGAACGTAACAAATCAAGTTATGATGATTGGTTAATTAGATTGTATTAAATGGCTAAAAAATACGCACTATTATGAGAAAAGTTGAAACTGCTTTTGATTTCCCTTTGTTTATAAAGAATTTTAAAATTATAAACAAATCTTACTTGTAGTTATTTTGGAATATTTTAATAACTTGTCACAACAGTAAATATGGCGTACCAAAGATTTTGACAAAAATGTAGGTTGAAGGGTATAAAAAGATGAAGAAAAGAGCAATAGCATATTTAATAAAAAATCCATTGTTACATATGGGAATGATTGATCCAATACGTAGAGATACTGCAGACATATTGTATGCTGAAACAGATGGCGTGTTAATGAAGGAACAAAAAAGTAATGCTTATATGGTATCTGTAGACAACTTTGAAAAAGGAAAAAAATTAATAAATAGTATATTGGAATGTGACCTAATTGTTGTGCATCAAAAATATATGGTAGATTATGTATTAAACAGGTTCGGACTAACTAAAAAACTAGAATGCGTTCAAGCAGTATATATGAATAAAAATAAACTTGATATAAAAAAAGAATTAGTAATAAAACAACTAAAACTAAATCAAATAGAAGTGATATTAGAACATTATGATAAATTATCCAATAATGAAATACAGACACTTTTAAAAAATGGGAATTTATATGGAGGATATAAGAACGAAACACTTATAGGCATTGTTGGTAATCATTTAGAAGGAAGTATAGGGATTTTAGAGATATTTCCTCAATATAGACGTTTAGGATATGGTGCGATGCTTGAAAGTTATATGGTAAATCAAATGATTGAAAAAGATTTGATACCATTTGCACAAATTGAAATAGGCAATAAAAAATCATTAGCATTACAAAATAAACTTGGATTTAGTATATCAAAGGATAGGTTGGTTTGGATTTTTTAGTAAGATAAAACATAATATTAATTGTTGGATGTTTGGCTGCAGTTTTCAAATATTACATCATAAAAGTAATAAAATACAGCTAAATCATTTATATTAGGAGGTATTGAATATGGAAGATTATAATATTGTAAAAAATGATTTTAACCAAATTTCAGAACTTAATGAACCAAAGTGGAATCATAATAACTGTTATTTCAAGCAACTCATGAAACATATAACAGATAATATTGAAACTTGCCTTGACATTGGTTGTGGTAAAGGTGAGCTCTCATATATGTTATCAAAAAAATCTAAAAATGTGATTGCTGTTGACCTTGCCGATAAAATGATTGAAAAAGCAAAAAAATTACACCCAAACAAGAATATAAAATATGTATGTGGAAATATTCTAGATATGAATTTTGAAAGTGGTAGTCTTGATGTTATTATAACTACTGCAACAGCGCATCACTTACCATATGAGTGGCTTTTAAATTTTTCAAAAGAGAAACTTAAAAAGGGTGGTAAGCTTATTATATTAGATCTTGTAAAAGCGAAGTCATTTACAGATTATATTATATGGGGGAGTGCCTCTATCCCTAATATTTTAATGAATCTAATAAAAAATGGTAGACTATATAAGGATGATGCTCATTCAAAAGCAGTTTGGGAAAAACATGGCGAACATGATACATATATGTCAATAGACGAAATAAAATTATTGGTTGAAAAGCATATGCCAACAGCTAAAGTTAAACGCAAACTTTTTTGGAGATATACACTTATATGGCAAAAGTAGCTTCCTATCAATATAGTATTGAAATGAATTGAGACACAATAGTTATATATATGCTAATTAGTAGACCTTTACATTAGAGGAGGTTACAATGAGAACGGAACAAGAAATGTTTAATTTAATATTGAATATAGCAAAGAATGACAAAAGAATTCGTGCAGTTTATATGAATGGATCAAGAACAAATCCAAATGCTATAAAAGATATTTTTCAGGATTATGATATTGTATATGTTGTTGACGAAACAAAGTCATTTCGTGAACAGAAACATTGGATTAATCAATTTGGTGAAAGATTATATATGCAATATCCTGAAGAAAATTCTTATTATACACATGATGTTGATAATTGTTATGGATGGCTTATTCAATTTTCTGATGGGAATCGTCTTGACTTACATGTATGTACATTATCACATGTACTAAAAGAAATTGAAGGTGACAGACTTTGCAAAATATTACTTGATAAAGATAAATGTTTGCCTGATATACCAGAAGCAACAGATAAGGATTATAGGGTAAAGAAGCCAACAGAACATAATTTTTTTGATACATGCAACGAATTTTGGTGGTGTTTAAATAATGTAGCAAAGGGATTATGGCGTGAAGAAATACCATATGTAATGGATATGATAAATTATTTTGTCCGCCCACAGTTAATTCGTTTAATGGAGTGGAAAATAGGATTTGACACAAACTTTACTATTAGTGTTGGAAAATCAGGGAAATATATGCATTTATGGTTAGAAAACCAGATATGGATTACATTCTTGAAAACATATCCGTCTGGACAAATAAAAGATATTTGGGAATCAGTTTTTATTATGTGTGATTTATTTAATAAAATAGCCAAAGATATAGCATGTAAAATGAATATTAATTATAATGAAATTGAAGCAAATAATAGTTTAAAGTTTTTAAAAGACGTGTATTTATTACCAAAAGATGCGAAAAAAGTATACTAGAATTAGTTCAAATCAAATTGGGAGAGTGTTGTGAAAAATAGAATAGTATTATTAATAGTCGTTTGTTTTATTTATATTATTTCTTTTTCAGCATGTAGTTACAATGAAACTGTAAATCAAGACATTGAAGAATATAAAACGCAGAGTGAAAATTTAACATTAAAGATAGCAGAACTAGAGGAAATAATACAGAGTTACAAAGATGGTGAAGAATGTGATGGACAAACTGAAACTGATGTATGCTCAAATTGTAGTGTAAGTAATATACTTCATCTAAAAGAACTTAATGGAGCATATTATATAGTTATAAGTGTTTATGAAAAAGGATCTGAAAATGGATCTGTACAATTATGGAAATATACAGGAAGTAATTTTGCTTCTATGTTAGCAGAAGGAATTGACATTAATATTGAAACAAGAGATCCGTATTTATATTGTAGGATTTTAAAGAATACAGGTAAAGATGAATATAGACAAATAGTTACTAAGTTTGACAAAGATGATAAGGAATGATAAGGAAAGCTTTATATATGAAGGTAATAATGTAGAAATTAGTGTTAGTCCAAACGATAAATATTTTATATTTATTGATAATCCAGAAAGAAATCTAAAAATATTAGATAATGATGATAAAATAATATTTGAAGATAAGATAGAATATGAATTTTCAGAAGATATGTTGCAGCTTGGATTCGAAAACAGTTCAGAAGTTAGCCTAGTACCTTATGGATGGAATGATACAGAATTTTGGGGCGAATTTCAATTAGGACCAGGAGAACCAGGATACTTTATATTAAATACTGAAAATTTCGAGTTTGAAATAATACAAAACAGAAACTTATATCACGAGTATGATATAAATATGAAAAATGGATGGAAATGCTATAGTGATTTCCCTATACACTTTGACATTGATTCCTATAATGAATTTAAAGAGAGTAAAAAAGACGTAAACCTATATTTATACAATATTTTTACTGATGAAAAAATAAATATTGCAACATCAGTTGCTAAAGAATTTTCACCTAAATGGATTGATGAATACACATTTGAATATAATGATCCAAATAGTTCTCGAAGAATCAGATATACCTTGGGGAATCATTAATGAATGAAGAGGTTTTTGAGAATTTCTTTCTTTGTCATTTTGAGAGATGTCGTAAGTATAAAGGTTCTGCATGACAAATATATGAAATCGCAAGGACAAATCTTCTACGTCAATCAAAGTATCGAAGGTATATTAGAAGTTATGTTTTATATGTCGGCTATTTTTGTATCATTCAATGCATTGCAAGTATTGAATATTTATATTAATAAGAATTCAAGATAATATAGTTCACAATTTTCAAATTGTATTCAACAGCAAAATAGGCTAAATTAAAAATAAGTTATATGAAGGAGACCTATTAATGATAACACCTATATTGGAAAGTAAAAGAATAATACTTCGTCCTCTCTCGGTTAACGATGCTGAAGATATTTATAAAAATTGGACATCTGATTCTGATGTAGCTAAGTTTATGATTTGGGATGTACATAAATCTGTTAACGAAACTATTGAATGGTTGAAAATAGAAGTGCAAAATGTTGATAAAGAACATCATTATGTATGGGGGTTTGTATTAAAGGAAAATGGAGAGTTATTTGGTTCAGGCGGTATAAACTTTAAAAAGGAGCTTGGTTGCTATGAACTTGGATATAGTATTATGAAAAAATATTGGGGACAAGGCATGACAACTGAGGCAGGGAAAATTATATTAGATTTTGCTGTAAATACTTTAGGAGAGAAGAAGTTCTTTTGTAAACATGCAGTAGATAATATTGGTTCAAAAAAGGTTATGACTAAACTTGGATTTGAATATTTTAAAGATAGTTCATATTATAGCTTTAGTGGTGAAAAACATTTTTTAAGTAAGGATTATTATCTAAACTGTAAATAGTTTTTAATATGCAAAATTCATATCAAAAATTATTATATTTGAGAAGGCGTGGATATGATAAAAAAAGCAGTAGTAATTGCAGTATCAGGTGTTACAGCAAGTAGAAAGACAACGATAATAAATGAACTCAAGAAAAAGATGAAAAGTGCTAAATCTCTTCATTTTGATGATTATAAATTTGATGGGGATGTTGATGACTTCCATAAATGGGTGATAGATGGAGCGGATTATAATATATGGAATTTAGATCCACTCAAAAATGACATTATGAAATATGTAAATGATAATGAAGTACAATATATTTTATTGGATTATCCGTTTGCATATAAAAATGATTTGATTAAGCCATTTATAGATTGTGCTATTTTTATTGATACTCCTTTAGATATTGCAATGGCAAGACGTGTTTTACGTGATATGTCTAATTCTACTGGAGATGATATAAGAGAAGATATGAGGTTATATTTGAAATATGCGAGAATCGCATATGAGGAAATGCTAAATACTATTTTGCCAATTTCAGATTATGTTATTGATGGTAGTATACAGTTAGATGAGATTGTCAAACAAATTATGGATATAGTAAAAATAAATTATTAGTATAAGAGAGAGCATATTTATTTAATACGTTGCAATAGAAGAATTATGTGTAATTAACAAGGAGTGAATATTAATGATAAATATGTTATTTAGCCTATATAACTATCATGAAAGCTGGGCAGTAGATACAGTAGCGAAGTATATAGATTCAAATGATAAAGTATTAATAATTCCATTTTCATTTGGTGAGGAAATAGGCAATGATAGAGATTGGCATAATGCTTATAGCGAGGATAATGGCAAGTATTATAAAGGTGTTATTGAACCATTTTTGTATTATGGAATTAAAAAAGAAAATATTGATTGGATAAATTATTTTAAAGATACCAGAGAAAATGCTAAGGTCAAGGTAAAAAATAGCAGTGTGATATTCTTTACTGGTGGGTTACCTGATAAAATGATGTCACGCTTAACTGAGCTTGATTTAATTAATGATATTGAAAACTTTACGGGTACTATTATTGGTAGTAGTGCAGGAGCAATGATTCAAATAGCAGAATATCATATTACTCCAGATGAAGATTATAATACATTTACATATAATACAGGATTAAATATTATTAAGGAATTCGATATTGAAGTTCATTATGAAGGAACGGAAGTGCAAAACACATATATAAAAAAGGTACTAATGGAGAAAAAAGATAAAATATATGCAATTACAAATGATAGTGGTATAATTGTTGACAATGGAAAAGTTATTTTGTTAGGTGATACTCAAACGTTTAATAAATAGTTAAGACACAATATTAGAATTTTCAGTCTTGACAGTAATATTTTGCGAACTAAGGATTATATAAGAATGTTATAAAGTAATTAATAAGGAGAAAAGGTGTTATGAAAAATATTCTGTTTTTATGTGGTCCAAATGGAATAGGTAAATCTACTATATGTAAAGAAATTATTAAACAATTGCCAAATTCAGCTTATGTTGATTCAGATCCATGTAGGGTTATGAATCCTTTTATTTTAAATGATGACACCATACCTACAATTGCAAAGAATATTAGTGATTTACTTGTCAATTATTTAAAATGTCCCATTATTAATACTGTGGTTTTTTCATATGGCTTTCATGGACGAAGAAAAGAAGTGTTTGAACGGATTCTATCGGAAATTTCTAAAGTAGATCATGACTTTATTCCATTTTTACTTTGGTGTTGTGAAGAGGAGAATATCAATAGAATGAAATTTGATAACAGAAGTGATGTTCGTATTCAAAGAACTTTAAATGAATCTAGAAAAGCTTTTGATGATGTAAATTATCCTAAGTTAGATATAACTAATTTGTCTGTTTCAGAAGCTACAAAAATTATAATTACTAAAGCAAAACTTAATGTAGCATAGATGCAATTGTAATATTAAGCGAATTTTTTAAATTTTGGGGGAATAAATTTGATATATGGAATTAGTCATATTACCTTTATGGTAAAAGACATAGACAAGGCAACGAAGTTTTTTAAAGAAATATTTGAAGCAAAAGAAGTTTATTCAAGTGGAGATAAAAGGTTTTCAATATCTAAAGAAAAGTTTTTTTTGATAAATAGCCTTTGGATTGCAATTATGGAAGGGGAGGAAATCGAAAAAAGCTATAATCATATAGCATTTAAAATAGATGAATCTGATTATGAAATATATATTAAAAAAATAGAGAAACTTGGTTTAGTGATAAAAGCTGGAAGAAAAAGGATTATTGGAGAGGGAAATTCATTATATTTTTATGATTATGACAACCACCTTTTTGAACTTCATACTGGAACATTGGAAGCAAGACTTCTTCGCTATCAAGAAGAATTAGTTGACTAAACTTAATAGTGAATATTTAGAAGTATTGTTTGGATTTAAATAAGATACATATTTCAAATTTTACGTTGTAATAGTAAATAATTATGAAGAAATTATTACTTATATTTATGAGGTGAAAAATAATAATGAACAGAATAGAAATCTTAAGACAATATATTGATAATATAATTTTGAAAATGCCAGACGCTGAAGAACGAAGATGTGCTTATGTACATTTATATGGAGTTGCTCAATCTTGTGCATTAATTGCATTAAAACGTGGAGAGAATGCTGAACTTGCAACTATGGCAGGTATGCTTCATGACATATATTCATATGCTAAAATGGATACTAAAGACCATGCACATAAAGGTGCTGCTTTAGCAAAGAAAATACTGACATCATTACAGATAACAAATAAGGATGAAACTAAACTTATTTGTGATGCTATTTATACACACAGCGAAAAAGGATTGGTGCATTCTGATTTTAATGAAATTATAATAGATGCAGATGTACTTCAGCATTGCTTATATAATCCTATCTTTGAAATAATGCCACATGAAAAAAGCAGATATGAAAAACTCAAAATTGAGTTTGGTATGGCGTAAGATTGGGACATCAGTCACATTCTTCAAATTTTGTGTCACATCAGTAGAATATGACACAATACTTGATTTGTTTATGAGGGATTTTAAATGGTTAACACAAAACTTAATTTTTATTTTTTCGGAGATATTGGTGAATATGATATTTATAATCCAGCGTATGTATGCAACAAAGAATACACTTCGGAAATACTATATTAAATCAATGTTGTACTAATGAACAATATTTAAATTTTAGAATGTATTAGCTTAATGAACAAAAGATCAATAAAGTACAAGTTAAGTTATAAGATCCACCGACAGGTAATTATAGGGTTCGCTATAAATAATTTTGTGAAAAATGATGAATATAACAACCAATAAGAAAAGAATGAAAAATTAGTTATTGTTGCTGAGATATGTGGTGATGTTTGTTGGTATGTCACATTGCTTCCTTATACTATTGTTTTTAAATTTTAGGGGGATATATGTAATGTTAAAGAAATGTAGTAATTGCAATAAAAAAATATCATTTTCAGAATTTTATAAGCAATTTCTTTTTAAAAATAGATTTAAATATACATGTACTGAATGTGGAACAGTTTATAACGCAAATCTCATATCAATAATATTATATACCATAATATTTATTATTCTTTATGTATACATAATTATAAAAAGTAAATTTTTATTTTCGACAAATATTGTTTTGTTGTTAATATATATTTTAATTTTACAACCATTTATATTTAAGTATGACAAGAAAAAATAAAAATGTTAAATATTATACTTCATCAGTTGAAGGTAATATATATTTAATATTTAATACTTGATTATGGTAATAAATGTGAATTAATATAGTAAGTAGGAAGAACTATTAAGGGGAAAAGTTATGAGTACACACGGTTGCTTTACAATAATAATTAATGAGCAAAAAAATAGAGTATTACTTGTAAAAAGAAAGGATTTTCCTGTATGGGATTTACCAGGTGGGAGATTAGAGGTAGGAGAAAGTTTCATAGACTGTGTAATAAGGGAAACAATTGAAGAGACTGGTTATATAGTAGATACTTATAAAAAGATAGGAGAATATCATAGACCACAATTCAGTGATATTCAACATGTATATTTGGGGAAAATCATTGGTGGACAGGAGATAAAAGATGGAGATGAAACAGATAAAATAAAATGGTTTAAATTTAATGCATTGCCTCTTCTTATGGTGCCACATAGAAGAATGCAGATAAAAGATTATGTATTAGGCAAATATAACACAGTAAGAACTATAAATGACTCTGTAGTCCTATTGATGTTTATAAAAATTATAAGAAAGAGATGATATATAAAATAATCATGTTATTATTTTATATTACTTATAAGTAGTATTATGCATCGTTAGGATTAATCATATTAGCAAGGGGGAATGAAATTGTGAAATTGAAAAGGATTAGAATTCTTACTGTGATTAGTGCTATATTCACTATAATTTTTGGATTAATAGATTTATTAGAACCTTTAACTTTTAATTGGAATTGGATGAGGTTTTCAATGTCTCTAATGATTATATTTAGTGCTATAGAGCAGCTTTGGATAAAAGAAAATCAAAACAAAATTCTTATAAGTCTATTGTTTTTGGCAGGAACTATGAATTTTATAGCATTTGCACAAAGTATTTTTGTATGAAAATTGTTCATTTATTGTTTTATTTGTGACGCATTATTCAATTCTCCGTCGAATATTTGGTATAATATAACAATTGGTAATCAATGAATTTAACTATGGGTCAATTATTATCAAAAGATAGTAAAAAAATGATGTAATCGAGTGACGAAATATGAATTGGCCAGGTAAAATTTAGTTAAATAGAAGGGATAAAGTAATGATTATTAAATGTATAAGTATATATTTGTTTATTGGTGTTACGCTTCTTTCAATTATGTTTGTAAATTCATTTCTAAGAGGCAAATCCAGTTATGCCAAAGCTCTTGGCTTGATGAGCCTTTCAATTCAGGTGTATCTGCTGGGATATCTGATGGAAATTAACTCTATATTGCTTAAGGAGATGCTCTTCTGGAATCAAATCCAGTATTTCGGCATTCCTCAATTTTCTGGAGTTCAAAACACTGGCTAGAGAAAAAGTGTTTGAAGACAGTGTTTCGGGACTGGTACTGCTGAATCGATTCTATCGAGTAGTTGATTTTAATGAATCAAGTGTACATTTCTTCCGATGGTTTAATGCTCAAATCAAGGAAGAACAGTTGGAGTCATTGCTTCAAGAACAAAAAGAACTCTTGGAAAGTATCAAACTTTCAGAAAACAGGGTTTTTCATCTTGTGGTCAAAGGTGAGAAGAAGTATGTCAACATAACAGGAGAAGATTCAGAGAATGTGCACAAGAAGCATATCAACGCGCACGACTTTGTAATGAGCATTTATCTGTACTTATGATGGATATTGATTATTTTAAAAAGATAAACGACTCTTTTGGGCATATGGCTGGAGATGAAGTTATTCGAAATTTATCTGAAATATTGCTGACTACATTTAGAACGGATGTTGTGGGACGTATGGGCGGTGAGGAATTCGCGGTTGTCATGTTGAATACGGATTCACAGCAAGCATATATAAAAACTGAATATTTTAGGCAAGCTGTAGAAAAAAACATCATAATTTTTGAGCAACACAAATTACGAGTGACAGTTAGTATTGGAGTGGCAGAATTTAATGATGAGACTCCTGATTTTGACGCGCTATTGAACACAGCGGATAGTGCCATGTATGAAGCGAAGTGTGCTGGAAGGAATTGTACAGTTATCGTGTGACACTGGTGACGGTGGGTGACACTGTTGGCAGTGACGTACTAAACTGTCAAATATAAAAGCACTTTCAAAAAAGTACAATATGGTTACAGGTATTGGTGATAGATGGGATGATAATGAACTACATTTACAAATTGGTTGTATGAGTATAATTTTAGAAGAGTATAAGGGAAGTTAGAATTTACTTCCGCTAAATGGAAAAATCGTTGTAGATATTTGGATAAATGAAACGGTATAGTGACTTATACTTAAGAAAGTATTAGACGCTGTTAAGGATTAAACAGCAGATCAATCGAATTGAAATTCATTTATAAGAGAATGAGGTGATGATATTTGTACAACAAGACAATTAATATTGTTTATTATTCTGGCACAGGAGGTACGGAGCTTGTGGCAAAATGCTTTGAAAACTCTTTAAAGCAAGAAGGCTTTAATGTAAACACTCAACGCCTTATTGCAAACAAAGAGATAAATTACATTGAGAATGCACCGCTTTTGCTTTTGTTTGCTGTTCATGCTTTTAATGCTCCTGAACCAGTATATAAATGGATAGATAGCATAGAGCGAGTTAATGATATTTCGGCTATTGTAATTTCAGTGTCAGGTGGTGGGGAAGTTATTCCTAATACAGCTTGCCGAGTAAGCTCAATAAAGGGACTTGAGAAAAAGGGATATAAAGTAATTTATGAAAATATGATTGTAATGCCTTCTAATTGGATAGTTGCTACGAAGAGGCCTCTAGCACAAATGCTTTTGGAAGTATTACCTAAAAAGGTTGACGCTATTGTCAATGATATTGGGGAGGAATCACTTAGAAGAACAAAGCCATTTTTAATTGATAGATTTTTTTCTTGTATAGGAGAGATTGAAAAATATGGGGCGAGAGCATTTGGGAAGAAAATAAAGGTTTCAGAAACATGTATTAGATGTGGTTGGTGTGTTAAAAATTGTCCTGCAGGAAATATTATATTGAATAATGGCAAGCCGGAATTTGCAAACAAATGTCAATTGTGTTTATGCTGTATTTATGGATGCCCAAGTAAAGCATTGAAACCAGGTATTGGTAAATTTGTGGTTATAAGAGAGGGGTATAATCTAAAAGATTTTGAAGATTTGCAGCCATTAAATGAACATGTTGATGTTGAAAAGATTGCAAAGGGTTATCTCTGGAGTGGCGTAAGGAAATACTTGCTTGATCGGGATTAAGAATTAAATTCTTTGAAGAATTAAACATAAAACGAATAAATGAATCATAAATCTCACTCAAAACTCTACGGAGCGTTTATTGAATTATAGTCCGTCTGTGATTATTCTAAATACAGGGAGGTGAACCAACATGGATTGCGACAAAGTTGGAAAGTTGATACTTGGTTTACGTAAAGAAAAAAGAATGACACAAAAACAGCTTGCTGATGCTATGAACATCAGCGATAAGACCATCTCAAAATGGGAGCGTGGCTTAGGATGTCCTGATGTATCTTTGCTTCGTGAACTCTCCGAGTTCTTAGGCGTAAACATCGAAAGAATACTATTGGGAAAACAGGCTTTGAGGTAAATAATAACTTGTGCGCATTCGGCGGAAAAGGCGCATAAAAGATTGATTATATAGACACAACAAAACTCACTAAATAAGGAGGAACGCTATGAACTGGGAACCATGGACAGGCTGCTATAAAATTAGTGATGGTTGCACATATTGTTATTTTTATGGCCCCCATGCTAAACGATATGGTCAAAACGTCATAGAAAAAACAGACAAATTTGATTGGCCTATAAGGACGAATGCAAAAGGCGAATACAACATTAAAGGAAACAAAATTCTTGCAACATGTTTTGCAACTGACTTTTTTCTTCCTGAAGCAGATGAATGGCGTAAAGAAATATGGGCTATCATCAAGAAAAGAACAGATATAGAATTTTTGATTTTGACAAAGCGGATTGACCGATTCCTTGTATCCCTTCCTTCAGATTGGGATAACGGATATGACAATGTGAATATTGGATGTACTGTAGAAAATCAAATATTGGCCGATTATAGGCTTCCATTATTTTTATCCTATCCGATAAAGCGACGTTTTATTGCCTGCGCACCGCTTTTAGAAGCGATAGATTTAACATCATATCTTCATGGAGTAGACCATGTTACAGTTGGCGGTGAAACGGGGCGAGAGGCTCGTGAATGTGATTACAATTGGGTACTTAATATCCGTGAACAATGCGTAAAAGCAAATGTAACATTTTGGTTCAAAAATACAGGCTCACTTTTTAAACGTGACGGAGTAGTGGAAAAAGTAAATCCATTTAAGCAAACCAGTATGGCGAAAGAGCTTGGTATAAATATTTCAGACGGAAAGAGGTTGTTTTAACAGGAATGGAATAGTATAAAACAGTATTGCCTATTTTGTTTGGTTAATATTCTGACACAAAATATCACAACTCCTGCAAGCAACAGCAAACTCGGGTATAGCGCTTTAACAGATTAAAAGAAAGATGTAAGTATTGAAAAAAATAATGAAGTTAATAGGTTGTTGAACCTATGAAAATGATATTTGCAAAATAAAAAAAAGAAGTTTTGTTGAAGAATTATATGTCTAGTATAATTTGACTCAGGATATTTTTCTTACATAGGATAAATTTTTCTTAAAGGCATAAAGAAATAAATGGAAGTTTTTACTTTCGTTTATTTTTTTATGTTAAAATTATTATGTTAAATAGGAGGCTAAAAATGGGAAAAAAAGAAACGAATACAGTAATTCTAATATTTTCAATTGCTTTAATTATTAACTGTTATAATCTACATAGCCAACAAAAAATTATTCTTCTAGTCTAATTCCGCAACGAGGACAATTTTTAGGTGCATAGCCATGTCTTCCGAAATAATAACCACACTTTGGGCACGTTCTAATATAAACAAATAGGACCATTAAAACAATTGATAATATTAGTACAATAGACATACCTATTTGCAAAGTTATTTTAGAAATTATGTTTTCAAATATTAATAATGATAATACTATTATTAATATTATTATAGACATTATTCTGAACTAGAAATTTAAAGATCTGGCGGGCAGATTTACTTCTAGCACAAAATAGCGTGGTAATATTTATGTAAAAATGTTATAATATTACATTACAATTAGAACAGTAAACACTATTTTATATTGGCAAAAAACACTTTGTAAAATGAGCATAACTTGAGTTGAGCTTGATAGAAAGACTTCCATGGAGATACAAGTTAGGTATGAGGAGATAAAATGAACGGATTTCTTTTTTTAATACCATTTATATAAATTAGATTTGGAATTCATGCGTTTGGAGGAAATAAGGGAATTATGTTAAAATGCAATAAAACATTTATTATTTTAATTATTGTCGTTATTTTAATATTTGCTTTTCGTATAGATATAAAAGTGGTCAAATATAACATTAAGAGTGATAAGGTTACTGATACTATAAAAATTGCCTTAATTACTGATCTGCATAGTTGTAGCTATGGTGAAAATCAAGGGAAATTGTTAAGTAGACTCTATTCTCAGAAACCAGATATTATTTTACTTGTGGGAGATATAGTTGATGATAAATTAGCACAAAATAAAGCAAAGGAATTTCTTTCTGCAATTTCTGAAAAATATCAGTGCTTTTACGTGTCTGGTAATCATGAGTATTGGAGTGGAGATATAGATAATATTAAAAAGCTGATTGGGAATTACGGTATTCATGTACTTGAAGGTGGTAGTATTTCCATGGAAATAAAGGGGCAAACAGTTGATATTTTTGGAATAGATGATCCAGAGGTAGGGGATATAGAATTCAACCAGCAGCTAAAAAATTGCGGGGATGATATTAATGATTCGGTTTTTTCTATTTTACTTTCTCACAGACCTGAACGCATTGAAAATTATGAAAAGTATAAATTTGACTTAATTTTATCTGGTCATGCTCACGGCGGACAATGGCGTATTCCTGGTGTATTGAATGGATTGTTAGCTCCTAATCAAGGATTTTTTCCTAAGTATGCGGGTGGATTTTATCAGTTTGACAATACATCAATGATAGTTAGTCGTGGACTTGCAAAAGAAAGTACACGTATACCTCGAATATTTAATAGACCTGAAATTGTTATTATCAATGTCATAGCTAATGACAGCCTATGAAGACATGAGGAAAACTTAAATCTTTTATTTTACTTTTTATAAAACTATAATTTTAAAAAGGTGATTTGAATGAAGAAAAAAAGTAATATATATAGTAGGGTATTGAGAAAAAGTCTTAAATACATTTTTGTTGCTTTAGTTCTTATGTTCTTGCTATGCTTTGTAACTTACACATTTTATTCTAGATTTTATTCGCAAAAAACTTATACTGCTGTACAATTAGGAATAGATGAAATAATAAGTAAAAGTGATGCAGACAATGATGGAATAGATGATTATTCGGATATATTTCTTGGTGCAAGAAAATATATTAAAACAAAACCTAAATATAAAAGCAAATATTATTATGGTGGTTATCCCGATGACGGTTATGGAGTTTGTACTGATGTAATTTGGAATGGGTTTAAGTCAGCCGGATATGATTTAAAAAATATGATTGATACTGACATTGCAAATAATTTAGAAGCATATCCAACTATTACATCACCAGAACCGAATATAGATTTTCGACGTGTTAGAAACTTAAAAATATTCTTTGACAGAAATGCAGAAATTTTAACTACAAAATTAACTAATCCAGAAGAGTGGCAGGCAGGCGATATTGTTGTTTTTTCAAATCACATAGCGATATGTTCTGATAAGCGTAATAGAGAGGGGTATCCATTTATTATTCATCACGGTGATAGGGGAGCAAGGGAAAAAAATGAAATTAGAAATTACACAATAGTAGGGCATTATCGATGGAATGATATGTCAATCGAATAAACAGTTGAAAGCCTTTGATTTAATTAACAAAACAGAATTAGAAGTTACTTATGAAAGCCTTATAAATTTAATGCACGAAATCAGACAAATTGATTTAATTCTTAATGAACAGATAAGTGATGAAGATGGTTATCGGTTTAATTAAAGAAATGATTTAATTTAATTTTATATTTAATCTATTTAAAATTATCGAACAGGAGATTTTTAGATGGTAAAGCTGACACAGCCACACATGATAGGGATTGTATTAACTTTGCTGCTAATAATAGCAATCGGAATACATTCTGGTAAAAAGGTAAAAAATGCATCAGATTTTTCTACAGGAGGACGAAGTGCAAGTTCGACTATCGTATTATTGGATTTGAACTTTGATTCATTGTTCCTTGCATTACTGACCAGTGTTTTAATTGTAATATTAGGTGACTTCTTTAATTTCAAGTAATAAAATTGATATTGAACTTTTAAATCATTAAATTAAAGCTTTTGTTTTACCCATTAGGGGTTAATATAGACTATCTAGCGTGGGTTATTTTTTATTTCTTTCCACTTTAATTATAACACAAAAAAAATTATAAGTATAGACTTTTAGTTCATATTTGCAAGTGCTATAATGCATAATAAGTTAATGCGATTTGGTGGAGGGATTTGATAATGTAGATATAATACTCCGGTAAATTGTTTTAGCTCGAAGGCATAATTAAAAAAATATAAAAGGAGTGTATAAGTATGAATGACAAAAAAGATGTTTTAGATAATGGTCCTTTTTTTCATGGTACTAAAGCAGAACTAAAACTTGGAGATTTATTAGAACCACAATATTTATCAAATTATCAGGATAAAAAATCAAACTATATTTATTTTACTGGAACATTAAATGCTGCTAAATGGGGGGCTGAATTAGCGAAATCTAACTTAAAGGAAAGAATTTATATTGTAGAACCATTAGGTGAATTTGAAAATGACCCGAACTTAACTGACAAAAGATTTCCCGGAAATCCAACACGTTCGTATAGGTCTAAATCTCCTTTGAAAATAATAGCCGAATTAGGTTCATGGGAAAGACATTCCGATGAAGAAATAAATCATATGCTTTCATCTTTAAAAAAGTTAAGTGATGAAGGAAAAAATGTAATATACGATTAGTCTATAAAGATACAATTTGCAACATACAAGGCTTTTTTTCAAAGATTTGATTGTACTTATGTTTATGTTCACTTTGCAATAACACCTTTTGCAGAAAAATTGATGGAAAACAATAAATAAATATTAAAATTATCGATGAAATGGTATGAATAAATGGTGTATTTTAATATATGATATTGTCAGGAGGATTTAAATATGATTTTCTCAATTCCAATTAAAAGTACCATTGATTCACGAAGATCGGCACGAAGTTTTAAAATGATATCTGTTGAAAGGGCTGTTATAGAATCTATACATGATTTTGTAAAGTCATTATCAGTTCCTTTTGAACATAATGTCGAGATTAAGTTCTTTAATGCTAATCCTACAAAAACTCTTTATACAACAATGTTATCTCCACCAGATAACATTGCTTTTGTGGCAGATACTGATATTATCTCAATCTCAAAGGCAGGTTTTATTGGGGAGTTGTTAATTCTTTTTGCACAAAGTAAAGGTCTTTCAACCTGTTGGTATGGGCACTATAAGTTATCAGAACTGGAAAGTTTAATGCCACATTTGCAATCTATGTATCAATTAAAAGAGTCAAACATGGGTTACGGATATTCCAAAGGTGTAACCACTGGCAGACGGGTAATATGTATTACGCCTCTAGGATATTATGAATATGGTGGACTTCGTCTTATGGACAGAATTACCAAAAAGACTTCAAGTTTCAAACGTAAAGATATTAAAGATTTGCTTGAAAATCCGAATGATTATGATAAGCTTTCAGATGACGTTTTATATGCCCTTGATTTAGGACGAAAAGCACCATCTGCTGCAAATTCTCAAATGTGGAAATTTGCTTTTGAAAATAGTTACAAAACAATTACTGTTGCTATGCCAGTGGGATATAAACATTTCAAATGGGAGCACCCAAATGTAGATATAGGTATTTGCGCATGTCATATTTGGCTTGGGGTAATTGACAGGGGATACAATCCTAGTGTGACAGTTAGTGAAGATTCTGAGAGAGCTATTTGGAGAATTTCAATATAAACAATAAATATATAGTATAAATATAGAGCAATTAGTTATTAGACGGACCTTTGAATTAAATAAAAGGCTCGTCTAATTTTTGTTAATGATAGTATAGCTTATGGTATTTAAAGAATCAGTTGAAATATTAAAACTTAAACTATTGGAATATATTTGTAATTTTCTTTTGATTAATGTACAATATAAATATAATCATGTCGTAGCAATATTATTATGCGGACTAAAGACTAAGAAGGTTTTATTAAATGGTTTACTCTTAATCTATACAACGGTAAAAAACTATTATTTTCAAGTCAGCATTATGGCGATGAGACACTTATCTTTGATTTATCAGAAGAAGATATAGACCAAATTCAAGAGTGGGCTAAACAGTACAAGATTATTAAAAGAGTGGATATTTATGAAGTAATTAATTGACAAAGTCTGTGTAGCACCATACTTCATTAGGTAAGGAAAGGATTGATATAATTGATAAAATAAACATTGTATATAAACAATTAAGACTGGTAGTAAATGCAAATGAAATAGTTGAAATTCCTGCATCAAATCACCCAGCAAGAATTTCAATAGGTAACAAGAATGGAAGTTATAATCAGAACAGCACTAGGAGGAGCATGAAAATGATTAATGAAAAAACAGCTGTTGATGCAAAAAAAAATAATTTCAAAAAAGGATTAATATTATTGGCGGTTATAGTTATTATAGTGGCGGCAGTAGCATCTAAGGGTAGTGAGTTTAAAGATGTAAGTGCGTATGAAGGCTTGGAAGATTCAGAGAAGCAAAAAGAAAAAAAATCTATATCAAAGCATAAAGAGATTGGCGAACAAGTTAAGATCGGAGAGCTAAATTTTACAGTACATGGAACGAAAGTGGCTGAAAGTAATGAGTTTAGAAAACCAAGTGAAGGAAATCAATTTTTATATGTTGATTTAACAGTAGAGAACAAGGGTTCAAAACAAGCACAGATGACTTCAATAATGACTTTTTCCCTAGTTGGAAAAGATGGAAAGTGCTACAATATTGTCCTTCCAGAAGAGGAAGAAAGTTTAAATGGTTTACTTGAATCTGGTGATAAAATGAGAGGTAAAGTTTGTTTTGAAGTGCCAGAAAATACTCATGAATTTGAATTGGAGATTAAACCTGCTGTTGTAAAAGCTGAAAATGTAATTATAGATATTAAAGCTGAGGAAGTTACAGATATTTCTTAGGATAAATCTAATCTATATCATGTGACTGAAGCTGTAATATAATTCGACATGATATAATGACGAAAAGTTTAGAGGAGGAGTTAAAGATGAGCAGATACGAAGAAGGATTAAGATTAATCGAAGAAAGTTGCGGAAACGGAAAAGATAATGTCATTGCTCTCTCAACCATCGCAATGGAATTGAGCTCTGACGGAAACCCATGTCCTTGTGTCCGTGATGTGGATGCTTATTATGAAGACGGAGTTTTTTATGTTACTACTTGGGCAAAATCAAATAAAATGCAGCAGATAGCTCAAAACAAAGAGGTCGCATTTGTGGTTTGTTTCGAGGGGATTTCCGGAAGTGGAATTGGTGAAAACCTTGGATGGGTTTTAGACCCGAAAAATGCTGAAATACGGGATAAGCTTCGTAAAGCATTTATCGATTGGTACGACCATGCAAACAATGAAAATGATGAAAACTGTGTTATTTTGGCAATACGCATAACAAGAGGCGCGATATTTAGAGATCACGGTGCTGTGTGTTACAATATGGACTTTGTGAATAAGTTAGAAACTGAAGAAGGAAAATAGTTAAGGAATTAAACGATATCTAAATGAGCATTGTGCTTATAATCTGGGGTTACAAACAAATGGTATCAAGTATAACAATTACATTTGTACTTTATTATTTTTTGTTAAAATTAAATCTAGGAAAATATATATAATATGACATATAGCTGTCATATTAAGAGCTGTATACTGAAATCATAGTATATGAAAAGAGGTATTTTATGGATAAAATGGATTATAAAAAGAAATTTAAGAATTTATACTTGCCAAAGAATAGCCCTTGCATTATTCAAGTACCATCTATGATTTTCGCTGCAATTGAAGGTGAAGGTGACCCGAATGGTAATGAGTTCAAAGAGGCAACGGCTGCGCTCTATAGCTTCAGTTATGCTGTAAAGATGTCATATAAAAGCAAGGAAATTCCAGAAGGTTTTTATGATTATAAAGTTTTCCCTCTGGAGGGTGTGTGGGATTTAGTGGATAAAAATAAACCTATTAATGATAAAAGCAATTTTTCCTACTCCCTTATGATTCGTCAGCCAGATTTTTTAACCCGTGAATTATTTAAACGCTTTATCACAGAAACCCAAAGGAAAAAGCCAAGTATTTATCTTGGTAAAATTAAGTATAATGTAATAGACGAGGGACTGTGTTGTCAGATACTACATCATGGATCCTATGATGAGGAACCAGCAAGTTTTGAAAAAATGAAACAGTTCTGTTTCGATCATGGATATGAGAGAAGTTCTTATAAACATCGAGAAATATATATTTCAGATCCTCGTAAGACTGAAGTTAATAAGCTTAAAACAGTACTAAGGATCAAGGTTAGGCAAAAGGAATGAAAAAAGTAATGGCATTGTAGTTAGACATTTGGAGAGGAGGGTGTAAAGAATGTTGGATATAATAAATATTGATAGGAGTAATATTGATCAAGAACATATATGTTGTGCTATTTCAGATAAGAAAGGTGAAACATGTGTAGCATCCAAGAAAGCTTGGATGAAAAGCCAATTTGAAAGTGGACTAGTTTTTAAACGGATTGATGCGCGGGGCAAGGTTTTTATTGAGTATATACCAGCTGAAAATGCTTGGTCTCCTATTGAAGCGGAGGGATACCTATTTATTAATTGCTTTTGGGTTTCCGGGCAGTTTAAAGGTCAAGGTTATGCGAATAGGTTGCTGGATGAATGCATAAGTGATGCCAAAGCACAAAATAAAAATGGACTAGTTGCTCTTTCATCTGTAAAGAAAATGCCGTTTTTATCAGACCCGAAATATTTAAAATATAAAGGCTTTCAGATTTGCGATACAGCAGATCCATATTATGAACTTTTGTATCTGCCATTTCAACATAATGAGTTAAAACCAAAATTCAATGAGTGCTGTAGGAATGCATCAATATACGATCAAGGAATGGTTTTGTATTATACAAATCAATGCCCTCATACGGACAAGTATGTTCCTTTAATAGCTGAGATAGCAAAAACAAAGGGTCAGAGCATAACCATAAAAAAGGTTGAAACAAAAGAGCAGGCCCAAAATGCACCCGCACCTTTCACAACTTATAGTTTTTTTTATAATGGTAAGTTTGTGACCAATGAAATATTTTCTGGAAAAAAGTTTGAAAAGTTTCTTGAAAATAATGGTTTGTAATGGAATGGATATCTGCAATCATTATGTAAAATGGAGGATTTAAAATGTGGTGTCATTTTTTGTTTAATAATAATAGAATTCGCTAACGTAAAAATGTGATATCAATTTAGAATTTGTCTATACAATATAGGCTTTATTATTGTACAAAAAAGGAGATCTTATAATGAAAATAGAAAATAATATTTTAAAAGAATACTTAAAAAATGTATATTTTATCACAGGTACAGCTTATGCCGGAAAGTCAACAATTGTTGACTTGCTAGCTAAAAGATTTGGATTAATAAAATGTGGAGAAAACTATAATTCTAGAATTAGTGATAAAGTTGCAGTATCTGAATTTCAGCCAAATTTGTGTTATTTTGATACAATGAAGGATTGGCAGGAATTTATTAGTAGGACACCTGACGAATATGATCAGTGGGTTACAGAAGTCGGTAAAGAGGCGGCAGAATTTGAGATAGTAGAATTGATAAGAATCTCAAATGTGCAAAAGGTAATTGTTGATACAAATATACCGTTAAATATATTACGCGAAGTAGCAGATTATAACCATGTTGCTGTTATGTTAGCGCCTCAATCAATGTCCGTTGATATGTTTTTTGAACGTGAAGACCCTGATAAAATATATATCAAGGAACAGATTGAAAATTCCGCAAATCCCCGTAAAGCAATGCTAAATTACAAGAATTGTTTGGCAAAAGTTAATAGTCAAGAACATTATGATGAGTTTGTTAAGAGTGGATTTTTTACATTATATAGAACTTATACCGATATTGACACCACAGAAGAGGTTTTGGAGAAGTTAGCTAAGCATTTTGAATTCATTGAAAATGACAGTAATGTAGAAATAGTCAGAATACAACATAATGATAAATATTGGAATAGTGCCATCGATTTTGCGGAAAACTGTTCATGGGTTGCCGGTAAGCATATGGCAGGAATGTTGAAGGAAAATAGATTTACTGATTGGGAATCTTTTTTTATAGCAGTAAAAAACAATCATATTATTGGCTATTGTAGTTTTCTGAAAGAGGATTATTATCCTGAAAACAGGTATTCACCATGGATTAGTGGGGTTTTCGTTACTGAAAATGAACGCGGAAAAAGAGTGAGTCATAAAATGATAGAAGCAGCTGTAAACTATGCAAAAGAAAATGAATTTTCAAAAGTTTATATTCCATCAGATATGAAGGGATTTTATGAAAAATGTGGTTTTGTCCAAATTGATAAGTTAAAAAATTATGGTGGTGATGAGGATAATATTTTCATGCGAGAAATATAAATAACTACATTCAATGAAAATACTTGAAGCACGATAAGTCTAACAGGACTTCCTATTATTTTTGTTAAGGAAAATATTAAAACTTAAGCGGTGTTAGGCATCGCTTAAGTTTTTTAGGCCTTTTCTACATAAAGATAGTAACTGGGGAATTAAGTTTTGATAGTTTGTATTATGCAAAGATTACAGAAACAAATGAAGAAGAAATTTATGTGATATAATAACTTGGTGGGATTTAATGAATAGGTGAAATTTTAATAGCTAAACTATTGGAATATATTCGTAATTCTATTCCTATTAATGTACAATGTTATTAAGTGATGTAATAATAATTATTGTATATTTATTGAATAGAGATAGAGAGGTGAACATCTTTTGGAGCGTATCATGATAATAGGAGGAAATGGTTTTGGAAAAACGACATATAAAACCGCAAGGACAAATTATCTGCGCGAATTAAAGTATCAAATGTATAATTAGAATTAATGTTTTATAAGACAGATATTTTAGTATCATACTAAGCAATACAGGGAGGATATGATATGTTTAATAATGCTGGAAAATATATATTAAAAAATGCTAATTATATTGCACTTTTAATATTAGTGCTTATATTATTTTTTCTAAATGTAGAGAAACAAAGTCGATTAAATGAACTTTTAATTGACAAAGGTATTCAAGGGACTTATATTATGGGTGATGAAATGTCAGGAGATGCTGAATATTTAGTTTTTGATGAAACTAATTATTATAGATATAAGCAATTTAATTTTTTAGAAAAAGGTGAATATGAAAACATTGATAAAAATGTCTATATTTTAAAAAAAGAACCGAAAGAATATGTTGTTTACAACAAACATGAAATTTATTTTTTTAATTTAGAACAGAATAGTGTTCAGTTTTATTCTAAGATAGACGATATCCCTATGTTTATTAATGTACCTGATATAAATAAGTAGGAGCTAATTCTTTTTACTTGAAGTTAAAAATAACTATATTTTGAAAATCTTAATAATTATGTTGCAAAATATGTCGATTTGTGGCACACTGATGTACATATAAGCAAAAAGCGATTAAAATCTTGCACCTGATTTGAAGGAATGAACGGGTTAGGGCGCATGATACCATGTATTTACATAGCTAAAATTAGTTGCTGCTCTATGAAAAGAATATATCATAAGGAAGTGATCGCCATGATGCGTATTGTCATTTGTGATGACCAGCCACAAGAACTTCGAATTATTAACGAATACATAAACGAATACATCGATACTCATAACTTGGAAGCGGATGTGAAAGAATTCTCTCACCCTGATAAATTGTTGAAGAACATTGAAACCGAGAGTTTTCATCTCTACATATTGGATATTGTCATGCCTATGGTTAGCGGCATCGAGCTTGGTAAAGAAATCCGACGCCTTGACAAAGAGGCAAAAATTATCTACGTAACCACCGAGCCTCAATTTGCTTTGCAGGCATATGCCGCAACCCCAATGAATTATTTGATTAAGCCAATTGATAAACAGCAATTGTTCGATACACTCTCTTTTGCTATTTCAAAAATAGAATTGTCAGAGGAACATATATTTACGGTAAAAACCGCCAAGAGCTTGCAGGTACTTAATTTTCCTGATATTCTTTGTTGCGAATATTGCAATCATGCTGTTATTTTCACCCTTACCAATGGTGATGAAATAATCAGCCGTACCTTCCGAGAAAGCTTTTCAGAATATATTATTCCTCTTTTAAGCGATATTCGATTTTTACGATGTCACGCCTCGTACCTCATAAATATGCGACGGGTGGAACGCTTTGCAAAGGATAGCTTTACTCTTCGTGGTGGGAAAATTGTTCCAATTGCATCAAAGCAATATCCATCGGTACGTAATCAATACATGAACTTTCTCATGGCAAAGGAAGTGAGCAAATGAGTGAGCATTTTCCAGATTTCCTTCGGGCAGTTATATCTACAACAGCTAATGTTTTGCTGATGATGACTCTTCTACAGCCAAAATACTCCAAAAAAGTGACCTTGCTCACCATGCTTTGTATTCTCGCTGTGGATTTTGGTTCAGCCGTTTATTGTTACCTCAGTGGTAATCTGACCATGCTAGCAAAAGTTGATATGATTCTGTTTGCTGTTCTTTGTTTTGCAGTGCGGCCGCTGTTCAAAGATACTTTTATGCAATGGATGTTCAGCTACATAACATTACTAAATATCACCTATGCTGTGATTGTTTTGAGTTTTATAGGCTCAAGAAGATTACCGTATCCTATGTATGCAAACTCAATATTACGTTTTATTATGTTCGGAACTGTTCTTTTCATTTTGTGGCGTTATGTTCGACCTTTATACCGGCAGGTTGTGGAATATTGGACATCGTACTTCGCAGTGGCATTGGGTGTAAATATTGCATTTGCATATTATTTTTTCTTTTCTGATGATATTGTTCTTACACTGACCGAACAAGCTGTACCGCTCCTTCTTTTGATTTTTATAGGTCTTGCGGCATATGACTCCATTTTTCTGTCACTTAAAAATCTACAGCGAGAGTATAGGATAAAAGAGGAAAACCAAAAAATGCAGGGGGAGAGGGAATATCTGCAATTGGCCGCCAGCAATATGTCAGAACGTCTTAAACTTATGGAAGAGGTGTCGTCTGAGAACAGCCGTGCCGCCCATGACCGACGTCATTTCAATAATATGCTATTAGAGCTTTTAGAAAAAGGCGAAAATAATGATGCTGTTGCCCTGCTAAAAAAACAAAATCAGTCCTCACCTAAGATTAGCAAAGTCTACTGTGAAAACTATGTTGTCAATGCTTCTGTCTGTCATTATGCAAAGCTTGCAGAACATTCCGACATTCCTACAAAAATTGAACTGGATATTCCAAGCAACCTTATGGTTGATTCCTTGGAACTTTCAATGGCGGTGTCTAATCTTTTAGAAAATGCCATTGTGGCTTGCTTGAAACAATCGGATAGCAAGAAGTTATATATTAATTTTATCTGCCGCCATATGGGACGCCTGCTTTTGGAAATAGAAAATCCCTGTACAGAAAGCACTGTTCTTGATGAAAATGGATATCCTGCAACCTTTGAAGAGGGCCACGGCATAGGTAGTAAAAGCGTCATTGCCTTTGCAAAGAAATATGACGGTGAGCTAATGTATAATATAGAAAATGGAGTTTTTCGGGTTCGTCTGCTTGTGTGATATGGACAATCTCCATTTTATAAAAGTGAATTTCATGTAACCATGAGTTTTTAGGTGTAAAAATGAGTCTTTTAAGTGTAAAGACTCATTTTTTATTTTTTGATGGTATTCTTTTAATGGATATGTATATAAATTTGAATATATTTCAGCACAAAGGAGCGCGATATTATGGAAAATCAACATTGCAGGAAGGAAGATATGCCACTTTCTGCCCCAAATTCAGAAGGCAATGTGTGGCCAAGACAGTTTTGTCCGGCTTTTGAGCAAAGAGCTGATACAACAGATGGTATACTACAATGTTGGTACTGCCGGTATGCTGATTTTCATTTGGATAAACCCCGCTCGTTAGATGTGGGCGTGTGCTACTGGCCGAAAAAGGTTTATTAAAATAGGAGTATAAATAAAAATAAGAACGGGAGAGATAAAGCAATTATGAAAAAAAACCGAATTATATCTGCAATTTTAGTTGTTTGTATGTTGATTACTTCATTGCCTTTAGAAGTATTTGCTGTAGAAAATGCAGAGATAACTAATCCATTTTCTGATATTAGAAAAAAGGATTGGTTTTATGAAGACGCACTATATGCTTATGAAAATAATTTGTTTAGTGGAACGAGTATAAATACATTTTCGCCAAATGTTCCTATGACAAGGGCAATGTATGTTACAGCCATTGGTCGGATTGAGAACATTGACACAAGTGTGTATTTGGAAAATTCCACTTTCACAGATGTAGAAAAAGGCAGCTATTATGCTCCTTATGTGGAATGGGCAAAACAAATGGGTATAACATCAGGTACAGGAAACGGTATGTTTAGACCTGATAATCTTATCACACGTCAGGATATGGCAACATTTACGACTCGTTTCTTCGATGCGTACGGTTATATATACCCGGCTGCTTCATATGCGACGCTTCCTAAAGACGTTGAACGCATTTCATCGTATGCTAAGGATTCTGTATTGAAGTTATGGTCTGTAGGCTTGCTTAAAGGCGATGAAAACGGGAATTTTAATCCTTTAAAGACTGCTACAAGAGCAGAAACTGCAGCATTTTGCTCGCGTATTCATCGGAGTGAAAATTCAGAAATTCAAACTTCTGAAAACATAATCAACAGTAAAAAGACAACATACGAGGTTAAATTTGAAACAAACGGTGGTGGTACTATAGCAAGTCAAAAACTTCGCTCAGGTATCGCTATGGACAACCTCCCTATTCCATTTAAAGAAAATTCAATATTTGAAGGCTGGTGTTATGACGAGAATCTTAGCATTCCTATAGCAACCACCGACACTGTAAAAAACAATATGATACTTTACGCAAAGTATCTTGAAACAAAACCTTTAGAGGAATATGAATCTCCGGTTTTTGCAAGTTCCCTTGATCAAAGTCCTGACTTTACTATAGAAGTTGTTTCAATACAAGAAATGACTTCTGATGAAGTAAAAAATGGTATTACCGCAAAAAATCTTTCAAGTACCATACAAGAGGATTTTATAACTGTTAAAGGCAGTAAAAAGAATTTTGTTATTTATGGTACAAATGGATTTGAAGAAGGTGCAACCTATAAACTTACACTTGATAATGAAAACCTTTCTTTTGAGGGATTTCCTGATTCAGTAAGAAATTATAACTTTACTATTGCAAAAGAAAAAACACTTAATTTTTCATTAAATAATGATATTGTTTATGTTCCGGCATCAGAAATAAAGAGCATAACTGGAAAAACCAACGCTCCTATTACGCTGAATGAAAGCAGTATTTCAGAAACCGCACCAAGCGGAGGTAATTTTACTTATTCAGGTAGCATAGAAATTAAGGTTGGAGATAGTCTTGCTATATATGAGGGCACACGTCCAGATTTAAGGACTGTAGATAATGACAATGACGGAGATATTCTTTATGTAAAAATAATAGGGAAATCAGGAAACTCTTATACTTATACAGGTGTTGAAGTTGAGGAGGTATTATTTACTCCTGATGTATTGCCGATTTCAAACAGCGCTGATACAGACGAAGATGCAAGTAACTATTCTGTTACGGTTTCTAAGGATATATTGGACTTTTCCGGAGACATATATCAAAATATAGGTCTTGATTCACAGACAACAATTGATGTAGGTGATTTTATATCGTTTTATGATGGTGATTTTGGCTATAATATGAAAAACATTAGCTATGCAAAAATTACTGCCGTAAGTGAAGATGAGGACAATTTTAATATTAAGTTTAGTAGCGTTACACAGGAAGAAATGTTTGCATCAATGGATGCCTATGATACAAATCAGGTTTCAGGCGAGGAAATGCTTGAAAATGTCAATAAAGATGCAATTGAAAGCAGTGTGGAAAAGCAGGCTTTAAACAGCGGTTTTGCTGAGGAAGCGGCTCTCTATCTTGCGTCAGTAGCACTTAAAACAGATTCATTTACCGAATTGTCAAGTGACTATGACCTTACGGACATTCAAATAAAATCAAAGGATGGCGATGATTTGACTGACGGTGAAATTATGCTGATGGATGGCCAAAAGGTAGAAGTTGATATCAGCAAGCTACAGGCAACTTTAGGAACAAAACTTAATTATTTTGACGGATACGACGGTCTTAGATTGACGTTAGAGATTGGTATTGAGATAAAAATACATGCAAGTGATAAGGCTGATATTGTTATCGAAATTACAGGTAAATTTGAACAAGAGGTTCGCATTGATATTAATGTTGATGGCGGTGCTATTTGGAAATGGTGGGGACCATTCCCTTATATATCAGAATATGAAGCTACTGCAAGTATAGATTTATTTGATTATACCGGAATAGGAATTGAAGCTACAATTGTTACGTCAGAAGCTGATGATGATGACTTAACCGGAATGAAAAATAAAACAATAAATGATATCGGAAAGCAGCTAAAAGACCTTATGGATGCAAAAGACAAATATGTTGGTGATGGCAGTGGAACTGTTGCTGAGGGGCTTGCTGATAAATATAAAAATATGATTGAAAACGAAGACAGCGATTGGGTTGAGTTATTCAGCAAGGATATATTCAAAAAAGAATTTAATATATGCTTAATTATTGCTGTTGAGGTAGGTGTAGAATTTGTAGTAAGTGCAAATGTAAACATTTCTTTAGGTATGGATTTTTACTATGCCAACGCCAAACGATATGTCTATACTGTTGCAGTATTTGCAAATGATGTAACAAGTGATGTTATTGATATTTTGGAAGAACAGTATCAGTTTGAATTTTACGTTATGGGAACTTTAGGTTTGCGTGCAGGAATCAGAGCAGGATTGAAGGTAGGATTGTTCACTACGAAGCTTGCAAGTGTAGGCTTTACTGCTGAAGCTGGTGCTTATGTACGTGTTTGGGGTTATTTTTATTATCAGCTTAGGTGGACGGCATCACAAGGGAAAACCACAAAATATTGCGGGGCAATGCTCTTTGAACTTGGAATATATATAGAAATTAAATTTGAAGCACAAGCGTTTAACGGGACATTTTCGTATAATCCAACTTTGTACGATAACGAATGGCCTCTTTGGTATGCGGGCATGAGGGAAAACGTACAGGATTTTTCATATGAGCAGGAAGAAACTCCGGAGCTTTCAATGAAGAAGACTATTCAAACAGTCGATGTTCCCGATAATATTTTTGAAATGGAATATATGGATCTTAAAACGGGCGAAACAGAAACAAAAGTATTTGATGATGAAACTAATTTTAATATTGAAATGTCAAACGATGCCTTTTCATATAATCCTAAGACAGACCAATTGACTATTAGCCCCGGAGAAAAAAGTATTCAGGAAGGACAAATGATTATCACTTGGATAACCGCTCCTTTGGCATTTACTTCAGCGCCCATTGAGCGCCGTATAAACCTTTATTGGGACAATTATAACGATGGTTATTCAATAGCATTTAACTCAAACGGAGGAAGCTTTGTTCCAATTATTATTCAGCGGTATGGCGGTAATGTTAATTTCCCTGAAGCACCTTTAAAACAGGGTTATTTATTTGAAGGATGGTATAGTGATTCTTCTCTTAAAAACAAGTACACAGTTCCGTCTGTAATGTCTGACAAAGACTCTCTTGTTTATGCAAAATGGACGCCTGGACAAGACACAAAATATGAGGTGTACCATTATAAACAAGACATAAACAATAACTATTCACTTGCCGATAAAGATACTTTATTCGGGACAACGGACAGTATAGTAACTCCCGAAACGAAAACATATACAGGTTTTGCATCTCCGGTATCGCAGGAAACTGTAATTAATCCGGATGGCAGTACAATAGTTAATTATTATTACAAGCGAAATACATATACCGCAAATTTTGAACCTGGGGATGCAGACGGTGAAACAGTAACAAATAAAATTAAGTATGGTGCAGCGGTAACTGCCCCAACACTTACAAAAGAGGGTTATGAATTTACAGGATGGAATGCACCTATTGAAGCTTCAATGCCTGCCGAGAATATTACATATACTGCTTTGTGGTCGCCGAAAGGGGATATTGACTATCGCATTGAACATTATGTAATGCAACCAGACGGACGTTATAAATTTAAAGAATTTGAATACAAAAAAGGCATTACCGATGAGATAATCTCAGCTAGTAACCTTAAAAAATCTGCTATTGAGGTTGAAAATGGTATCACTTATTCTCATGCTACGGTAAAGGGAAATACAGCAGAAGATTTAGCTGTGAAATCAGATGGAAGCCTTGTTGTAAAGCTATATTACGATCTTAGCGAGCATAATATAACATTCAAATCTCAAAACGGCGAAAGCGATATACAGAAAATATTTAAATATGAAGAAGTCATAACCCTGCCTGATGAACCAATTCGTACAGGATATACATTCGGAGGGTGGTACACAGATGAAGCATGTACTGTTGCACTTAATAAGACTATGATTGCAAAGGATGTAACAGCTTTTGCTAAATGGACAGCAAATACTAATACTGCATACAAGGTTGAACATTATGTAATGGATACTAACGGTTCCTACCCCTCAACACCTTCATATTCATATAGTTTGACAGGCACTACTGATACAGTATGTGAACTTTCAGGTCTAAAAAAAGCTGAACTATTGGTAGCAAACGGTATTGAATATAGCCATGGAGAGGTAAAAGGTAAAACTGAAACACAAGCAATAATTTCAGGGGACGGTAGTCTGGTTGTAAGTCTTTACTATGAGAGAAAATCATATACTCTTACATGGGAAACCGGCGAGAGTACAGCAAGCGGTGATTATACACAAAGCGGAAGAGTATATTACGGCACCTCTGTTAAATCGCCTGCACTTTCCAGATTAGGATACACATATATATGGGATAAAGCAATTCTTCCAATTATGCCTGCTGAAAACTGCACATATACGGCTGTTTGGACAGCAAACACAAATACACCGTATAAAGTAGAGCATTATGTAATGGGAACAGACGGAAAGTATTCTGTTACTCCTGTAAATACGGATAACAAATCAGGAAAAACAGATACAATGTATACACTTTCGGATTTTGTAAAAGTAGAACTATTAGTATCAAACGGTATTGAATATAGCCATGCTGAGGTTAATGGTAAAAACGAAACGCAAGCAAATATTTCAGGTGACGGCAGCTTGGTTGTAAAGCTGTACTATGAAAGAAAATCATATACTCTTACATGGGAAAACAGCGATGGTATAGCAAGCGGCGATTATACACAAGGCGGAATCATATATTACGGCACCTCTGTTACACCGCCTACGCTTTTCAGAGCAGGATACACATATGTATGGGATAAAACAGTTAGTTCTGTAATGCCTGCAGAAAACTGCACATATACGGCTGTTTGGACGGCAAACACAAATACATCGTATAAAGTAGAGCATTATGTAATGGGAACGGACGGAACATATTCTGTTATACCAGTAAATACAGATAGCAAAGCAGGAACAACAGATACAATTTGCACACTTTCAGATCTAAAAAGAGCGGAACTATTGTCAGCAAACGGTATTGAATATAGCCATGGTGAGGTTGATGGTAAAAACGAAACGCAAGCAAATATTTCAGGTGACGGCAGCTTGGTTGTAAAGCTTTACTATGAAAGAAGAGCATATACTCTTACATGGGAAATGGGTGAGGGAATTGCTAGTGGTGATTATACACAAGACGGGATATTATACTACGGTACCTCAGTTACACCGCCTACGCTTTCCAGAGCAGGATATACATATGTATGGGATAAAACAATTAATTCTGTAATGCCTGCTGAAAATTGTACGTATACGGCTGTTTGGACGGCAAACACAAATACAAAATACACGACAGAACATTATCAGCAAAATATTGTAAATGATAATTATACCTTAAAGGATAGAGATACACTGACAGGTACAACTGATACCACAGCAGAAGCACAATCAAATGGATATGATTATTTTACCTTAAATCCTGATGCTTACGGTTACCTAGAAAGTGGCAAAATCAGCGGAGATGGATTGCTTTTACTAAAGCTTTTCTATGACAGAAATAAGTTTAAAGCAACCTTTGATGTAGGTGATGGAACTTTAGAAGCAGAAGCCACGCAAGAATTTAAGCATGGCGCAACTGTTTCGATAATTAATCCAAAACGCTCGGGGTATGCATTTGGCGGTTGGTATTTAGATGAAAACTGCTCAGATGATGAACGCTTTAATGGTATTATGCCTACAAATGATATAACATTATTTGCAAAATGGGTAGCCGGTCAAGTATCTTATGAGGTAGAACACTATGTAATGGATACAAAAGGAAATTATCCGGTTGTTTCTAATGTTTCTGAAAATAAAACGGATTTTGCAGATACTGAGGTTGAACTAGCGGGGCTTAAAAACAGTTCTTTGGAAATAATAAATGGTATTCAATTTGAAATAGCTAAAATAGATAATAATATCAGCACCTCCACAGCTATTTCAGCAGATGGGACATTGGTTGTAAAAATGTACTATGAACGTAGTCAATATGAGCTTTTCTGGGATTTAGACGGGGGTACGGCAGATAACAATTATACCGATGGTAGTATTTATTACGGTGCACCAATTATAATGCCCGAAAATCTAACAAAAGTTGGTTATACCTATGAATGGGATAATACTCCGTTAGTCACTATGCCGACAAATGATTTAGCTTATGCTGCAAAATGGACAGCAAACAGCTATTCTGTCATCTTTAATGCAAATGACGGAACTAATACTACAAGGTCACAGGATTTTATATATGATGAAGAAAACTCATTGACTAAAAACACCTTTATACGCACAGGCTATACATTTTCAGGTTGGGCAAAAGAAGCAAATGGAGAGGCTGTATATGATGACATGGAGAGTATAAAGAATCTTACAGCAGTGCAAAACGGCGAAGTATACTTATACGCAGTATGGACACCTATAAACTATACAATTTCTTACAACACAAAATTTGAAAGTGTTGGAAACGGCATCTATACCATAGAAAATGCAGTTAATCTTCCTGCACTTTTACACACTGGCTACATCTTTGACGGCTGGTATGATAATGAACAATATAGCGGTGAACCGGTTACACAGATTGATGCAAACAGTACAGGTGATAAATCATTCTATGCAAAGTGGACAGCAAACAGCTATTCTGTCATCTTTAATGCAAATGACGGAACAAATACTACAAAGTCACAGGATTTTATATATGATGAAGAAAATCCATTGGCGGCAATTACCTTTGAACGTACAGGCTATACATTTTCAGGCTGGGCAGAAGAATCAAACGGAGAAAAGGTGTATAATGACAGCGAAAGTGTAATAAATCTTACAGAAGTACAAAACGACAAAGTATACCTATATGCAGTATGGACACCTATAAGTTATACAATTACTTACAACACCAAATTTGAAAGTATTGGAAACAGTAGCTATACAGTAAAAGATACAGTTACTCTTCCTACACTCTCAAACACTGGATACATCTTTGACGGATGGTATGATAATGAACAGTATAGCGGTGAACCGGTTACACAGATTGCAGCAAACAGCACAGGTGATAAAGCATTCTATGCAAAATGGAATGAAAACACATATTCTGTTATCTTTAATTCAAATGACGGAACAAATACTACACAGTCTCAAGAGTTTATGTATGATGTAGAAAAGGCATTAGCTAAAAACATATTTGAACGCACAGGCTATACATTCTTAGGTTGGGCAAAAGAAGCAAATGGAGAAAAAGTATATAATGACAGCGAGAGTATAAAAAATCTCACAGCAGTACAAAATGGCGAAGTATACCTATATGCGGTATGGACACCTATAAGCTATACAATTACCTACAATACAGACTTTGAAAGTGTTGGAAATGAAAGCTATACCGCAGAAAATGCGGTTAATCTTCCTGTACTTTCATACACTGGTTACACCTTTGACGGCTGGTATGATAATTTACAGTATAGCGGTGAGCCTGTGGCACAGATTGCTGCAAACAGTACAGGTGATAAATCATTCTATGCCAAATGGAGTGAAAACAAATATACCATTTCATTTAATCTAAACGGCGGTAGCGGAGAAATGGCACCTCAGGAATTTACCTATACCGAAGAAAAGGCATTAAGTACTAATGAACTTACGCGCACGGGCTATACATTCTTGGGCTGGGCAACAGAAGTAAATGGAGGCAAGGTATATAATGACAGTCAAGTAATTAAATCACTTACATATCTGCCCAATGAAAATATAAACCTTTACGCAATATGGCAACTTAATACTTATAACATATCATATGCATTAAATGGTGGTACAGAGAATAATAATCCAACGCAATACGATGTTAACGATGGTGCAATTACTCTTGAATCACCTTCACGCACAGGATATGCCTTCGGAGGCTGGTATACCGATGAAGCTTTGATTAATAAAGCCTCTGACCCCGCAATTACTGAAGGAGAAACAGGTAATAAAGAGTTTTATGCAAGGTGGATTGCTAATACTTACTATGTAAGCTTTAATGCAAACGGAGGCAACGGAGCGATGGACCCACAAAGCTTTATATATGATGAAACTCCAAAAACATTGACTCCAAACAGCTTTACATTAAACGGATATAATTTTAGCGGTTGGAGTACAAAATCAGACGGAAGCGGAGTCTCATATGTAGATAAAATGGAAGTGAGAAATCTTTCAGCTACATCAAACGGAACTGTCATTCTCTATGCACAATGGACACCTTCAACATATTCAATCAGTTATAATCTTTACGGTGGAATGAATGACCCTAATAATCCGTCAAATTATACTATTGAAACAGCTACAGTAGTATTTAAAAATCCTACACACTCTACAGAGGGCAATGTTTTTGCAGGATGGTACACAGACAGCGGATTTAATAATCCAATTACTGAAATTCCTACCGGAAGCACAGGTGGTATCCAAGTGTACGCAAAATGGATAAACTGCGGTAAATTTTCAATTATAAATAACGGAAATAATACCTTTACCATTTCACGTTCAGGCGGAGTGGATAAGGCACAGACTGTATATTTCCGAACTTTAAACGGATCTGCAATAGGAGGTACTCATTTTACTAATCAGGAAAACAGCATTATGCTTGCTGACGGTCAACAAAGCGTAACGGTCACAATAGCTGAAAACGGCGCAAATACGATGTATAATAATAATGCAGCTACTGCATATGCCAATGCAAACAGAGAATATTTTGTAGAAATTTACGATGTTTCCGGCGGTGCAGCACTTGGCGATACAGTTAAGGCAAAACGAATACTTTTAAATAATTCAAGCTATACAGTATCGGAATCTGACATGACAAGCTATAAAAAAATAGCTTCCGTAACAAAGAGCAGTGGAGGAAAAAGTGGACTACAGGTTTATGAAAGTTCAGGAGGCGGCTATAATGGAACAATAAATATCGATCTTAATTCCAATGCATTAAACACAACAACTTACAGCAACTTAAGCAGTTACATTTCTGCAACCGCTGATGGAATGAGGGTTCAATTGAAAAATTTCAAGGGAACAGATGATGGGTGGAGAATGTATAGGTATGTACTTTTTAATACATCTTCAAACAATGTTTCTTTTGACTCAAGCAAAAATGGTGATATTCCAAACCTTCCAAGTGGAACAAAAGCTGTTTTGGTTTACGGTATCAGTACAGATACTAATAATACAGATTCATATTCTGTAAGTCTCCCAGCCAAGCAGGCTAGTATAATTTCTGCAACAGGAACAAGTAATACTGTTTCGGTAAAAACTGCAAGCTTTGCAGACGGTCAGCCAAGCACAAATGAGGGGTATGATTATGTTTTGTACGGATTAAATGAAGGTGTTGGTATTTCAGTCGGTGCTTATAATAGCGCTGCAGCAGATTCTTCATGGTGGTTTAACAGTGCAGAGCTTTATGCAATGCCTTATGACAAGAGCGGTCCTGATTATTTAGGAATTGCTCCCATGTCAAACACCAGTTATAAGCTAGGCAGCGAGGTAACAATCGCTCTTGTATTTGATGAAATAATTAAATCAGCTGATGGTGTGACGGTTCTTACAAATTTAAGTAGCAATGCCTTTACATTTGCAGGTGGAATTGGCACAAATGTATTGTATTTTGAGGGAACTATAACAAATACATCAACATCAGCTTCTGTTACAACAATTAATAGCAAAACAAATATTAAAGATATACTCGGAAACACAGCAAAATAATTATTATGGGCCTCGCCAAATCCGGCGAGGCCTTAACACTAGTGAGGTTTTATATGAAAAAAGTGATTTTATTATGTATGGTTTTAATCTTTATGCTTTCACAAACCGCCTTTGCCTCTAATGATTGGGCAAAGGAAATGATTGGAGCGGTAGATGTTAATAATGGAGAGGATATAAGAATTGCAGTAATTGATACAGGAGTATCTGCTATTTCATCAGAACGTATTGCAGAGGGAAAGAACTATGTTATACAGGGAGAAACCACTGCTGATACAATAGGACATGGTACTGCTATTGCTAAGATTATTTTGGAAGTTGCACCTCAGTCAACAATTATACCTCTTGTTTACTGTTCTAAAAGAGATGATAATGAAATTATCAAAGTAGATAATAAAGAGCTTGCAAAAATTATTAGAGATGCTGTTGATGTTTTTAAATGCAGAGTTATTAATATAAGCAGCGGGACAACTGAAAACAGTGAAGATATATATGAGGCGATTTGTTATGCAGAGGAAAAGGGAGTTGTGGTGGTTTCTTCCGTAGGAAATAAAAATAAGGAAAATTCACAAAATGTTTATTTTCCTGCCGAATATGATACGGTAATAGGCGTTGGAGCTGTATGTAGAGATGGAAGTGTCGCTTCGTTTTCCCAAAGGAACGGCAGTATTTCCCTATGCGCTCCTGGGGATGAACTATCCGTATTAAAACCAAATGGGAAATATACTCTAACTTATGGCACATCATATGCAACTGCGTATGTATCCGCAGCTTCCGCACTTGTTTTATCTAAAAAACCGCTGCTTGAACCATATGAGGTAAGAAAAATATTATATGATACAGCACTGGATATTGAAGAGGATGGCTATGACACGTTAAGCGGTTATGGTTTGGTTCAAATAAACACTGCATTAGAACAATTTTCAGATAGTCAACCTGATAAAATGGATAATGTGTATAACTCAAGTGGTGTTTGGCTCCGCTTGAGTTTTCTTTGGTTTTACAATGCTTTGGGTAATTTATATACACACATATATATGAGTGTATATTGATATTTTGTTTATAAAATAATTGCATTTATGCTGTATTAGTATATAATTAATGTATAAATATTTTGAGCGAATCAGTGTATACGTATAAAAGACAAGTGAACGTTCCCGCGTCCAGTGAGTCCAGAAAAGCTTCAGGAATTAATTGATTTTTCTATTAGCAATGAAAAGAACTAGAGCAAGAGCATGAAGTCTTGGAGATAAGTGAAAATTAATAAAATCGTAGCAGTAGATTTGAAAAAAATATTTGTAGAAGCTTGGACATGAACTTTTTCAGGAATAATTTTTTAATGGCTATAATAGGTTAGTGCAATAGGAGGAAAAATGAAGAAAGATAATCATATAATAACTGACCAAAATAATAATATTGTTTTTTTTGGTGATAGGACGTTAAAATACATAAAAAGAGATTTAGTAAAACCTGTTGCATATCCGAGTGGAAGTTTTGAAAAGGGTAATGTTTTGATCTATATCTGTAATACAGGAAGAGATTACTCATTTATTAGTAAAGAGTTTAAAATAGATTATAACGAAATACATTGTGATAGAAGACTATTGGTTATTTCCGCTATATTTAGTGAAGAGATAAGGCCTATAATAAAGCAAGATTTTAAATGCGAAGGAAAAACCGAAGAATTAATAGATACTATCTATGAAAGAAAGTCCATATCAGTAATAAAAAAAGCAAAGAATATCACAGTTAGAGTAGATACTCAGATAATGTCTTTTGATACAGCTAAATATAAAGAAATTGCGATTCTGGTAGATGATAATGGAATCAAATACTTTATTCCTAAAGATATGGAAGAAAATGGCTTTGAGAAAATTTTAAGGAAAAAGGATTTTAATGGATACTGCGATCAAGAGAGGATTCAAGATATGAATCTAAAAAAGCTCATCCATAATAATATATATGAAGCAATTTTAAGTGGTGCGATTCTAACTGATTTTAAAGATGCAAAAGTTTTTATTTCCAAAGAAACCATTGAATTAAAAGGTACTTTATACAATTTGATTTCCTTTGATGAGGAAGATAGTCTGATTCAGAACATTATCGATGATAATTTAAAATATAATAAGATATTATCTACGGAATCTGAAGATAAGTACGGCAGTATGCAATACAATAGTTTTAGACTGTGGGGAAATGAAGGTAAATTTAAAGAACTGGAAAAACTCCTTCAAAAAGGAAGTGCTACCAATGCAACTATCTTATTGACTGGTGAAAGTGGAACTGGAAAAACATTTCTGGCAAGAGAAATACATAAATGTAGCAAGAGGAAAGATAAACCATTTGTACATATAAATTGTGCAGCTATAGCTTATCATCTTTTGGAAAGTGAATTATTTGGTTATGAGGAAGGTGCCTTTACCGGAGCTAAAAAAGGAGGTAAAGAAGGCCTGTTTGACATGGCATTTGGAGGTACGCTATTTCTGGATGAAATAGGTGAAATACCTCTAACTCTTCAGGGTAAACTGCTGGAAGTAATGCAAAGTAAGACGTATTATCGTGTAGGCGGTACTAAAAAGCGCGAAGCTGATGTAAGATGTATCGCAGCAACAAATAAGAACTTGGCAGAAATGGTAAAGGAGAAAAGTTTTAGAGAAGATTTATATTATAGAATAAATGTATTCCCAATAGAGATACCTCCACTTAGAGAAAGGTTAGATTGTTTACATGCTCTAATATCAGACATTCTTCCAGAGATATGTGAAAGACTTGAGATTGAACCTGTTTTGATAGGATATCAAACCATGGAGAAAATCAAGAAATACCCATGGCCAGGTAATATACGAGAATTGGAGAATGTATTGGAAAAAGCTGCAATTCTATGCGATGAAAAAGTAATACCTCCAGATGACATAATTTTACCTGAACATGATCAATTTGCATTAAAACCTATGACTTTAAAAGAACTTAAAGAAAACTGTGAAAAGCAGGCAATACGAAATGCGTTAAATTTATTCCATGGAGACAAAATAAAGGCAGCTCAATATTTAGATATAGGAAGGACTGCTATTTTTGATAAGATAAAGAAATATGCTATAATATATGAAGGGATAGAAGAAAATGATTTTAGATAATATTAAAGATAGAATTGATAACTTTCGAGGAAAGATAGGTATTTATTACATCGATCTGAATAGTGGTGAAAGTTGCTATGTTGGTAATTGTGATGTTTTTCTCGCCTCTGGTTCGGTTAAGATCATTACACTTCTTGAAGCATTCAAATGGATAGAGGAAGGTAAAGCTAGCAAAGATAGTAAATATATTCTCAAAAATAGCGACTATATAGGAAATAAAGAAAATAAAGTCAAGACGTTTGGTGCTCTGGAATATCTTCATGAAGGTACCGAATTAACTTTAGAAGATCTATATAGGCTAAGCACATCAGTAAGTGATAACATAGCATTTAATATATTATTCAGAATGTTTGGGGAAGAAGAAATAAATAAAACCTTAGATATGCTTGGTTTTTCAAAGACCAGACTTCATAGAGCAATCCTAGACAAGGAAAAGATAAATAAGGGTATTGAGAACTATGTTTCCATAAAAGAAATGGCCAGATTGTTTTACAGAATGTATAAGGGACAGATCATATCTAATAGAGCAAGCTATGAAATGCTTGAAATATTGGGAGAACATCAACAAAACAGTATAATACCTTATTACTTCGTTGAAGACTTTCACATAGCTCATCAAACAGGTATAGACGATAACATGATTATGGATATGGGGATTATTTATAGCGAAAATCCATTTATTTTGTGCATGGCAGCTGAGGACTCTAATACAAGAAATGCAGAAAGTGTTATGAGAGACATTACTCTTTTATGCTACAAAAATTCAAATAAATCCGGATAAGTGGACTTGATCCGAATAAACGAATAGTTGTATGAAAATTGTGTAGATTATACGTGTGATAATGCGTAAATCTACACAATTTTTTTTAAAATAATGTTGGCACATAACTTGCTTATATATTTATTGTATTAATTAAGGCATACTTAACAATTAAAAGGAGGGTTTTAAATGGAAAGTGCAAAGAAAAAGTTGAAAAAGTTTAGCATGCCTGATACCTTAATTATTGTAGCTGCTGTAGTTTTAGTCATGGCAATATTGTCATGGGTTATACCATCGGGTACATATGATTATCAAGATCAGGATGTTAACGGAAGAATTAGGAGTGTAGCTATTAATGGAACTTATCATGAAATTGATAAGTCGGAAGTATCACCTACAGGTTTTTTAGGGTTATTCTCAGCTTTCTATAGAGGCTGTGTTGATGCTGCAGATATTATTTTTGTAATTTTATGCTGTTGTGGTACTTTTGGAGTAATGGTAAAAACAGGGGCATTCCACTCTGGAATAGGGACACTGCTAAAACGGCTAGGCAATAAAGGATTGATATTAGTACCTATATTAATGATAATTTTTGGTTTAGGTGGTTCAATTTTTGGTATGGCCAGTGAATTCTATGGTTTTTACCCACTTATTATTGGTTTAGGAATAGCAATGGGTTACGATGCAATGTTTGGTTTTGCTGTTATAGCTTGTGGTGAATTCGTAGGTTTCATGGGCGCTACATTAAATCCGTATACAGTTGGAGTAGCTCAGAATGTTTCTCAAGTAGAATTATATTCTGGAACTTGGTACAGGGCGATTTGTTTAGTTGTATTTATGACAATTGCAATAGTTTATGTAATTAGATATGCTAAAAAATTATCGAAAAATCCTAAATCATCAGTTGTTTATGGAGAAAAATCAATCCATGAATTTGCAGAAGGAGATTTGGATTCATATGAATTTACTACATCTGATTTACTAGTAATCTTAGACATCGTTGTAATACTAATAATCTTAATGTTTGGACTTATGAAATGGGGTTGGGATTATCCTCAACTATGCGGTTTATTCTTAATTATGTCGATGGTCGCTGCTGGAATCAAAAAATGGTCGCCAAACAAATGGTGTGCTGAGTTTATAGACAGTGCAAAAACTGTTGTTTGGGGCTGTATCCTAACGGGTGTTGCTAAAGGTATCGTAGTAGTTATGAACGATGCTATGATTATGGATACAGTTATTTTCCACCTATCGAATCTATTAATTAATGCACCAAGCGGAATTTCAGCTCAATTAATGCTTATTGTTCAAACTCTGATAAATTTCTTTATTCCATCTGGTTCAGGGCAGGCAGTTGCAACAATGCCTATCATGGCTCAGCTTGCTGATATTATTGGTGTATCTCGTCAAACAGCAGTGCTTGCATTCCAGTTTGGTGATGGTTTATCAAATATCTTCTGGCCTACAGCCGATATCGTTATAATATGTGGCTTAGCTGGAATCAAACTTGAAAAATGGTATAAATGGTTTACACCACTATTCTTGATGTTGCTCGCAGCTCAAATGATTATGCTTGGAATTGCAGTAATGATAGGATATTGATAGTAACAATAGTTATATAAATATTAATGTCGAGCCTCAACTAAGTAGTTAGGCTCGACAAATACTATAATTTGGAGAATGAAATGGATTTGGATAAAATAATCAAAAAATATAAGCTAGATAAGGAAATAATTGAAATAAGAAGACATATTCATCAAAATCCAGAGTTGTCCGAAATGGAAAATGAAACTACGAAGTATATTTGTGGAAAATTGGATGAGTGGAATATTGAATATATAAAAGGAGTTGCAGATACAGGTGTAGTTGCCATTATTAGAGGTAATCAGCCCGGTAATACTGTTGCAATTAGGGGGGATATAGATGCTTTACCCATTTTTGAAGAAACCAATCTTGACTTTGCATCTATGAATAAAGGCATAATGCATGCCTGTGGTCATGATTCTCATGTTTCGATTTTGTTAATCACCGCAAGAATAATGAGCTTTTTAAAAGAAGAATTAAAAGGAAATGTAAAATTTTTCTTTCAGCCCGCTGAAGAAACTATAGGCGGCGCGGAAAGGATGATAAAGGACGGCTGTATGGAAAATCCTAAGGTGGATTATGTATTGGGGCTACACGTCGAACCTGCATATGATACTGGAATAGTGGGTATAAAATACGGAAAAATGTACGCGGCATCTGACATAATAGATTTGAGCATAAGAGGCAAAAGTGCCCATGGTGCTCATCCCAATGAAGGAATAGATACAATTTCCGTTGCAGCCAATATTATAAATACAGTACAGACAGTAATAAGTAGAAATGTTTCTCCTTTGAATTCTGCAGTATGTACTTTTGGAATGATAAAAGGCGGTACTGTTAGAAATCAAATTGCTGATTATACAAAGCTTGAAGGTATAATCAGAACATTAGATCAAGAAACAAGGTTGAGTGTACGTGAAAAAATAAGAGCAATTTGCGAGAACGTAGGCAGAGCAATGGGAGCACAAATAGAATTCAATGTTGCTGAAAGCTATAGTCCTCTTATTAATAATGATGAAGTTACTAGTGTGGTTGAAATGAATGCTAAGTCCCTTGTGGGTGAGAAGAATGTTGTATTAGAAGAATTCCCTGATTTAAGCTGTGAAGATTTTTCCTATTTTGCAATGAATAAACCTGCATGTTATTTTCACTTGGGTTGTTATAATCAACAAAATGGGACTAGAGTAGACTTACACCATTCTAAATTTACTATTGATGAAGAATGCATGATTTTAGGAGTAAAACTTCAAGTTGAAAATGTTATCTCATTGCTTAATAAAGGAGTATAAATTTATGTATAATGAAAAAGGAAATTTGGTCAAATTAGTCGAAATAGACAATGACTTTATTATATATTTAAGGTATGCAATGACTGATAATTTTACTGGTCAAAAGATATATAATTCAGGTGAATGCTGGATAGATAAAAACACTGCAGAAATTTTAATAAAGGCTAAGAATATATTTAAGGCTGCAGGTTACAGGGTGAAAATCTGGGATGCATACAGACCTATTAGTGCACAGGCTAAATTTTGGGAAATAATGCCGAATAGTGATTTTGTAGCAAGACCGCCTGATATGAGTAAGATAAAAAAATTCAGACCAACCCATATGAATGGTCTTTGTGTAGATATTACTTTAACTGATTTAGATGGAAATGATATAGTTATGCCATCTGAATTTGATGATATGACAGAAAGGGCTTCTTTGGAATGTACAAAAACTTCAGAAGAAGGAAGAAAAAATGCGACATATATGAAAGAAGTTATGGAGAGCGTTGGGTTTTTAGCTTATGAAAAAGAATGGTGGCATTTCTATGATGTAAGTACTGAACCGACACCATTTATGGATTTTCAGATTTAGAAGAAAAGTTATGTTAGATTATTTCTTACCATATGTGTTAGAAGTACTGTGTTAATTTATCTATTAATGCAATCGGTTCAAGGTGTTTGGTATTATATAACAATAAAATGGGAAAATATATCAATTAGCAGATTGACAAAGTTTTAATAATGCAATATAATAATTTTAATTAAAGAGTACATTTTATCACTAATATATTGAATTTTGTGAGTTGTTTGTGAAATGCTATATATTGTAGAAAATGTATACTCGTGAAAGGAGTTGTTTAATATGTTGAGAGAATTAAGGGTGATTTTAAACTAAACTGAATATGGCAAAAATATGGATATATATATTTTGTATTTTTGCGGAAATTTAACCTTTCATGAATATGGCTATAGTACTTATTACACGATCGAAGGGTCGTGTTTTTTTATGCCCAATTTTAATGAGAGCAAATAAAAAACAAGGAGTGGTAACTATGAGAAAATTAAGTATAGAAATTAAAAATTTAAATAATTATAAAAATACGGAGGAATTAAATGAGTGAAAATGAATTAGAAAAGTATGGATATGACGATTTTTTTAAAAAGCAAATTAATGATTTGAAAATAAATGATATAGATTTAATTGTAGCAAGAGTTACAGAAGTGCAAAAAGATCAATATAATATAATTAGAGGTGATGAAGAAAAAAGAGCTAGATTAAAAAGTTCAATATTTTGTAACAATAAAGATATATTGTACCCAACAGTTGGAGATTTTGTTCTAATTAAGCCAAATCCAAGTGGTGATGATACTATTTATTATGTGTTAGAAAGAAAAAGCAAGTTCTCACGACTTGATACATTTAATATAAAAGAACAAGTTGTTGCAGCTAATTTTGATTACACATTTATTATGACATCATTAAACAAGGATTTTAATATAGGAAGAATAGAAAGGTATTTAGCATCAGCGTATCAAAGTGGAGCTGTGCCGATAATTGTATTGACAAAGCTTGATTTGTGTATAGATGATTATAGTTCAATCCGAGATGAAATTGAGCTTATAGCACCAGGAGTTCCAATAATAGCAATAAGCTCCCATACCGGTGAAGGAATGGAAGAGTTAAAAAGATATATACAACCTAGTAAAACAATAGTGTTTCTAGGTTCATCAGGAGTTGGAAAATCATCACTAGTAAATGCATTATCAGGTCAAGAAACAATGTATGTAAATCAAATTAGAGAAGATGACAGCAAAGGAAGGCATACAACTACATTTAGACAGTTAATAATGCTTGAAAATGGATGTATGGTAATAGATACACCAGGCATGAGAGAATTAGGTATGTGGGATGCAGTAGATGGAATGAACTCAACATTTTCTGATATAGAAATGCTAGCAGAAAATTGCAAGTTCAAAGATTGCCAACATGAAAATGAACCAGGGTGTGCTGTAAAAAAAGCGCTATATGATGGGACACTTTCAAATGCTAGATGGAATAACTTTGTGAAGCTAAAAAAGGAAACACAATTTGCTCAGAGAAAAGAATTAAGAAGTGCTATGCAAAAAGAAAAAGCAAGGGTAAAAGGACTATCAAAATTACAAAAAGAAATATATAAAGGCAGAAAAAAATAATAGAACTCTATACAACTGATTGAGATGAAGTACTAATCTTGATCAGTTGTGTAGATTAAATGCACAAGAAGCTGCTGATGTTCAATCTAGAGTTAAAAGATGGTTTTTGGTGCATTTATTTATATGTTATGATAAAATATATTTGGTTAATTTATGTAAAACATTTCTTATTCAAAGAATTGTTTTACGCAAATATTACTAAGCAGTTGTTATTATTTGTTACATATAGTAATGTATGTAACAAAATGACATAATTTAAGAATAGAAAGAGGTTAATAATGAAAGCAATAAAAGGCATAATGATTTTTTGCATCATTGTCTGTATGTTTACAACTAGTGCATTTGCGGATAGTATAGGTGTAAATATTGATGGACAGCAAATAAAATTTACAAATTCAACAGGATACGCATTTGTTAATGAGAATGGTAGGACAATGGTTCCTTTAAGAGTAACAATGGAAGCGTTTGGAGCTAGTGTATGGTGGGATGGAACTAATAATACAGCATATGTTCAAAAAGATGGTGTAACTGTTACGGCTACTGTTGGGAAAAATTACATAACTAGAAACAATCAGATAATTAATAATGATGCACGAGCAGCGGTGTCAAATGGAAGAACATATTTGCCAATCAGAGCAGTATTAGAATGTTTTGGAGCGATTGTCGATTGGGATAGTAAAAGCAAATCAGTAGTAATTGACAGTCAAAATAGTTCAGGTATAGTTTATGGAATAGAACATGCGAAAGCATCGTCAAATTACTGGAAGGATTTTTCAGATGGTGTAGCATTAAAGGCTGCTTATAATTATAGTGGTGCAATATCAAAATTTACAAGTGTAGCGCCAGCATTTATAAATGAAGAAGATGCAACTAACTCAGCATTATTATTTGGACATCTGGGTGAGTGCTATGCTAAATTAGGTTATTATGATGAAGCGTCATCATGTTGGATGAGAGAAGGATATTATTGGGGAATAAAAGGCGGAACACAAGAAAAAATAGCTGCTGAAAGAAAAGCAGATTATATAAAATCAGAAGTAAAACTTTATATTAAAACAAGCGATGAATCAAAGAGTCAAATGAAATATTTTGGTGCCCCATTAGAACCGGAAAAAGGAATAATATTAGGAGCATACGCAGAGGGTGACACAGGAATTTATGATTATACACTAGAAAAATTCTACATGAATACATTTCCGAAGTTAGTAGGAAAAGACCATTTGGCATATTTGTTATATTATGTATATGGAACACCATTGTCACAGTATCAAAGTCATATAGAAGTAGCTAAAGAAAAGGGAAAGATTATTGAATTAGCGTTGCAGCCTATAAATGGACTAGATAGTGTAACTAAAGATAATGGATACTTAGTAAAATTAGCAAAAGATATAGAAAAGAGCGGGTGTAAATTCATATTAAGATTTGCTAACGAAATGAACGATGGAACTAATCCATGGTATACAACGGATTATAATAAATATATTGAGAAATTTCGACTAGTCTCAAATGTGTTTAAGGAATATGCACCATCAGTTGCAATAATGTGGTCGCCGAACTTCTTTCCTTCAAATAATATAGCAAATTACTATCCAGGAGATGAATATGTGGATTATGTAGGGGTGTCATCATATCAAGTATATTCTCCTGAATTAGATCCGTTAAAACAAGGGATTGACAGAGGAAGATGGAGCAATCAGTTAGATTTCATATACTCATTATATGGAGATAGGAAACCTATTATAATATCAGAGGGTGGAGCATCATATAGAGATCTTGAAACAGGGTTAGACATAACAAGTTATTCAGCTAAGCAGATAAAAGACTTTTACACGTATTTACCAATTAAATATCCAAATGTAAAGGGTGCATTTTTGTTTGGTGCAAATGAATCAGTTAGAAAGTTTATGTTGTCAGGTAACAGTACGGTATCAAATGCATATAGTCAAGCTATAAAAAGTGAGTATTACTTATCAGATAATGAAGATAGTTCGGATATAAATATGTATTATTATGAAATTGCTAATAATAAGATAGGGGCAAGTGTACAGGAGTTAAATTCATATGTTAAGTATGCTGTTGACAGCAAAATAGCTAGAGTAGAATATAAATTAAATGGAAATGTATTAGGAAGTTCTTATGATATTCCATATAACTTAATCTATGATTTTTCATCATATAGTGGTCAGAATATAGAAATAATAGTAAATGTTTATGATGAAAACAATGCTTTGATTTTAACTAGAAAATTTAAGGCAACAGTTGAATAATTTTTTACCTTCGCTTATAAAATTGAGAGATTTAGGTTATGAGATATCTAATATTTTTAGAATTCGAAGATGAGGAGATGTAAATATAATTATGATACAGTTTCGCAAAATTGATTCGAATAATATATGGAAAGTTATTAAGCTCTCTGTAAATGACGAACAAAAACGTTTTGTTGCAACAAATACAGAAAGCATTTTAGAAGCATATGTGACGATTGTTTCGGGAAATGTTGCTTTGCCGTTTGCAATTTACGATGAAGAGACGCTTATTGGCTTTGTAATGTTTGGCTACGGGAGTATTGGAGATGATGAGCCAAGTGTAGCTGAAGGCAATTATACCATCTGGCGCTTTATGATAGACAAAAATTATCAAGGCAAGGGGTACGGGAAAGCAGCGCTTATGGCCTCTCTCGATTATATTCGCACCATGCCATGTGGTTCGGCTACATATTGCTGGCTGTCTTACGAACCAGAAAATGTTGTTGCAAGAGCTCTGTATTCGTCTGTAGGATTTTCAGAAAACGGAGAGACAGACGGTGAGGAAATCGTAGCGGTGCTTAAACTCTGATAGCAGTTATGTTAGAAGAAAAACGAATTTATTGCTATGAGACGAGACATAATTGGGGATAGATTGACTGGAATTTATTTGCATGATTCTATGGTTGGATACTAACAATAAAATGACGCATAGACAAATTGAAATTTATGGAGGTCTATCATTGAACAGTGAAATTCAGAATTATATAGTAAAATATTGTGATGATATACAAAATCTGTTTATAAAAATAAGAAAACTAGTTATTCAAAGTGTTTTATATGAGGTTGAAGAAAAAATGTGGGCAAAATTACCCAGTTATTATTCAGGGGATAAATTCATTCGAATTATTCCATTTAAAGACCATATAAATATTGAAGCAAAGGCAATCATGGAGCATGATGAACAATTAAAACAATTTATGATAACGCCCAAAGGAATGTTACAGATTTATCTAGATCAGGATATACCAGAGGCGGTTCTGAGCACAATTTTTAATAAAACATTTATAGAATAACTTATGATCTAAATAAAATCATGTATGATAATTGAAAATAATTTAATAGTAGACAGTTTTTGTTATTTGTACATATAAAAAATTGCATTTGGAGGAAAAAAGATATGATATATAAAGCAACCACTAAGGATACATTTTCCATAGCTAAAATGGCAATAAAAATGTGGACAGAGTATACTGTAGATGAGTTAGTAAAAGAATTAGAGGATATTATTGAATATAAAGAAAGTGCAATATTTTTGTTTGCAATTGATAATCAAGCAGTAGGTTTTGCTCAATGTCAATTACGTAATGATTATGTGGAAGGTACAGATACAAGTCCTGTAGGTTATTTGGAAGGAATATTTGTTGAACGAAAATTTCGCCACAGTGGCGTGGCAAAAAAATTATTAACAAGATGTGAAGAATGGGCAAAGGAAAAGGGATGCGTTGAATTTGCAAGTGACTGCGAATTGGATAACAATGCAAGCTTAGAATTTCATTTAAGTATGGGATTTGCAGAAGCAAATAGAATCATTTGTTTTACAAAGCAACTGTGAACTTATATATTCCTTATTTTTGTAATGAACACCTTGGTCACTATGAATATTTGTACCGTTTAAATTGTATTTGGTAGCAAGTATTTTAATTGTATCTATGATAAGATTTTTATTTGAGTACCGCTTATATTCCATGCCATGCTACATGAGAATTGTCAAATAAGTCAATAACAACATATAAATTTGATTGATGTTATTTGACGTTTACGTATGTTTATTTAAATTGATATAGTCTAATATGAAGGCCAACTTATATAAATTATTTAAAAGAAGCCAGGTGAAAGAAAAAAATCTCTAACACTGGTTTTTCTTAATGCAATTCTGTGAATCAAATGGTATAATAAGGAAATGATGTGGAATAGGTATAAGAATAGATAATATTAAATGGTATATAAATTTGAAAATGAATGAAGAAGGTAAAGAAAGACAACTATAAATAATAAAATTGTACAACTATGCATGGGCTTATAGTGTTTGGGATGAAGAAAGATTAGTTGGATATGTACGAATTGTGTCATATAAAATAATGGTAGCTTCAATCCATGACTTAATGGTAAAAAAGAATATAGAAAACAAGGAATAGGTAAAAAACTTATTCAATTGTGTTTGCAAAAAATTCCTTACAGAAATTGGTCTGCAAAATATGACTCTCGTTAAATATGAAAATAAAAGTAATGATTTCTATATTCAATATTTCAATGACTATTCACATATAGAAGGTTTAGAAGAATAATAGGTAATAAGTATATTAGTACAGTTACAATTATAAAAGCACGCAAATTTCTTTATATAATGAAAAGGAGGACATTGTTATTGAAAAAACTATATTTGCTCTTGGTTATTATTACGTTAATGACTTTTTTTACGTCTTGTACTGGTAAAAAGCCTGAAAATTCAGATATATTTAATGAAGATTGGTATGAAAATTTAGGAGAGGGATTAAAACAAATATTAGAAAGTAAAGAAAGTGATAATCAAAGTGATGATATAGTGGCTTACATAAATGGGATTCCAATATATAAGCATGAAATTATAGACAGGAAAACTAAATTGATGTTACTTAATAATATTGGAACGCCAAATTGGCCAACTAATCCTGTTGAATACGTCTACAGAGAAACCTACTTGTATTATTATGCTGCTAAAAATAATATTGATGTTACAAATAAAGAAGTAAATGAAACTTTAAATTTTCAAAAACAACAGGCTGAAAATTCAGAAGAATTTCAGAAATGGATTGAAGAATACTTGATTAGACCAGATACTACAATAGAACAGTATTGGAATGTTCTAGCACCAAAATCATATAGAAATACAATCCTAAAAGGTAGGGTTTATAAACATATACTTGAAACTTTAACTGATATTAATACTTACGAAATCAGCAATGAAGAAAAATCAAATTATGTTAATCAGTTTATTAAAGATAATATGAAAGTAGATGTAATTAATAAGGACTTTATAGATTTATATAATTATGATACATATGAATTGAACAATCAGTAAGATATTTAAATTATAGAATAATTATACTTTCCTACCAGAATAAATAGTAAATGATTTTGACGCAAAATCATTTATAACTCATGTTAGACAGTTGCCAAAGGATGCAAAGGAAATTTATTAGTGATGAGACTATAATAAAGAAAGGGGAGAATAGCATGATATCTATATTTTTTGTCCGTCATGCCCAGTCGGAACACGATTGGGAAGATGATAGAACAAGACCGTTAACCCAAGAAGGAAAAATGGACGCGCTATTAGTGAAGAATTTCTTGGTCGATAAAAAAATTGACAGTTTTTATAGTAGTCCGTATCAACGTAGCATTGATACATTATTAGAAAGTGCCGAGCACTTTGATAAGGAAATATATACCGATGAACGTTTCAGGGAAAGAGAAAGGGGAATTGAGGGAAATAAACATGGAATGCTTCAAAAGCGATGGGCAGATCATAAGTACCATGAAAATGGCGGTGAATCTATTAAAATGGTTCAGGAAAGAAATATTGCTGCTGTGAAAGATATACTGAGAAATAATGAGAATACATCCATTGTCGTTGGAACCCATGGCACAGCATTAAGTACTATTTTAAATTATTATGACAAGAGTTTTAATTGCGACTCATTTATAAGAATCATAGACTGGATGCCATACATTATCGAACTTGATTTTGAAGGAGAAAGTCTTGTAGGAATGAAAGAGCATCTCCATATACAAAAGGAATTCAAAGGTAAAATGGAGTATAACAAACCAGATGTAGAATCAGTGCTAGGAAAAATAGTTACTGTTACTGTAGACAGAGCACTTGGCTCGTATCATCCAACGCACAAGGATATGTATTATCCTATAAATTATGGATATGTTGAAGATATTATGGCTCCCGATGGAGAAGAACAGGATGCATACATTATAGGAATCGATGTACCAGTAGAAAAATTTACAGGAAAAATCATTGCTATAGTACATAGAAATGATGATGTAGAAGAAAAATGGGTTGTTTGTCCTAAAAACATGGACTTTTCTGTGGAAGAGATTAGGAAACAGATTGATTTTCAAGAACAGTATTTTGATTCTCACATAAGAATGGAGTGACAATGATAAAAAAGATACATATTTTGGGCGCATCTGGATCTGGAACTACAACTTTAGCAAAAAAGCTTAGTGAAGAACTGGGATGCTGCCACTTAGATACGGATAATTATTTTTGGATTAAGACAGAACCGCCATATATAAAGAAAAGGATAGTAGAAGAGCGAATTGAATTATTAAGTAAAGACATTAAAAACAACGAAAGTTGGGTTTTGTCAGGTTCTCTTTGTGGATGGGGGGATGTGTTTATCCCTTATTTTGATTTAGTAATTTATTTGAGAATTCCGCAGGAAATTAGGATGAAAAGGTTGTTAGAACGTGAACAAAATAGATATGGATATAAGATATCTCAAGGAAATGTTCTATACAAAAATCACCTAGAATTTATGGAATGGGCATCAAAATATGACGATGGTGATTTAGATATAAGAAGTAAAAAGTTGCATTATAAGTGGCTAGATAATTTGGATTGTAAAGTATTAAGAATTGAAGAAAATATTGAAATCGACGAAAAGTTGTTAAGGATAAAAAATTTTATTTCATTTATTTAAGATTGTGGAGTAAAGTTTATAACCAGAAGCAGGCAAATATATAGTTTAATTACATTGAAGATAAAAGGAAATTATGGAGGGCAATTATGGGAAAAGTGTTATCGGAGATGACTTTAGAAGAGCTGTGGGGTTTATTTCCTATATTTCTTGTACAGCATCAAGAACATTGGAAAGAATGGTATATAGAGGAAGAAAGCAGACTTCAAAGTTTTCTTCCTCTAATAGAAAAATTGAAAATACATCATATTGGAAGCACAGCTATAAATGAAATTTGGGCAAAACCAATTATTGACATTATTGTTGAAATTCCAGCAAATTTTTCTATGAACGGTATCAAAAAATTGCTTGTGGAAAATGGATACACATGTATGGCAGAGGAAGAAAATAGAAAGACTTTTAATAGAGGTTATACAAATGAGGGATTTGCTGAGAAAGTTTTTCATCTTCATTTAAGATATTCAGGTGATAATAATGAGTTGTATTTTAGAGATTATATGAATGAGTATTTTGCTTTGGCAAAACAGTATGAAGAAATGAAACTCTCTCTTTGGAAGAAATTTGAGCATGATAGAGATGGTTATACAAATGCTAAAGGACAATTCATATCTGAGTGTACTGAAAAAGCAAAAAAAGAATATAAGAATAGATATTAAACAATTTCCATGTTGTGGTTTGTTTTAATATCTCATTATGTTTATTAGGAGTTATTATCTAGTTTGTGATGACTAACCAGGGTTAAAGCTTTGAAATATAATAATTCTAAAGGAGGTTGGACAATTGAAAATTGAAATATTAGGCTCTGGTGGTGCATCTATTACACCAAAGCCATTATGCAATTGTGATTTATGTAAAAATGCTAAATTAAAAGGAATTCCCGAAACTCGGTTAGGTCCATCTGTTTTTATTCATGATGCTGGAATTTTGTTTGATACGCCAGAAGAAATAAGTTTTATGCTCAATAGGAGTAATATCACAAATTTAAATGCTTGCTTTTATTCTCATTATCATGCAGATCATACGATGGGTTTAAGAGTGTTTGGATGTAATTTCGATTATCGCAATAGTATAGATAAACCTACACCTTATGATAGAAATATAGATGTTTACGTTCCGGACTATGTTAGAAAAGAAATGGAGTCTCACCTTTCTATATGGGAGCATTTATCAAAATTTCATAATTGGGGATTAATAAATTTGCAAACAGTAACTGAAAACGAAAAGATTAAATTGAATAATTATATAGTAAGTCCAATTCAGCTTGCACAAACATTTGTCAGTGGATATATAATTGAAAATGTTGATAAAAGAGTTCTTATAATAATGGATGAATTATTGGGTTGGATACCTGAAAATTTAGGACATTTAGATTGCGTGATTCTACCTATTGGATTGTTTACTGTAAATCCTATTACTAATGAAAGACGTTGGAAAGAAGACCATCCTCTTTGCCGGACAGAAGCAGACTTTATTGAAATAAAAAACATAATAAGAAAATTAGATACAAATAAAGTAGTGTTTATCCATATTGAAGAAGTTGATGGGCTTGATCATGAATCATTAAAGAAATTTATAGAATATTATTCAGATGAACAGAATTGGCAGGTTGGATTTGACACAATGATTATTGAAGTATAGTAAGAATATATATTATAACAAATTGTTTTTTTATATAAATTGAAACGGAAAGTAATATTGATGAAAACAAAATATTTATTTAGTGGAATAAATGAAGAAAGTGGATTTAGTGATGAAATAGTACCTTTTCTACAATCTGATATTAAAGGTGGAAAAATAGTTTTTATTCCAACAGATTTCAATGATAATGATAAAAATCAACAATTTTTAGATTTAGATTTGAGAATTTTTAATAAAATAGGTATAAATTTTGATAAGGCAATAATTATTGATAATAAGATGAATAAAGAACGTGCAAGAGAAGAAGTAGAAACTGCAGATGTAATATTTTTATGGGGTGGAAATACAGAAGAACAAATTAAAAATATAAAAGAATACGACTTGATTCCTTCACTTCAAAGAAGAGATGGTGTGACAATAGGTATTAGTGCTGGATCTATTAACATGGCTGAGGATGTAGTACTAGTAAGACATGATAAGGAAACTGTGTTTTATAAGGGAATAGGTCTTGTTAATATAAATGTAGATCCTCATTTTAGTTTTGAAGATGTAAAATATATTCAAAATAATTTATTACCTTCATCATATGCAAAAAAACTGATTTGCTTAACAGATGAATCTATTATCAGAGTTTCCGAAACAAATGAGATAATGTATTTTGCCAATTGTTATGAGATTAAAGATGGAAACATTAAGTTAATAGATAATAATATAGACACCTATTCAAAATAAAGAAATGATAATCAATATTAATCAAATTGCTGTAATATGTAAAAATATGGTATCTTTTTATATGCGTTTTATGTATACTATTAATATAGAGAAGTTGTATGGTAATGTCACACGTAAATAAAAAATATAGAAAATAAAGGGAAAGTTTATGAATGAAAAAAATATAGGGAAACAATCAAAATAAAATTCAAAAGTGAATGATGTATTTTAATTTATAAAAGAAGGGGGAACAAACCATGAAGAAGACTATAATTTATGGGGGAATTTTCATTATGTTTTTTATACTTAATTGTAAAATTTTGGGATTTGTATATGATAAGTTTATACCGTTAAATACTATAGCAGATATAATGGTAACATTTATAATTATATTTGTTAATATTCCTCTTTCTGTTATATGTACTGAAAAAGTATTTTCTGTAATAAAAGAAGAGTAGTAAATGAAAATCTGACTTGTTTGCTTGCAGTTGAAAAATGGGAGTAAAACTATATAGTATTAAAGAAATATTGTTAGAATTATATTATGGAGGAATATTAAAATGGCAAAGATTACAAAACAAAGAAAAGTAACATATTACATAGGAATTGGAATAATGATTATTGGTTTTTTATTGTTTATATCAGTATTTTTTGATACTGCAAGGTTCATGAAGGATCCATTTACATATGGAAGAAGATCATCTTTTACAAGCCCTGTAATTGGTATGATTATAATGATGGCAGGTACTTTAATCATGAATATTGGTGCAAAAGGCGCAGCAGGCTCTGGACTTTTGCTTGACCCTGAAAAAGCGAAAGAAGATTTGAAGCCATTTAATGAGGCAAAAGGAAAAATGATAAATGATGTTGTTAGCAATATAGATATTATTGATAATATAGGGAAATTTCATGAAGAAAAGGAAGTTATAAAAATTAAGTGCAGAAGCTGCGGAAGTCTTAATGATGAAGATGCAAAGTTTTGTAAGAGCTGTGGAAAAGAAGTATAATAAATTATTAATGTATCTTATTTATTAAAAAGTTAGGCAAAAATAGAATAAGGAGAGGAAAATATTGTTTAGAGGAAGAAGTTATACAAAGTGGTTTATTATGTATGGAATTATAATTTTGGCTACAATGCTTGGAGTATACGCTCAAGATATTTCTTATTATATAAATAATATAATAGCAAGTTTTTCTCCTTTGTTTTATCTAACAATTATAACATCGATTAGTGTACTTTTGTTTTTGATTCCACCTACGTTAATATCAAAATTTAATAAAACACAAAAAAGCGAAGTTGAAATATTTAATCTTTATTATGGTATTAATGCTGTAATAGGTGCTATGACTTCTGCTTTTTCCTTATTAGTATTATTAATATGGTGGATTTAATTGAAATAATACAATTAAAAGAAAGAATAGAACTATATTGATGTAAATAAGAATGTGTTTAAAGTAGCAAATTGTATGTGAGAGTTCATTTTTATACTGATGAAATTATTGAGCGTATACAAAATATGAAGCCAATCTCAGGAATAGCATTATGTAGTTCTATGAAAGAAGCAAAAGAACTATTTGTTTTTATGAATTTCTAAATATATAAAAATAAAGGTTCTATCGCAGCAAATAAGTTCGTTGCAGTATAATTAGACGTTATTACTTGAAAGGAGGAATTAAATGTATCTATATATTTATATAATGTTTTTAGTGTTTGTATTTTTGTATTTCATATATATAAATTTTTTAATGCATAGAAAAGATAAAGTTGTTCCATATCCATTTAGAATGAGAGAAAATCCTTTATTATTTTCATTAGATATTTTAATTATTATTTTGCTTGTTTTAGGAGTTTATTTTTTAATAACAGATGCTGAATTTCCTATACTTTTAATTATGTATTATATCTTTGTTCCGATTTTTGTTTTACAGACAATTATATTGAACTATTTGCTTTATAAAAAGACTAAAAATAAAAAGATAATTTTTAAAATAACTATGTATATAATATTAGTTATTATTTCATTTCTAGTTGTATTAAATGCAAGTAATCGTTATGGTATTAGCATTAAACAAATATTATAAGAAAATGGACATAATTATTATGCGTCACTATGAGGAGGCTTAAAAAATGAGAAAAAAATTTACAGCTATTATATTAATTGTAATTTTGCTTTGGTTTTTTACATCTTGTACGAGAACAGAGAATCAAACTGAAATCTATTCTTTTAGTGGAGAAAATGAAAAGATAGCAATAAATAATGGCTTAATTATTGTAACTAATGATTTGGAAAAATTTATCGGAGGTGATCTAACATTTAAAGGTGAAGAGCCATCAGATGTAAAAAATTATTTTGAGAGATTTTTCTTTTATAAGGATGGAAATGAAGAAACTATTTTTAATAATGTTACGACAACGAAAAACGCTACTTCAAATCTACAAATATCTTCAGAACTTGGCTCAATAAGTTCAAAAGATTTATTCTATAGTGATGATTTGGAGCTAATAAAGGAGTCATTAAATTTTTTAATAAGTGGAAAATTGGTGAATGGTGAAAATTTCATATACGACTTAACTCTTGTTATAAAAAAAGTTTATTAAACCAATATAATAGATAGCTGATATAATTCTTATATAGTGTCACATAAGTAATATAATACGTGCGATTTATTGCATTTAATATTATTTGCAATTATGATGAATTTATTTTAATGAAAGAGGATATGAGATGAGCAGTTATGTAAATATTTTAGGGATAGATTTTTCAAAACTAAATCTAAGAGAAACAGTTGAATTAATTGATATAAAAATATCAGAAGGTTGTAATAAAACATTTCATCTAATTACTGTAAATCCAGAAATTGCAGTACAGATTCAAGAAGATCCAGAATTAAAAAAAATATCACTTGGTGCAGACATAATAACTCCTGATGGAGTAGGGATTGTTTGGGCTTCAAGATTAAAAGGAAATCCAGTACCGGAACGTGTTACGGGTTATGATTTACTTTTAGAAGCACTTAAAGTTGGAAATCAAAGAGGATGGTCATTTTACCTATTAGGTTCAGATGAAGAAGTAAATATGAAAGCATCTGAATATATAATAAAAAATTATCCTAATGTTAAAATTGCGGGGAGACATCATGGATATTTTAGTAAAGAAGAAGATACTCAAATTACTGAAAATATCAGGATTTCAAAGCCAGATATTCTTATAGTTGCATTAGGGTCACCACTAGCTGATAAATGGATTTATAGTCATAAAAATCATATTAATACTAAAGTTGTTTTTGGTGTAGGAGGAAGCCTTGACGTAATCACTGGAAAAGTGAAGCGCACACCAGAGATTTTAAAAAAGTTAAATTTAGAATGGTTACATAGAAGAATAACTCAACCTTCAAGGAAGGAAAGACAAAAAAAACTAAAAATTTTCGCATATAGAGTTTTGATTGAAGCACTTCATAAGAATACTATCTAAGTAATACAAACTTCAAATATAGCGTCGCTTCAGTATTATTAAGCGTTAATAGTACATATTATATGATAAGACTGATAAAGATGGGGGTGGTAAAATGAACAGAAATTGGACAGTTTTGCTTATAGGTGGTGCTTCAGGCATGGGTAAATCAAGTGTCGCCTATGAACTAGCTCGTTTATATAAGGTGAATATTATTGAAGTGGATGATATTTTTCAAGCTGTAAAGACTATGACAACAAAAGAGATACTTCCGGCAATCCATTATTGGAGTACTGGTATAAACTGGAAGGATAGCGGTGTCAGCAGCAATGTAAAGTGGCTTATTGATGTAAGTAAGGAAATGACTCCTGGATTAAAGGCAATTGTTGATAACCATATAGAATCTGATGTACCAGTTATTATTGAGGGTGATTTTATATACCCTGATTTTGCTGCATCATTTAAAAATCCAAAGGTAAAAAAAGTATACATATATGAAGCTGATAAGAATCAGATTATACAGAATTATCTTTCCAGAGAGGGTGGCGAATTGCAACATTTCAGAGCGGATATCAGCGCTGAGTATGGAGATTGGCTGGTAGATTCCTGTACAAAATTGGGGATTAAAGTGATTCAAGCAAAGCCGTGGGATTCTGTTGTAGGTAGGATTATAGAAAGCATAGTATAGTTGGGAGAAATATTAGCATGCAGAACATTGAAGCAATATTTTTTGATTTGTTTTTTACTTTGATTAACCCAAAATATCATTTGGAGAAGAATGAAAATGATGTATTAGGATTATCTATTGAAGAATGGGAATTATATGCAGAAAATGAAATGTTATATAAAAGAAGAGCAGTAGGTAAAGTGAACAGTGCAGAAGAAATTATCAGTGAAATTATTGAGAGTATACCATTGTCGGTAAGTGAAGTACAGAAAAATAAATTGCTAACATTTAGAAAAGAAAGAATGAAAAATGCACTTATGAATGTAGAATTTGAAATAATTGAAACGATTCAGAAATTGCGTGATAAGGGTATAAAGATATGCTTAATTAGCAATGCTGATATAATTGATGCAATGTATTGGACTGAATCGCCTTTATATAAGTTATTTGACGATGCTATTTTTTCATATGAAGTAGGTTGTTTGAAACCCAATTGTGATATATATAATATTGCTATCAAGAGGGTGAATGTTAACCATAAAAAAAGCGTTTTCGTAGGAGATGGGGGTTCTGATGAATTATTAGGGGCAAGGAAAGTAGGCATGAAAACAGTATTTACTGAATATTTAGATATAAAAGATCCATATGAAAGGAAGAAAATCATGGAAGTTTCTGATTATCATATCAGAAACTTTACAGAATTAACCAGTTTAATTTTATAAACGAGAATTAACATTATATACAGTAGTTATGTCTCAATATTCAAATTTTACTACGAATCAATATATTAAAACGAACTATTAATTATTTTACATGTAGATAAATACGAATTTAGTGAAAGATGGTTGAAGTGATGAATATACAAAATATTTATGATGATGATGTGTTTTTTGAATCATATAAGCAATTAAGATCCGGGGTAAATGCAAATGTAATAGTTGAAATTCCAGCTATTTTTGCTATGCTACCTAAATTTAGTGGTCTTAGAATCTTGGATCTCGGCTGTGGATATGGAGATCACTGTGTTAAGTACATAGAAATGGGAGCTAATGAAGTAGTAGGAATCGACATTTCTGAGAAAATGCTTAAAATTGCTAACATGGAAAATCCATCTCCAAGGATTACATATAAGAAAATGGCCATGGAAGATTTAGCAGAACTGGATTCATCTTTTGATCTGGTTGTGAGCTCTTTGGCATTGCATTATGTCGAGGATTATAAAATGGTCGTGGAACAAGTGTATCGATTACTGAATAAAGGTGGGAGGTTCGTTTTCTCTCAAGAACATCCTTTTAGCACAAGCTTTACATATGGAAGTCGATGGACTATAGATGAAATTGGCAATAAGATTTATGCTAATATTTCGAATTATTCCATTGATGGTAAAAGAGAATCTCAATGGTTTAAGGACGGAGTTATTAAGTATCATAGGACATTCTCAAGTTTAGTCAACACTTTAATTGATTCTGGCTTTTGCATTGAGCAGATGTCAGAGCCAATTCCTTCTGAAGTGACGATGTATCAATATCCTGAATATAAGGATAACATTCATAAGCCGGATTTTTTGCTAATTAGAGTAAAAAAATAATTGCGGATTATTCATAATTTCGTTATAAAGTAGAATTATGAGAAGTAAGGCTGACATTAAGGTTAAAATGTGTCAATAGGGGTACAATTTTTAACACAAAGAAAAGAAACGTTTTACTTGCAGCTCATAATTCAAATGTTGAGACATATATTATTAAAAGTTTAATTGGTAAAAGTTCATATTATCCATAGATTATTGTGCGATAAGAGTTTTAAGAACATGGAATATGATGTCTATACAAAACTAAAATTAGGTTAATGTCAGAGTAATTAAATGGAGAAGAAAATGATAAGAGAGTATAAATTAGAAGATAAAGTGCAATTGGTTAATATTGTAAAACAAGATATTATGATTGACGAGACGAATATTACCTTTGTCACTGACAATAGTAATAGAATAATTGTATTTGATGATACCAAAGCAGGAATTATAGGATTTAGTACCTTCCGAATATGGGGCAAGGATAATAATAAAGCAGATGTATATACTTATGTAGTTCCGAATTCAAGAAAAGAAGGAATTGGAACTCTGCTATATCATGAAATAATGAAGAATGCAGATCAAGTCAATCTCACATTCATAAGTTCAAGAATTAAAGTTGACAAAGATGATACAACTTCTTTTTATGAAAAATTAGGTTATAAAAAGTGGTATGTTGATCTTGATTTACATTATCAAGGTTCAGAACAGCCTGAATCTGATTTGAAGTTTATACTCTATGAAGATAAATATTTTGAACAATATGCGGAAGAATTACGAACCAGCTTTTATGAACTAAGAAAGACAAATGATTTTCAACCATATTTGTGTTGTGATTTAAATGAAGAAAAAAGAAAAGAATTACTAGATAATAAAGATAAACTTTTTTTACTATTTGATAATGAAAAGCTAATTGCATCTATACTTGTTAATAATGATAAGATAGATGATGTATTTGTTATTCAGTCCTATCAAGGCAAGGGATATGGTAAAAAAATAGTACAATTTGCAATTAATAAAGCTATAAAAAATGGTAGTACTTGTATTTCGTTAAGTGCAATAGATTGGAATACCAAAGCAATAAACTTATATCAAAGCCTTGGTTTTAATATTGTACAAACCACTGATTACTATAGACTATTTATATAGAATGAATTGGATTTAATGACAACTTTTATTATGTAAATGGGATTTAATCATAGAATATAGCGAAGTTGAAAGAAATTATAATTTGAGAGGAGTAAAAATTATGAGGATAGAATTAGTAAAACCTTCTGTTGAAATGGAACCGATGATTTTAGATTTTGCTTCTGAATTTAAGTAAAGCAAAGAAGATACAATAAAGGGAATGGTTATGCTCAGCAGGCCATTGCCGAAGTGGAATTATTATATCCAAAAGCGAAGGTTATTCTAGGACTTGTATACCTGAAAATAAAAAACTGCAGGAATTAAGATAGATTTAAAAAAATTTCAATACATTTTTAAAGTAATTGATATATAGTATTATAAGATTTAATTAAATAAATACTATTGATGTATAAATATAAAAAATATACTAATAAAAAAGCTCATGAAAATGATTAAAATGGCATGAAAGTGATTATTATTAAAAAAAATATCATAAAAAGTCTTTTAAAGTCTTAAATATCAACAATTATAGGAAAATTAAAATAAATACTAATATTTAATCATATAATACATAAAAATTAAATAGGAATGATTATATGATTAAGATAGGAATTTATAGCAATAATACTACTCAAAAAAAAGATATTAAAAAACTTATGACGAAATACTTTAATGATTTAAATATTAAAGCCGAAATTGAGTATATTAGAACAAAATCAATTGCATTGAAGCATATATCAGCTAAATTTATTAGTTTAAGTATAGTTATTATTTGTGATGGCGATATAATAACATATATTAAAAAAAGTAGCGTTGGCATTGTAAATAACTTAAGCTATATGGCTATTGGGTGGATTGGATATCCATTAAGCAATGAAAATATTGATGCTATTATGTTTAATGAATGTAATTATAACTGCCCTTTAGGAATGTATCAACTAAATACGAGAAAGGTTGCCAGGACTATATCTTATCAGGATGTAGAGTATTTTCAATGGACAAATAAAAAGACCATTATACACCTTGTAGATAATGAGGTAGAGGAAACTAATGAATCTATTAAAAGTATAAAAGGTAAGTTGGTAGAGGAATTTTTTGTTGATTGTGTTAAGGGACATATAATTAACTTTTACAATATAAAGAAAATTGATAGAATGAATCATATTCTTATTATGAAATCTGGTAATAAAATAAAAATTGGAAGAAATAATAGTAGCCATATTATAAGATTGTATTTCAAAATTATTTTTGGTATATAATTTTGTGTAAGACAGTTGTGAGTGTTACCATATCTTAGATATTTTTAATTGAATTGAACTTAAAATATATTGCTAAAAATTCCATAATATGATAATATTATTTTCGGTTAGACAATTTAATAATTGTAAATAAATGAGGATGTGGTGGAATTGAAAGATGAGCACGGTTCAGGTCCGTGTGGGTAACACTGTGCAGGTTCAAATCCTATTATCCGCACCAAAGTTTCTAATATACAAATTTTTTAGTTTAATATGTGACTGCTTTGTTTGTGATAATATTGATAAATAAAAGTAATATTATATAGCGAATTAAAACCAGCTAAATAATCTATTTAATAGATTATTTTTGGCTGGTTTTTTGTTGTTAATCATTTTTAAGATAAAAAGTATTTTTATATTTTACTTAAAGTGTTTATATATATAACAAAAAATAATATTAAGAAAGGATTTGGAGAATGAGAAGTAGAAAAAGTGTGAAAAAAGAAAAATCAATAAGAGTAAAGCTTGTAATGGTAATATTTTTAGCTTGTTTAGTATTACTAACTGCAGTGGGGGTTTTGATTACAAATACCGTTCGTACTGAATACGAAATTACTAATCATGAGTTGTTGTTAGAAAAAGTAACTAGGGTAAGCGGTGAGGCTGATGCATATTTGAAACGCTATACAACAGTAGCAGAAACAGTAGCAGCTAATAAAACAATACAGGATTATTTAGTCAGTACGCAAACTGGAGTAAGCGTAACAACTAATAAAAATTATGAAGCAGTACTTGAAATATTAAGGAATACTCGAAAACCATTTAGTGATGTTGTTAGTTCTATATATGTAGTAGAGGATAATCCATCGAGCTATATAACATCATCAAAAACAATAGTTAATGAAGATGTAGATGTAACTAAAAAAGTATATTATAGAACGATACAAGATGGATTAATACATATATCAGAACCTTATGTAGCTTTAAACACTGGTAATATGACAGTTGCATTATCAGCTCCCGTAACAGTAAATAATCAAATTGTTGGTGAAGTATGTATTGATATTGAAATAGTTGACCTTGAAAAAATAACAGGTGACAACAAATTTGGTGAGACTGGATTTTTTACTCTTCTAACAGGTGATAATAATATAGCTTATAGTAAGGATAAAGATAAAATATTAAAAAATGTTACTGAAGTAGGTTTTGACGAGAGATTGTTAGCTGCAATTGAAGAGAAAAATTCTGAAGCAATAGAGTATGAGGTTGATGGAGAAAAATGTATAGGAATTGTAAATGAGATAGGGGATACTGGGTGGAAGTTAATAGTAAGTATAAGAGATGATGAATTTTCAGCGGCTATAGAAAAATTGTCAATGGGGATAGTTGGAAATTTCTTAATTGTTGGGATATTACTATTAATACTAATATTTATAATGATAACGAAAATGACAAAACCAATAAAAGATATACAAGAAGTTGCAGACAAGTTAGCTAAGGGAGACCTTGACGTTGAAATTAATGTATCATCAAATGATGAGATAGGCAAATTAGCACAGTCAATTAGTAGCCTAACATATAGGTTAAAGAAATATATAAACTATATAGATGAGAGCTCAGAAGTATTGAATCATTTTGCAAATGGTGATTTAAGAATAAATTTAAAATATGAATATACTGGAGAATTTGAAAAACTTAAAGCTGCATTAGTAAATGTTAGTGAGACCCAAAAGCATATAATGAGTGATTTAAGAGAATCATCTGATTCTATTAATAGTAGTGCTTCACAAATAGCAACAGGAGCAACAGTAACATCTCAAGGAGCTACTGAACAAGCAAGTGCTATAGAGGAATTATCAGCAGAAATAAATGAAATGTATATGGCCGTTAACAATACTGCGGATAGAGCAAAAGAGGCAGGAGATAAATCAGCAAGATCATCATGTGAAGTTACAAATGGTAATGAAAAGATGAAAGAGCTTTTAATAGCTATGAATGAAATAAGTAATTCATCAAGTCAAATTGGTAAAATTATTAAAGTAATTGATGATATAGCATTTCAAACAAATATATTAGCATTAAATGCTGCAGTAGAAGCAGCACGTGCTGGTTCAGCGGGAAAGGGATTTGCTGTTGTAGCGGATGAAGTAAGAAACCTAGCTGGAAAATCGGCAGAGGCTGCTAAGCAAACAACAGACTTAATAGAAAACTCTATAATAGCCATTAATAAAGGAACGACATTAGCAGATGAGGCAGGAAAATCTTTAATGGGAATAGTAAGTACAACTGATGAAGCAAGCAGTATAATAGCAGAAATAGCTAGAATGGCAGAGGAACAAACTGTATCCATAAATCAAATAAAGACAGGTGTAGAACAGGTATCATCTGTAGTTCAAGAAAATGCAGCATCGGCAGAGACTTCAGCAGCTAATAGTGAGGAACTAGCGGCACAGGTTGAGCATTTAAATGAAATGATAAGTAAGTTTAGATTAAATTAAGTTATTATTTCATAAATGTCAACGTAAAAATGCTGACATTTATGAAATACCAATAGGAAGACCAGCGGTGATAGGCACTACCACGAATCTACTAATCATGAATCTTGTTTAAGAAAGATATGGATAAAGTAAATTTTTTTTCTATTGACAAATCTGGTTTATAGTTATAAACTGTTTATAGTTTATAACTATAAACCATGTAGGAGGTACGTATATGGAAAATCTGAAACTTTGTGAAAGTGATTACCGTTTTATGTTGGTAGTATGGGAGAGTGAGCCAATTTCATCGGGTCTACTTGTGAGGCTATGTGCTGAAAAACTAGGATGGAAAAAGTCCACTACTTATACTGTGTTACGAAAAATGTGCGATAAGGAACTTCTAAAAAACGAGAATACTATTGTAAGTTCCATTGTCCCCAAAGAGCAGGTACAGGCTTTTGAGAGTGAATGCTTTGTTGAAAGAGCATTTGAGGGCTCATTACCACAGTTTCTCACATCTTTTCTCGGTGGAAAAATCATCTCAGAAAAAGAAGCTATTGAACTCAAACACCTGATTGATGCACACAAAGAGAGGTAAACATGGAAACATTATTATTGAGAATATTAAATATGAGCATTACGGCGAGTTATGTTATAATTACAGTTGTTATTATTCGATTCCTACTGAAAAGAACTCCGAAAAAATATTCCTATCTCTTATGGACTGTCGTGCTTTTTCGTCTGATTTGCCCAATATCATTTTCCTCAGCATTCAGCATTTTTCAAATAAAACCCTTTGATATGACAGTGGCTCAGAGAGGTGGTGGGGCACTTAGTTATGTTCCTGCAAATATAGGATATATGAGTACCCCAAGGGTGACGGTAGGTATCCCGACCATAAATTCCTATATCAGTGAAAGTTTGCCTCCAGCTACTCCATACACTAGTGTCAACCCTATGCAAATCTGGATACTGCTTGGCACAATCCTTTGGTGCGCAGGTATCATCATACTTCTTTTCTACAGCATCATAACCTATATCCGCCTGAAACGCCGTATGGCAACCGCAATCCGTTTAGAAGGCAATGTATTTGAATCTGACAAAATTCGATCACCTTTTATTCTAGGCTTTACAAGTCCTCGCATTTATATCCCGTTCGGGTTGGGAGAGCAGGAACGGTTATATATCCTTCAACATGAAAGATTCCATTTGAAACGAAAAGATCATCTTATAAAACCATTAAGCTTTTGTATGCTAACCATTCACTGGTTTAATCCACTTGTCTGGTTTGCCTTTATGCTGATGACAAAGGATATGGAGATGAGCTGTGATGAAAAGGTGTTATCGGAAACTGGCACGGATATTATTCATGAATACAGCTCATCACTTCTGTCCTTTGCAGCGAACCGTCGCTTTCCAGTTGCAAGCCCTCTTGCTTTTGGAGAGACTGACATTCGAGAACGTGTAAAAAACATCCTGCGGTTTAGGGAGCCTAAAAAATGGGTTATCGTAATCACCGCCATTCTCTGCATAGTGGTCGTCGTCGCTTGCGCCGCAAACCCGATGGAAAATATAAAGACTAAGGAGAACTATGAGTTGTACGGCAATTATGTGTTTGAAACGCAGCTCTATATGAATCCACTTAGTTCCTTTGTTGCCTCTGATGGGTACATAGAATACTATACTCTTACGAAAAACTTGCTAATTATAACAGATGAGACTGGTAATCAGCAAAGATTTGAGGTTGCATATGAGCGTGATTCAGTGGATGAGGATGAATTTAAGAACAGCTTTATAATAGATGATGTGGGCATTCCTGATATTTCATCCTATAAAGAACGATATTATTACACGCTGACCAGTACTTCTGCTTCTACTGTTTATCGAATTTATCAGCTGGACGATGAGATGTGGATATCGAAAATACATAAGGACACAGTAAATACTCAAAAGAGCGAATATACCTGGAATATTTATAAAATTACAAAATTTGACGGAAAAATACCAATGAAAGCCACTATATCTGGCACACAGGACGGTGTAGAAGAATTTTTATCTCTACAACAGGATTTTGAGTCTGGCTATGAAAATGACACATGCTATAACATCACTCCAGATAACATCAAAAAACACTCTGAATATCGAGTTTTCAAATATGACAATTCCTGTGCATCTTTTCTGCTATACGATGGCAATGTATACCCACTTGGCGAATGGTTTGGCGGCTTGGGTGTAACAAGCATGGCTCTTGCAGATTTGGACGGCGACAAAAACCCAGAATTGTATTTTACATATTCATGGGGATCTGGACTCCATCGTTCTCGTGCTGCTTATTTTGACCCAGTAGCAAAACAAGTTGTTGTTTTTGATTACACTAATATGAATGAGGATATGATTATCATAAACAACGATGATATGGGGGTATCTCTATATGCCGCCGCTATATCTAGACTGGATAACTTCGTAAATTTTGACATATATAAAACTGACTTTATTTCGGACATTGAATATAATGATGGGCAAATCACATTAAATTCTGTAACAAACAAGTAGAATAGGGGACGTCAGACTGAGCAAAAACGCAGTCTGATACTCTTCCTCTTGGGGGTCACTCCAAAAAGTGGTCAATTTTACTTGACAATTTACAACATATTTGAAATATCTAAAAAAATATAGTTTTCTCCATAATATCTTCATAATTCTATGGTAAAAATATATATAATATATTAAATATATATATTTAATAAGTTAAACATAATGACTAGGGAAAGTAAATTATGTAGAACATACAGAGAGGGGCTTCAAGGCTGAGAAAGCTCTATGCATAAACTTAATTGAAGTGCCCCTATGAATGTTAGGCCGAATTATAGTAGGCTGTTACGGATCTCCCGTTATAGAGATACAACATGTCGGTGTTGGATATGAGATAGACATTGTTACTACTATGGTATATTGTCTGAACAGAGTGGGATCGCGGAGTTAAATCTCTGCCTCTGAGTGTAATCAGAGGCAGGGATTTTTTGTTTTTAGTAAATAAAAAAGGTGGTGAAAGCAAGGATTTAAAATGGTAACAAAATAAATAATACAAAAAATTAAGGAGAATAGTATGAATACAAATATATTAGTAGCAATAAATATTATCATCTTGTTATCTGTAATATTCGGATTAGTATTACTAAAGAAAAAGAGGGTATCTTTTACAATTAGAGTTATTTTAGCATTGACAATAGGAATTATCTTTGGAACTATACTTCAATTAAAGTATGGGGCTTCATCAGATGTTGTAAATCAGTCCAATTCATGGTTTTCGGTTATAGGAACTGGTTATGTTAGACTTTTAAGCATGATTGTAATTCCATTGATTTTTATTTCGATTACATCTGCTATAATAAACCAGGATTCTAAAAAATTAGGTAAAATGGCAGCGATTATTATTGCTATATTACTAATAACAACTGCGATATCAGCCTTCATAGGTGCAAGTTCAGCCAATTTATTCAATCTTTCAGCTGAAGGGTTTCAAGTAGGAGAAAATGAGCAAAAGGCTGCTGAAAATATTGAAACACGTTTGGATGGTTTCAAGGAAAAACCAATTCAACAGCAGATATATGAAATAATACCGACAAATATATTTTATGCCATGACAGGCCAAGGAAGGTCTTCAACATTATCTGTAGTGGTTTTTGCATCTTTCATAGGTTTAGCGGCTATAGGATTAAGAAAATCAAATCCAGGATCTGCTGAAAACTTTGCGAAGTTTATAAAAGTAGCTCATGACATTGTTATGCGCATGGTGACAATGATTTTAAGACTTACGCCATATGGGGTATTGGCTCTTATGACAAAGTTAGTTTCAACTAATAACTTTAGCGAAATATTAAGACTTATTAATTTTGTAATTGCTTCTTATACAGCTTTAGCCATAGTTTTTATTATTCATTTATTAATTTTAGCTATTTTTGGATTAAATCCTATAACTTATATTAAAAAAGCTGCAACACCATTAATGTTTGCATTTAGTTCGAGATCTTCTGCCGGTACTTTGCCAATAAATGTAGAAACTCAGGTAGAAAAGCTTGGGGTATCACAAGGGCATGCTAATTTGTCAGCTTCACTAGGAACAAGTATTGGACAAAATGGATGTGCAGGAGTTTATCCTGCGATGCTAGCTGTTATGATAGCACCAATGGTAGTTATAAACCCGTTAGCTCCTGCATTTTTAATTAAGTTAATTTTAGTAACAACTTTATCTTCCTTTGGAATTGCTGGTGTAGGAGGCGGAGCAACATTTGCTTCTTTAATAGTTTTACCTGCTATGGGTTTGCCGGTAGGATTAGTAGGATTGTTAATTGCAATAGAGCCATTGATTGACATGGCAAGAACTTTAGTTAATGTTAGTGATTCTATGATTACAGGACTAATTTCAAGTAAACTTATGGGTGAATTAAATTTAGATGTTTATAATAGCAAAATAAAAATAGAAGGTTAAAACTCAAAATATAGATTCCATAGAATGAAAATTCTACGGAGAATGACAGAACAAGTTAAGAAAGCAAAGTCAAAGGAAGATCTATTGTTGTTGTGGAAAAATCATATTGAACCTCAGAACACTAAAGTTTGGTGGGGCTTATTGGCAGGAGGTTTGTGTCTTTGCATTTAAGACGGGAGAGTTGACAGGAATAGGCGACGATGTATTTTTGCTGAATCAGGTGAAATTTTAGTTGCAACTATTACAATGTTGCGTGGACTCCACTGTGAAGCAAAATATGTTTAGCCAGCATAGGAAGTAATTGATAAATGGACCGAGCTCTAAAGTGTGTTAAGCACTTTAGAGCTCGGTTGTTGTTATATGGTTTGGCACCAATATATACGTAATGATATTATTACACTAAATATACAATCAGTCAAGTACTTTTTGTTATGGCACTGGTTCGGATATGTAGTACTTTTAAAAATTGCAGGAATTAAGATAAACTTAAATAAATTTCAATACATTTTTAAAGTAATTGATATATAGCATTATAAGTTTAATTAAATGAAATATGGCGAATGTATAAATATAAAAAACATACAAACAAAAAAGCCTTTGAAAATGATTTAAATGGCATGAAAATGATAATTTCTAAAAAAATCACCAAAAAAGCTTTATAAATTCTCTAATATCAACACTTATGGGAAAATTCGATAATTTACTAATATTTAATCACATAATGTATAACAATTAAATTGGAACGATTATATTATTAAGATCGTAAATATAAAACCTAACAAAAAATGATATGTTATGTATCGTTTTTTTTGTTTTAAACTCAAGCTGTACCTGGTACCGCATGAGTTTAAGAACATAACCTCATTACGTGGTAATATAAGGTAAAATAGAAAAAATATCTATAAAATCAACGTTTTATGATATAATATGTGAAATTATACCAAGGAGGAAGATATTTTATGAGAAAAATTTTAAGTTTAATCATTGTAATTGCAATTATGACAAGTAACATGGCTTTTGCTGGTGGTTGGTTTACTGGTGCTAGTGATTGGGTTCAGACAAATGGTTCAGAAATAAGTGTATCTGTAAATGGAAAAAACTATATATCTGTTACAGATAAAACATATAGTGATGTAGGTACATTTGGTATAAGAACTTGGAAATGTGATGCGACATATAGTAACTATACTGTAAATCCACTACCGTATTAAGTATCATATTAAAGATACTTTTAGGGAAAAATTACTTCAAGCTAAGAGAGATATTGGAGAAGTAATAAATTTTGGAGTAACGTGTAATGAAGATTATATTTAATTTGAATAGATATCCAATTGTTACGAGCATTCTAAAAGAAATATATGTTTTACTTGTTAAAGTAAAAAAATAATCATACATGGAGGGAATTAATGAAAAAAATAATTAGCGTACTTGTATTATTAATGTTAGTACTTACAGCATGTTCTGGAAATGAAACTTCGAAAACAGAAAAAGAATTAAAATCAGAAATAAAAGCTGGGATGGAGGCAGAAACAAATTTAAAAGAAGAACAAGTTGAAGAAATAAAAGAAGAAATATCCCCAGAAGAAGAAACTATTGAATTCACAAATGACGAGATTATTACCACATATGCCTATCCAAATATTGATGGCGTAGACGTATCTTCTTTAAAAGAGGTCGTATGTGATGCCTTGGAGGTTACTAGTGGTAATGGAACAAGTTATGAATACAAAATGGCTTTTTTTGGAGAAGTAAATAATGTAAAGATTAATTATAGTAGTTATGCTTACGAGAGTTTTGGAGTGGAGATTAAGAGTTATGATCATTTAAAAGATACTTTATTGATTATCAAAACCAATGAGTTAGTTGATTATGCAGGATTTTTTGTGAGTTTTCAAGATGGAAGAGGAACAGATAATAGGTTTTTCTTTGGTGATGAGATGGTAGCGACCAATGAAAAAAAAGAGTTAGTATCAGGGTTTACAGCCCTAGAAAAAACTCCTTCACCTTATACGCCATATGATATATCCGATATAACAAGGTATATGGGGATGACAATAGATGAATTTGAAGCTAGTAACATTATGCAGCATGCAGTAAAGCAAATAGGGGATGGCATGGATTATATGTTTTATCAATATACTTTGAACAATTATGTTAAAGGTGTTCAGATACAATTTGAAGCGTCAGAAGAAGATAATATCATAGATATATGTTATATACGCAAAGAGCAAGAAACTTATGAAAATTTATCAGATGAAGAAAAATATAATTTCCAAGGCATTGATTTTGATATGTCGGTAGCTAGGGCAAAATATAACTTAGATAATCAAGATTCATCCATAGAAATAAGTATTTGGGGAGAGACGCCAGATAGTTTGATATCTGAACTATTACTTTCTAAGTAGGTTTATGAAATAGACAGTGGGGACAGTTTTTCTAGCACAAAAATATCATGGTAATGTTTACATAAAAAGTTTTATTATGTTTGGCATAATAAAACTTTTTATCATAAGAAATGGTTCCTAATACAATATTACCTTTTATTTGGAACCAATTCTATAATATTATATTTATTTGAGTTGTTAAAAGTTAAAACTATCTTATAAACATTGTCCTTTCTTATTGTGTTTATACATTTTACATTTTTATAAATATCACTTTTAGTTATATTTATAAAACCAAATCCTGTAAAATTATATAAACTAATTCTATATTCGCTGTTTTTATTTTTTTCTAAAACTGCTGCTAAATCATGTCCATAATTAAAATAATCTCCAAAAGTTATATCAACTAAATCCCAATCTGTAAAAAAAGAACCCTGCCATTTTTTGTAAAGTTTTTTTCCATCCCAAGAGTAAAAGAAAGGTCTATTTCTTACATCTTTATAGAATACAGTATCTTTATTTACTCCAATAAAAATATCTGTATCATTATCATTATCTAAATTGCAAGCATCCACTTTCCAAGGGTTTATATTGGAAAAATCTTGTCTGTAGATCTCATTAACTACAATAGTTTGATTAATTAAATTTGTATCATATATAACTAAATATTCACCATAAATACTTTTTTTATTTTGTTTTGTAATTACAAGAATTTCATCATTTTTATCTTTATCTATATCATAAAATTTAAAGTCAATTATTTTTTCTTGAAGCAGTTTTTTAAATTTAAAATAATGATTATTTGAATAAAGAGTATTATTCGTAAACACAATTTTATAGATATTATTATCTATTTTAATATTATAATTTATTGGCTGATTGCATAAAAACAATATGCAACCAGCCAAAAAAATACTAAAAATTATCAATTTCTTTTTCATTTAATTTGCCCAATCTAATTCCAAATCTTCATTAATGGTAACTTTATTTTCTTGTTCAGAAATAAATGATTTTGTCCATTCTGGTTTTGATGGAACACGAGGTGATGGCTCAGTTATTTCTACAGATTCAAAATATTCAACATCATCACCTACAGTTTTATTGCCGTTTTCATCATATAAATCTTGGGTTACAAATTCATCTTTCGTTTCATCCTGATAGTGAATTACTTTTTTAATACCAATTAAATTATACCACTCATCATCAGTCATTCTTTTATCTGATAAAAATTCATAATAATTAAATAATGCACCTTTAGCTAAATATGTTTTTCCGTTTGTGTTGCATACGACATAAATTTCACAAGGGAGCCCGTTTCCTAATTCTAAATAATGACCTGATGGCACAGATGCATCTGGTGCGACAGTTGATACATCAGCAATAAGAGCAGAAGTATAATTGTCATCATCTTTTATTCCAGCATTATTGAGCATAATATTTAAATCTTGCATGATATAGTCTATTCGTCCACCATATTGGTAAAGTTTTATATTTTCTTCTTCAGTTATAGTTTGATTTGTAAGTTCTTTAACAGAAACATTCATTAAAGTTTCTTGCATTTCTATTATTGAATCAAGTATTTGCGTTGAACTTTCATCTAACATATTTCTAACTTTTAAGTTCTCTTTTGTATTTTTTGCAAGCCATGTTAATTTTGCATAAACTTCGACATTAGGTTCAACATAATTGTATGGAATAGTCATGTCTCCTCCACCGCCCATTTCAGCGCCGGACTGTTTTTTATACAAAATACTATCATGTTTTAGTTCAGCATAGCTACCAAGTGCTGTATGTATATTCTTATCAGTCCATTTTTGATTCCTCATAAATTGAGGCATTCCATCCACACCTTCAAAAGAAACAGAAGAAGATTTTATACTCCATAACCAACCATTATATAAATCTGATTTCCATTCATTATCAGTTATAGATATTTCCTTATCACGCATTATTTCTAAATTCTCTGTGTATTTTGGCCAATTTACTTTTGGTCCATAATAAATATCAAGTATTTCTTCAGCTCTTTTATTATCAAAAGCAGAAATAACATCGAGTCCTGATGGCACAGGGCGAAGTTGAGGTTCAATTAAATTTTGCATTGTTTCAGCATCAAACGAGTATCTTTGCCCCATAAATCTAAATTGTTTACCAACTGGCGTTGTAACCATTGAATATTTAGCTTGTATCTTTGGTTCGGGCAACAATAATGCTTGTTCTAATAGTTTATCATTGTAGGAAGTATCTTTAAAAATATTAATATTAGGATTAGTACCATATACTTTTTTAATTAAATCCCTATATTCAAAGATTCCTAAGTCATCAGATAATCCAGTATATAAAGCTGTAGTTGAGTAAATATTTTCATAGTTTTTAAAAGTTTCTTCGTCACTAAGTGCTAGAGAAGTAATAATCATAGATTTAACCATATTATCCATATCCAAAGTTGGCTCAGTTTCTTTATCCATAAATACAGGGAAGCCACATTGACCATACCACATCATAGTTTTAAAATATCTAATAAGATTATCATTTCCTGCATAATGTCCCCTTACAACAAATTGAGAATAATCAAGGTCTTTGTTTAGTATAGGGGATTCTATAAATTCAGATGCATCATTAATAAGTACTATTTCTTTATCAACCATTGATGATATCTCAGATGGTATATTATGTTCATCTATATTTATTTCCATTAACCTACAAGCAGTCATAAAATATGCAGATACAAACTTTAACTCTTCTTTTAAATTTTCATATTGAGGATCATTGTAATATTCAATACTCTTTTTAAGCATACTTTGTGATAATTTATCTAATTTTTCATACATAGAACTTAATTCAATATATTTTAAACTATTATCATAAAATATATGATATAAATGCAATGCTGAATCAACAGTTATAAACATAGGTGACTTTTTATACATAGGAAACTCGTAGATATGGTGCATTTGAAGATCAGAGTAGCTTGGTTTTAAAACAACAAACCCATCTTCATAAATAGAATTTTTTTGTTCTTCTGTAAAACCAGTGTATTGATCTGCATTAAATAAATTTGACAAATCTTTATAAATATCATAATTATTAACTTGAGGCGTAAATTCAGGCAATATATAGGGGATATTGACATCATAAGATGACATTTCACTTTTCCATACAGGTGATGTTTCTTTATTATCCAATCCTTCATCATTATCAGTGACAGGAATTTCATCTTCTTGGTTTACTTGAGTATTAGCACATGATGTCAGTATAATTATTTGACATAAAAGTACTATGATAATGAATAAACTTATAAATTTTTTATTGTTCATTTTTACCTCCAAATACTTTAGTTTCTTTCGAAAACACAATTCATTATACCATATTATTACAAAATGGAAACTTAAAATTATAATTTTATAATGTATCAGGTATGTTTAAGGTGAAAAGATAACTTTCACTTTGCAATAATAACTCACGCAATTTTTTTCTTCCTTATAGTTAGTTTAAATTAATATTAGAAATATTTAAACTGTTGAAATTAATAAAAATGTGTTAGAATATTATATATAATAATTTAATGCCCTACGTATTCATCATGCATTGAAAAGGAGTATGCTATGCAAAAGTATAATGAGTTAAAAGATCTAATTTTAGGAAGTAATAATATAGTGTTTTTTGGAGGAGCTGGAGTATCTACAGAGAGTGGTATTCCTGATTTTCGAAGTGTTGATGGGTTATATAATCAAAAATATAGTTATCCACCAGAACAAATACTTTCACATAGCTTTTTTATAAGTAATACTGAATATTTTTATGATTTTTATAAAAACAAGATGATATTTTTAGAAGCTTCACCAAACAAAGCACATATAAAGCTTGCAGAGCTTGAAAGAATTGGAAAACTAAAAGCAGTAATTACTCAAAATATAGATGGACTTCATCAAAAAGCAGGAAGCAAAAATGTGTTGGAACTTCATGGTTCTGTACATCGAAATTATTGCATGAAGTGTGGGAAGTTTTATGATGTAGATAAAGTTATAGAAAGCAAAGGGATTCCTAGATGTACTTGTAATGGTATAATTAAGCCAGATGTAGTTCTTTATGAAGAGGGTCTCGATAATGAAACTATTGATAAAGCGGTAAATTACATATCTAATGCTGATGTATTAATTATTGGGGGTACTTCTTTAGCAGTATATCCTGCGGCTGGATTAATTAGATATTATAAAGGGAATAAATTGATTTTAATAAATAAGTCGCCGACATCTATGGATAGTATGGCTAATTTAGTTATTAATGATAGTATAGGTAAAGTTTTTGAAGGAATAAGTTTATAAACATTAAATGAGGATAATTAAAGAGATGAAATATGATATATAAAAATATAAAAAAAGCGAAATTTATAAATAGACCTAATAGGTTTATAGCAAACATCGAATTAGAAGGTAAAAACGAAATATGTCATGTAAAAAATACAGGCCGTTGCAAGGAACTTTTAACTAACAATGCAACTGTATTTGTGCAGGAATTTGATAGTTCTACTCGTAAAACTAAGTTTGATTTAATATCAGTATACAAGGGTGAACGATTAATAAATATGGATAGTCAAGTGCCTAACAAAGTATTTCACGAGTGGGTTAAAAATTCTGGGCTATTTGAAAATATAACGATGATAAAACCAGAATATAAATATGGAAATTCACGATTTGATTTTTATATAGAAACTATAGACAAGAAAATATTTGTTGAGGTTAAGGGTGTTACATTAGAGGAAAATGGTGTAGCAATGTTTCCAGATGCCCCAACATTAAGGGGACTAAAACATATAAATGAACTAATTAATTCTGTTGAGGATGGATTCGAAGCTTATGTTGTGTTTATAATTCAGATGAAAGATATAACATATTTTACTCCAAACAATAAAACTCATAGGGAGTTTGGTGAAGCATTAGTATTAGCTAAAAATAAGGGTGTAAATATAATAGCTCTTGATTGCGAAGTTACTGAAAACAGCATAGAGGCGAAAAATTTTGTTGAAGTTAGACTTTGATTAAATACATAAAATAATAGTAAATACTAAAGCATTTGGAGAGTAAAAATCAAGGAGACATATGGAAGATTACAAAAAATTCATAGAAAAATCATGGAGAAATTTTATAGAAACTGGCAATATAAATGATGGAGTAAGAACAGAAATAGCAGATTCGTGGAAAAGATGTAAAAGCTTTGGGGTAGATCCTATTAATAAAAATGTGCACCAAGAGAAAAATTTAGGAATTAACAATAAAACATATGAAAATGAATTACTGATTTCAGTAGCCAGACCAATAATGGAAAATGTATATAATATTGTGAGAGGTTCAGAATTTGCTATTATATTGTCTGATAAAGATGGATACATTATTGAAGTTATTGGTGATGAAGGTATGCTTAAAAAAATGGATGACTTGAACTTTGTTAAGGGTGAATTATGGACTGAACAGGCAGTTGGAACTAATGCCATAGGTACTGCTCTATGTATAGATAAATCCATACAGACAATAGGAGCAGACCATTACAATATTAGTCAGCATTCTTGGACTTGTTCAGCCTCGCCTATTCATGATGAAGAAGGAAAAATTATTGGATGTATTAATATGTCTGGAAATTATTACAATGCACATTCTCATACTTTAGGAATAGTAACAGCAGCGGCACATTCAATACAAAAGCAATTAGCTTTAACTGTTGCAAATAATTTGATGAATGTTACATTTAATTCCACATGTGAGGGAATGATTGTTTTAGATGAAAAATTAGATATAAAAAAAGTTAATGGTAGAGCACTTGAAATATTGAATATAAGTCTTGAAGAAATTATTAATATAAATATAAAAGAGACCTTAAGAAATGTTAGTTTTGATAAAATGATCACTTTAGATTATAAGGTTTATAATAATGTTGAGTGTGATTTCTATATAAAAAACAACAGAGTTAAGTGTATTATAAATGCAGTGCCTATGAGCGTTAATGAAAAGTTTGTTGGAGTTGTAATAACCTTTAGAAAAACACAAGATGTACACAAACTAGTAAGTAAAGTGGTGGGTTATAAAGCTACATATAACTTTGATGACATAATAACTAATAATTCAAAGATGAAAGAAATGATTGAATTTGCAAAAATAGCATCTAAGAGTGATTGTAACATATTGATTGAAGGAGAGAGTGGTACTGGAAAGGAACTTATTTCTCAATCTATTCATAATTATAGTGACAGATCTTCAGGACCTTTCGTAGCAATAAATTGTGCTTCTATACCAAGAGAACTTGTGGAAAGTGAACTTTTTGGATATGAAAAAGGTGCTTTCACAGGAGCTTCTAAGGAAGGACATCCTGGAAAATTTGAAATAGCTGATGAAGGAACGATTTTTTTAGATGAAATTGGCGAGTTGCCTTTAGATATGCAAACAAAGCTTTTGCGGGTTTTAGATAATAATAAAATAACTAGAGTTGGAGGAACATACGAAAAGCAGCTTAACGTCAGAGTTATTGTCGCTACTAATAGAGATTTAAAAGAAGAAATTAAAAAGAAAAATTTTAGACAAGACCTTTATTACAGATTAAGTGTTATGAATATAAAAACAATACCATTGAATGATAGAAAAGAGGATATAGAAATTCTCGTAAAATATTTTTTGAAAAAATTAGATATTAAAAATGGTCAGTTAGGTAAAAAAGTAAGCACATACTATATTAATAAGCTTAAAGAACATAATTGGAGTGGAAATGTAAGAGAGCTTAGAAATGTGGTTGAAAGAGACTATTATTTGAGTGATATAAGTCTAGACTTATCTAATTATATCGATGAAGAGTCTTTCGCTGTGAATGCTATTGAAAAGGAAAAAGAAAAAATAAATGTGGTACCTATCAAAATCTTAGAAAAAGAAATCATAGAAAATGCATTAAAGAAATGTAATGGCAATATGGTTAAAACTTCTCAGGTTTTGAATATTGGCAGATCTACATTATATAGAAAAATAAAAAAATATAATATAATTGTAAAATGAAAATTCCTCTAGGGGAATTTTTAATTTGTACCTGAGATATATATAATATATAAATATAAAAAGAATAATGTGTGTCAAAATGATACACACGATTCGAATGTGCCAAAGTGATACAGTTTTAAATGTATTACTTTGGCACATTTTAGTTATAAAAGAGCTATTTTAGAATAATTGTGAATTGGCATGGTAATTGCAAAATATATACTCGTTAATAAATTAACGAACGAAATGACTTTGAAATAGTATTTAAAATTAACGGAGGTTTTATTATGAAAGCAGCATTATGGTATGGAAAGAATGATGTAAGAGTGGAAGATATTGCAGAACCAATAGTTAAAGCAGGTTCAGTAAAAATTAAAGTTAAATGGTGTGGAATTTGTGGTTCTGATTTACATGAGTATTTAGGCGGACCAATATTTATCCCTGTGGGACAGACACATCCATTAAGTGGAGATGTTGCACCTGTAGTTTTAGGTCATGAGTTTTCAGGTGAAGTAGTTGAAATAGGAGAAGGTGTTTCAAACTTTAGTGTTGGAGATAGAGTAATTGTTGAACCAATAGTAGCTTGTGGTAAGTGTGATGCCTGTAGAGAAGGAAAATATAATCTTTGTTCATCTTTAGGATTCCATGGTCTTTGTGGAGGAGGCGGGGGATTTGCTGAATATACAGTATTTCCAAGCCGAATTCGTTCATAAGATGCCAGATGAAATGACATATGAAAATGGAGCCTTGGTTGAACCAATGGTGGTTGCATTGCATTCTATAAGAATGGCAAAGTTTATGACAGGAGATACCGCATTAGTATTAGGTTCAGGACCTATAGGACTTGCAACAATAGAGTGTTTAAAAGCAGCGGGTGCAAAACTTGTTGTAGTGTTACAAAGAAAATCAGTAAGACAAGAATATGCAAAAAGAGCTGGTGCAGATGTAGTTCTTGATCCTAATGAAGTTAATGTAGTTGAAGAGGTAAAAAAATTAACAGGTGGCATAGGGGTAGATGCTGCTTTTGAAACAACAGGAGCTCAAATTGGTTTTAATATAGGACTCGATAGTCTGAAATTTGAGGGAACTATGGTTATAACTAGTATTTGGGAAAAAGATACAACCTTTAACCCTAATGTTCTAGTATTTAGTGAAAAGAAAATAGTTGGAACAATAGCTTACAGACATGAATTTCCAGCTACAATTGCTCAAATGAGTGATGGCAGAGTAAAAGCAGAAGGATATGTAACAAAGAAAATAGCCTTAGATGATATTGTAAAAGAAGGATTTGGAGCTTTAACTGGACCAGAGAAGAAAAAGCATGTAAAAATACTTGTTACACCAGATAAAACACTTTTATAAAAAAAGAGACTTTTCCGAAAAAATCGGAAGAGTCTTTTTTAAAAATGCAGGATTGCATTAATATGTGACATGAACAGTACCTGTCAGTTTATTTTTAATATCTAATTGTTGGGAAGCGATCTGGAAGAACTATCCCTGCTTTTTTCCTAATTGAATCTGCCATTTCTATTACTTTATTTAAAATGTCGTCTTCTGAAACAAGTGTTATTTTCCTATCTTTCATTAACCATTTACCATCACACATTGTAGATTCGACATTAGTTGAATGCATGGAATAAACTATACTTGATACAGCATCATGAAGTGGCAAACTTCCTATGCTTTTGGGATTTATTATTATTAAATCTGCTTTTTTTCCGATTTCAAGACTTCCGATTTCATCTTCTTGGAGTAGTGTTTTTGCTCCATTTATTGTTGCCATTTCAATTATAGTTTCTGCTGGTGTTGTTTTTGGGCTAAGGGTTCTTCCTTTGTGAATTAATGCTGTGAGGTACATTTCATCCATCATATCCATTCTATTATTGCATGGAGCTCCATCTGTACCAATTGAAACTACAACACCTTTTTTTAACATTTCCGGAACCTTTGCAAATCCTAAAACTCTCATTGCTGCAGCTGGATTATGTGATGATTTAACGTCGTGTAATCTAAACAAATCAACTTCCTTATCAGTTAACCACACTGTGTGTGCACCCAATATATTTTTATCTAAGAATCCAATTTTAGATAGATATTCTACAGTTGAATACCCACCTGTTCTTTTTTTAACATAGTCAATTTCATCAGGAATTTCAGCTATATGCATATGAATTCCTGTGTTGTATTTGTCGGCTAATTCTTTAGTTCTTAATAATAGCTCATCGGTTGCATTAAAGATAGTTCTAATTGCAAACCAGTATTTAATACGGCCATTTCCTTTGTTATTCCAATTTTCATACGCTTCTATTTGTTTGTTTAATGTATAATCTGTGCTTTCTCTCCATATCAGAGGAAGCCCTTCTCCTGAATCCATAGTAGAGCGAGCAAGTGCACACCTAAGTCCTATTTTTTCAACTGCTTTTCCTAAACTATCTACGTGAAATCCACCAGATTCTGCAAAAGATGTAACTCCAGATTTTATCATTTCTATACAGCAAGCCAAGGCAGAAATATATTGTTCTTCTTCACTCATGCTACTTTCATATGGCCATATTCTTTCTCTAAGCCAAGTTAGTAAATCGACATCATCAGCTAGACCTCTACCCAGCTGCTGTGATAAATGAACATGAGTATTTGAAAGTCCTGGCATAACTATTTTTCCTGCACAGTCTATAACCTCTGCATCTTCTTTGATATCGCTATGTGAAATTTCTCCTATTTTAATTATTTTATTATTTTCTATAAGCAAATTTGCTTTTTCGTATAACTGCTTAGATTTATTCATTGTTATAATATATGCATTTTTAAGTAATATTTGACTCATAAAGACCTCCATCTAGAACATATAATTATTCACTATAACAAATATTATGGTAAATATCAAGAAAAAATATTAATATACCGCTTAAAAAGGATACATCTCATCTTTAG
>CAXXFT010000023.1:0-161809 GCA_963675125.2 uncultured Sedimentibacter sp.
AATCTTTGAAATTTTATTCATTATATCTATTAGTACTGGAGTTATCTGTGATTTAATCACGATTCGATACTATAGTAATATAAAGTACGCATGATATAATTATATATCATTTGTGACATATGTCAATAATTATCAATAATGGTATTAGTTTTTCTTATCTTTGTCAGCAGTGTCTATCTCTTCAATTAATTCCTTTGAGTACTCTGCTGGTATTATTGATTGAAATCTCTTATTTCTAAAGGTTTTATCATCTGTATAATCATTTCTTCTTTTTAAGCCTTTATATACTTTCATTAACATATAAATTATTGAGTATACAATTGTCATAATTATACCTACCACAAGCCCTGATGATTGGCCAGACACGAATGGCATACTAAATATGATTCCAATCAAACTTATTAATACAATCCATGATGAATATGGATATCCTTTAACTTGACACTTACCTTCAGGTGGACAACCATTCGTTTTTCTAAATCGTATATGTGTAGCCATAATTACGCAATAAGTAAATAACAATGCAAATCCACCTGAACTAATCAAAAACAAGTAAACTCTTGGAAAAACAAAACCTAATGACAATCCTAAAATCATAGAAAAACCAGAAAACAATATACCTCTATAAGGTACATCAGTATTATCTTTAAGCCACTTAGGTGCATCACCTTCATTTGCTAAAGAACGCATCATTCTTCCTAATCCAAACATAGCTGCTAGCATGGTAGATAAAATAGCTGTTATCAAAACTACACTAATAAAAGTACCTGCCCATCCCATTCCCCACCTATTAAGAGCAGCAACCATAGGACTCACATCTTCGCTTAAACTAGATGTAGGGATTAATGGCAAGAGCACTGCTATGGAAAGAATATAAAATCCTACTAAACAAATTACAGTATAAGCTATTGCCTTAGGTATTGTTTTTTGTGGATTTTCTGCCTCCGAAGAAGCTAAACCAATTATTTCGAAACCAGCATATGAAAATATAACAATAAGCATACTTCCAGCAATACTCTTGATGCCTCCAGCCATGAGTGGTTCTCTTGCTAATTCACCAAACCCAATTGGTTTATTACCTGTAATTAAACCTACAATTAATAATATTGCTATAATTATGAATGATATTATAGCAAATATTTTAACAGCTGCGAGCCCACTTTCCAATTTACTTAACTTATCAGCACCTAGTAGGTTAAGCAGTGTTACCCCAACAATAATTAAAGTACCAAGAAAAGCTATAGATACATTAGGATACCACGCACGTATAAAAATTGATACTGCAGTAGCTTCACTAGACATCGCAAATATCATCCCAGTCCAATAAACCCATCCAACAACAAAACCAACTCCTGGTCCAAATGACTTCGATGCAAAACTTTTAAAAGAACCTATTTCTGTACTTGCTACAGTCATCTCAGATAGTGCAAAAAGAATAAAATATACTAAAGCTCCTCCAAATATGTATGAAATTAATATAGATGGTCCAGCTGCATTAATGGCTACTGAAGAGCCAAGAAAGAATGAACCGCCTATTACAGTTCCTAGTGCCATCATTGTAAGCTGCCAAGCAGATAGACCTTTTTGTTTTTTTCCCATAATTTTTCTCCATTTATTCTAAATTTTATAAACTAATATAAGATTAGCAAAAACAATTAATTTGTTTAAAAATTATTGTTTCTTATTATTAGAATTATATCCCTTTAAAACAATTTTAGATAAATGGATAAAATTTCTTTAATTATTATTTTAAATAAATTGTGTAATCAGCTTTCCTAATATAACGCCTGATATACTTAAAAACAAATTTAATCCTGCATTAATCATTCCTAAAATATAACTTCCGCCACTAAAAAGAGCAACGGTTTCATAACTAAATGTGGAAAATGTAGTTAGTCCACCCATTATGCCTGTTGTTAGAAATAGCTTTAATCCGTGAGACATCATATTATTTTTTATACTTAATTCCATTATAACACCAATTAAAAATCCTCCTAAAACGTTAACTATTAAAGTTCCATATGGTAGTTGTGTACCTAAAATTCTCGATGAATGTAATGAAATAATATATCTCAATGAAGCTCCAATGAAGCCACCTAAACCAACATATAAAAGATTTTGCATTTTCTTATTCTCCTTACAGCACTACTTTTTTATAAATTTATTTTATTTTTTCTCATATTAATATAACATATAAACCAATGCAATTAACATATATTACTTAATTTTAATATTTTTTAATGTATAATAAAAAATGCCTTCCTTAAAAGAAAGCAATTATAAATATAACTAATGTTATTTAATATTTATAGCTCAACCTACTTAACCGTAGATAAATCTTTGTTTTTAAATGTAAACTGACTAGCAATGTCACAAAGAATTTGAGCTTGTTTTGAAAACTCTCTACTTATTGCTGCACTTTCTTCTGCTGCGGATGAGTTACTTTGAACAACTGTAGAAATTTCATTTATACCTATTGTTACCTGTTCAATAAAAACTTCTTGTTCTTGAGAATCTTTTGATATTTCATTAAAAGTATAGGCAATATTCTTTGAACTTAAAACAACACTAGATAAAGACTTAGCAGTTTTATCTGCAATTAACGTTCCTTTTTCCACTGCTTTAATTGTATCCTCAATTAACAATGCCGTATTCTCTACCGCTTCAGCACTTTTATTTGCAAGATTTCTTACTTCATCGGCTACTACTGCAAAACCCTTTCCTGCAATTCCAGCACGAGCTGCCTCAACAGCAGCATTTAATGCCAAAATATTTGTCTGAAATGCAATATCTTCTATTGCTTTTATAATTCTTCCTATTTCTTTAGATTTATTACTAATTTCTGTTATAGCTGAAACCATTTCTTTCATATATTCATTACTTAAGTCTATTTCATTACCCATATTAATTGCTTTATCACTTGCTGATATTGAATTTTTTGCATTTGTTTTCACTTTTTCAGATATCTCTTCAATAGAAACTGATAATTCTTCAATAGAACTTGCCTGTTCCTCAACTCCTTGAGATAAAACTTGTGAACTTTTGTCTACTTGATTGGCACTACTAAATAATTCAACAGAAGATTTATTTAGTAGTGAAAATGTTTCAGATAAAATATTTACAGAATTTGTAATAGAATGTTCAATTCGCTGGAAATCACCTGAAAATTTTTGCCTGATTTCTATATTCAAATTTCCTTTTGATATTTCATCCATAACTCTATCAATTTCTTCTATATATAAACTTAAAATAATCATCGAATTACGCATTACATCTGCAAGATTTCCTATTTCATTTTTAGATTTATATGATATTTCATATTTTAAATTACCATTTGCTAATTCATTAGCTAAACTTTTAATTTCGTTAATTGGAATTAAAATACTTTTAGAAATTAGAAATGTAATAAGTACAGCTATAATTATTACAACTATAGTCATTAATGCAGTTACAAGTACAGAAGTTCTTGAATTCAAATCCGAAGCATCTGCCCTTTCATTTACTCTCTGATTTATACCAAGTGTTATCTCATCCAAAGTAGAATATACTTTATTTACCAGAGGATCATAGGAATTAAATATTAGCCTATCCCCATCTGCTTTATACTTACTATTCAAAACTTCATTCCTTACGCTTTTTTCCTTTTCTAATAATCCAATTATAACATCAACTTTATCTTTATCTGTTGAAAGTAAAATTTTTAGTTGATTTAAGCTATCCATTATTTTATTATGTAAATTTTTACTACATTCTGTATACTCATCCTTTTTAGTGGTATTGTTTGTTGAGTTTGTTGCATAGAAATTCTTTTCAATGTGTCTTAAATTCTCCTTAACTGAAGTTGCAAGATAAATTTCTGGTATAGTGATCTCATTTGTTCTTTTAAAAATACTTACTGTTTCATTAAAGTGGTATAGGCTTATAACTATTGGTACTATAAACAAAATTATTATTGTAATAAAAGCAAGTCCTAGTTTTACCCCTAATTTTAAATTAGCATATTTATTTCTTATGCTAGTAAATAATTTTTTTATCATCTATTATCTCCTTAAATTGTATTATGTGCCACTAATTTTTCGTAAGTAAAATGGAAATAATTAGTAACTTTACATCAATTTCGTAATATGTTTACTTCTCAAACAATTATAAAATCATTATTTATGTTTTGCTATTTTTTTTAATTCTGCAAGAGTTTCTGTAAGTTCGAATACATTTTCAAAAGACTTGATTCTATTGTTTACTACAACAGATGTAAGTGTTATTAGCGGCGTATTTTCTATTTCACCGCGCCTATTTGTTGATGTTATATATCCATTTTGAATATCTTTTTGATTATAAAAAGCTAACACCTCAAGTTCAAACTGTTTCACCATATCATACAAATGCTCAGCATTTATATGTTCATCAAAAATAACGACAAAATCATCTCCTCCAACATGTCCTATAAATTGATTTTTATTAAAATGATTTTTTAGTATATCTGCCAAAAGCTTTATTACCATGTCACCTTTTTCAAATCCATAAACATCATTGTATGATTTGAAATTATCAATATCAATATAAGCAACACTGAACGGATTTTCATTTTCCAAACAGCAACCTAGTTTTTGTTCAATTAACAAATTACCAGGTAAACCTGATAGTGGATTTTGGTGTTTAGCAGCTGAAATTTCAATTTCCATTGTTTTTTGAAGCAAATCCTTAATAGTTACCGTACCAATATATTTATCATTTTCTGTAACAACGATAAAATCATATAAATTGCTATTCGGTCTAGACATGGCCATATTAGCAACAATATTTATAGGAATTTTATAATCTACAGATAAAAACTCTCTATCCATAATTTCACAAATAGATTTCTTTTGATTTAGAGAAAACCCATAATGGCCACTAAGTTTCAATGTTAATTTCTCTTGAGTAACAACTCCAATAGGTATTTCATTTTCAATTACACATACTCCGAAAAAATCAGGATTTCGTTTAAAAATATTATATACATTTGTGACTAATTCATTAGGAGAAACTATTCTAGTAGGATTGCATAAATTCTTAATATATATATTAGAAATATTATTTATATAATCATTGTTCTTCTTATAATTGATTTCTTTTAACATTTGCAAAATTTCTTCTTTTATTTCCAATACTTCTTCATGTGGTTTTTGAATATAATACCCTTGACCATACTGAACCCCTAACTTTACAAGAGTATCTAATTCTTCATAAGTTTCAATACCCTCAGCAATTAAAAATACATCTGAAACTTTAGAAAATTCGACCATACCTTTAACTAATGCAAATTTTAACTTATCATTATTTATGCCTCTAATTAATTTCATATCAAGCTTAATATAATGTGGATTAACATCACTAATTAAATTTAATCCCGAATATCCTGCACCAGCATCATCAATTGCAATTTTATAATCTTGACTTTTGTAGTGTTTTATAGTGTCTGTAAATCCTTCAATATCTGTAATCACATTTCTTTCTGTTATTTCAAAAATAATATTTTCAGGAGTAATTTCATATTGTTCTAAAAAACTTTTTGTAAATCCTCTCTTAAATGCTTCATCATGCATTATATTGGGATTTACATTAATAAATAACTTTTTATTATATGGTGGAACCATAAATACATAAGCAGCTTCAAGTGCCTTTGTCCTACAAAGCAACTCTAAGTCCCATAGCCTATTATAATTTTCTGCAACTGTAAATAGAATTTCAGGATTTTCAATTATACTATCACAAGTTATTCGGCTGAGTGCTTCGTGACCTAAAATACCACCATCTCTAAGGGATATAATAGGTTGAAAAACTGTTTTTATTTCTTTGTTTTTAATAATATCGTCTAATGATTCCTTCATTTGTTCTGTCATAAAATCATCTCCATTAAAGTTACTTTTGTAAGATGATTATATCACTATAGAACAATTTTGATTTATAGGGTATGTAATTTTAGTGTAAAATTTATGTAAATAAAGTTTAAAATTTAAGTTATAAATAATATTATTTATAACTACTAATATAATAGGGACTTTTCCAATTTACCCTAATTTGTTAATTCCTTTATTCCACAGTCACACAATTTAGATATATGAATACAATAGATATGTCAACTTGATATAATTACAATTATGAATAAATATAAATTATTCCATTTATGACATAACCAAAAACTTGCCAAAAAAAACGTTAAGGAACATTTTTTTAAATTTTCGAAACATAAAAATGTCATCTATTATTGCAAAATAGCTATTGCTGTTTTTTAACAAAGTTTTGTATATTATCATGATTATTTTGTATAAAATCAAATATATCTTAGGTAAATAATATTAATGTAATGTTGAATATTATTGTTTTTTTGGTATAATATAGAGATGCAATGATTATTCTAAAAACAAAAATTTGAAAGGGGATAAATATGAATTATTTTAATGAAATTAAGCCAGAAGAAATAAGAAAAAACACATTTGAACTAATAGGAAGGGATTGGATGCTTGTTACGGCAAAAAAAGATAACAAAGTAAATACGATGACTGCTTCTTGGGGTGGACTTGGTATCTTATGGAACAAACCCGTATCTTATGTTTTTATAAGACCACAGCGTTTTACAAAAGAATTTGTTGATGATTCAGATACTTTTTCTCTATCTTTTCTTGCTAATAAATATAAAAAAGAATTAAGTTATCTTGGTTCAGTGTCAGGTAGAGACGAGGATAAAATCTCAAAATCTAATTTAACTTTAGAATACTCAGATAACACTCCTTACTTTGGAGAATCTAACCTTATAATTGTTTGCAAAAAACTATATTCACAAGATTTTAAACCTGAATGCTTTATTGAAAATGAAATAGACGAAAAAAATTATTCTAATAAGGATTATCATACCATGTACATATCCGAAATAAAAAAAGTTCTTATAAAAGAAACATGGATTGATTAGCTTTTCAATCCATGTTTTAAAATTATTTTAGTTTACTATATAAATATTTCTGGTTCATTTCTTATTTCACTATAATTATTGACCAACCAGTTAGAAATGTTAATGATATGTTCATGAACAAATGTTTTAGCTGAACTAGGACATTTTTGTATACAGCTACAACAATTTATACATTTTTCAGCATCTATATCTCTATAATTATTAAAACTTATGGCTTCCATAGGGCAGTTATCAGCACATATTCCACAATTTATACAATTTAAATTTGTTTCAGGTGCACATTTTAGTCCTGACTTTCTCTCTTTATATGGGAAATTTCCTTTTATGAAAAGTTTCTTTGCATTCAATAAATCTTTTGAAAAAGATATTTTCTCCTCTGCCTTAACACCAAATTCTTTGGCTTTTTGTAAATCCTTCATGTCTGGTCTACTTGTTGCAACTTTATCAGTATAAGAATGCTCTCCTATAAATGCACTAGCTGCAAAAACAATAAATCCATTTTTCTCAACAATATCCCTAAGCTCAACCAAAGAATCATCATAATCTCGATTACCATAAACAGCAACTAAAATAGCAGCTGTATTATTTCCCTTTACTTTATCTAAAAATCCTTCTAAAAATTTCGGAATCCTACCACCATAAACAGGAACACCAATAATAACTACTTCATCTTTTTTAAAGTTAATATTATATTCTCGATTTTTTGGTAAGGTAATATTATATTCTTTAATTTCTCTATTCATTCCACCTGCAACAGCCTTAACAACTTGAGCAGTTCTGTCAGTTGCACTAAAATATATCAAATTAACTTGTTTATTCATCTTAATTATATCTCAGCTTTCTTTTATTTATTATTACTTTTAACTTAGGTGTTGTGCAAATTGGATTTTTATACCATTTGGATCATGTATTATAAAATATTTCAAGCTTGGATTTGGTTGTACTGGTCCTGTTTTTATTGAAATACCTCTTTGATTTACAAAATTAATCATATCTTCTAAAGAATCTACTTCAAAACCTAATGTTACAGCATTTCCCGGATCCATATTTTTAAGTTTATCGCTACATATTAATTCTATTTTAGTTTCACCCTCGCCCATGAATGTTATATTCATATCAGGTCCTGCACTAATCTTATCAACAGTCTTTAATCCTACTACTTCTTCGTAAAACTTAATTGATTCTTCCATATCCTTTACAATAATTGTTGTCCATAAAAATTTCATAATTGCCTCCTTATAATTTTATTTTTTGATTTTCAAAAATTTTCTTGCTACTTTTACAACAGGCTTGAATAAGATACCTTCCATTTCTTTACTAACTATTTTAAGTTCTTTTCGTATTTGAATATTTTGAGGGCAATGGCTCTCACATTTTCCACATTCCACACATTGAGATGCAAAAGCTGGTTTTTCTGACATTGCTCCTAATGTCTGCATGTACTTCCACCTCATGAGTTTATCTTCTAACAAATATTTATCATTGTAGCTAGAGAAGCAACCTGGAATATTTACTCCATATGGACATGGCATGCAATAGCCACATCCAGTACATGGTATTTTTGTCTTTTCCAACATAACTGATTTCACTTTATCGAAAATTTTATTTTCTCCTTCTGTTAGAGAATTTTCCCTTGCGCTACTTGCAATTCTAATATTTTCTTCCATTTGTTCTTCAGTGCTCATACCTGACAATATAACATTTACTTCAGCGTGATTCCATATCCACCTTAACGCCCACTCAGCTGGAGTTCGCTCTGAATCATAACCTTTAAATGTTTGAATTACTTCTTGAGGTAAATTATTAACCAATTTACCTCCACGCAATGGTTCCATTACAATGACAGGAATTCCCAAAGATGATGCCAAAAGTAAACCTGATTTTGTTGCTTGGTTATTCTCATCTAAGTAATTGTATTGAATTTGACAAAAATCCCATGGATATGCTTTTACAATTAATTCAAAATCAGTTTTTCCTCCATGAAATGAAAATCCTATATTTTTGATGGTACCGTCTCTTTTTAGTTCCTCTAGCCATTCCATAATTCCTAACGAAACTAATCTATCAAACATAGGTTTATCAGTTAACATATGTAAGAGATAGTAATCAATATAATCTGTTTGTAATTTTGAAAGTTGAGTTGACATAATTTTTTTAGCACCATCTAAATTTTTAACTAAAAAAGGAGGAAGCTTAGTTGCAACTTTAACCTTTTCTCTATATCCACCTGATAGTGCTTTACCAAGCATAGATTCACTTTTCCCACCATGATAAAAATATGCTGTATCGAAATAATTTACACCTTTTTCGATAGCATCATGAATCATTTCTATAGTTCTTGTTTCATCTATTGAATTTCCTTTAGTAGGAAATCTCATGCAACCGAATCCTAGAATAGAAAGTATATCACCATTTTTTTGATTTACTTTTGTTAGCATTTGTACCCACCTTATTTAAAATTTTTATTAATTAAATATATTCTTTTATTTTAGAGCTCTACTATTAACGGCTCATGTCCTGTATAAGGTAAAAATTTATTTAATATATCAGATATTTTTATTTTTAGACTAGAAGTATTTATACATGGATGACAACCAAAATACTCCGATTCAACTATTTCCTTATCAATTAACAATTTCACCTTGCATTCCTTATCGTTCATAAGACCAAGTATACTAACAGATCCAGGTGTAATATTCAAAAATTTCTCCATATACTCGCCACCTGCAAAAGATAGCCTTGAACTTCCTATTTGCTTTGATAAGTTCTTTGTTACAAATTTTTTATCACCTGGCATTAAAAGTAAATAAAAATCTGTTTTTGATGCGTTGCACAAAAATAAATTTTTACATATCTGTATTCCCAAAAGGTCTTCAACCTCAATACAATCCTCTATAGTTGCAGTCTCATCATGGTCTATTCTAATATATGAAATATTAAGTTTATCCAACAAATCATATGTGACCATTTCCTTTTCAAGCCTATTTTCATCCGTAGGTCTTGAATTATATAATGTTTTATCTATTTTTATCATTGTTTTATTCTCCTTTTAATCCTTACCACGATTGTACCTTTATAATAATATTTTATCAGATTCACTTTATTGTTATCAATATCTATTCTTTAGATATCCAAGTGTAAACATATTCCCAATCATTTGGTACAGTTATACCTTCTATTATATCCCAATTGCCATCTAACCCTAATTCTTTTGCAGCTAATTCAAAGTGACATTTTGCTATACCTAAATCATTTTTTTGCATATCAAAATCCACAACACCATAGCCCTTTGTTCTACATAGGAAAAAATGGTATAATCCCTTTTCTTTTATAACTCTCCATGGCTGCTTGTTTGAAGCAGAAGGTCCTAATCTAACCATTTCTAACGGTATATTATATTTACCAGCACTAGTTTCTGTCAATGGTAAAGACATATCTCCATTGAAAAACAATTCGCTCCAAGCTTTTCTTTTATTAGCTCCTACAAGTGCTCGCATCGTAACCTCAAGAACTCTTGACTTTTCCTTTTTTATTCCTACTGGGGAAATGATTGGTATAAACTCATTCTCAAGCAAATTTGACTTTTGTTCAAAATTACTCTTATTAAATGTCCCACCGAGCCAACATGTTTTTAAACCTATATCGGTAGCAAATAAAATTATTTTTTCAAACCAATAACCAAACTCAAGTGCTCTTTTATCATCTTTATCCAAAATTCCAACAATAAATAAATTAGCGCCTGATATAACACCATATGTTCCAAGTTTTTCTGATGTTTTACCAGTTATGTTACTATCTCTATTACTAATTATTATAAACCTTGCCTTAATTTTTATTTCATTATTAATCTTTGCAATATAATCATTGAGTTTTTTCAAAGTTTCTTTATCTATATCATTTGTATCAAATGTCCTTGTAGACTTTCTTTCTTTTATAAGTTCTGTAGCTAGTTTTTTGTACTCCATAATACCTCCTTGGATTTTTCTAATAAAATAATTATAGCACATTTTTAATATTAAGTATATGTTTTACAAAAATGTTATATATATGCTGATTCTAATTTTTTTGTATTCAAAAACCAAAAAATATCTTGCAAGAAGATATTTTTGATTTAGAGGGATGAAATTGTTAAAAGCATATTATCTATATTTAGAATAACTAAAAACTATATATAAAAAATATTATGTTTGTATAATTTGTGTAAAGTTTCATATTTGTTTCATACCCTTCTAAACTTTAACTATAAAGATTTTTTATTAGTCTTTATATATACATCCGAAATTGTAGCTATTGGACAAATTACACACCATGTTTTCGGTTTGTATATAAGGGCCAAAACTAAACCAATCATGGTTGTTGTCATCATCATAGAGTAAAAACGATAAGATAAATGTGTAATCCAAGGTAATATATTATTTAATTCTATAAGTTGTATCATTTCAAAAGGAACACTAAATAAAATCAAAAATCTTAAATTTTTCATTGGCATCATTAATCCTGATGACACTCTAATAGTTGACATCATAATAAAAAACAGACTAATACCAAAATATGATAGCATTATCCATTTCATATTTCCACTAATGAAATACTTTGGTGTTTTACCAGAATATTTATTAGTTGCTTTACCAACCTTTGTATAAAGATTAGCCCTAGGGCAATACCCTTGACAATAGGTTTTCTTATTTGTTCTTATTAGCAAATACATAGGAAGCATCATACAAATAAATCCTAGAAGTGCGAAATTTATATTCACAATTCCAAGTGCAAAATATAGTAAATTGATTATAAATAGATATTTATTGTTTTTAATATTTTTAATAAAATTGTTCATAAATCCCTCCGATTTTTTAAATTTTTCTGCAAAAAAATATACAATCAAATAATTTTAGATTATTTATCTTAGAAGAAGTGATAACTTCTGGTGTTAATATATCAATACAATTATCAATTGTAATATTTTTGTTTTATATTATAGTTTTTTATTAGGTTTATATATTTATTTTATTCAAATCCAAGCGCTCTAGTTGGACAATATCTTACACACTTCCCACATTTGATACATTTTTTTAAATCAATTTTTGGAGCTTCAAATTTATTTTGTGATAAAGCGTCAACTGGGCATACTCTAACCGCTGGACACTTGTGATTTTGTGGACATCTTAATTTTTGTACACGTAATGTTTTATTACTTAAATCTTTTATTTCTTTATCATTTTTTTCAAATAATCTAAATATAGACATAACTTAATTCCTCTCTACAATTAATATATTGCTATTATAGATATTATTTACAGCTTTTTCAGTGATGTTATCACACAAAAAATCTATAAGAGGATTTCTTATAGATTTTTTTCTAAATTTTAATTATTTAATTTTTGTAATCTCATATGGTTTAAGTATAGAATTTTTTACTGCATTTTTTGCTAGTGATATCAATTGGTTATTGCTATCATTTGCGTTAGGTACAAAAGCTACCTCGTTGATAGCTTCATTTTCTTTGTCCCAATTTTTAACTATTAAAGTTTCAAAGTATGTTAATCCAGCTATATACCTTCCAATACCTTCTTCTAGATGATATCCATCAACGGTTAACTCATTTCCAACATCTCTTAACAAAGGGTTTGTCCTAGCATTTTGAATAGCTGTAGCACAAGGTATAATAATGTCTATATTAGAGTCGTAAGAAGCTTGTTTATAGGAATTAATTATTGAATCATACATGATTCTTTGGTCATTATTATATGTTTCAAAGTTTTCATTTATGCTGTTCTCTGCATATGCCCAAGTCATATTAAGTGCTAATTTAACATTTTTATTTCTTGATATTCCCTTTGTATATCCAATTAAATTATTTAAATATGGTTGATATGTGCTATATATGCCTGAATCCGGAGATGCCTGCTGAAAAGTTATAAAATCCCATCTTTCATCAAGTATACAAGACTTCATAGTTTGTTTGTCCAATTTTTCCATTGTTGAAGATGTCCATTTATAATATGTATATGTTGCATTGTTGTTAGAAGCATTATTCCAATGTGTTTTTAATGAGCATCCACTAAAATATACATTACCTACAATTACATCCACTCCAGCTGATTCTGCTATGTCATAAAGCCAATATGCTGCATCTTCTGAAAAAGAATTTCCTATAGCAAGAATTTTAATAGTTTTTGGATTCAAATCAACATCAATTGTTTTCAATATTAACTTTTTCTCTATATTTTTTATTAAATTTAATACACTCAATGGGTTTTGACCTTCATCAATCAAAGACTGTATAGTATTAGCATCTAAAGTTTCTGTATAATCTCTTTCCAAAGCGTGTATATCACTGGGAATACCTATTGAAAAAATCATTATACAAATTACTAGAAAAGAGAGAATTTTTTTTATCATTATGTCCACTTCCTTTTGCTTGTTTTATATTTCATCGCCATAATTCATCCTTTTTTTCATTAATTCCTTATATTTATTATTGCACTTCTTGATTGAAAAATCAACTAAAATTACTTGATTTGTGATTATATTATTATAGTTTATAAAAAACTGTAATGTAATTAATTATTTACATGATTTATACAATTTTTACAAACTATTAATATATCGAAATATTATTATTTATTTGTAATTAATTTAATTAATGAATAAGGCATAAATTATATAGATATAAAAAAATTTATTAGGAGTGATTTCATGATTAATAATTGTTTAAACTGTGTTGACAGAAAGCTATACTGTCATGACAGTTGTAAAAAATATGCAAAAATGAAAAAAGAAAGACAACTAATCAATGAAAAATATCGTCAATATATGAATGGACGTGGGTATGATGGATGCCTTGCATCAAGGAGTAAAAAAATAAATAAATACGCATAAACAACAAAATAGTACTAATAGAAATATATTTCTATTAGTACTGTCAATTTTACATTATTATCTTTCTTCTCTAAAGTAGTTTACCCCACAGCTTGCTGGTTGTGAATTTTCTTTAGATTTGCGAATAGAAGTAATTACTAATACAAGTGCAGTTATAATAAATGGGAGCATATCATAAAACGCATTTGGAATAGTTATTATACTTTTTGGAAAATAATATTTCAAAATATTAAATCCTCCAAAAACAAAAGAACCAAATATAGCTTTCGTTGGACTCCACGAAGCAAAAATAACAAGCGCAACAGCAATCCATCCCATACCATTTACACTATTACTCATCCAAACACCACCATTTATTATCATTGAGCAATATGCTCCACCAATGCCACAAATTCCTCCACCTAACATCACATTAAAATATTTAAGTTTTGTAACTTTAATTCCAGCTGCATCTGCCGCACCTGGATTTTCTCCAATTGCTCTAACATTTAATCCTAGTTTAGTATGATTTAAATAAATTCCACACAATATTGCTGTCAGAATTCCCAAATACACAAAAGCATTGTAATTAAAAAGCAATGGACCAATAACTGGTATATCAGTTAAAAACGGCATATTAATATTACTTAGCTGAGCTGTAATTTGCTCTGGTAGTTTTAATGAATTAGTTTCAGAATGAACAAGCATATATTCACCAAAAAAATTTGAAATACCAACTCCAAATATAGTTAAAGTAAGTCCTGTAACATTTTGGTCTGCCATAAATGTTATTGTTAAAATAGCATAAATTAATGCGCCTATCATTCCTGCAGCAAACGCAGCTAATAATGCTATTAATAGATTATTGCTCATGAATCCTGCCATAAAACCTGCACAAGCGCCCATAGCCATCATCCCTTCAACCCCTAAATTTAAATGGCCAGCTTTTTCATTCATTATTTCTCCAATTGTACCAAATAAAAGAGGTGTTCCAGCAAGAACTGATGCTATTAAAAAATTTAAAAATATATTCATTATTTAACACCACCCTTACTTCTAAATACAAACTTGTAACGAATATAAAATTCGCATCCTAATATAAAAAACAGTATTATTCCTTGAAGTACACTTGCTGAATAAGTAGATAATCCATAAGTTGACTGCATTACGCTACTACCCTTTTCCAAAACACTGAATAAAAATGAAACCATCAAAATTCCAAATGGATTTAAGTTAGCAAGCCATGCAACGATTATTGCAGTAAAACCAACTCCACCTGCGACAGATGCTGCCAAAGTCATATCAGATCCTGTAGCTTGAATCATACCAGTTATACCACAGATACCACCACTTAAAGCCATAGTACGAAGAATAATTTTCTTTACATTCATACCGCTATATTTTGCAGTAGCTTGACTAACACCAACAACATTTATCTCATAACCTTGTTTTGTATTTCTTATATAAATAAATACAACAACAACTAAAATTAAAGCTATAATCCAACCAAATTGAACCCCAAATATTTTATCTATATGTGCATTTGAATTAAATCTTGCAATTTTAGGAAATCCCGATGAACCAGGATCCTTCCATGGACCATCACGCAAAAATGATATAATATGCAATGCTATATAATTTAGCATTAGTGTAAATAATGTTTCATTAGTATTAAATCTAGATTTAAAATATGCAGGTATCAAACCCCACAATCCGCCTCCAATAAATCCCGCTACAAACATTACTAAAAGTAATAAAAAATGTGGCCAATTGCTGTGAAACAAGGCAAAGTAAGAAGCAAATATAGCACCCATAATAATTTGACCCTCTGCACCTATGTTCCAAAACTTCATCTTAAATGCCAATGTTATTCCAAGAGCAGAAATAAGGAGTGGTATCATAAATTTTATTGTTGCTTGAATAGCCATCTCACTGCGAAATGCTCCAGAAATAATTGTTCCATATAATTGAGCTGGGTTATATCCTATTAAAAGAATAAACAATCCACCCGCAAATAAAGCAAGTACAAATGCAATTATTCTTAGTTTAAGAATGTCCATTTTAGAGCGTTCAGCCCTTTTAACAGTACGCATCAAAGGTTGTTTTGATTTACTATTTATATTATTCATCTATATCAACCTCCTGTAAACTTTTCCCCGTCATCATAAGTCCAAGCTCTTCTTTAGTCGTTTCTTTAGCATCAACAATTCCCTTAAGTTCACCATGGCACAACACCATAATTTTATCTGATAACTCTAATAAAACGTCTAGATCTTCTCCAATAAATAAAATTGCAACACCTTTTTCCTTTTGCTCATTTAATAAATCATATATCATATAAGAAGAATTAATATCAAGTCCCCTCACTGGATATGCAGTTATTAAAACATTAGGATTTGACTCTATTTCTCTACCTAGCAATACTTTTTGAACATTGCCACCAGACATCATTCTTACTGGTGTTTCAACATTTGGAGTTACAATACCTAGTTTTTTTACTAATATTTCTGATAATTTTCTTGCTGGTTTTTTATCTATAAAAAATCCCTTATTTTTCTTATAGGATTTCAACATCATGTTTTCAACCATACCCATGGTTCCAACCAATCCCATACCAAGCCTGTCCTCAGGTACAAAGCTCATACTAATACCTAAATTTATAATTTCATCTGGGGTTTTACCAATAATATTTTCCTTATTACATAAAACCGCACCTGTTTTTACTTTCATAAGTCCTGCTATGGATTCACATAATTCTTTTTGGCCGCTCCCTGCAATCCCTGCAACACCTAATATTTCACCTTTTTTTAATTTAAAATTTATATTATTCAAGGCCATTGTACCATCTTCATTCATTACAGAAAGGTCTATAACCTTTAAAATAGTTTTTTTATCCTTTACTTCAGGACGATTAATTTTTAAACTAACTGGTCTTCCTACCATTAATTCTGTTAATTGATTTTCATTAGTTTCTTTTGTTTCGACTGTATCAATTAGCTGACCCTTTCTAAGAATTGCTACACGATCGCTAATTGCTAAAACTTCGTGAAGTTTATGAGTAATAATTATAATTGCGCTTCCTTGATCTTTCATTTTACGTAATATTGCAAATAACTTTTCGGTTTCTTGAGGTGTAAGAACTGCTGTAGGTTCATCAAGAATTAAAATTTCTGCTCCACGATACAGTACTTTCATAATTTCAACAGTTTGTTTTTCACTTACTGACATATTATAGATTTTTTTCTCTGGATCTATTTCTAGACCAAATTTATTACTAATATTCAATATTTTTTCTTTTAATAATTTTGGCTTTATATGTTTTTCCTTTGTTCCTAAAACAATATTATCCATTGCATTATGAACTTCTACCAATTTAAAATGCTGGTGAATCATTCCTATTCCAAAATTAATTGCATCAGTAGGTGATGTAATTGCAACTTCATCACCAGCAATAGAAATAGAACCAGCGTCTGGATAATAAATTCCCGACAACATATTCATCAAAGTTGTTTTACCTGAACCATTTTCTCCAAGCAAAGCTAGAATTTCGCCATATTTTATTGAAAGGTTGATGTTTTCATTAGCAACAACACTCCCAAAAGTTTTTGTAATATCTTTAAGCTCAATTGCATATCTTGTTGTACTTGAATTTGACATAATACCTCCTATCTATATATTTTAGAAGACTTTTCTGCCTCCTAACAATAATAATGGGTCAGCCTCTTTTAATACGCATGCGCAAATCAAAGCTAACCGACCCATTTTTTGATATTTTAAATATTTTTCTTATTTAACTGTTACTGTTTTGAAATACCAGTTAATTCCACCAGTAATTGTTGCATCATCTAAAGTTTTACCTTCTTCTCCAACTGTACTTCCATCGTTTGTTTCAATTACACCATCAAATACATTAAAGCTACCGTCAAGCATAGATTTCTCTGCACTTTCAATTGCTTCAATTGTACCTTCTGCTACTATACTTTCATTAATAGGTGAAATAGCAATTAATCCTTCTTTCATACCGCCATAATAGTTTTCGCCTGTCCAAGTTCCATTAACAACATTTTCAACTGCCCATGTATAATATGCTGCCCAGTTCCATACTGCTGATGTTAACGTAGCTTTAGGAGCATCTTTAGACATGTCTGAGTTGTATCCAATACCAAATGCACCTGCTTTTTCAGCTTCTAATTGTGGATTTGGAGTATCGCAATGTTGTGCAATTACGTCACAACCTTCACCTAACAATGCTTTTGCTGCATTAGTTTCTTCTTCTGGAGAAAACCAGCTATTTGTAACTTTTACATAAACCTTAGCATCTGGATTAACAGAATATACTCCTAATGCAAATGCATCAAGACCTCCAGTTACCTCTGAATTATCTTGACCCATAGCTGCTACATAACCAATCAAGTTAGATTCTGTTTTTAAACCAGCTGCAATGCCTGTTAAATATCTAGCTTGATAAATTCTTCCAAAATAATTATTGAAGTTAGCACCATTGCTCTTATATCCTGAACCATGTGAGAATATTACATCAGGATATTCTTCAGCTAAAGCTTCCATTGTATCCATATATCCCCAGCTTGTACCAAATATAACATTACAGCCTTCTTCAATACATTCAAGTATTGCAGTTTCTGTAGCTGTTGGATCACTATCATTCACATTGTTTTTACGAACAATTTGGCTGTCCTCTAGTCCAAGTGCTTCTTGCATTCCGACAATTCCTTGATCGTGTGCAAATGTATAACCAGATCCATCTGCAGGGTTTCCAATATGAATAACCCCTACTTTAATATCTTCTTTTGCTATTGCTGGAAATGCCTTTGTTTCAGCTGGCTCTTGTGCTGCAGGCTCTTGTGCTGCTGGTTCCTGAGCTTGTTCTGCTGGTTTTTGTGCACAAGCAGTAAATAATGTTAATACCAATCCTAATGTTAAAATAATCTTAAATAACTTTTTCATAACCTTCTCTCCTCCCGGACACGGGGACGTTTCACCTGTCCTATTGTCCTATGTATTTACATTTTACACTAAATAATATTGACAATATAAAAAAGCGAATAGTAAACTATTCGCATCATATATAATATAATAAAAATCAAAAAAACTTCAATAGTCAAACAATTTACGGTTGTTCGGTAGAAACTTTGGACCCATATTATCCATATTATATTGATGCAATAATTATTTAATTGTAATTTTATCATCTGTATTATAACTTAAATAATTAAAATACGCAATACAATATTTGACCTAATATGTAATAAATTGTCGTAACTAAATTTTAAAATAATTAAAACGGTGAAAATTCTTGATAAGACCACCATTCCTCTTTCAATAACTTATATTGTTCATTAAACTGAGTCAAATGAACATTTTCCCATTTTATTAATAACTCAAATAATTCTTTACCTGATCTAGATGATAATTTTGATTTAGCATCCTCATAAAACTTCACTGAATCCTGTTCCATTTGCATGCCTATACTAAATACAGACATAGTTGATGATAAACTGTCTTCGTCAACTTTTCCCCAATGATAAATATCTGGAGAAGGAATTTCTATTCCTGAATCAAGTGCACTTTCAATATCAAGTTCTGAACCACCACTTAACTCATTCCATAATTTTTTAAGATATTCCTCGTGTTTTCTTTCTTCATTAGCTAATTCAAGGAAAGCTTCCTTAGTACCCTTTGAAGCAGCTTGAGAGCTAGCCATCAAATAAAACTCACGACCTTCAACTTCATTTAGTATAGCTTGGGAAATTATTGCTAATTCGTCTTTATACAATTTTTTTCCTCCTTAGATTTATAAAAATTTTCACTTATATTTTAATATATACCATATCTTAATTTAATTTAAACAATTTTTAGTAATTAATACATATTAAATAAACTTAATCTAAAAAGACACTAAAACTATACTATTTTATCACCATTATATTTTTCACCACTAGCATTGGGATCTACATTATATCTTTCAGTCCACAAGGTTTTATATTTTACAGCCTGAGCATGTATGCTATCAAACTTTTCGGGAATACCTTTGATAACTTTAGCAGGTAAGCCTGCTACCATAGAATAAGGTGGAATTTCTTGATTTCCTAGTACAACAGCTCCTGCCGCTACAATACTTCCTCTTCCTATTACGGTACCATCCATTACAATTGAGCCCATTCCAATTAAACAATGATCTTCAATAGTGCACCCATGTACTATTGCTCCATGACCAACAGTTACATAATCTCCAATTATTGTTGAGTACTCATCAGAAACATGAACAACAGAATTATCCTGAACATTAGAATACTTTCCAATTTTAATACTATTAACATCTCCCCTTACTACTGTATTATGCCAAATACTACTGTATTCATCCATAGTTACAGCACCTATTACCATAGCACCTTCAGCTATATAAGTTTTTTCATCTAATAAGGGATTTTTACCTTCAAACTCTTTAATCATATGTTGTATCTCCATTTCAACAGGCATTTAAATATTTTTACTATAAAATCATTTTGTTCTATTTTTAATCAATAACATTACATAATAAATTACAATCATTTATTTCATTATATTATATAAAAATCTAAAACACAACGATTTATCCATACTAATATTTACATAAACAAATATATTGTTAGTAGATTAGTCTTTTTATTGAAAAATTGTTGTTTTACTGTGCTATACTCTGATATAATATTATGGTATATTAATTACTAATCGGAGGCTATATTATGCCAAATGTTACTGCTTTTTTATCATATGTATTTTTAACAACATTTACACCAGGCCCAAACAATATAATGTCCATGTCAAATGCTAGCCGCTATGGATTTAGAAAAAGTTTAAAATTTAATTTAGGTATTTTCTTTGGTTTTACAATTATAATAGCATTGTGTAGTTTTTTTAGTATGACACTTTATAGTTTAATTCCATCAATTAAGCCTGTAATGACTTTAATAGGTGCATCTTACATATTATTTCTAGCTTGGAAAACATATAAAAGCACCCAACATAAAAAAAACGAAGATAATAAAAATACAAATTCTTTTTTTGCAGGTTTGTTTTTGCAGTTTGTAAATCCAAAAGTTATATTATATGGAATTACTACTGTTTCGACCTTTATTGTGCCTTATTACAATTCAGTTAATGCTCTAATGTTTTTTTCTGTATCCTTAGCTTTCATCGCCTTTATTTCTACATGTTGCTGGGCATTGTTTGGATCTATATTCCAAAAATTTCTTGTTAAAAATGATAAAATAATCAATACAATAATGGCTTTATTGCTTGTATATTGTGCTATTTCATTGTATCTCTAATCTATAATTATAATCATAATTCTAAATATTTAATTTTGTTTATTAATTCTAAACAAATACATTTACCTGACGATATATTTATTAACAAATAAAAATATTTAGGAGGTTCTTTAAATGATTAACCGAATTAACTCGCCAAAACCTTTAAGCAATGTAAATATCGACCTTAATAAATCTGACAAAAACACTGTTAAAAGTAATTCAAATTCTACTAAAACAAGCAGAAAATTTGACAATGTTGAAGTAAACAAACTAATAACCGAAAATGAAAAAAGAATTCGTGAATTTAAAGAGACTATTCAAAAAATGGTTGCTAAGCAAGGTGAAACTTATAATTTGACTTTAAATAATCAAAATTTAAATGTTTCCCTTGAAGAGTCACAAAAAGCCGCTGAATCAATTGCCGATGGTGGTGAATTCTCGGTTGATGCTGTAGCTACAAGAATAATGGATATGGCTATGGCTTTATCAAATGGAGATAAAACAAAAATTGGTTTATTAAAAGATGCGGTGATACAAGGCTTTAAAAAAGCTGGATTAGAGTTTAATAATGGGAGAGGATTGCCTGAAATTTGTAATAAAACATATGACGAAGTAATGAAGAGATTTGAAAAATGGGGAAAACGAAGAATAGTATAATTTAAAAGTCATGTTACTAACAAATTAAATAGAGCTGCTATGTAGCCATTGCAGCTCTATTTAAAACGATACTTCATAACAATATAATTAATTATCATTAACTTATAATCAATGTAATCGTATTATTAACTTTTTATATGAGATAAGATCCAATTCCCAATATCTTTGTATACTATATCTTTGTCTAACTCATTTAGGATTTCGTGTCTATCTTCTTTATAGAGTTTATAAGTAACATCATTAAATCCTAATTTTTTATATTTATCGTATAGGATTGCAATATCTTTTCCAAAGTTTCCTACAGGATCTTTGTCCCCAGATAGTAATATAATTGGCAAATCTTTAAACATTTTCTTCAAATTATTATCATCATATAAAGTAATCATTCCTTTAAACATATTGTAATATGAATTTAGTGTAAATATAAAATTAATTCTGGTGTCTTTTATGTATTCATCAACAATTTTCTCGTCTCTACTAAGCCAATCCACATTTGTTCTAGATGGTTGAAATTTTTTATTGTTATTACCTATTGCTAGATTGTTTACAAATTTACTTCTGTATCTCCAACCCTTAATAGTTCCTATTAATTTTGTAATTATTAATCCAAGCTTCAATAAAGCATAGGGTTGATGTCCTGTTCCAACTATTATTGCCCCACTTATGCCACTATTATAAATAGTAATATATTGTCTTACTAAAAAAGACCCCATGCTGTGACCTAGTATAAAATATGGAACATTAGGATACTGTTCTTTTAAAATACTACTAAGTTTATTCATATCATCTATCACAGCTTTATTTCCATTATTTTCACTAAAAAATCCCCGGCTTTCCTCATTTATTAAAGATGAGCCATGTCCTAAATGATCATTACCTGATACAACTATTCCTAAATCTGCCATTGCATTTGCAAATTCATCATATCTATCAATATATTCAAGCATTCCATGAGCGATTTGTAATATACATTTTATTTCACCATTTGGCACCCATTTAATTGCATGTATTTTAGTAATCAAGTCAGCTGAATCATAGTAAAATTCCACTTTATTTGCCAACACACACCTCCGAATTATGATTATTCTAGTTTAATAAATCAATTAAACTCTGAAAATTTATCTGCAATATTGTCAATATTGTTTGATTTCATATCTTCTTGTAGAAGAGGCAATTTGAATATTTTTTTTCCTTTAAAAGTAGCAGTGATAATATCTAAATATTTTTGTTCTTGTTCTTTTTTACTTTTCCAAAAATCATCCTGCATATTTTCTGGAAGTATTTTATTTACAACAATACCATCAACTAATACATTGTATTTCTCCAATATACTAATAGCTTTAACAGTTTCATCTATAGGAAGCTTTTCTGCATTTATAACAAATATAAATGATAAAAGCTTATCTTCCATCATTATTTTTTTTGCTTTATTAATCTTTTCGTATCTTTTTCTTAATATTTTAATTACTTCATCATTTTCTATATCTTTTTTATCAGTTTGTCCGTGATGATTAGCCATAGACATTAATGTAACAGACTTACTTCTTTTCTTTATTAGCGTATCAAGCCAAGCACCTAAAAGTTCTGGTAAAGTTAAAAGTCTTACCGTATGACCTGTTGGAGCTGTATCAAATATAATTCTATCATATTCGTCATTTTTTTCGGTTATAATTTCTATCATTTTATCGAACAATGCTGCTTCTTCTGTACCAGGGGATATTGAAGCTGCATCTATTTGTTTATTAATTTCCTTTACTATAACTGGACTCACAACATTCTTTAAGCTAATTTTAACATTGTCCATATAAATTTTGCTTTCTTTTTCGCCACTTATTTCTATAGCATCTAAGTTAGGAAAAATAGTTGTTATTGTATTTTCAATTATTCTCTCAAAAATATCTGAAGTTGAATGAGCTGGATCTGTAGACACAAGAAGTGTTTTTAATCCACTTTTTGCAGAAAAAACTGCATATGAAGCACTACATGTAGTTTTACCAACTCCTCCTTTTCCACCAAAAAATACTATTTTATTCATAAAAAACCTCCTTAAGCATCTAAATCAAAGTCTCCCCATTTTTCTCCCCATATATATAATCTGCTGACCATTCTTCTCTGCCAACCTTCTAAGTCATCAGCTATTAAAGGTAAAAGCTCTAAAGAATAATAACTTGTGGGTATTGGAATACCCAAAATGTCTCCAAAGCACAAAAGTATAAAATCATCCATTTCATTATGGGATTCTTTCATTAGCAAAGATTGCGATTTTCTATTAAAATCCGTAGCTCCTTGAAAGAAAAGCTTAAAATTATTTAAAAATTCTTTAACTTTTTCCTTATCCAAAATAGTTCCTCCTTCTTGAAAAAAAAGAGCTAACAGCTTTTGTTAGCTCTTTTATAAATAATATAAATGATTATCCTTTGATTTTTTCTTCAGTTTCTGACAAAGTTTTATATCCAAATCTAGCAAGAACTACAGCTAAAACTAGAAGAACAGCAGCTATTACCACTAATATCCAATTTGTTGCAAGATCTGCTGATTTTTGAATAACCAGTAAAATTAATGCAGCAAATGTAACCGAAAACATAAATATTGTTGGGATAACTGCAACTTTGTTGCTCTTTCCAGATTTTTTTAGATATACTGCCAATGTTAGTAAAGCTAAAGCAGCTAGCAATTGATTTGCTGATCCAAATATTGGCCAAACTTTTGCATAACCCATAACTGCAAGCAATCCACCAAGACCTGCTGTAATTACAGTTGAAACATATTTATTTGTTAATACATTTGCTTTTTCATCTGCTGATTGTCTATTATCAAATAATTCTTGGAATATAAATCTACCAAGTCTTGTTGCTGTATCTAGGGATGTTAAAGCAAAAGCTGATATTGCTAGAGATGTAAATACTTTACCAGTTGAAAATGGTATTCCAAAAGATTGCATGAAATTACCTATTCCTGTTGCAAATACGTTCATAGGCCCACCAGCTTTTAATAATTCTCCAAGCTCTGGTGTTGTTACATAAGTTGCAGTTATAATAGCTATAGTAGCAAGCACACCTTCTATTAGCATTGAACCGTAACCAATTAATTTTACGTCTTTTTCATTGTCTATTTGTTTAGAAGTTGTTCCAGATCCAACTAGAGCGTGGAATCCAGATATAGCACCACATGCAACTGTAACAAATAGCATAGGGAACAAATAATTCATATTTCCAGTGTTAAAAGCAACAAAAGACTTAGCTTCTATAGATGGATGAAGAATAACTAATCCTAAAACTGCTCCAATAATCATAGCATATAGTAAAAATGAATTTAAATAGTCTCTAGGTTGAAGAAGAATCCAAACTGGTGCAATAGATGCTACGGTAATATAAGCAACTAATATAATTACCCAAGTACTCATAGTAAAGCTAGCTGTAAATTGGAATTTCATTCCAAGCCATATACATGCAAATAACAGAATAACACCAATAACTGTACTTACTCCAAGTCCTGCTCCTTTTCTATATACGAAGAATCCAAATGCAATTGCTAAAATTATAAATAGTATTGAAGTAGAACCTGCAGCTGGTGTTGATACAAATAATCCTGCGCATATAGCTGTAAAAGCAGCTATTACTAAAATAAGTGTTAACCATGCAAACCAAGAAAATAACTTTCTTCCTGTATCTCCCATAGTTGTATGAATAACTTCTCCTAACGACTTTCCATCATGCCTTACAGATGCAAACAAAGCACCCATATCATGAACTCCACCTACAAATATAGACCCAATTACAATCCATAACATAACTGGAAGCCAACCAAAAACTGCTGCTTGTATAGGTCCTACTATAGGGCCTGCACCAGCTATGGAAGCAAAATGATGTCCAAGTAGCACTGGTGCTTTTGCTGGACAATAGTCAACTCCATCTTCTCTTGTATGAGCTGGAGTTTGTTTTTTGGGATCAATACCCCAAGTCTTACACAAATAAGAACCATAAGTTGCATAAGCAATAATAAAAATAATAATAACTGACAAAACAAGTATTAATGAATTCATTGTGTTTCCTCCTTAAAAATATAATTATTTAAGAAATATAAATCTTTTCTTCTCCCTCCTTCCTAATGAATTGGAATAGGCTTGATTGGTTTTTAAATTAATTAAAATTAACTTAACATTAACCCACCCTTTAAAGCCCCAATCATATGATTTATAAAACTTAAATTTTTTTACTGATTTTATAGTATCATTGTCAATATCTTCCTCAGACGATATCAGTAAAGTTATTGCGCTTGACATGGTTTCGCTATCTCTTACTACTATATTATCAACGTTATCTTTGATATATTCCTTTAATTCATTTATATAATTAACATCTAAGTTATTACAATTATTATAAAGAATATATTCATTTATTTTAAAAGAATATACTTCAACTTTTTTTAATGCAAAATACTTAGCATTTCTAGTATAATATCTTCCATACAAAGAAAATTGTCTTCCACCAAATTCTTTATCTAACTCTATATCAAAATATTTTGTTAAACTATTTTTTAATTTGTTTAAATATTCATTGCTGTTCATATGATATCATCCTTGCTGTTCTTTTAAATTGATTATATTCCTTGAAACAATGATTGTCAATACGTTTTCAAATATTTTTTCAGTATTAAAAACTATACAAAACAATGTATGACTTATTTTATAAAACCATTATAAATATTAACAATTTTGCAAATAATAAATATTAAGTAAATATACATTGATAGGAGTTTAAATTTATGAGTAAAAAAGCAATTATTATTGGTGCTGGAGTTGGTGGTTTGGCTACCGCTTTAAGACTTTTAAAAAATGGATATGAAGTTGTTATTTATGAAAAAAATAAAAAAATTGGAGGAAGAGTTAATGTATTAGAAACTAAAAACTTTAATTTTGATTTGTCAGCTTCTATTTTGATGATGCCTGATTCTTATAAAGAATTATTCTCCTATGTTGGAAAAAACTATACAGATTATTTAGAATTCATAGAAATAGACCCTACTTATAAACTTTTTTCAGATGATAAAACTATTGATTTTAATAACAAATTTTCTTCTTTAACAAAAACCTTAGAGAAAATTTCAAAAGAAGATTCATTAGGATACTTCAAATTTTTATCTGATGTTTATGAAAAATATTTAATAGCAAATAAATATTTTTTACAAAAATCTCAAGATGACATTAAAGATTTCTTCAATTTTATGACATTGATGAAAGCATTAGAAGTCAATACTCTTTCTACTTCATACGATTTTATTTCTAAATATGTAAAAGATGAAAGACTTCGTCAATTTCTAGCCTTCCAGTCAATGTATGTAGGTATATCTCCTTATAATGGTCCTAATATTTACACACTAATTCCTGTTGTTTCTCAGCTATATGGTTTATGGCACCTTAAAGGCGGTATGTACTCTTTTATTAATGCTCTATCAAAAATAATATATGAACTTGGCGGAAACATAATTACAGAAGAACCCGTAGATGAGATTCTATTCTTAAATGAAAAAGCAATTGGTGTAAAGTCATCTAGAGGAATAGAAAATGCAGATATTATCATATGTAACGCAGATTTTCCTTATTCTATGAAAAACTTAATTAAAAATGAATTTTATAAAGATGATTATACTGATAAAAAATTAGCTAAAATGAAATACTCATGTTCCACTTTTATTATTTATTTAGGATTAAAAAAAAGTTATCCACAATTAGCAGTTCACAATATATATCTAGGTGAAAATTTTGAAGAAAGTATTGAATCACCTTTCAAAGGTATTATACCAAAAAATCCAGCTTTATATATTTATTGCCCTAGTAGAATAGATAAAAGCATGGTAAAAAATAATGGAGATTGTATTAATGTTATGGTTCGTGTACCTAACCTCTTTTTAAAGAAATAATTTGGGATAAAAATACAATTAATACTTTAGAAAATAATATTTTTAAAGAATTGAAGACTATAAATGGGTTAGACGATATAGAAGAAAATATCGTATATAAAAACTACCTTACGCCTCTAGATATGGAAGGTACATTTAATGCTTACGGTGGAACAGCCTTTGGTCTTAGCACTACTTTAACTCAAACAAATTATTTTAGACCAAAATTCAAATCCAATAAAGCTAATAATTTATTTTTTGTGGGAAGTTCTCTACATCCTGGTCCTGGAATTTCTTTGGTTTTAAACTCTAGTAAAATTGTAACCGAAGAAATCTTAAATACTATGTAAAATTGTTTATATTTGTGAATAAGAAAGCCGACTTAAGTAATCTATACACTTAAGTCGGCAATTCAAAATATAATTATATTAAATTACTATTTAACCGATATTCTTTTAACTAGTTTTGCTAAAGTTTCTCTATCTACTTCATCACCAACATCCCATAATTGCTTTAATAATCTTTCTTCATCATTTCGCGGATCTACATTATTTGCAAGAAATGTCCCCACCTTTTCAGCCGTTTTATTTATAGTATCATCTGACATACCTACAACTTCGCCTAATTTTACTGCTTTTCCTAACGTTGCCTTCCAAGCACCCCAATCATCCATATTGCTCATATAATCAACTCCTATAGAATATTTATTATATAAATTATTTACATTTATTATAATAATATTCTAATATAGTGGACATTTTGGTTGTAAAATAACTAATAAAGTCAAAATCCAATCTTAGCAGGATTAATTGTTTAATTTCGTCTAGTTTTCAATCATTAAACTAATATATTTATTTGCAGCTTTAATTGACCCCATTAAAATCCTAATAATATTTGTTATACCAAATTTTTTTATCATTTCAGTATTTTTGTTTACAAATAAATTTACATACAAATTGGTTTTTAAAAGTTCATAATAATATCTTCTCAAACTTATTTGAGATGGATTTATCATAACTTGCCCAAAACTCCATTTTTCATATTCATCTGCACTATATAGGAGTCTATTTTCATACTCTTTGTACATTGGCAAATTAGGAAATGGCGTTAATGGACTGATAGAAGTTATTTGTGGTTTCAAATCTTTAATATATGTTCTAAATAATTTAAAATCTTTTTTACTCCAATCTGGATGAGCCATAAACGACGCCCACACATCAATCTTAGCTTCTTTTAATATTTCTGCTGCCAAATAATTATCTGTAGTTGTTGACTTCTTTTTATATTTAATCAGTTCATTGTCATCAAAGGTTTCATAGCCAACTAATAACGCCTTTAACCCTAACTCAGATAATTCATGTATATATTCCTTATATTTTATTATTCCTGCTACAGAAGCATACATTATATAATTCTTTTTTAAGTTGAATTCTTTGATAAGCTTAATAAGAGTTTCAATTTTTTCTTTGCTTGAAAAAAAATCATTATCCATAAACATTATTGTAGGTTCTTTAATACTTACTAAATCTTTTTTTGTAAGCTCTATATTAATTAACTTTTCTGTTGCACCTTCTATTCTCCACCGTAAACAAAAATCACAAACTTTTTCACAACCTGTTCCAAATTCCATAATTGCTGCTGGTCTATATCCAAAATATGAATATTCACTTCTATATTTCTGTGTAGATTTTCTGTCTGGGAGTAAGTACTCATTTATACCAACTTTTTCTGTTGACTTGTATCCAAGTTCTTTAGACCTAATACCATCAATTAATTGTATTTTACCAAAACAAATAGAACTATAAAAAGTTTCAAGATTTTCTTTGTTTGTATATTCAAAAATATGGTCCACATCATTATTAAAAAAAGATTCTGCATTAAGATAAGTTTGTGTTCCTCCAACTATGGTCACTATATTCTTATCTGTTTTTTTTACTTCCGTACATAATTCAATTACTTTTTTCACATCTATACACAAGCTAGTAATACCTATAGCATTTGGTTTATATTCTTTAATTTTTTCTGATAATTTCGTACTTTCTATCATCATATCAAATATTTCTACTTCATAATCTTCTTTTAAAACACCATAAACCATTTCAAGCCCAATTGGTTCTGAAAACATAAAATCACTTAAAGTTATTGCTTGTTTAATTCTTGGTGGTCTAACTAATAATATTTTCATATAAACAATGCCTTTCTAAAATATATTAGGTGTAATTCTTCTTTTAATTTGGTATCTATAATAAAGATTTACTATAGAATAAAATAAATATTTCCCTGGTTTTTTTAAAAATTCTTGTCTTAAAATATTTCTCTTAACAATTGATTTTATAGTAAACAATTCTTCATACAACTCCCAATAAGCATTTGTTAATTCATCAGGTGTCATATTCACTGGCTTATGAACTGCTTCTGTACCATCAAAGGAATAAATATTATCTTTTACTAAGCGCCCTGCATCTGTCATATCCGTAAAAAATTTAGTTCCTGGTATAGGAGTTAAAATATAAAACCTTGGAACAGAAATTTTATTATCCTCAATAAATTTTTTAGTCATTTTAATAGATTCTAATGTATCACCTTCTCCACCTACAACCATTTCTGTTGAAACATCAATACCATGTGATTGAATGTTTTTTATTAATTCTAGGTATTTCAATGGATTTGCCCAGCCCTTGTTCATAGCAACCAAACTTTCTTTTGAAATGCTTTCAAGTCCAAAGCTTAGTGTTGTACATCCACTGTCTGCTAATGTTTGTAACAGTTCATTTTCTCTACCAATACGAATATCGCATTGGCTCATCCATTCCATATTTAAATTTTTAATTTCTTTTAATAATTTTCCTAAATACTCTCTATCTGAAAAAATATTATCATCAAGAAGCAGAAACTTCTTATATCCTAACTCTTTCACTTGATTAATATCCCTTACAACTTCTTCAAGAGGTTTCTTTATATATCGCCCTTCATAGAGACATGCTACAGAACAAAAGCTACATGTATTTGGACAGCCCCTTCCAGCTTGTACAGGCAAAAAATCTCCAATATTTTTATTTATAATTAAATCAAACCTTGGAATAGGGGTTGAAAACATTCCCTTATCTAAATTTTTCTCATATAGCTTTTTAAGTTGTCCTTTCTCAAAATCACCGAGTAATTCTTTCCATACTAATTCTGCATCTCCAACAACTACACTATCGCAATATTTTGTAGCTTCCTCTGCCATTATACTTGCCATGTAACCCCCAAGTACTACAGTCTTGCCTCTTGCACGAAAAGCCTTGGCAATATCAATTGACCTTATTACACCATGACCCATGGTACTAATTCCAATTAAATCAGCATCTGTATCCATTGGAATATCTTCTAATATTTCTAGTATTATTTCCGTTTCCCAGTCATTAGGCATCATTGCTGCCAAAAGTGGCATTGCCAATCCTACAAAATATAATTTCTTTTTCTTTATAGGTTTATGATTTTGGTCGTATGGGCTTGGCTGAATAAGTAATATTTTCTTCATCAATAACCCCTCACAATCTTTTGAATATATTGAAGGCTAACAAAACTACTGCCAACAAGCATTTTTATATTAGACCTAATGCCGTATTTCTTTATTAGGGCTAGTACATGTTTTGGTCTCATAATTATTCTATAGTATGATATTAATAATTCTAAATAGAATTTTCGTATACTCATAAATTCTGGCTTCAAAACAACATGAGCCATGTCCCATAATTCATATTGCTCTCTTTTTACCAATAAATCATCAAGATACAATTCAAATATTTCTGTTCCTGGAAGTGGAGTCAGTGGCTGAAGATTAACAAATCTAACGTTTAATCTTCTTAACCAAGATGTAAGTTCCCTAAAATCATTTTTTGTAAAATCTAATGGAATAATCAATGTAGCATAAAGTTCTATTTCTAATTCTTTTAATATATTAATACATTCTTCATTAATATTCTTAGTAGTTCTTTTATTATACGCTCTTAGATCTTGCTCTCTTACAGATTCAATCCCTACTATTACAGCTTGCAACCCATTGTTTTTTAACTCAATTAATAAATTTTTATTTTCAGCTATGAAATCCGCTCTACCATAAACTAAAAACTTTTTTCTAATATTTTTTCTTTTAAGTCCGTCTATAAATTCAAGTAAATATTTAGTATCATGTAAAAAATCATCATCTACAATATATACTTCATCTTCTTCAATTATTTCTAGTTCACCTAATACATCTTCTATTCCTCTTCTATAATATTTCCCATTTGTAATTTCCTTACAAAAACAAAAACTACAGTTGTAAGGACAACCAAAAGAAGTTTTTATTAAGGCACAGGGGCTGTGAAACATGTAGTAATATTTACTTCTATATTTTGAAACTGAACTTCTGTCTGGATACTTATAATTAAATATTGTTTTTTTAGGTTCTAACTTTCCAATCTCCATATTTATTTTTTCAACAGTTTTATTTTCAAATAACATTTCTAATGTTAAATTAAACCCATCAATTCCATTTTTATCATAAACAAAATCTAAATATTCCGACTGAAAATCTTCTGGTACAACTTCTGAATGAACACCACCTACACCCGTTTTAACTTGAGGACATAATTCTTTAGAAATATTAGCTAGCTTCTTAATAACTCCAACATGAGTTATATAACCTGTAAATAACACAAAATCAGGTTTTTGATTTATTATAATTTCTTCATAAGGTTTTTTTTCTACTATTAAATCGATAATTTTAATACGTATCTCTGCTTTTAATTTTTCAGGTATGTTTGAAACTAAGTATTCTAGTTCCAAAGGCTCACATATCATTACATGTTGAAGACCAATTGTTTCTTTATGAGGTTTTGGACGAACGAGTAAAACATTCATATGGTCACCTTCTTTAACGAGTATATGGCAATTCTAGGCATAAAAAACTTTTCTTTTATAATTTCTAATTTTTCAACCTCAAAATATGGTTCAATCATTTTTCTAAAATTTTTATCAGATGGATAATTTGCAGGTCCTGTTGTAAGTTTTACAAAACCTAATGAAAACTTATCATATAAATTATCTCCACTTGCAAAACCAATGTGTATTATTCCATCAGCTTCTAATAATTCAGACAGGTTTTTCATAACCTTTTCTGGTTCTTTGTAATATGGAAAGGAATGAGTACAAATAATTATATTGAATTTATCTTTTAAATTCTGTAATTTTGCTACATCCATTTTAACATGTTTAGCTTTAGTATTTCTTTTTTTTGATATTTCCAACATTTTTTCCGAAAAGTCAACACCTGTTATTTCTACATTTTCAAATTTATCAGAAATTTCACTTATTAATTCACCTGGTCCACATCCTAAATCTAATATTTTAATTTTTTCGCTGTCATTGATATTATATTTTTCATATACTTCTGAAATAACTTTTACAATATAATCTCTAGTAGGTGTTAATGAATATTTTTGTACCCACAATTTGTCGTATTTATCCGCCCAAAAATTCCATATATCTGATTTTTTCATTTTATCTCCTTGCAATATATCGCCAAATCCTCTTTGATTTTAATAAACTAACATGAGTACTGTAAAATAAAATATAAAATACCCATTTAGGAATTTTAGGTTTAAGCACTAAATGCATAAAATCAAACTTTTTAGGATCTAGTGTAATTAAATTTCGCTTCAATTGTTCATAGATTTTGGTTCCCTTTATAGGTGTAAAAATTGATATGGTAAATACATCTATTGAATTATTCTTAATAAATTTTCTCAAATTTCTAAATTCTTTTATTCCATAATTAGGCTGTACCATAAACAGTGCTGTCAAATCAATATTATTCTCCCTCAGAAGTCGAATAGCTTCAGGATAATCAAGTGCATTTGTTGTTTTTTCATATGCTTTTAGTTCGTCATTATTCGTTGCTTCAAAACCTACAATAGCCTCAACTAATCCAACTTCCCTAAGTTCCTTTAGCAACTCTTTTTCCCTTAAAATAAAGTCAGCTCTTAAATATGCTATAATTTTAATATTTAAGTTTTTCTTTTTTATTATATCAATCATTTCTAAAGCTTCACTTCTACTAGAAAAAAGCACATCATCAACTATCCAAAAATAATCAGCTTCAATACTTTCCATTTCCTCAACCATTCTTTTATAGTTTGCTTTTATAAAGTGATTAGAATTAATTTCTTTACAATAACAATAAGAACAATTATATAAACATCCTACACTACTTTTAATCAAAGCAACTTTTCTTTTTTCTAGATAACGAACTTTATTTGATGTTTGATTAAATATATTTCTATCAGCAACAACCTCTTCATTTTGATATATTATTTCATCATTGCCTATATGCCAATATCCATCGTTTGATTTTTCAATATAAGAATCTACTCCAGTATTTAGAGCGTCTTTATTATTCCTTAATATTTCTTCTATTAACCGTTTAAAAGTATTTAAACTTTGCGAATGAAATACATAGTCTATGCCATAAACTCTAAAATCCTTACGATTACCTTGAATATGAACTCCACCAACTATAATTTTAACTTTTGGGTATTTTATTTTATATAGATGCGCTGATTTAATAATTTCTTTTTCTGATACATTATACCCAGTTAAAACTACAATATCTGGTTCAATACTTTTAGGTTGTTTTAGTCCAAACAGTGTATCTATTAAATAGTTCTCTATATTCATATTATTTAACACGGTTTTTATATAGCAAAGTTCTAAAGGTTCTACCTTCACTGGTTCAAAAACAGAAAATATAGTTTTTACTCTAACCTTTTCTAAAAAAACAATCATATATTTCCCCTCTTTGCTTTAATCTTGTTTGAACACGTGATGCTCTATATTGTAAGGCTTGTATGAAAAAAATGGAATTAATTTTTGAATAATATAATTCAAAATCGGGTTGCTATGATGTGCATACAAATATTTAGGCACCTCATTACACCCAACTTTTAATTTACATTCCTCAGCAGTTTGCCCAAAATCTATATAGCGAATTTTTTTTTCAATTCCAACATCTATAATTTTAAGGAGCATATTGTAGTAAATATCATATTTATCTACATCTTCTTTTCTAAATCCCCCAAATAAGAAATATAATTTATCCCTTATTACCTTCAATTGAACAAACCCAATTATTTCCTTTGTTGTTTTATCAAGAAATTCATAAAACTCTGATTCATAATTAACAAAAAATTCAATTGGTAGTGTTTCTAGTGGATTTTCAGTTCTTTCCATTATATTTAAATACAATTTGTAATGACTAGCAGTAAAACTACTAAAATCAAATTTTCTTATTTCAATGTTGTTTCTATGGAATAACGCTTTGTTAATTCTTCTTCTATAATTACTCCTAAGTGCATTTACATACTCATCAAATGAAGAAAATTTATTTTCAAAAATAAATGTTGATAAAGTCCTTCCACCATTATTAAATTCTATATCATCATTAAGTATAATCTTTAAGCCTTTTCTTTTTTTTATAGATTTTATTACTAAAGATTGGTCACCATAGTATCCCTTTTGACATATAGATATAGGAAAGCCAACAATCTGAACCTTTACATTTAGTGGAAATACCCTTTTAAAGTTAAATAAATTAATTATCAAATCATAAGAAACAATAATACAATTGTTTGACAATTCATATTGTTGACTACATGGATTTATCCTTTCTAGTAATTCTAATATATTAATTACTTCTTGACTAAATTCATTATAGAAATTTAGCACATGTGATTTTTTCAATTCTATAACTAAATCATTTACTGAATAAAATTTATTCATATGCTTAAATCCTTAATATATGCTTTGTATTGTTTTGATTCTCCGTCAGCCCACTTTATACCGAAATTTTTTGATTTTGTATTCTCTGTTAATATCCAACCTGATTCAAGATAATCAAACTTACCTTTTGTACATTTAAAGCAATAATCAAATAAAGCTAAAATTGCACCTCTACTTCTCTCTTTTGGTATAACTCCCATTTCTACAATCTTAAAAGTTTTAATTTTATTTGAAAATAATTTATTTTTAATTACAGTTTTTACTCCTACAGTTTCTGATGGTTTTATTAATTGATTAAAATCAGGATACCAAAGCATAAATCCAACTGGCACACAATCTTTTTCTACAAATAATAAGTTTTCTGATTTAAGTAGAAATCTTAGATCTCTAAACAGCTCTAAATCTTCTTCTTTTTTTCTAGTATAATAAAATAAATGTTCACTAAATGCTTGATTATTAATTTCAGTATAAATGCTAGCTTCCTTTTTTAAATTACTAAAATCAACTTCTCTTACCCTATATCTCTCTTCTAGTTTCTTTTGTATTTTACTACTTAAAAGATTGTCCATATTCGTAATATTTTTCTTATAGCTTACCATATCTATTGTTTTAAAATCATTTTTTATAAAATATTCATTATAAAAGTCGGGATTATGCGCCATACCAAAACTTTGCACCTTATCAAAATCACTTGCTAAAAATCCCAATCCATAATTGACATGAATATTTAAAGAACCTGATATTTTACTAGCATTTTTACTTTTAGCCATTTTCTTTGCTCTATCCATAATTAAATCAAATGCTTGCATATTAAATTCATCAGATTCAAAAAAGCCTATTTGAACATAATCTGGCATCCTGTGTGCATGAGCCAAAAGGCATATCATAATTATTTTATTTTTATCTATTACCATTAAAGGTTCTAAATCAACTGACTCACACAATGAAGATTTCCCATATAATAACCCCTTTAGTAGACTTGATAATGAATCTCTTTTTAAAGAATTATTCCTATATTGTTTTTTATAAAAATTAAAAAAATCTTTTCTATTTTTATTTTCTACTCTAATAAGTTCCATATTTATCTCCAAATTACAATCATAATATTATGTTAGTATATCACAGCTCTTTACTTATTACAAAAATAAATAACCCAATTATTCCTCAAGTTTCCTATACAGTGTAGCTATACTAATACCAAGCTGTTTTGCTACTTCCTTTTTAGATTCGAAACTACCACCAATTTTTTGTATTTTATTTTGTATAACAGATTTTTCATAAGCCTTAGTTAAATCTTCTAGTTTCATATTATCAGCTTCTTCATAAGTACCCATTTTTCTTCTTAGATTTTCTGCACCAACGAAGCTACTTTCTTCAAAAATAACAGCATATTCGACAAGATTTCTTAATTCTCGAATATTTCCGGGGAAATTATATCCCATTAATAATCTTTCAGCATCAGTAGTGAATCCATTCAAATCCTTATTGTAAACAGATGCAAAACGATTTAAGAAATACCTTGAAAGAACTATTATGTCATATCCACGTTCCCTCAAAGGTGGAAGAAATATAGGAACAACGTTAAGTCTATAGTATAGATCATCTCTAAATAAATTTTTCCCAACCATTGAATATAAATTTTTATGTGTTGCTGAAATAATCCTTGGATTAACCTTTATAGGGATATTTCCTCCTACTCTAGTTATTTCCTTTTCCTCTAAAGCTCTATTAAGTTTTACTTGCATCATAAATGGTAAGTCGCCTATTTCATCAAGAAAAAGGGTTCCATCTTTACATGTTTCAAATTTGCCTGGTTTTCCAGCATTGCTTGCTCCTGTAAAAGAACCTTTTTCATAGCCAAACAATTCACTTTCAATTAAACTTTCAGTTATTGCACCACAATTAATTGCCATAAAAGCATCATTCTTTCTTCTACTTGCATTATGTATGGCTCTGGCAAAAACTTCTTTTCCTGTTCCTGTTTCACCTATAATTAAAACTGAAGCATCTTTACCAGCTACCTGAATAGCTTCTCTTCTAGCTTGAAGCAACAGCTCACTTTCTCCAACTATATCATCAAATGTTATCAAATCTTTTTTTCTATTGGATTCCAAAACTGATTCTCTCATCTTATTAAAATCTGATAACAATAGTACTATACCATCTTGAATATCACCTATCATTATCGGGCTTGAATTAATCATAAACTCAATTCCATTAAGCTTAACAGGTCCTATTTCACCATTAAAATTTTGATTTGCCAATTTATTATATATTTTTTCTGTTAACAGTTCCCATATAACTGGCATTTTGCTGGGATCCAAGTTTAGCTTTTCGTTTACATAATTATTTGTAGTAATTATATCTTTATTATTGTTTATAATTACTATTCCGTCATTCAATGAATTTATAAGTGTCATTAGCTTAGAAGAACTGTATTCCAGCATTTTAGCATTGTTTTTTTCACCTATTATAGTTGAAATAATATCACTTAGCTGATTTTCAAAATTCATATAACTATCTTTATTAGCAAGAAGATTTTCTTTTGCTATTTCATCATAAGCACACATTCCCAAAACACCAATAATTCTGTCTTTATATTTTATGGGGATACAAAATTCAATCAATTCCTTACAATTATCCACATTTTCACATTCTAAACAAATAGAGTCCACTTTAGGATTTTCTAAAAACAGTTGTTCACTTGTTAGTATACATTTATGAAAAGCGGAATTTAAAGGAGCGGCTGTTCCAAACTCATATTCTTTTTTTACTGTGGAAACAATTCTCTCAAGATGCTCATCAACTACTATTATATCAACATTTGTTACTGCATATATAGCCTCTACAATATGTTGTAGCTCTTTTTTTATACTTAGCAATAAACTCATTTTAACCACCTATTTAAATTTCATAATTTTATTTATATATATAATTGTTTTACACAAGATTTGTATGTAGTTATTTATCAATATTGATAAATAACTATCAAATATAATAAATGCATATAATCATTTAATTATAGCATATTTTATACAACTCTTGATATCTATTTATCATATTTAATAAAAATTTAATATTTATTATTCACTTATATTCACAGTAATACCATATATACTGCATCTAGATAGCTGTTATAAATTGGTATGAATCTTGCAAATTATCTAACAAACAGTAGAACAAGGAGAAAACATTATGAATGATAAATTATTTATTGATATATTAAAAAATCAAGTAACCAAAGCTTTGGGTTGTACTGAACCAGGTGCTGTTGGTTATGCTGTAGCTAGAGCTAAAGAAATATTAGGTTCGGAAGTTAAAAAATTAAATATTGAAGTTGATAAAAATATTTTAAAAAATGGAATGAGTGTGGGAATTCCAGGTACAAATGAGCGTGGTATAATATTTGCTGCCGCACTTGCTCTTTCAGTAGGAAAATCAGAATATGTACTTGAAGTTTTAAAAGATGTAGATGATGAAAGCATAAAAAAAGCATTGGAAATTATGAATTCAAATATTATTACATTGAATTTAAACGAATGGATGCAAGGACTATATATTAAAGTTGAGGCAATAGGTGATACTGATAAATCAACGGTTATAATTAAAAATTCTCATACAAATATAATACATGAAAGTAAAAATGATGAAATTTTACTGAACGAAACAACATCAGTTTCAAACAATTACAATGAGGAAAAGTCAAAACCAACTTCAAATGAAATTAAATATGAAATAAAAGAATACTCAATTGAAGATTTAATTGATTTTGCTAATAATGCTTCCATAGAAGATATTGCATTTATTCAAGATGGAATTAATATGAATATGAGAATTGCAAATGTAGGATTGTCAGAACAAATTGGTTTAGGTATAGGGAAGTATTTAAAAAACAAGGCTACTGATGTATTTTCAATGGCAAAGGCATATACTGCAGCGGCTTCAGAAGCACGTATGTCAGGATATCTTCTCCCTGTAATGAGCAGCGCTGGATCTGGTAATCATGGATTAGTTGCAATTATACCCATATCATATATTGGAAAAGAAAAAAATATTTCAAATGAAAAAATTATACGTGCTGTAACACTAAGCCATCTTGTTACTATATTTGTAAAAGTACGACTAGGAGCTCTTTCCCCAATATGCGGATGTGGTGTAGCTGCAGGAGTTGGATGTAGTGCTGGTCTCACATACTTACTTGGTGGAAACAAAGAACAAATAAAGGGTTCTATAAATAATATGGTTGCTGGTATTACTGGCATGCTATGTGATGGAGCAAAAATTGGCTGTTCCTACAAGTTATCAATTTCTGTAGATTCAGCGGTTGATGCTTCAAAAATGGCTTTAGAGAATATATTTATCCCAGATGATAATGGAATTCTAGACAACACACCAGAAAAAACCATCATAAATTTAGCACAGGTTTCCAATGAAGGTATGATGAGTACTGATAGTACTATACTGGAAATTATGCTAAATAAATGCTAAAATATTAACAACATAAATCAAAACAGATAATTAGTTCTTTAAAGCTAATTATCTGTTCTTTTTATTCCAATATTATAATTTTAGAATACTATTTAAGAAAATATGCTGCTAATGAAAATAATTATAGTATTTGAACCCATAATTATTAGATAGTTCTTTATTGATAATATAAATGTTTTTTCCTTATCTTGAACCTTGTAAAATTTATTAATATTTTTTTGAACAAAGAACAATGTTAAGAGTGATATTAAACATAATGGTGATAAAAATTTCAAAACAACCATTATTATTACAGAAACATATGATAAATAATACAATCCAGCATATAAGTAAAGTGATTTATGTCCTAAATAATATGGTAAAGTATATCTTTTAACTTTAATATCTTTTTCTAAATCACAAATATTATTTGCAAGCATAATATTTGCAGTAGTACAAAAAGGAGCAATTGAAAATAACAAAAGCTTCAGTGTTGGCAGAATGTTTACAATAAAGCTTATTGATTGATAATTCACATTTAATGTGATAAATGTTCCTTTTGGCATATTCATGTATAATAATATAAATGGTATTAACAAACCATAAAATAAACCAGAAAAAAATTCCCCTAACGGCTGCCTTGATATAGGCAAAGGTCCAAAAGTATAAAGTACTCCACACAAGAAACATAAAATACCAACTAAAAGCACCACTAAATCTGTTAGATACGCTAAATACAATCCAAGTATAGCACTAATTAAAAACATAATATATATAATTATTAGTGCAGTACTTCTTTTAAATTGTAATCTTTCATTATTTGTTTTGGTGTCAACATAATTATTAATTGCAGTTGTAGTTAAATCAAATATAAACATTGCTGCAAAAAATATAAACGTTAATTTCCAATTAATTGATTCTTTCATATAAATTAGTAAGGCAATTGAAATTAAAAATGCAAATATACTTGTAATTTTAGTCCTTACTTCTACATAACTAATAAAATTTTTAAAATGTTGCATCATCTGTTATACCAACCTATTGACTCTTTTTTATTTATCATATTTCATACCTCTAGTCAATCTAAAAATGACTTTCTTTTATACCCTAATTTCACCACAAGCAAGAATAGAAGCCATTCCTCCAACCTGAATCTTTACACTTCCATCATTTATAGACAATTTACTCATGATTTTAGAAGGACGATTCATAGCTTCACCTTGAATAAATATATTATCTGTACCTTCATTTAAAAGACCATTTTTATACAAATAAAAAGTTAATGCTCCATTAGATGTACCCGTTGCCGCCTCTTCATCAATATCATAAAGTGGTGCAAAGTTTCTACAATGAACTGCTCCATCCTTGGTGTTTACTGTAAAAGCATGAACACCTACAACTTTATATTTTTCAGATAACTTTGATAGAGCTTCAAAGTCTGGATTAATTTTAGCCAATTCCTCTTCATTTTTAACTGGCATCATAATGTCTGGAAGTCCTGTAGAAATCATTTCTGGTAATATGTTAAAATTTAATTTTTCACCAGTAAGGATTTCTCCTTGTTTTTCGTATGATAATCCCATTATACTGTAAAGCTCATCTAAATCCTTTGAATCAGTTATTTTATCAATAGTTTCAGGCAAACCCATATCCATAAGAATAGAATTTTTTAATACTTCAATACTCAATCTTCCAGCCTTAGTATTATTAATATACGAGCATCCACATTCTACAAGCCCTAAGTCAGATAAAGCATAAAACGACCCAATAGTAGCATGTCCGCAAAGGTCTACTTCTGCGGCAGGCGTAAAATATCTAATATTGAATTCTTTTTCCCCCATTTGTTTTATGAATGCAGTTTCCGAATAACGAAGTTCCGCTGCTGTTTTACGCATGATTTCGTCATCTGGAAAGTCTGACCCCTCATCAAGTATTACAACACCCGCAGGATTTCCTCCAAATAACACATCTGCAAAAGCATCTACAATATAAAATTTCATTTTCTCATTCGTATGATATTATTTATAAATAAACCATACTCCTCCTCACTTTAAGTTTTTAAAAGTTCTTATATCTTACTTGTTATGACTTAAAAAATTCTTTAAAAGTATCGTCATATGTCATTTGGTTCCTATACCATTGAACATAATATCTATAAGAAATTCTATGTCTTTATCAATATTATCATCATGCTCAACATTCGCATATAACGAATCCATATTTCTTTTTAAGATGAACATAAATATACTTCCTACAATACTTGAAAACACTATTTTAGAAGGTAGTTGCCTTGCAGTTCCATTTCTAACCATCTTCTCATAGTAATCATCAATAATAAATGTAGCTCTAGAAATCAATTTATTATAAACTATACCTCTGATATCATCCTGAAATAGAGCTTCCGAAACAATTACTTTAAATAGTTTAAAATTGTTATTGATAAGATTCATTCTATCTATAATAATTTCTTTGAAAATTTCCTTATCATCTTTATTAGTTTCATTTTGAAGTATTTTTTCAATTGGAGGAAGTGCAATATTCTCAACGACAAGCTCAATTAATTGAACAAGTAGTCCCTTTAAAATATGATTTTTAGTTTTAAAATATCTAAAAATGGTACCTTCTGAAACACCAGCTTTTTTAGCAATTTCTTTGGTAGATGTTGCATTGTAACCTTTTTCAGAAAAAGTATCGCATGCTGCCTTCAATATAAGCTTTTCTTTTTCTGACAATTTACTATTAGGCGTATCAATAAATTCATCCATTGTTAATCCTCCATTTATAACTAATCTAAATTCTTTTTAAATTTTTTTACAGCTATTATAAATATTACCATAAGAAATATAACCAAGGCAATTGTGTCTTGCCATATATATTCAATTCCAACACCCTTTAAAATAATACTTCTGTCAATTCTCAAAAAGTATGATAGCGGCAACATCATGCTAATAAATTTAATTGAGTTCGGCATTGCTTCAACAGGAAACATAAAGCCAGAAAGAAGAACACTGGGCAATATAATAACAATTGTAAACTGCATTGCTTGAAGTTGATTTTTTGCAAATATTGAAATAAGCATTCCTATAGAAAGTGAGCAAAGTACAAACAGCATTCCAAGACCTAACAAAAGGAATATGTTGCCTTGTATCTCCACTTTAAACCAAAACCGACACAATGTCAGAGCAAGAAGAAAACTAGCATATCCCAATGCTATATAGGGGATAAGTTTTCCCAAAATAAGTTCGTTTGGTTTTACAGGAGTGACTATAAGTTGTTCTATCGTCCCTCTTTCTTTTTCACGAACCATTGCAAATGCGGTGAGCATTATGGTTATATTTTGTAAAATAAGTCCCACAAGACCCGGTATCGAAAACATATTACTACTCATATTAGGATTATATCTTACTCTTGTATTTAAATCAATACCTGGTGATTGCATATTGGAAAACCCCTTGATTTCCATAAATTTTTGCCTTTTATTAATTGAATATGTATTGGAAATTATAACTCCACTATTTAATGCAGTTCTTGCAACGGTTGGGTCTGTACCATCTATGACAAGTTGCGGTTGTGGACTTTTATTTTTCTTTAGCATTACAGCATAATCAACTGGTATTATCAAACCAGCCTTTGCTTTTCCCTCGTCAATTAGTATATTAAGTTCATCCATACTGTTAACATTATAATCAAATACAAAATAACCAGTACTTCTAAATTGGTCAATAAATTCACGACTCTCCTGTGTTTTACTTTGATCAAATACAACTGTTGAAATGTTGTCCAAATCTGTATTTACAGCATACCCAAAAAGCAACATCATACCAATCGTCATAAAAACAGGCATTCTAAGGCTTATTTTATCTACAGATATCTGTAAAAATTCCTTCTTCATTATTGCCATAAATCTTCTGAAATTAAATTTTGTTCTCATATTATCACTCCAAAAACTTCATTTCTTTATATGAATTCACCTTTTTATGTGTAACATTTTCCACAATTGTGATAAATACATCTTCAAGATTATTTGCATTATACTTTGCTATAATATCATTCGTAGGTGCGAACTCCATTAATTCACCGTTAAAAATCATCCCTATTACATCACAACTTTCAGCTTCATCCATATAATGAGTTGTTACCAACACAGTAATACCTTGTCTTGATAGGCTGTTGATAATCTCCCAAAAGGTCCTGCGTGATACAGGGTCAACCCCACCTGTAGGTTCGTCTAGAATCAATAGTTGAGGCTTATGAATAAGAGCACATCCAAGAGCAAGTCTTTGTTTCCATCCTCCCGAGAGAGTTCCTGCATAGCTTTTTTCTTTACCCTCAAGATTAGCCATTGTAATAAGCTCTTTTTTTCTCTCTATGGCAATTTCTTTTGGTACTGAATATATTTGAGAATAGAAATTTAAGTTTTGCTCAACTGTTAAATCCTCGTACAAACTGAATTTTTGCGACATATATCCTATGTTTTTCCTTACAAGCTCAGTATCTTTAACTATATCATATCCCATAACCTTTGCATTTCCACTAGTAGGAGATATAACACCACAAAGCATCCGTATGGTTGTTGATTTTCCCGAGCCATTCGGTCCTAAGAATCCAAATATCTTTCCTTTTTCAATGTTAAAGCTAATATTATTCACAGCAGTAAATGCTCCAAACTTCTTAGTCAAATTATTTACTTCAATTGCATATTCCATATTATTCAACTCCCGTTATTATAACATTAGCAATCATACCTGCACTTAAATCGCTAATATTACTATCAATTCTTACCTTTACTGCTATAACTGTATCATTTTCCTTTGCTTTAGTTGTTTCTATATTTTTAGGAGTGAACTCCGCTTTTGGAGATTTATAAACAATCGTACCCGCAATATCATTGTTTGGCAATGCAGAGGTTCTAATTATAACATTTTGATTTAACTTTACTTTTGAATTATATTTTTGTGGTACATAAACCTTAATCCAATACTCATTGTTTTCTTGAACTGAAATAATATTTGTTCCTGTTGTTACTACCTGGCCAACGTCAATAGCTTTGTTAAGCAAAATGCCATCAACGGGTGATTTTATAGTACATTTTTCAAGTTGAAGTTTTGCACTGTCAAGCGAAGCTTGAAGCTGTTCAACATTAGCCTCAGCTATTTGTATTGCTTGAATTGTAGCTCCTTCATTAAGTAAATTATACTGAGCAAGAACTGATTCATAATTTGCCTCTGCAACAGAAATAGCCTCAGGTGTTGACCCACTTTTTACCAAATCTAACTGCGATTTTGAAACATCAAGATTATTATATGCATTAGTCAGCTGCTGTTTTGCTTGATCAAGTGCATTTTGTGTATCATCAAGCTGTTGTTGTGATACAACTCCTGTAGCAAAAAGCTCCTTTGTTCTTTCAAAATTGCTGCTTTTGTAATCATAATTTGTTTGAGATGATTTAACAGCATCCAAAGCCTGTTGATACAATGATTCAGCTTTTGCAATTTCTTCAATTCTTGCTCCTCTTTTAATCTCGTCTAACTTAGCCTTTGCTCCTTTTACTTCAGCTTCAGCTTTCTTTAGTGATTGTGCCCTAGTTCCACTTTTAAGTTCATCTAAAGTAGCTTCAGCTACTTTTAATGATGCCATACTTTTTCTTACCTGTATCTCATTTGATGTTGATTCAATTAAAGCTATAACATCATCTTTATGTACTATATCACCTTCTTCTAATAAAATTTCAATAATTTTGCCACTTACCTCTGAATTGATGTCAATTTGTGTGGCTTCTATTGTTCCACTTAACTCCAAATCAGTCTTTTCCCCACAAGCCGAGAGGCTTAATGTAAAAATAAACAATAATAAAAAAAATACCTTTTTCATGATAACTTTGCTACCTCCTATGTTGCTTCGATTATAAAATATTTATGATACTCATTATAATCACGCCTGCCTACTAAAAGAATAAATCTCTTAATATATAATTTCTGTTATATAATGAAATCCAAGCTATATAATGAGTGAGTACTCACTCATTATATAGCTAAAAAAAATTCTTGTCAATTATTTACAAGAATTTTTTACAAACATTATTTTATTAATCGCTTCCGTAAATCTCATATCCATGTGAATATAGTCCTCTATATTAAAATATTGACTAAGTCTAAAGCAAAATGTAAACAAAATTTAGAAAAGAAAAATGTGTGCATTTTTATACACACATTTTTCTTTTTCTATTTTTAAAGGAATTATGAAAAAATTAGTTTTTATTATAGTACATGTAGATTATATAAGAATAATATAGAATATTTATATTTTGTGTAAATTTTAAAAATTATGTTGTAAATTCAACATTATATTATACATAATCTGTGCTGTTTCTGAGCGTAATGCTGTTCCTTTAGGATTGATACTACCATCATAACCGCTTATAATTTCAGAAGATGTTAAATAATCAACTGCTTTTTTTGCATACTCTGAAATACTGTCACGGTCTGCAAATTCAAATTTTTGCTGTGATATATCGTCTATATTATCAAGATTTTTCATAATATTATAAAGAATGACAAACATATCTTCACGAGAAATTTTATCCTCTGGTTCAAATTTATTATCACCTGTTCCATTTACTATGCCCATTGCCTTGGCAGTAGCCAAATAATCTGTATAGTAAGTATCCCCGCTGTCTGCAAAATTTTCACTTGTGTTACTTGATGGTGAAATCCCGAAGGTACGCATAGCCATAGTCAAGAAGTCAGCTCGTTTTATTCTTGCATATGGTGCAAAACTGTTATTACCAACTCCCATCACGACTCCCCTTGCAGATGTAAAGTTTATTGCTTTAAAAAACCAATCCGAATCCGAAACATCTATAAAGTTAACTTTATTATATTTTGCTTCAAAGATTCCCAATGTTCTTGCAGTAAGTGTAATTTTGCCATTTTCATAATTAGCAAATGGTAAGCACACTGATTTTCCATTTATTGTTTGATATAAAACAACATTATCCGAAGACTCATTATTATTTAATGAATAAGGTAAATCAGCTACAACTCTTCCATCACCTAAATCAGTTATTTCTTTTCCGTCCACAGTTATAGAAATAATAAATGCATTCGAATTTTCCTGTCTTTTAACCTTGAATTCCACATCGGTGCCTAGCCTGCTTATTTTATCGATGGTATTTTTATCAAAAGTAACAACAGCGTCACCATTTATTGTAATACTTTCTTTGTTCTTTATTTCATCTGCCGTAGTTTTTACAATGCCGTCAGTTGCCTTTAAAGTATAATTTTCACCGACTTTTCCTACATTTTTTCTAGATGAACTACTTCCAGAAACTGATATTATAACAGATTTTGTTTTAACAACACCTGCAGGATATAAATAAGATGTATCCGCTAAATTATATGAATTTTGTTTTGCTTCTACAAGATTGCCTATAGGTTTAAGTGTAGCTTTAACGGTAACAGAACCTTTTTTATCCATCGTAAATGTTCCATCTTGTAGCAAGGATATATTGTTGTTATCAGATGACAATACTACCTCATACGGATTAACTTCACCTAGAGTTACATCGTATTCATCCTTTAATTCATAATTAACATCTAATTTATCAATTTTATTTTTATTTGTTGTGATTACAGAGTTATCATTTAACAAACTACCATTGTAGGATAAATTAAATGTCTTTATATTATCCATAGCTTCTGCAAGTTCCTTGTTCGCACTTCTAATAATGGTTGCATCTGCCTTATTGTCACCAATTATAACTGTAAGAGGTAAAGTATCACAAACCCCTCCATCATCATTTTCTTTTGTTTCTGTAAATTTACCAGCTGAAATATCTACCAATAAATTAAATTTCTTTATTTCATCAGTTTGCAGAGAAATATATTCATTGTACAGAGTCAAATCACTATTACTAATTTCAAGATTTCCATCAAAGGATTTATTCCCTGTATTTTTAGCGCTTAATATAACATTAGCTGTATCTGCAGATAATAACTCCGCATCTAATACTGTTATATCAACGTTTGAATACATTTCAACAGGTATTTCTATCTCTTTTATATCTAAGTCATTTTTATCTTTAAACCTGATACCTAATTTAATATTTTCGCTATTGCAATTATTCGGCAAAGTATAGTGCGATGAAATTGTAATAGAATCACCACCCAGGATATAATCGTTTCTGTTCAAATCTTTAACTGACTGCCAATCGTCCGCAACTATTTCCTCATCGTCTGTTTTAATATATGTTTGATATTTAGTATTAATAATAGGTTTAACCCCGGTATTCTTGAGAGTTATTTCTGTATTAGCAAAATTTCCTGAAATTTTTTCCGGCAATATCATGTCAGAGAATTCTATATCAGAATTTACAGATATATTGTTTATAGCCAATGTTCTGTTTGCTTCACTACCCTCGGCTATACCATCATCTCCCAAATATTGTTCATATTTTACATAGCTTAATTTTAAGTTATCATCATCTGTAACGACAAAGGAAATATCACTGTAATTTGCTCCCTGTTCAAATGTTATCTGTGTAGGTGTTGACCAGTCGTATCCATCTCCAATCACCAATTCCGAAGGGCCACTTGATGAAGTATCAGGTACCTCGGCGTTCGTTCTTTGCTGTTTAGGACTTGTGTATGCTGCAAAAATTTGTTTTTCTCTGATGATGTTCTCTGGGTCGTATGCTTCAACAGACGATTTATTAATGCCGTCTTTGAGGGCGGTTTTAAATTGAGGCCACAGAAGGTAAATGCCTTCATCATTAGAAGCTATTTGGAATTCACCTATTGGATTATCTTCTTCTTTTGCAATTGCAAAATTTTTACCTCCACTTGGTCCTACAGATTCTTTATCAACTACATATATTTCCTTTCCAGAACCTTCAACTGTAACCTTTTTAAGACCACTTTGAACCAATGTAGATATATCTATATATGCAATTTCACCGTCACACAGCCAATACAAATATGTAAGTCCTTTGCTTCTTACAAAACGAGGCATAGTATTTTGCACATCATCATTAGTCAAAAGAATAGGATGAGTAAATGTTTTTTCCTCAAAGTTATAAATTTGCAAGTATATTTTTTGATCGTTGACAGTCTTAAGGTTTGCGTCAAAATCCATTGTATATGCATATAATGCCAAACCATTGTATGTAATTAAATCAGAGTCAACAACGCGTGGATCTGTAGGATTATCTTTATTATATACAGCCCTCTGTTTTACAGTTTCAATAGTTTTTGTAATTGTTCCCATATTATAAATATCAACATCCTCAGGGATAGATTCCGTAACCGTGCTTGTTTCAACCTCATCTATAATAGTTGCTGGAACAGCTAAATCAAGGAACCGTTGACCGTAATATTGCTCAGCAAGTTCATGGCTAAAACCTTCATCAGGGTCGTAAGATACGCTCCAGATAAATTGTCCATTCTCATCTAAGTCTGCATATCGATAGGCAATTACGTTATAACCATTTACAATATCGCCATATAATTTTTCATCTTCCTGTGGTATTGTTTCTGTCGCGGATAAATCTACATCGGCACTTTCTCTTGCAATATCATCATAATCTATTTTGGTATAATAAATTAACAGTCTTCCCGTTTCTTCATCAAAAGAAATCATTGGAGTTAAGTCAGCACATTCTTCTTTTCCAGAAATTGTTTTTGTAATTTCAACCGTTTCATTACTTAGAGAATCTGTATTAGGATCATACCATTTAGCATTGATGTCCATAGCCTTCAACATGGAAATCTCTGAATCAAGTTCACTGAACTTACGGCTTGCATCAGACCATACAATAAGTATTTTACCGTCTATATTAAAGGCTTCCGGAGCTTCATCCCACGTACCATCATCATCAACTGTCACAGGTTCACTCCAAACATTATTCTCTCCAATTGTATATTTAAGTATAGCTCGATTACAATCATCGCGATTTTTATCATCATCAATAAACAGCATCATTGTCCTTGTATCATCTAATTTTATAAGCTTAGTCTGCGGATAAGGATAAGCATTTGTTATTAACGCCTTTTCATTATCAGATTTTTCTGTTGACATCATTAACATTCGATTTTTCGAAACTGGTTCTCCTAGCCATCCGCTCTTATTCTCTAAATAATCACGAGGTATGACATCATCCTCCGTTATACCGTCTAAAGATGCATACATATAATCCTGATATGGATTACTTAGCATCATTGCTTTTTCATAATTAAATAACCTTATATAATCAGACTTATAAAGTGTCCATTTTTTCTGTATAAACAATACTTTAATGGACAGAGCCGCCGACATTACAAGACCGCCATTTCCTTCCGATGCAACATTTTCGCCATAAATTGGGACGTTGAAATTAAAGTCAAAATCTCCTCTTCCAGAGATATTAAGTTTAAGATAGTTAAATCCTGCACCCGCGCTTAGCTCTATAGAAGGTGTCACCACAAATTTAAAGTAAGATGAGTAATTTTTGGGATTGAATGAAACATTACCTTCTCCGTCAAAACGATACTGGTCATTAAATTGTTTATCAATATGCGATTCCATTCCCAAAGCAGCCAATGCTGTACCTTCAACAGAAATAGATGCGGTTACCGCTATACCTATAGGCGTTACATATGACATTGAGTATCCACCTACAGCATCTGCCGTAGCCATGATTACAACAGAATTAAAGTATGTTTCTCCTGCCATTTTTTCTAAAATAATAGATAAAGAAACATTAAAATTAAGTCCTGCCGTTCCGCCAGCTGTTATGCCTTCCGCAGAAGCTCCAACTTGTATTTTTTTAATTTCCTCACGTGCTTCTTCATTATTTAATCGTGAGTCGATTAGTGTTTCAGCATATGTTTCATCTTGCGTTTCAGTTCCTGTGTTCTCCGATTTACTGGTATCTTCACCAGATTGTTCATCTTTGTCTCCCTCTGCTTTTTTCTGTGCCTCATCGCCGAATTTCTTTTCAAATTCTTTACTAAATCCAAAAGATATGACAAGAGGCAATCTCTCTCTACCTTCACTGTCAGTATATTTGTCAAGAGCAGTCATTTTATCCTCAAGTGATATATCCATACCTAAATCATATGCTGTATTTACTCTGCCAATAAGTTTTACAACAGGCTGAATAGGTGTTTTAAAACTTGCAGCAACATTTATAACAGAAAGTTTTCTGCTGAATGTAAGTCCTACAGGAACTTCTGGAAACTCCTGAGTCTTATCTCCGTCATTAAATACGCCGCAAATACTCATTTTATAACCTGGTTTAATGCCTGCATTTAATAGATTCACAGAATATTTGAACTTTCCATCTACATCAGAAGGACCCGTTTCAAATGTCTGCACAACCTCATTTTCCTTGTTGTAAATTCTTATTTTTGAACTATTTGGAGTTATGCCTGTTTTTGAATTATCAAATTCATAGCTGAATACTGTTGTAGTATTTTCAATATCCAAATAATCCTGAGTTTTATTGAAATCTATCACACTTCCATCAACTTCAGCTTTGAAGTCTACTGGAGGCATAATTTCACTAGTATTTATTTCTACTGTATTATTAATGCCTTGCTGTACTTCAAAATAATATTCATAAGGATCTATAAATATTTTCCCTAAATAATATCCCCTCTCTACATATAGAGGATCAATGTCCAGATACAAACCTTCATCGTCAAACGGTTTAATTTCCTTTCCAGCAATTATAACTGCAGCATTTTTTATTGTGTGTGTATCCTGTTTAATATCAGGATGAAGAACTGTACCACCTGTTTGAACCAATTTAAATCCTATTTTGGCATTACTTGCTTCTACTGGTCGTTTTTCAAAATTGTACAATATCTTTGTTGGATCAAAGAACTGAGGTCTCATGAAAAATTCATTTCCATAGTATATATTGGTTCTTCTGGCTTCATCGATAGTTCCTTTATATCCTAACGCTTTAAGTTTTTCAAGTGCTGTATTTTGCTCCTCATCAGATTCAAAGCCATCACCGTCTGTATCTACAGAATAATCCGCCCATTTTGTAATGAAATTACCAGATGTATAAGCAGACAATCCATATTCTTCCGTTGGATTTGCTCCTTCAATCTCTGCAGGTTGTCCTACTTCAGAACCGACTGTTGAACCGTCGGGAGATGTAATAACAACACCATTAGCAGTGTTGTATAAAAAGTCTACAACTGTTTCCCTTGTTTGAACTTTCTGATCGTTAATATACTTTGAACCAATAATTGATACTGAAGCATAATCATCTATAGACCAGCCCAAGTCATTTAATTTGCCTTCAACAATAAATTTACCGTTCTGTGGAATAATATTTTTTGTTTCCCTTATAGTTCCGTCACTTTTGTAAACAGTCAGAACAGCCGATTCAGGCGTACCAAACATATCCTTTCGAAACTCAGATTCCTCTTTATTATTAATATAGGTATCATCAAATGTATATTCAAATTCCATTTTAATGGTTGGATTTTGATTGCTGTTGAATACTTGCTCTATTTTATCTGAAAATTGCTCATGATCTACGTATTTTACATCATCAACCCAATAAATAGGGCTAGTTACTCTGTTATCATAAACAGAAGGGTTTGCTGCTGCAATTAATTTTGGATTCCCGAAGTTTAAATATATCTGTGAATAGCTATCTGGTATTGTATAATCAATAGTGGAATATGCTAAAGTATCTGTAACTTTGATTCCTGAATTATTATTTCTTGCGCTTTGAGAATATGCTCCTGTTTTAGCGCTAAAATTTGGTTTCATTGCAACTGCCAAAGGTTTTGCTGTAATATCTACAATTTTATCGCCAACAAACAAATTGTTCAAGCTTTTACTTTCAACACCTACACCAAAATTGCTACAGCTTCCAAGTTGAGTATTGACATCAATGTCCAACTTTGCGGCTCTCTTTTCAAAAATAGGTTGTATTTCTACATTGCCACCGCGTATTGCATCAAGCATTCCTGGTTTTTGAAAAAATTCTGTGTCAAGATTTAAATCCTGAGTGGTTGCCGAATTGTAATAAGTTATCCAACTGTTACCGTTTTTTATTCTGAAACCTTTATAAACCGCATATTCACCATTAGGATTGCTAATATCGTATTTTAACGTTAATCTTACTTTATCTGAGCGGTATACTTTTGCTTCTATGCGACTTGTATCATAATTTTGCACATTCCCTACATTAGACCCTATGCTCTCTATTATTAATTGACCTGGAGTATATTCTTGCTCTGATTTGTTAGTAAGTTGACCGCTTTTTATTTCGTAGGTCACCTTCTTTTCTTTTTGAGCATCTAATGTTTTTGCTGTATAATCCTTTAAAAACAGGCGGAAACCGTAAAAGTTTAAATCTGTTGTATTATTGTTATCAGCCTGAGAGTATATTCCTATCCACGTAGTATTCCACTGTTTTTCAGATAAATCAGTTTTCATTATATTCCAATTTGAAGAACCGTTGAAAGAGCTTACAGCTCTGGTGCATCCAGGAGCCTCTATTTCAAATGTAAATTTATAATTTTTTACATTTACATCATACCAATTTTTATACCACCATGGAAATTTATATTTCCAATTATAATCCTGATATGTATATCCTCCTCCGTAATTGGTAAATCCGAATTCTATTTTGTTTACGCCGTAAAGTTTAGCATCAGTAGCGTGTGACCATCTATCGCCGCCTGTATGTCTAAGCTTAACATGGTCCCCTTCAATTACGCCACCGTTATTAAGGGTGCTGTTTATGAAATCTTTTGGAGCAATTACCCATTGACCCTTATTATCGGAATAACCATATTCGGATATTTTTTCAGCACCGTTTGAAACATCTGGATTTAAAAGCATCAGACTGCTTCCTCCCAATGAAAGGGAATTATATAACAATTTCATATTAAATTCATCTGGTGTAACTGCGCCATTTGCAGTAGGAATAATAGCATTGCAGTCAGCCTTATCTTTGTTTACATTTTCATCATCCACATCCAGTGAGAACTTAAACTGTCTGCTTTCTGTACGATATTCATTGTTTAAGATTTCAACTGTGACTGTTTGTTTTTCCATCCCCGGAACAAACTGTAGTTCAGTAAGTCCTGCCACATAATCTGCACCATTTATAGCGGTGTCTTCCACAGTACCTACAACAACACTTGCATATCGGTTGATACCGCCTTTCCTTATAACTGTAGCTTTTGCTTTATTGGAATCGATTACTGCAAAATCTGATTCAAATTCAAAAGTCGACTTTTCCAAAGGTTCATTATCTTCTACTACAGCAGTTGCCATGTAGTTTTCACCCCGAGCTGAACCATTGGTAGGATTTTCAAGCATAAGCATTATTTGTTCGTCTTCTTCAGATATTTTATCATCAAGTGGTACTATGTAAATATATTTTAAATACTCACCATCTTTATATGTTAGAGTTGTTTCCGCTCCAGGTATAGAACCAAAAGTTTCATCATAGCTTGCTTTTAAATTTTCTACTGAGTTTTTGTCAATTTCTTTCCATTCAGGACGGTCGCTTTTTGCCCCTGTCATTTTTTCTTTAGCTTCTCTTAGTGATATGCCCTGCGATGTTGTTACCTCACTTACAGGTTTTAGAATTTCATAAACCTGTTCATTATTTTCACCTGTAGAGATAGCCTGAGAAGTTACAACTTTTGCTGGAGCAAAATCAGCATAGGAATCGTCATCCGAACTTTCTTCGTCATAAGCAGCATCATCATTTTTTATCCCGATATCAACTTCGGAGCCACCAGACATACTTTCAATCAAAGGTACTGAATCAGGATTTTTTTCTACTTCAGTACCACCGAATCTCCTGTAGCCATTTTCATAAATTTTAATTACATAATCTTTTCCGTATTCAGCTAAAATATCAATAGCCTTTAAATCAACTGAAACCTCCCCTGAAGTTCCGCCTTGTCTGGCAATGGGAATTTCAATATATTTATTTTTTTCAGATACATTAAATTGTCCACCTATAAAGTTAAATAAACCATTAGGATAATTTTCTATCCACTTTATATCACCTGTAATCGCCTGTCCTGTCGTAGCTTCAGCATCGTCGTAAGAATCTCCTGCGATAGCGAGTCTTAATGCTTCGTCATCCTGTGAATATTCCTGCTGCAATTCCAGTGCATTAACAGGAAATGAGCTAAAAATCATAAGGAAAGCAATTAAAAATGAAATAAGCCTTTGTGATTTGCTAAATTTCATAAAATCTCCTCCTAAATTTTACTTTTTGTATTTTCGCTAATATCAACTGTCTTTGTTTTAGGTGCTTCTCTGAGACCAGCGCCTCCAGACACATTTTCTAAGTCTTTCATATCAAGTTCTTCAGATTGTAATTCAGCTTCTTTAATTTCTTTTTCTTCATTTTTTTTGTTTAACATTTTTTATTCCTCCTTAAATTTATTAAATGCTTGACTTTAATTGTCTATTCTTTATACGATAAAAGTAACTTTTATCTCAAAAAATTAAATTTTTTTCTTAATAGTTAAAATATTTTTACCATCTTTAAATGCATACTCAATTTCATTCACCAGTTTTTTCACCATAAAAATTCCAAGACCTCCAATATTGCGTTCTTCAGCAGATAAAGTAATATCAGGGTCATCATTTATTATTGGATTATAAGGAATACCTTCATCTAAAAAATCAATAACAATCCTCTTTGGATTCTCCTTAATCTCACATCGTATGGTAGCATTGCCAATTTCAGATTTGTATGCATATTTGACAATATTAACAAATATTTCTTCCACAGCTAAATTTATTTGTGTAACAATTTTCATTGGGCAGTTTTCTAGCTGCGTGTCAATGAATTCTGTTACAGTTTCAAGATTTTCAAGTATTGCTAAAACTTTTATCTCAACCATATATTCCTCCCATCAATTAAGCTTTAGCATAAGCATGGTTATATCATCTGCTTGCTCCGCTCCATCAGCAAACTTTTTGATATCATTACTTACAACATTAAGAGCATTTCCAGGTGTTTTCATATGTAATTTGTTAACAGAAAACAGTTCTATTAAGCGTTTTTCTGAGTACAACTCTTCTTGGAAATTTAATGCTTCAGTTACACCATCTGTATACAAAAATATGCTATCATTAGAATTCAGATTAATTTTCTGTTCATGATACTTTGTTCCCTCAAATCCTGCAAGTACAAACCCCCTTTTAGAACTTAGCCAATGGGCAGCCTCTCCTCCTTGTGATACGAGGGGTGGATTATGTCCCGCATTTACATAGGTAAAAATGCCTGAATCTATCTCCAATATACCCATAAAGGCAGTTACAAACATACCTGCATCATTATTTTCACATAGCTGGTTATTTGTTATTTCAAAGACCTTTGCAGGATTGAGGCCAGCTTGAGCGTGATTCTTAATCAATGTTTTTGCAATCACCATAAAAAGTGCAGCTGGCACACCTTTACCTGATACATCGGCAATAACTACAGCTAGGTGGTTGTCATCAGTAACAAAGAAATCATAGAAATCTCCTCCGACCTCTTTAGCTGCATGCATACTTGCATATATATCGAATTCATCCCTTTCTGGAAATGCAGGGAATATACAAGGAAGCATACTCGTCTGTATATGAGTCGCAACATTGAGTTCGGCACCTATTCGTTCTTTTTCAGCTGTTATTTCTTTTAAATTAGTCATATATTCCACTATATCACTCATCATTGTGTTAAAAGACTGAGCCAGTGATGATATTTCATCACCGGTATTAATTCTTATGTAGTTTGGTTTTAGCATTTCATTGGAATCAGCATGTCCTGTTGCAAATTCCTTTGCACTGTCGGATAGCATTTCAAGTGGTATTACAATATTACGTTCGACATACCATAAAAAACTTATTGCAACTGCAAAAGTAATATTGATGGCTATTCCAATAACCATATAAACATAATTCCATTTGGAAAGTGTATCATGACTTGTCTGAGAATTATAAGCAACGACACCAATAAATGCGATGAATATGACAGCAAGCATCATAAATCCAATTGTAACTTTTGTTTTAATTGTGATTTTAACATCACGAGACGCATGTTTTTGCTGAATATTATTAAAATTAAATGGCTTTAACGAATAACCAATCATTGCTAATATTGATATTGTAAGAAAAATTGAAGTAATCCTTTGCTGTAGAATATCTTGAGCAAGAATTGATATTACAAACCATACAGCTCCCGAAATTGCAACAGCAAACAATAAAAAGTCATATATTAAATAACTACCTTTTTTGTTCCTCTGTGATTGTGGAATGTAGTAATCAATTTGAAATTTTTCGATAAATATTAAGACAGGAACGCCGAGTAAAACAGCAAAATCAAAGTTATTAAAAAACAAAAGTCTATAAGACGCAGAACTGGGAGAGAAACCTGCAGTCTCGAATATAAAGGACAGAACACCTGTTACAACAAGGGAATCGATTAGTATTACGTATACATATTTTATAATTTTTTTTACACTGCCAAGAGTAGGTGTCACATCATCTTCCATAACCTTAAATGAATACCACAATTTGTATGGGAGATAAGCATAAAAGAAATTGGCTATAAAACCAGTAACACATATAAACAGATTGCTACCTGACACGATATCTGAAATAAGATTGCCTATTGAAATTCCAAATGCGGCAGCAGGTCCCCAAATGAGCCCCAAAACAGGAGGAATCATATTTGCAGGTCGAATTTCAGTTATGCCCGGAATAAGATTCAAAAGGCTTCTGAATGGCAGAGCAACAGCAAAAAAAATAACCGCCGAAAGAACAACTCTTAGCCAATTTTTTTTATTTTTTAATGATACCAATACATCTCTCATTTCAAATCTCCTTATAATATAATTTCCTCTCATAATTTATTTTTTTTAATTTGTCCCCTAATGGATGTAGGTTAAATGTTTCAACATTTATGTTTAATCCGTTCAATTTAAGCCATTTACATATAATATCTTTTTCGGGGACAAATGAGTTCAACACATGGTTATTACCCAATAAAAAGGTTTGGTTACTTAATGTTTTATGTTTATCTTTTAAAAACAGTACTAGCATCAGTATTTCTGAAAAAACTGGATCAATCATATCAAATGTAAGACTGTCAGTAAGTTCATCATAAAAATTAAGAGGATATCCCTCCGCAAACAGAACAATTTCTTTTCCATTTGGAAATATATAAGTTGATGCCTCTTCGCAAACTATTTTTTGACATTTTTCGAGTAAATTAAAAATATTTTCAAACTCAACTTGTTTTGAGGACGCACTTGCCAAATAAATTCTTTTTGTATTTCCTTTCAGAAATGAACATAGCATTTCTGATGTGAATGAAGAACTACCAGTACTTCCGATTACAATCATATTTTCACAAAATATAAATGGACTTTTCCAAACAGAAAATCCATCATTATTAGCGGTCATACAGATATCTCTATCGGTGTCATAAACATGAATATCGTTGTGTGAAGAAGCTAAATTCATAGCAATACTTCTTCCAACGATTCCGTATCCAATTAATAAAATACTGTGAAAATCTATAAATCGACCTATATTGTGCATCATTCTCTTTAATTCATCAATTACTCTACCTGCTACAAAATATGATTCAATTTGTGTCTTGTACAAAGAGCGTGCCACACTCAATACAGGATAAAACAAATTGTTTTGTTTAAACGAATTTTTTGTTCCTGCTGTGGTCTGTTCAACTGCTCCAACTATAGATGTTTTAAAAATGGGATGTCGCTCTGCAATCTTTGTAATTATATTATAGTGATATCCCCCATCCTCTATAATAATAATTTTTTTGCCTTGATTTGCGTATTTAAGAAATTCATTTTCAAGAGCTAAAGAAATTAATCCATATACTGCATGAATAAAATCACAATTTCTGTATTCTAAATTTTTTCCATTTCGCTTTAAAGTATATATTTCTTTTGATTTCTGAGCATAATAAGAAGTGTAATTTTCTGTTTCAGGAACAATTCTGTTATTATATGGAACCGCAACAAAAATAACATCAAAAAACATTTCTTTTAGCTGTCTGTTTAAGTAAAAAGAATTCTCCATACAATGGTTAATATGTAAAATTACAGTATCTTCAAACTTTTCACTACATTCAACAACAGATTTAAGCAAAGGCATTTCTGATTTATTCATTGTTTACCCCTTTCGTTAAAATTATCTTTAATATAATGGTTTTGACCTCTTGCGGCATTTATAGAATCTAGGTCATCATCAAATAAAGGAATAATAGCATTTTCTTTTACCGTAGCAATAAATAATTGTTTTAATTTATCTCCAAATTCTATATTATCAAGTGAGAAATCCCAATTTTCTGGGGCTAAATCCAAATCTAAATTATCATCGGAATTTTTCATAATTCTTCCTTCCTTTCAGAATTTTTTATTATAACAATCAGCATTTATTGTATACGAATAACCTGTAAAAAAATCTCACGTAAATTTATAGAAATATGAGATTTTTTTATTATTCCTTCGTATAACTCGTATAAGATGTAGTAAAAAGCAGTTAGTTCAATTTTTTGTACGAAAGGAAAATCGATATTATGAAAATTAACAAAACAAACAATGAAAATCAAATTATTTATTCTTTGGACGGGAGACTTGATACTACCAGTAGCCCAGAACTTCAAGATGTACTTTTGCCATCAATTGACGGTTCAGCAAATATTGTTCTTGATTTTAAGGAGCTTGTCTATATAAGTAGTGCTGGACTTCGCGTTTTGCTGGCAGCACAGAAGTTGGTAAATAAACAATCCGTCTCGATGATTATAAAAAATGTGTGCAGTGAAATTATGGATGTGTTCGATATGACAGGGTTTACCGATGTGCTTTTGATTGAAAAATAAATTTACTTAGTTTAAAAGAACCAGAAAAAATTATACTCATAATTTCAACTGGTTCTTTTAAATTTAACTACAAACCAAGCTATATTTATAGCATTTGCCTTTTTGCCAGCTGAGAAAAAAGCCCTCCAGCATTTAATAATTTTTCATATGTTCCATCTTCGATAATACTACCATTATCTAAAACTATAATGCGGTCGCACTGTTTTATGGTTGACAGTCTATGTGCAATTACTATTCTTGTGCATTTAAGATTATCCAATGAATCGGAAACAATTCTTTGAGTAATGTTATCAAGTGCAGATGTGGCTTCATCAAATATTAAAACTTTAGGTTTAGGAGCAATGGCTCTGGCAATCATTATTCTTTGTTTCTGACCCCCTGAAATACCTCCTTGGCCTTCAGAAATAAGAGTTTGCATGCCCATAGGCATATTTTTTATGTCTTCGTCTATTCCAGCAAGTCTTGCTGCCTCCCAAGCCTCATCAACACTCAGCCACGGAGCAGATATAACTATATTTGAATAAATATCTCCTGCAAATAACTTCCCATTTTGCATAACCACACCTATGTTTCGCCTGAGACCCCGCAAATCAATTGTCTGTAAATCTCGATTATCGTAATATATTGCTCCGCTCTCTGGTATTTCGAATCCCAACAAAAGGCGAACAAGCGTTGATTTACCGCATCCTGTTTTTCCAACAACAGCAATGTATTCTCCAGCTTTTATCTTTAGGTTCATATTTTTGACAATGTATGGACTGGTTTCTTCGTAGCGAAATGAAACGTTATTAAATTCAATGGTGCCACTTATTCTTGTCAGTGATTTTTTGCTGTATGAATATTCAGGGACAGCTTCCAAAATAGGTTTAACCATTTCGACAATCGGTTTTATACCAGCTATTTGCCTTGATTCTCTTGCTAAAAGAATCACAACAACACTTATAAGTGCATATGCAGATATGAATGCCATATAATCAGCAGAGGAAATATTTGAAATTTCAGCTTTATAATAAATTAAAACAGACCCAATAAAAAAAATAGTTTCTGTAATAAATGGCTGTATCTTCATGATCAAAGGAGGATTATATGTATATTTTGATTTTTCACTATATTTTTCTGCCCATTTTACAAATGCACGTCGCTCAGCGCCTGCTAGCTTTATTTTCTGTATTCCCGAAAACAGTTTAAATATTAGTCCGTTTAATTGAATTTCTAATTTTATTTGTTTACGCAAAATACGTGTTCCAACAATCATAGATATGGCTATAACAAGTATTTGAATCGCTACAACTAAAACAGAAGTATACAATAAAGAAGGAATCATAAGCTTTATTTGTATAAAGTAAATTACAGAAAATATACATGTTACAAATGTTGTAAATACAGCATCTGTCATTATATTACACAACTGTGATACGGATGATATTATTCCTTGAAGTTCTCCTGCATTGTAATTTTTAAAAAATTTTACTGGTAAATTTAAAATTCTCCCAATTATTGCATTATCCACAGATACAGTTATTTTCTCTTTGAGTCTTTTTAAAGCAATATTTTTTGATGCTGTAATAATAGCTATTGCAATAGCTATACAAAATGATAGAATGGCAACAGGGATTAGATTGGATATTTTACCAAAGGGAATAGTCATACTGAAAATCAACTTAATAATTAGCGGAATCAATACTCCCAGCAAATTTGACAACAACCCCAAAATAATAAATATAAAAACATCTTTCAAACTTATAGATTTCAATGTAAATTCTGCTAAGTCAGCAATATCGATAGACTTCTGTGGAAGAGGACGATAAAAACAAATGGCATCTTCGGTAAATTTCTTTGAAGTATCTTTGTCTACTTTTACTTTTTTGTCATTTTTTTTGTCAATATACACATACCAACCACGTTTGTGAGGCAGAAGCGCCAAAGGTTCACCACAATGATTAAATACTATAATTGGGTTGAAAACATTTTTATACCAGTTATCTTTAAGTGTTATGTTGCGATGCATTATTCCTGTGGGGCGCAACATAAATTCCAGTTTATCATAGAAATCATCCATCAGCCCCGGAGGATCAATTGGCTTTTCTCCGTAAAAACATATAATGTCTTCTATTGCGTTTTTCGCCATTACAGTTGAGCTAAAAGAAGATATTTCACCCATTATAGAGTTTGCCAGAAGCTTATATGATTTTTCTAAATTATCATTGTCATTTTTTATACGGTCTTTAATTTGGTCATCAAACCACCCCACTGTTTACACCTTCTTCCATTGAAATCAATTTGGAATATTCGCCATCCAAAGAATACAGATATTCATGGGTACCGCGTTCAGCGACATGACCGTTTTGTAATACAATTATTTCATCACAATCTCGGATTGTTGATAATCGATGAGCAATAATAATGCATGTTATACCTCTGTTTTTAATTGCACGAATTACTTCAAATTCTGTTTTTGCATCAAGAGCAGAGGTCGCTTCATCTAATATTACTATAGTTGGATCCTGAGCCAAAACACGAGCAATCTCCAATCTCTGACATTGGCCTCCAGAGAAGTTTTTGCCATTTTCTTTTATTACAGACTGGTAACCGCCTTCTCGTTTCATAATATCTTCATGAATTTGAGCATCTCGAGCTGCCAATAAAATTTCGAAATCTTCAATTGATTTATCCCACATCCTCAAGTTTTCGGATATTGTGTCTTCAAACAAAACAATATCTTGATCAACTACAGCCAGTGAACCTGTAAATATTTCCCTTTTTATATCATCAATTTCTTTATTATCAAAATATATTTTCCCCGACCACGGTCTATAAAGACCTGAAACTAACTTTGCAAGAGTTGATTTACCTGATCCAGAACCACCAACAAAGGCAACTGATTTTCCTGGCTTAATAGTCAGATTAAAATTCTCCACCAATGGTGGTGCTAATTTGTTATAGCCGAAGATAACATTCTTCATTTCCAAATTGCCAGTAAGTTTACTGAATGGATTTTCGTCTTGGTTTTCAATATATTCCACGTCAGTTTCATAATTCATTACATCTTCAACACGTTCCATATCTGCACGCATTTCCTGAAAATTTTGTCCTATTTTTAAAATTGAGTTCACAGGAGCTATAAAAGATGATAAAAAGCCTTGAAAAGCAAGAAGCATACCAACAGTAAAATTACCTGCCATAATCAGATATGCCCCTAAGAATAAAACTGTAAGATTTGCAATTTCCGCTGTAAATTCAGGTATTACTTCTATATAGCTCACTTTGTTGTTAAATTCTGCCTTGACGTTATTTGAATTGGAATGATATCCACTCCATCTACTAAAATATCCGTCCTCGGCGCCTGAGGCCTTGATGGTCTCTATCATTTCTATTCCTGAAACAGCAATAGATGCAAGTTTTCCTTCGTCTCTCATTTGACTGCGGGCGAGGTTTATTCGCTTTTTCGATATATATTGAGTAATAAAAATATTTATAATTACAGTAATAAGACCTATAACAGTAAGAATTACTGAATATTTCATCATAAAAATCAAATATAATAAAGTCATTGCTAAGTGTAATACAATTGGAGCAAGTTCTCCAATAAGCGTTTGTGCAATTTTTTCATTTGAAGTCTGCCTTTTTGCTATATCCCCTGCAAAACGCTGAGAAAAAAACTCTATGGGCAATCTCAAAACATGCCACATGAAAACTGCATTAGAAGATACTGCGAGCTTTCCGCGTATTTTCAACAAATATACTGTTTGCATCAGTGAAGCGATAGTTTGAAATACAAATACTCCGAATAATATCCATAGAAAAGGGATTAACCATTGTGAATTGTGGCCGCTTAAAATTTCATCCATATAAACTCGTGATAAAACAGGGACTGCAATACTTACCGAAGCAGTTAAAATACCAGTCATAATAATATACAAAACTGTTGACGATGTGCTGTGAAGTCTCTTTTTAGCAAAATCTATGATACTTCTTTTGCATCCTTCGGGAATAAAATCTTCTGCAGGTTCGAAAGTTAAAACAACCCCTGTAAAATATTCGTCAAACTCTTTTAAAGATACTTTGATACGTCCACAAGAAGGGTCATTGATAACCACAAAATCATTTTTAAAGCCACAAAGGACGACGAAATGGTTAAATCCCCAATGAATTATTGCAGGTAATTTCATTTCACCTATACTGTTTATTCCACAGCGATAACCTGCCGATTTAAATCCGTAATTTCTTGCTGTTTTAACCAAGTGACCAGCATTACTTCCGTCTCTTGATACATTGCAATCATTCCGCATTTTCTCTAAAGGCACCCATTTTTTATAATATGCCATTATCATACATAAGCATGCGGCACCGCATTCAGTCGATTCCATTTGCAATATAACTGGAACTTTTAAAATCTTTTTCATATAATCAATACCCTCCTCAATATCCAAAAAGAATATCAATGGGTCGAACTTCATTAATAATTATATCAGCTACACATAGATGGTTTTGTTCTGCCACAAACTCAGATTCACCCATATCCAAATCAATAGTAACAGTTCTGATCCAATTGCTGCTGATTTTATCATTTAGCCATAAAGAATCATATTTTACTAATTCCTTAGAAATTTCTACCGGCTTACTTGATATTTTCTTTATATTTCCTGTCATAGTTCTAATTTCATATTTTACATCTTGAAGCGATATTTTAACTGACATCCCCTGCTTAAGATTATATACATCATCTGGAGGGACAAAACAAAATGCGCAGTTGTCACTAATTATACCATAATAGGATACTGTTGTTGCTATACTACCATAAAAGCACCATATAATCGTACCTACCAAAACAATCAGCAATGCTATTAATAAAATCCACATTGAAATATGGGAAATTTTAAGATAGCTATCTAGTTTGTCTGGAGATGAGATTTTTTCAAGGCTTGTCTTGCGAAATATGGAATTATTCATTTCATCCTCCTAAATAAAACTGTTATCAAGCTCTTTTCTTAACAAAGGTCGGAGTTTTTCCTTTGCCCTCATCGACACGGTGCTCAATGTGCTTTCCTTTATGTTAAGCTTTTCCGATACCTCTTTATAACTCATTTGGCAAAAATACTTATAATATATTATTATTCTATCTCTCTCAGATAAGCATGACAATGCTTTATAAAGGGCTCTTCGTTTTTGAGATATAATTAATTCATACTGATCTTCAAAACATATGGATAACCTATTATTTATTGAATTTACTTCATCCAATGAAACGAAAGTTTTCTGTGTTCGATAAAAGTCTTTTAATGTATTTTCTGCAATAGTCCAAATCCATGTACCTATACTTGCTTTTTCTGAATTATAATCACCTATATGTTCCGCTACTTTCAGAAAAATCTGGCTCACCAAGTCTTCAGTGGTTTCCCTGTGCAAAAGCCTATAAAAAATATAGTTGTATATTTTAGGGAAAAAATTGCAGTATATATTTTCTAAATTAGTATTGTCACCCTTCAATTCCGTCTCCTTCTTGTATCTAAAATATATTAAAAAAAGTTGCTACGTAACTTCTGCTAGGGGGAGTAATAACATTACTAGAGTGGTATTTCCATAGCCTAAACATACTCCGTATTGACCAAGTTTAGGTACATCCAATTTATAAAGAATGAATGCCAGTCCTTCACCTAGCATATAATCACATTATAAACTTATCATTTTTGGTTGTATACTATCTCATGCGATACTTTTTCATGATATACTCTCATCACTTTCATCGAGTGCAAAAAAATTATCTCTAGTTCGATACTCTTAAATCGATTACAAAAATTATTAAGTTACCATCGATACCAGAAAGGACTTAACTGTATGGTGCCAATAGAATACAGACAATTTACTGGGTTCATTGTTATAAAAAATCGCTAACCACAAAAAATGGTTAGCGATCGAATTCTTTTTATTGTTTTTGTTGTCTATTTTAAAGGAAGTGGTTCATTTCAACAGAAATTACACTTACACTTTTCCCTATATACCCTCAAACTTAATATTTTTACGAATATAACAATACTACTAAACATAAAACAAGAACTACTCCAAAAATATATATAGAATAAGTTATGCTATTCATCTTATATCTTGCTTTTTTTGCTTCATACGTTATATCTGTTGGATATTCAAAAGTAAAATCGTTTATATTATTAATAATATTTACTTTTCTACTGAATAAAGCTTTTGATTTTCTTTTATAATATAATGGCATTTTTAATAATGAGTTCATGCAATTGCTTATTAATGTAATTAACTTTAAAAGTCCAACATCGCAGAATTTTAAAACATAAGAACTAATTTTAAATATAACTGTAAATACTGGTATAAATAAATCTTTTTCTAAACTAAACCAATTAAGAGCTGTATTTTCATACCACCAATTTTCTCCCGAGCCCTTTTTTAATACTCTTCTTATAAAAAATACATATATTAATGTACCCAATGATATAGATAAAAAAGATGATTTTATGTTTTCCAAATTATAGAAATGTGTATCTATCTTATCGTAAATATAAAACGATTCTGCCGCTTTATAAATTATATTCATTGTAAAGTTTGGTTTTAAACCTATAAAAATAATCAATGCAGCCAAAATGGTCATTGGAACTAAAGCCCTACCAGTTACTTTCATTTTTATATTTTCAATATCATGATCACTTTTTTCAACAAATACTGCAATAAACAATTTTAAAAGATAAGCAGTAGTAAATGCACTACTTATTACAAACATTAATTCACCAATATATAACCATATACCGCCGTATAGATGAACAGCTTCTGCTAAAGCATGATGTAGCAAGTTTTTACTTATAAATCCGTTAAATCCTGGAACACCCATAATAGCACATGAGCCTATAAAAAAGCATATTTTTAACGTTTTTCTTTTTCTTCCAAATCCACCGATACCATTTATACTTAATTCATGCAATTTCATATATATTACACCAGCACTCATGAACAATAAAACCTTAAATATCATATGATTTATAATATGATAAATTGTACCATATAAAGCTATAGCTTTATGCTCATGAAGAATACCCATAAGCCCTATTCCAACTATAATATATCCCATTTGGCTCATACTGCTGTATGCAAGAATTCTCTTAATATTTCTTTGATACATTGCTAAAAATCCACCTAAAAACATGGTTATAAATCCTAGTACAATCAATGTGTTTGATATATATATATCACTAAAGCCCATTATTTCAGATGTAATTAAAATTCCAAATATTCCTGTTTTCAAAAGAACTCCAGACAATATAGCACTTGCAGGTGCTGGAGATGCCGGATGTGCTTTAGGAAGCCATAGATGCAGTGGATACATACCTGCTTTTACACCAAATCCTGCTATAATAAGTCCAGCAATTGTATATTTTATATTTCCTATATCTTGTATTACATATTTAATTTTATCTATATCTAAAGTTTGTGTAAAATCATATAACAAAAACAATCCCATTAATAAAACAAGTCCACCTGATACCGCCATAATCAAATATGTTTTACCAGCATCATGGGAATATTTATCCTCATCATGTATGATTAAAGGATATGATGATAATGACATTATTTCAAAGAATGTAAATAAATTTATTAAATTATTTGATAAAAATATACCCAATGTACTCCAATAAGTAGTCATAAAAAACAAATAATACCTATTTCTATTTTTATAACTTAAAAGATACTGTGTTGAATATATTGTTATTAAAAACCAAATTAAAGATGTAAGCCATACAAATATATATCTAAACATATCTAACTTTAAAAACAGTCCTGTTCCCATTATATTAGGTATGAAAATATCTACTGTACCATTCATAACATTGAGATATAAGGAAGTTATGATAAAAAAATTAGCTCCAGTCATTGTAATATTAAAAACACTTCTAGCTTTTTCATCTTTTATTCCAATAATAAAACTTATAAAAGAACCTATAAGTGGTATAAGTATTATAAAAACAAGAATTACTTGTGGATTCAAATTATTCACCTTCCTTAATTAATTCATAATTTCCGATGCCATAGCTCTTAAAAAGTCTAATACAAAGTTAGGAAATAGACCTAAAAATACTGTAATAACAGTTATACAAACTATTGGAATTAACATTTTTATTGGAGCTTTCTTTTTTTCTAAAACATTAGATTCATCTTTTGTAAAAAACGCTGCTATTGAAATAGGAAAAAGATACATAGCAGTAAGTAATGCACTCAGTAAAAGTATTACCGGAAAACCTATTTTCCCTTCTACAAGGGATCCTTCAGCTAATAGCCATTTACTTATAAATCCATTAGTTGGTGGGATTCCAATAAGAGATATAGATGATATGGTAAAGCAAAACATAGTAATATTCATAGATTTGCCTATTCCATTTATTTCAGATATTTTTGTTTTTCCCGTAGTATACATTATGGCTCCTACACAAAAGAACAAAGTTATTTTTATTACCGCATGGTTCAATAAATGCATCATAGCACCAATAAAAGCATTTGTATTTAAAAGAAGTATTCCAAGCAAAATATACCCTAGCTGACTTATGGTTGAATATGCTAGTCTTTTTTTTAAGTTTTCTTGATGTAATGCTAGAAATGAACCCATTAATATTGAAATTATTACTAAAATGATTAAATACTTATTAGCTCCCGTAAATCTAACTGCATTTGCTCCAAATATATAAAAAGTAACTCTAGTTATTGCAAATATACCTGATTTAACCACCGCAACTGCATGAAGTAAAGAACTAACAGGCGTTGGTGCTACCATTGCAGCAGGCAACCATGAATGAAATGGAACTAATGCAGCCTTTACTCCAAAACCTATAAACATAGAAACATAAATTATGAAATATAATTGTTTATTTTCTAAAGAAATTTCCTTAACAATTCCACCTGGAATAAAAGTGAGATCATTAGTTAGGCTAAACAAGATTAGCATTCCCATAAGTGCTACAGTTGCTCCTACAAATGAATATATTAAATACTTCATTCCGCTTTTCAATGCTTCTTTACTTCCTGAATGTATTACTAAAGGAAATGTTGTCAAAGTTAATAATTCATAGAATAAATAAAGTGTTATAAGATTACCCGCAAAAGCTATACCTAATGTTACACCTAATGTTAAAATAAAATATGCAAAAAATCTTTGTTCCTTCCCTTCGTGTTTCATGTACTCCATAGCATAAATACTTGTAAACAACCACAAAACAGATACTAAAAGTGAAAAAAACACACTTAATTTGTCCACTTTAAAGTATATATCTAAGAATTCGTTCATTTTAATTATATGCATACTAATTCCATTAAAATTTGCTACAATGTAACTTACAAAAATTAAATTTAAAAATATAATAGATCCTGCAAATATATTTCTTCTTTTTTCAGTAAAATTACATACTGCTATTATAATAGCAGCTAAAAAAGGGAAAATTATAGGCAACAAAATAATATTATTCATGGTTCTTCCTCCTAAACAAATGTTGTCTTAATCAAATTAATTATCCCTTCAGAATTAACCCCAACGTATAACATTGCTATAACAAGTATTGTAATAGGCATTAACTCCTTTACAGACTTTTCTTTACTTTTATATAGTTTACTACTTGATTGTTCTTCATCAAAAAAACCATGTATAGAAATAGGTAAATAATATACTGCATTCAAGAGACTACTTACAAGTATTATTGCAATAAGATATAACTTATTTACGCCTATGCTTTCAATTGCCAAGTACCACTTGCTTACAAACCCAGGTAATAATGGAATTCCAACCAGTGATAATGAGGATATTAAAAAAAGTGATAAAGTATAAGGCATTTCTTTACCAACACCCTTTAAATTTGCAATTTCTTTTATACCAGTTTTCTCTATAATAGAACCTGAACATAGGAAAAGTGCCGACTTTGTTATTGCATGACCTATAATATGGTAAATGGCAATTACAAATCCTAATTCAGTTCCTAAACCTATTGCAAAATAAATATATCCAATTTGTGCTACGCTTGAATAAGCAATAATTCTCTTTAAATTCTTCTGAAATATAGCTAATACAGAACCCATAATCATACCTAAACTTCCAAGTGCTAACAATACAAAAAGTATAGGTGTTTCAGAAATGATTTCGGTCCCCATTACTCTATATAAAACCTTAATCAGAAATATAACATATGCCTTTAAAACTAGAGATGACAACATTGCACTGGATGAAGTTGGAGCATTTGAATGTGCATCAGGTAGCCACGTATGAAGTGGAAACAAAGCACTTTTAACTCCAATTCCTACAGTAAATAGCCCTAATGTTATAATTATTGCTTGTGGATAATTCATATAACTATTTATTAAATTTTCGTGAATAAATGTCATATTTAGATGACCTGTCATTGAATATAAAAAGGCAATTCCCATAAGTACTAATCCAGAGCCCAAGCAACTTAAAATAAGATACTTAATACCTGCCCTTATATTTTCTTTTTTATCCTTAACTACAACTATTCCGCATGATGCTAAGTTACTAATTTCAATAAATACATATACATTAAACATATCATTAGAAAATACAATACCTAGCAGAGATCCAACAAGAATATTTAACAAGAGATAAAACAAAGGAACTTTACTTTCATTTACATCATGCTCAATACTATAACATGAGTACCATGTTATAATAAGAGATATAAATGCGAATAAAACAGCCATAATACACTCGATAATTCCAATACTAAACTCAATACCATACGGAGCAACAAAATGTCCTATTTTATAAAAGTAACTTCCATTGTTTATTACATAATTAAGAGAAACTACAAACAATAATAGACATGTTGAAAACGAAGCGATACTTAAAAATTTAACTACACTGTTCTTTTTTATTAGTGGCATAATAAAAGCTATTAAAAATAATATTAATACACCTATTAAAGGAAAGCTTTTAATTATTGTCAATACTATTCATCCCCCTTTTCTAATATCTCATCTAATTCAATTGTTCCATATTTCTCATACATTTTTATAGTAAGTGCTAACGCAAAAGCTGTAGTACTAACAGCTACAACTATACCTGTAAGCATAAGCGATGTAGGAATTGGATTTACATATTCTGAAATTCCCTTGAATTCACCAACAACTATAGGTGAAACATTACCATGTATATAGCCCTTTGCGATTAAAAATAAAATTACAGAAGTGTCCATTATATTCATTCCTATAATTTTCTTTATTAAATTACTATGCAATAAAAGTGTTGCAAATCCTATTCCAAATAAAATAATAGAAGATGTTTCATAATAATTAGTTAACAGCCTTTCCATTTTTAAATTTCTCCTTCTTCAAACAAACAATAAAAAAAGTACATTGTTACAGAAACTACAGTACCAACTATAATATTTAGAGGAAGTAAAAAACCTCCACTTATAATATTACCAGGAATTCCTAAAGGTGGTGTAGGCCAATGCAAATCACTACCTCCAGATATAAAAATATACCCTTTCATTACACCATATATAAAAACTCCAATTGTTAAAAACTTAATCAACGTAGAAAATCTTAACTTGTTTTGAACGAATTCTTTTCCAAATATAATTCTATAGAGTATAAAACTTACTCCTATTATAGTTCCTCCGGCAAACCCTCCACCAGGACTTAAATGTCCATGGAAAATAACATATATTCCAAAAATTTGTATAAAAGGTATTAAATTTTTTCCAACAATATTTAATATCTTGTCATTCATATTAACCTCTCAAATCACTAAGATTTTTCTTTTTTTAGCAATATCATAACAACTATTGCAGCGGTAAACAAAACACTTGATTCTATAAACGTATCAAAAGCTCTATAGTCTAAAATAACCCCTGTGACTATATTAGTAGCACCAGTATCTTTTATAGAATTTTCTATATAATATTTAGTTAAATCATTGTTAGCAGGCGTATTATCTATGCCAAATTGGGGTAAATTTTCAGAACCAATGAGCAAAATAATAGTTATTCCTAAAGTTATAAATACAGCAACTATTTTCCTCATTTCTTGATACCCCTTATCCTAGTTAATGTTAAAATTAGTAGAACCGTTGTAATACCTGCACCTACTGCTGCTTCTGTAATAGCCAAATCAGGAGCTTCTAATTGCTGCCATAGTATGGCCATAATTAAACTATAAACTGCAAATATAATAATGGATCCAAGTTTGCTTTTCATAGCTGATACAGCTATTGAAGAAAATATTAAAAATATAAGCATTATAATACTAAAAACTTTCATCTATTTAACTCCGTCCTTTTTATTATGTAAGTTACTTCTAATATATTCAACTTTACCAATTAAATGAGCAGCTGTAGGATTTGTTACCCAAATAAATATAAGTACTAATAACATTTTTAAAGATGTTATATTAAACCCATTGAAAACTATAAGTCCTATTAAACAAAGTAATGCTCCGAGAGTATCACATTTAGCTGCAGCATGAATTCTTGATAAAACATCTGGAAATCTAATAATTCCAACAGTACCAACTAAAAAGAAAAACAATCCACCTAATATAAAAATCCCACCAACTAAGTTGATTACCATTAGCGTCCCCCTTTTTTTTCAATATAATTTGCAATAACAACCGAAGCTACAAAGCTAATTAAAGCATAAACTAAAGCAACATCTACAAAATAATTTTCCCTAAATACTAAGGATATCATAAGTATTAATACTATTGTTTTAGTCCCAATTACATTAATTGCTATAAGCCTGTCTGCAGCACTTGGACCCTTAACAGCCCTATACATCGACCCTATAATTACAATAGACAAAAATAATATCGCCAAAACTAAAATTTTAGTCATTATTTTTTTCCTCTTTCTTTAAAAGAATATCTTCAAAGCTGTTATTTACCAAACCATTTGCACTTTCCTTATCCAAGCAATGCACGATTAGTTTGTCATCATTCATATCTAAAGTTAATGTCCCTGGAGTAAGAGTAATAGAATTAGCTAAAATGGTTTTATTTAGTTCGCTTCTTAATTTAGTATTTATGGTTACTATAGAAGGTGAAATGTTAAGCTTTGGACTTAACACGATTTTTGCAACATGAAAGTTAGACTTGAATATTTCTTTAATTAAAACAGAAATATACAAAAATGAATTTTTAATATTTAAAATTGATAAGCTATTATTACTATCATTAGTATTCACCAAAGGTTTATTGAATATAAAAACTACAGTACAAACTAGAATTCCTACTCCAACCGCTTCAATTTTGAAGGTTTGAGCTAAAATAAGCCAAAACAGAACATATAACCAAAATAATTTGTAATTCATCAGGTTTTCTCCCTTTTATAGCATTTATCAATATATATATTACTATTTTCTCACCTATTAGTCCACACTTTTATTCCATTATTTACTTGTAATATTTGGAATGTATGATTATTATATTAAATAATTTCAATATTATATTAAATAATTAAACAATTTCTTTATAAAAACTTAATTTAGTAAGTTTATCTAAAGAATATAGTAAGTTATAAAATTAAAAAGAGTAAACTATAGATATACTGATAGTTTACTCTTTAAATCTTCTATTCAAAAGATATTTAAATTTTTCTAAACTAATTGCTAATAGTATTTAGTTCCTCATCTGTTTCTTTGAAAATTCCAAATCCGGTGAATGCATAAATAGTTGCTATAATCGGACATAAAATACAGAAGAATGCATATGGAGCATATGTAAATACCTCTACTCCAAGTACACCTGTTATAAATACACCAGTAGTTGACCAAGGAACTAAGTAGGCAAATATTGTACCTCCATCTTCTAATGTTCTAGATAAAACAGTTTTCTTTACTTTAAATTCAGTATATTCATTTTTCATGATTTGACCTGTAAGAATAATAGCAATATACTGGCTTGCACATAGTATTGTTATTATTAAGCTTGTAACAAGTGTAGTAATAACAAGAGCAGCATTAGAGTGGATTATTTTATTCATTTTAACTAAAACTACGTTTAATACTCCAATTCTTTGAAGTATTTCACCTAATCCAACAGCTAAAAACGCAAGTGCTGTAGCACCCATCATTCCAAGCATACCACCTCTATTAAGAAGCTTATTTATTTCTGCAATTTCCGTTTCCATTTTAAAACCATTTCCTAAAGCATTTATTATAGTTTTAAAATCATAAATACCACTTTGGAAAATCAATGCAGCGATTGTTCCTAATAGCGCACTAGAAACCAAAGCAATAACTGGAGGTACTTTTTTAACAGCTAAAACAATTGTGAATATAGGCACTACCATAAGTATTGGATTAATGTTGAAATTTGCTTTTAAAACTTCCTTAATATTATTTATAACTGTCATGTCTAATTCTGCGGCACTATATCTCATACTTATGACGAAATATAAAATTGCTGAAATTACCATAGCTGGTATTGTAGTATAAAGCATCGACCTTACATGGTCAAATACGTTTGCACCTGCAACAGCTGCAGCTAAATTAGTAGAGTCGGAAAATGGTGACAATTTGTCTCCAAAAACTGATCCAGAAACTATCATACCCGCTGTAATACCTGGATTAATGTTTAATCCAATTCCAATACCCATAAAAGCAACACCTAATGTTGAAATCGCCGAGTATGAGCTCCCAGTGAAAAAAGATAAAATACAGCAAATAATAAAACTAGCAACTAAAAATGACGCAGGTGTTAGTATACTCAATCCATAATATATTATGGTTGGTACTATACCTGATACTATCCATGAACCTATTACCGCACCAACTGACATAAGTATCATTGCGGCTAATATTACATTTTTACAACCGTCAAGAAAAAATTCATCTATTTCTTTAACACTGAAGCCACTTGCAAGACCTATAATTGCGGATATTACAATAGACATCAAAAATACAACCTGTGTTGATATTTTAAACACTCCAAATCCACCTATAAATATTACGGCTAATCCTACCATGCATAACATAGCCATGCCAAAACTTACTTGCTTATTATCTTTGTTTGTATTGTTATTAGAACCTTGTTTCATATAATTTCCTCCTATAAAATTATTTATAACAAAAATGATAAAGATTTTTAATTTTAAAGCTTTGGAATATGTTATATTTCATTATCGCAAATTGTTTTATGTAGTTTACATCAAATCCCTCTAAGGTTATCAGTTTCTTCATAGTTTATTTCATATGTTTCTGGATTTACTGACACTCCATATTTTTTCTTAGCATTACTTATAGAAACCAACCCCATCTCAACATCTTCTTTTACTTTTTGTGGATTTCTTTCAAGTGGATTGCCATAACCACCACCACTAGCAGTTATACAAGTTATAGTATCGCCATAATCTAGAAAAATCACGTCTCCCATAGCATATTCTAAAACTTTCTCATTTGGCTTTCCTTCATTTATTATCCATTTACTTGTCTCACCATGCATTCCTCCAAACAACCCTTGAGGAGCAATTTTAGATTTTTGAGATACATGAGAAAATATACCCTCATATCCAACTAGTTGCCACTTTCTTCTTTGACTAAATCCACTTCTAAATTTACCCGCTCCCTCCGAATCAGGTAATATAGATCTTTCTATAAACAACATAGGTGCTTCTATTTCTTGTGCTTCTAATGGAGGTATTGGACAATTGGTTACATGGCAAGACATGATAGTTACACCATCTTTGTTAGATCTCGCTCCAAGACCACCAGGCACTATTTCTCCCCAATATTGTCTATGGTTTATTTCTCCACCCCTAGGATGTGTCTCAAGGTTTGAACCTGAACAAAAATCATAATTAGTTCCACAAGAATCAGCCATTACTTTGTTAGGTATAGCTTGAGACATTGCACCCATAATTAAGTCAACCAATATATGATCGGTAACCATTCTTTGAAAACATCCTATTGGCATTTGACAGTTAACTAATGTTCCCTCAGGTGCAATAACCTTTATTGGTCTTTGGCATCCTTGATTAGATGGTATATATGCATTTGTTATACATCTCATAGCATAATAAGTAGCTGAAATAGTAGCTGAAAGCGGAGAATTTATAGGGCCTTTTATTTGCTTATCAGTACCAGTATAATCAAATGTTATGTTATCTCCTTCCACAATAACTGTAAGTTTTAATGTATACGGTCCACCTTGAAATCCATCATCAAGAATTTTTTCCTCATGCATGTACTTACCATCTTTTATTAGCCTAATTTCATTTCTTGTTAATTTTTCTGAATATTCTAATAAACTCTCAGTAATTTCATTAACTAATCCAATCCCATACTTACTTATGATTTGATTGAATCCTTTTATGCCAATATTACAAGCAGATATTTGTGCCATCAAGTCACCTTTCATATCTCTTGGACTTCTAGTATTATTTAAAATTACTTTCCAAATAGATTCATTTCTTACACCTTTATCATATAACTTTATAGGCTCCATCAAGAAACCTTCTTGCCATATTTCTACTGTCCAAGAATCTCCAGTCCATACTCCGCCTACATCTTTATGATGAAGCATTGTCACAGAAAATCCCACTAGTTCACTGCTACCACAAAATACCGGTGCAATCATAATTAAATCTTTTGTATGATGGCTTCCAAGAGATTGTCCCCCTGCATATGGATGATTTGTTAATATAATGTCTCCGGGACTTAAATCTTCTTTAGAAAAGTATTTAGTTAATACAGTATTAAGACATGGACCAAGACAATTCAAATGAATAGGAACATTAGCTCCCTCTGCCAATAATCTCCCTTGTCCGTCAAAAATAGCAGATGAGCAGTCCATCATTTCTTTTACTATAGTTGAGTAGCTACTTCTAACCATTGTCGCCGACATTTGCTCTGCAACAGATCGCAAAGCATTATTAATAACTTCAAGTAGTATTGCATTTGCCATTTAATTCACCATCCTTATACATTTATGTTTGTATACATTATTATATTTTTTATCTCATCAATCTCTGCCGTATGGTTTGGATATACAACAACAGTTGCACCCATTTCAGCAATAATTGCAGGACCTTCTATCTCTTCACCCACATTTAATGTATCTCTGTCAACTATTGGGACATCGTATTCCTTTCCATCAAAGACTGCTTTTCCATATATTTTATTATCTACTGTAGAATTCTTTCTAATTCCTGCACTTCTTACTATGTCGGGTTTAACAAAAGTACCTACTGCACTAACTCTGTAATTAACAAATTCTATTGGGTCGTCTTTCATACAGTGACCATATGCTTGTTCATGAAGATTATGAAAACTTTCAATAATATTATTAATGTCATCATCTGTAATACTCTTGCATGGTAATGGAACACTTATTTCGAAAGCCTGCCCAAAATACCTCATATCACAAGTTCTAATCAAAACTCTATTTTCATCAACAACATTCTGCTTTTCAAGTTCGTCATTACCTTGTTCACTTAAATTTGAAAATATTTCATTTAGAATACTTGGATTTATTTGTTCCCTAGTTAAAAGTCTAGAATGAACGCAATCACATTTTATATCTGATAAAACTAAACCAAGTGCGCAAAACGTACCAGGAGAATATGGAATTATAACCTTAGGTATTTCAAGCTCCTCTGCTAATTTACCAGCATGAAGGCCCCCAGCTCCACCAAATGCTACCAATGTAAACTCTCTTGGGTCATATCCTTTTTGTACTGATACAAATTTAATAGCACGTAACATGTTTGAATTTACTACATCTATTATTCCCTCTGCTGCTTGTAAAGTATCTATGCCTAAAGGTTCTGCAATAAATTTATCCACAGCATATTTTGTCTTTTCAATTGCATTAGCTAAATTTTCTTCAAATATTTCAGGTCTAATCCTTCCTGTTACTAGATTTGCATCTGTTACTGTAGGTTTATCTCCACCTTTTCCATAACATACAGGTCCTGGTTCAGCTCCAGCACTTATAGGACCAACTTTCAATGCCCCTCCTTCATCACACCAAGCTATACTTCCACCACCAGCACCTATAAAGCTTAAATCAACTGTTGGTATACTAATAGGATAGCCTTCAATATGACTGTCAGTTGTAAATTTCATTACATTATTCTGAATAAGTGCAACATCTGCACTAGTACCACCCATATCAAGAGTTATTATATTATTTTCACCAAGCATTTTGCTTAAATAATTTGCTGCTATAATTCCAGCTATTGGTCCTGATTCTGCAACTGAAACAGGTTTTTTCAAGGCTGCATCAAAAGTCATTATTCCCGCATTGCCTTGCATCATGTAACAATTTGCATCAATTTGACTTTTATTCATTTCATTATTAAAATCAATTATATGAGATGCCATGTTAGGCATCATATATGCATTTATAACAGTTGTAGATGTTCTCTCATATTCCCTAAATTGAGGGTTTATTTCAGCAGATATTGAAACATATACCTCAGGCCATTCCCTCTTAATTATATCTTTTATCTTAAATTCATGCTCAGGATTTGCATATGAATGCAAGAGGCATACAGCTACAGCCCTAATATTTTTTTGTTTTAATATATTAATTATTTCTATAACTTCTTTTTCGTTTATAGGCTCTAATTCTTGACCTAAAAAATTAATCCTTTCAGAAACTTCAAATCTTAAGTTCCTCTTAACAAGTGGATCTGGCTTCTCCATATTAATATCATAAATATTTTCACTTCTATAAGCTCTACCTATTTCTATAACATCTCTAAAGCCTTTTGTTGTAATTAATGCAGTTGCTTCACTCTCTTTTTGTGCAATCATATTAACAACTATTGTTGTTCCATAAATTAATTCTTTAATATCCTTCGATTCAACATTGCATTCGCTAACTATTTTGTTTATTCCTTTATTGATACCCTTCAATAACTCCTTTGGAGTAGTAGGAGTTTTGGTATAATATAACCTTCCAGTTTCAACATTTGTTAATACAATATCCGTATTTGTTCCACCAGTATCTATTCCTATTCTATACATTTTATCACCTCTAATTAATTAATATGGTTACTTAAATAATAATCCAGAGAAGACCTCACAAGTGATCTCTCGTACATGTTTTTGCTATTTATACTTATATCTTGAACGTCTTTACTTATAATTACATCTAAAAAAGGATTTATCTGTCTACCATATAGTTCCATGCAATCCTTTGCATCTATTCCTGGCCAAGCATTACAACTAACCACCACTCTTCTATTTATACTATTAACCCCTTTAGGTATACTATTGTATATATTATCATTAACATCTATTACATACTTGTCTAATGTCCCCGTTGGTATACCTTCTATACCTTTTACTTGCATAGGTACAATTATATCATTATACGGATCAGCTGTTAAATCAAGAATAATAGCATATGAAGGTAAAAACTCGATTAACTCATTTTTAACTATTATTTTTGATGGATCTGGCCTTTTACTAGCATCTACTAATATGTCCGTTTTTTCTATAATCTTTTTCATATATTCAAAGTTATGAGTTATGTTTCTTGGAAGCATATGAATAACTACACCCCTATCCGTATCTGAGTACAGAAACTCATTATCACTAAACTCTTCAAAAGCTTTTGCAGAATTAGCAGCTACAGCCCCCATTCCTATAATTGTTATATTAATAATTTTATTTTCAATGTTTTGAAACTCATGCGTTCTTTTCTTTAATTCTTCAAAAGCCACACGAGATCCAGCCCTTGATGTACCACGGTAATTAACAACAATCCTTTCATTTTCATCATTGCACATTGCATCCATTGAATAACAATGTATTCCTCTTTTTTTAAACAAGTTGTTTCTTGTTTCCCTTGTTTCATAATGAAGCATGGATATCAGTATTGATCCTTCTTTCATAAGATTAATCTCATTTACTTCTGGACAGCGCAACACCAATACTAAATCTTTTCTAAAAACTTCATCATGAGAAATAAATTGAATTTTTTTATTAACCTCTTTATAATCATTTTGTGAATACCCCATTTTTTCCCCATATCCAACCTCTAGAAATATGTCTACATCATGCTCGTCTAATTCTTTAAAAAGACTTGGCAAAAAATCTCTTTTATCACCTTCTTCCTTATTCATTTTAGGAAATCCTAATGATTTTATATGTTTCATACAATCCTCCTTTAAAATATAATATAAAAATATTATATTTTCAATAAAAGTTACATACATAACATATAAGCAATAAACATGCCATAACTTAAACAAAATAAATCCCTTGAAATTTGAGCATTTTATATTTTAATTACTAACTTTCGTAACATATATTGTTGCGCAGAGGGAACATGTTGCTTTTACGCAACACTTTTTGCTACTTATACTAAGTAAGAAGAGTAGATTTAGTTTTTTTATTGTAATATATACAAAATTACATTTAATTTCATCATCTTTTAGGACTGATAGTTGTTTTTTTGCAACGTTATTTTTATTTGTTATTGTATAATAAATATTTTATGATATAATAAATACACAGATGAAACAAAGACATAAGTCTTTGTCTTGATGTATTTATTGAATCGTTGTGATGCAAGCCGTTTTCTGGCTTGCTTTATGATATAATAAATACAACTAACGAAGCAAAGACATAAGTTTTATTAAACGCATGATAAACGTTTACTATTTTACAGAAAGGGCTATGGAATATGGATTATAGGAAAAGTTTTTTTGATAAATTAACAGATTCTTCACTTAAATTAAATGATTATGAACTCGTTTTTGCCAAGTACATTAAAGAAAATTATAAAAAAATATCATTTTTAGATATGATGGACGTGTGCAAAATATTAACTATCGATGAAAAACATATTATTTCTTACATAAATAAAATAGGATTTAATGAATACGAAGAATTTAGAAACATCGTTAGAGACCTTGCTATGTCAGAATTAAAGTCAACCGATAGATTTGAATTTTCTTTAATAAATTTCAATCCTAAAATTAACAATATAAAAAACTTAATTATTAACAAAGAAATTGCCAACTTAAATAAATTAATGGATAATTTTGATGAAAGCACATTTTATTCTATTATAGAAGAAATAATTAAGGCACCTGAAATTATTGTTGTTGGAACTAGAAGTTCAAGTATTATCGCTATTTATGTAGAGCATATGTTTAACAAACTAGGTAAAAAAACAACTAAAATTATTTCTGGTGCATCAGAAAATTTTGATAAATTTTCTGGATTTTCTAATGATGCATTAGTTCTTTCTATTGCATTCGCACGATATCCAAAAGAAACAGTAAGGATAACAAACTTTTTTAAAAAACATAATTTCAAAATTATTGCATTAACAGATAATGTTATGTCTGCCCTAACACCACTTTCTGATATTACCTTCACAATTCCTTGTGAATCTATATCAATTACTGATTTTTATGCAACCCCCATGAGTATAATAAATATTATTATAGTACTTCTTAGTCAGATAGACAAAGAGGGTTCAATAAGCAACTTAAATAAATTTGAAGATATTGCAAAGGACTTAGGATTTTATTTTTAAAATATTTAAAATCAAGCGTTCTGGAGGATAAATGCATGAATAAATTTGATAACTATATAACGTATGATGAAAATAATTGTGCTATTATACCTAAAGATTTTAATGAATATAAAACAGAAAAAATCATTACTATTAATAATAGAATGAAAAATATAATAAATATTTGTCTGAGAGTAGCAAAATCTGAAGCACCAATTTTAATTACAGGAAATTCTGGTGTAGGAAAGGAGTTACTTGCAGAATTAATACATAATAATAGTAACCGCAAAAAAGAGGCTTTCGTAAAAATTAATTGTGCTGCTATATCAGACAACCTTAAAGAATCTGAATTTTTCGGCTATGAGCCAGGTTCTTTCACAGGTGCATCAAAGTTTGGCAAAAAAGGAATTATTGAATTATCACAAAACGGAACACTTTTCATGGATGAAGTAGGTGAAATGCCATTAAGCTTACAATCAACTTTATTAAGAGTTCTTCAAGATGGAAAGTTCGTTAAGGTAGGAGGATATAAAGAATTAAAATCAAACATGCGAATTATATGTGCCACAAACAAAGACTTGAATAAATTAGTTAGTGATGGTTTATTTAGAAATGATTTATATTTTAGATTGAATGTTATACCAATTGAAGTACCTTCATTATCAGAGAGGCAAGATGATATACAAATTTTATCCGTATATTTTGTTAATTATTTTAACATTCAATATAATACAACAAAAAAAATATCACGCAATGTTATAGAAGCCTTAGTATCTCATAATTGGAGTGGTAATATAAGAGAGTTAAAGAACACAATAGAACGATTAATACTCATTTCCCTTAATGATATAATTACAATTGATGATTTAAATTATGTTGGTTCTATAAATAAAAAAGCCGACTATGTTTATTATGCAAATCAGGATATAAATGATTTTGAAATTAATCGTCCATTAAAAAAAATCATGGAAGATTTTGAATTAGATATAATAAAAAAATCCGTGGCAAAGTATGGTAGCATAAGAAAAGCTGCAAAAATTTTAGGGGTTACTCCTTCTACCATATCTAGAAAGCTATCAAAATAAGATCTATTCTATAAAATTAATTTAAATTAAACATTTATTGCAAAGAAGGTTGATATACCATTACCTTATTTTTACCTGAATTTTTAGCTGCATATAGAGTTTGGTCAGCTTTTTGTAATATCGTACCAATATCATCTTCTATGGACAATTCTGCAATTCCAAAGCTACATGTTATTTTTAACTCTTTATCAAACTCATGATTTTCTATTTGCTCTCTTAGTCTTTCTCCTACTTCAAAAGCATTTTTAATATCCATATCAGGGAGTACGAGTACAAACTCCTCGCCTCCCCATCTTGCAAATATATCTGATTCTCGTATATTTTTCTTAATTAAGTTTGAACATTCCACAAGCACATAGTCACCAATTAAATGTCCATACGTATCATTTATACCTTTAAAATCATCAAAATCAATAATGATTACTGATAATGATTTATTATTATTTTTAGAAAGACATACATACTGCTTAAATTCTTCATTAAACTTTGCTCTATTATAAATTCCAGTTAATGAATCTGTAGTAGATAATCTAATTAACTCCTTTGTATCAAAATAATGTATTCTTTTATAACGGCTATTTCTATATGCAAGAACGCTAGATAACATTAATACTAGAAGCGAATAGACTATGCCAGCATAAAATTCTGATATATCAACATTTTCCATATAATAAAAATAAAATAAGTTAAATGTTATAACAATAAATAATGATACTCCAATCATATTTATCCATCGATTTGGCACCATAAATACTGCAAGGATTAGTATCATAACTCCATAGCACTGTACAAGATAATCTGGGTTTTCATATTCATAAAACACTAACAAAAATAATAAAAACCCTACCATCTCATACACTGTTACAAAATATTCAAGAAATTTATAGTTTTTAATTTTTTTTATACTAACAAAAAGCAAAAACACTGATATTATAAACATTATTCTATATAACGCTATTAATAAAAAGGCATTTCTATCTTGAAAAAGAAAATAATCTGGGATTATAAAAAGAGTATTTATTAAACCCAATATCAGAACAATCAACTTTATATAACCAACAACACTTTCTATGTCTTGTTGGAAAAATTCTTTTTCTAATTCTTTATCAGAAAATTCTCCAATAAAATTAATCTTCTTATCTTTTTCAACATGCATAATAGCAGGCACCTCTCAAATCAGTATATTGTTTTTCTGCCATATTAATAATTATCTATTACATATTAATTATATTCTCATCTAAAACTAATTCTTATCATACACCGACTTCATCAAGCTCTTTTAAATTATATCTATTAATTATATCAATAAGTTTTATAGAATATTGAGAATCTGTTGCATATCCGCATCTTCTCAACGCCCATGCACCTTGTGTACTGTCAAACATAACCGCTCTGAATGGTGCATATCTTTCTTTAGTAAGAAGAAGTGCATTATGGTCCTCCCAACTTTCACTTACATTGTTATATGCTCTAAAATCATCATCAATTCTAAATGATACTCCATTATATTCTTCCCAAGTGTTTGAAGTAACAGAGCCTTTAGTTCCCTTACCTTTTATTCCAAATAAGTTATTTGAGAATTGACCAGTATATTTATCAACCGGAACACTTTGACCCCAGCCTGTTTCTAAAATTGCCTGTGCAGTCTGTAGTGCAGCTGACATTCCAGTTTTTTTAAGATTATCTAAAGCCAACTTTGATGAAAAACCTAGAAACTGATCTTTTGCTACAACAGGAAGAGCAGTGTATAATTTGTTTTTATAAATAGTAAATTCAACTGATTCTGTCTTTAGTGTCTGCCCACCATATACTGCTTCAGCCCTTAGACTCCACGATCCTGAATCTTCTACACCAGGAGTATATGTTTGTCCAGACAAATTATTGCTCACTCCTGTTTTTAAATTAGTTAAAACATATTTTACACTGTCTAATTTTACATTACTTTTTACATTTAAATTAAACGTATCAGTTACAACTTGTCCTGGTCCTACACTCTGCAACAACACTTTTGGAGAACCTACAACATTAACTTTTACTTTGCTACTAGTATAAGAGTTGCCTAAAGTATCTTTTACTCTTACATAAAGTAATTTGCTTCCTTCCATATCAGGACCAGGAAACCAAGTGTAGTTACCGTAGCCAGCTTTATACAATACAGTCTCATTACCTATATTGTCAACCGCAACATATTCAGTTTCTGAAACGTTGAAGTTTCTAGATGTTCTCAACGTAACAGAACTGGTGATTGTCTGACCTTCTGTTATTCCACCAAGGTTTATGTATCTGTTTACATCAACCTTAACATTTACATAATCTCCATAATATGCTTTTCCGCTCATATCATAAGCTATTACCCTTAAAGACATGTTACCATTGTCTTCCATAACAGGGATCATAGTAAATCCACCTAATGGATCAAGACCTGATGAAATATAATATGCATCTGTATCCGGATTAATTATTTCATATTTTACATATGCTGCTGAAAAGTTTAAGTCAGCTCTAAGTGGCACACTGCCTGCAGTAACCAATTCTCCTTCAGTTAATCCTGTAAGTTTTATTTCAGGAACTATACTAATTTTTACAGGAATCGCATCTCCAGCTAAAAATTTATCATTACCATCATAAATCGCAGAAACTAAAATTTTGTTTCCGTTATCCTCCATAGAAGGTTTCCATTCATAAGTTGAAGTTACATCACTACCCGTTGCAATAACAAAACCTTTTTTTGTATCCGAATTAAGTAGCAAATATTTTATTTTTGCAGCACCTTTTGGAATATCCTTTAATTGTGTATTTAAACTTGTAGTCCCTGTTATAGCCTGTCCGGATTTTACAGATGAAATTTTAATATCAAAAAAAGATTCTATTTCCGATACTTCTGATGAATTAATTATAACTGTTCTTTTGGTATTGTCCCAATTAATCCCAACACCTAAAGCATTACTCACTAATCTAATAGGTACAAATGTACGATCTTCTTTAATTAATGGTGCCACATCGCTTAAGTTATAAATTGTTTCATTATCAATTGTATATTCAATTAAATTGCTATCTATAGATAGTACAACATGCAAATCTTCCTTAGAAATATGTACAGTTCTACTAATATTATCCCACGTTACTTCTGCATCTAATTCTTCAGCAATTACCCTTAATGGAACTAAAGTCCTGTCATTTTTTATAAATGCTTCTGGTCCATCACTAACTTCTTTTCCATCAATAACTAACTTAATTGGGCTCTGTGCATAAGCATTAGGAGCAATATTAATGAGCATGACAATCATAACCAACATACTGATTGTTTTCCAATTAAATACTTTTTTCTTCATAAATACACCTCAATTTTCATTTTTCTTTATTTTATCATAAATAACAACACAATTTTATTACATATACATTATTTAAAACTAAATTTAAGAGGCATTTTTCCATTTTTCCAGAAATTACAAACCATTATATCATATTTTTTTCCAATTTTATACTAAATTTTAGACTTTTATTTTATGATTTAAAAACACTAACAAACCCCCTCTTTAGTAAAAAAGAGGAGGTTTCATCATAATTTTATTTATTTTGAAAATTATTCACTATGGTGTGTTTATTACAATAGTAGCCGCCGCTCCACTATCCAATGCACCTGTTGCGCCAGTACGTGTAATTTTAACAGATAATAAGTCACATCGATTTACAGGTAAGTTTGCTGCTGAAAAAGCACAACAATTTGGAGGATTTGGACCAGTTACAGTTGCCTTAACTCCCGTTGCTACAGGAGTAACACCACAATTTGTGCTTCTAAATATCTCTGCTGTTACAGTATCATTTACTGTTAATGACTCATCTCTTATGCTAAGAACCAAGCCAGCGACTGTAGAATTAAGTGGTATTACTACATTGTTTCTAATAAAACTACTTGATGAAGTACCAAGTCCTAGAAAATGATTATTGCTAACTGATTGATCAGAGCCTAAATAGAATGAATTTCCTCCAGGACCTGTTGGGCCTATTGGGCCTGTTGGACCTATCGGACCTGTTGGACCTATTGGACCTGTTGGACCTATTGGTCCTGTTGGGCCTATCGGACCTGTTGGACCTATTGGTCCTGTTGGGCCTATCGGACCTGTTGGACCTATCGGACCTGTTGGACCTATCGGACCTGTTGGGCCTATCGGACCTGTTGGGCCTATCGGACCTGTTGGGCCTATCGGACCTGTTGGACCTACTGGACCCGTTTCTCCTGTTGCTCCCGTTGGACCTACTGGACCTGTTGGACCTATTGGTCCTGTTGGACCTATCGGACCTGTTGGACCTACTGGACCCGTTTCTCCTGTTGCTCCCGTTGGACCTACTGGACCTGTTGGACCTATTGGGCCTGTTGGACCTATTGGGCCTGTTGGACCTATCGGACCTGTTGGACCTATTGGGCCTGTTGGACCTATTGGGCCTGTTGGACCTATCGGACCTGTTGGACCTATTGGACCCGTTGGACCTATTGGTCCTGTTGGACCTACTGGACCTGTTGGACCTGTTAGACCTGTTGGACCTATCGGACCTGTTGGGCCTATTGGTCCTGTTGGACCTACTGGACCTGTTGGACCTATTGGGCCTGTTGGACCTATCGGCCCCTGTGGTCCTGTTGGTCCCTGTGGACCTGTTGGACCAACTATACAACAAGGAAAACAGCAAGGTTTTGGACAAGGTGGAAAGCATCTACAATCTCTTTCACAATGTCTATCCCAATCTCTTTCACAATGTCTTTCACAATGTCTATCCCAATCTCTTTCACAATCTTTGTTTCCTTCTCTTCCGTTTGTATAATATAAATAATTTTTCATTTTTATCACTCTTTATAATATTTTGGACACTGTCCATTATTATTATATGCAAACAAGTTTATAGTGACAATGATTCTTATTTATTTGTCCTTAATTTATTAACAATATTTTCTAAATTATTTACATTTATTGATATTAATTAAATTAATACTTATAATTGTTAAATATTTGCCAAGCTAAAATTTTTGGAAATATATTTAGTATAACTAAACATCATAGAAAATCTGCCGATATAACAAGTATAGCAAATAATATAATTATCTATTCGATATCTATATATTAAATTAAAATACATCGGAGGAATGAACAATGAAAAATTTAATAGAAAAGAAAAGAAGGAAAAAACCGAAAGGTTTAACTAGCAGGATTTTGAGATTAATAGTTATTTTTGTTATATGTGCAATTGTAATTACAACTGCATTTTCATTAGCTTCTATGAGCTCATTGATTAACAGCATTACTAATCACCAGGCAACTGCTTCTGCAAATATTATGAAAGAAGAACTTGACAATATTAGTAAAACACTTGAAATTTCTTCAAAGACTATAGCATTAGATCAAACTATTATAGATGGAATTTTGACTAACAATAAACACAAAATTTTGGAAGAATCTAATAAATTAAAAGTTGTATTAGAACTTGATAATATTACAATAACCGATTCTAAGGGTTTTATATTATCAAATATTCAAGGTAATAAAAAAATTGGTGATAATCTTTCTAATCAAGCTGCTATAAAAAGTGCTTTAGATGATAATGTATATTCAGTAATTGACAATGAGATTAATTCTAAATATGCAGTTAATACAACTGCGCCAATATACAATAAATCAGGAAATATCATTGGAACTGTTACAACATCTTATAATCTGGATAATACAGAGTTAGTTGATAGATTAAAAAACATAACAGGTGATGAATTTACTATTTTCGAAGGTGATAAACGAATAAACACAACAATTACTACTAATGGGGAAAGAGTTATAGGTACTAACCTAGATTCTAAAATTGCAGATATTGTAATTAATCAAAAGCAAAATTATACAGGAAGAGCTAAGCTATTTGGCAAAAATTATATAACTGCATATTTTCCAATTCTTTCAAAAGATGGAGGCGAAGTAACAGGCATTATATATTCAGGCAGAGATAACACTGATGTAGAACAAAAATTGTTGAGAAATATATTAGTAACTATATTTATAGCTATACTTGCTTCTGTAATAGATGTACTAATAGGCGCGGTTGTTCTAAAAAAAGGTCTGAAACTTCCACTTGAAAAGGTAGTTAACGCTGCAAAAGCTATTGAAGTTGGTAATATAAGCAATGAAGTTATTGACAGTATTAACGAAATTAGTAGCAATGATGAAATTGGTCTATTGGCACGTTCTATAGAAGGTGCAATTAATTCAGTGAAAGTAATGTCTGATGATATAGGTATATTTCATAATGCATTAATTAAACACGACCTTACTGTAACTGTAGATAAAAGTAAACACAACGGAATCTATAATAGAACTGTAGAAATAGTAGAAAGTCTATTTTCCGAACTAGGATTTGTAATGAAAGAAATAAAAACTATGGCAAATGGAATCGAAAGTGGTTCATCGCATGTATCAGCTGCATCTCAATCATTAGCACAAGGTTCTACAGAACAAGCAAGTTCTACTGAAGAGCTTGCAGCAACAATTGAATACATTACGCAGCAAATTAAGGAAAGTGCTAATAGTGCTAACATAGCAAATTCTATTTCAACAGATGCAAACACAGAGGTTAAAATTAGCAGCAATCATATGAGCGAAATGATGAAAGCAATGAACAATATAAATATTATATCTGGTGAAATTAGTAAAATAATCAAAACTATTGATGACATTGCATTTCAAACAAATATACTTGCATTAAATGCTGCGGTCGAGGCTGCTAGAGCAGGTATACATGGCAAGGGTTTCGCTGTTGTTGCAGATGAAGTAAGAAACCTTGCCAACAAGAGTGCCAGTGCAGCACAAAACACTGCTGTTTTAATAGAAAATTCAATTAAAGCTGTGGAAGAAGGAAGTAAAATTGCAAATTCAACTGAAAAAGCACTACAAAATGTAGTTGAAAATACAAATAAAGTTACTAATATCATATATGAAATTTCAGAAGCAGCAAAAAATCAAAGTGAAGGAATGAGTCAGATTAATATAGGAATTAATCAAATTTCAAATGTGGTCCAAGCTAATTCAGCAACATCTGAAGAAACAGCTGCCGCAAGCGAAGAACTTGCTGCTCAAGCACAATCATTACATGAGATGGTTGATAAATATAGTATAAATAACTAAAAATTTAAATTTATAAAACATCAAGGCGGTTAAGCTAAATTTTGCTTAATCGCCTTAAAAATTTGTTTACATATAACAATTCCTTAATTCATGTGCAACAAGACCAACTACTAACAAAGTATTTTTAGCCCCCACCAACAGGTGGAAAAATTGAAAGATAATCACCATCAATAGGAATATCTTCTATTTTTGTACTTACGCCATTTTTTAACAAAATCGCCACATCTTTTTCATCTATATTAAGATCTCTTATAATTTCTCTTATTTGGGTGCCTTCTTTATATTCTCTTTCTAGAATTTTACCTCTGTTATCCCGGAGAGTTGCAAAAAGTTTGATTTTAATTTCCATTCTTGTCTCCTTACTTATGCAAATACTACATGTATTCTTTAATACCTAAAGCCTCAAGTTTTTCTTCAGTTGGTAATCCTTTTTCATTCCAACCTCTTTCTTTGTAATATTCTGGGAGAGTTTCACTTTAACTTGTTTACCCAACCCTTTGAAGGGCCTTCTGCAATAGGATCTTCTAGAAGTCTCTTCGGTAATGTATCCTGAGAAGGGTCGATACCTGCTTTTAAGTTAAATAATCTTTCCAGATTCCAAATTCTTTCTCCAGCCTCAACAAAGTCATTTCCAGAAATATTAATTCCGCTTACTGCATTATATAAGTCTGCATAATCATCAGCATTTAATGCAAAAGAAGTAAATAAGCAAAGTCCCGCCGAATCAATTCCAGCAGTAAAATCTTGAAAAATCTTTGTCCAGCCAGCTTTTCCTTCAATGCTGAATCTATCTAAACTTTCTGGAAGACCAAGGATTTCTGGTGATATCATATAACCCCTAACATGACAACCTCCTCTATTTGAAGTTGCATAATTAATTCCGATTCCCTGAATTCCTCGTGGATCATATGCAGGAAGTTCCTGTTTCTTTACACTCATAGATAGTTCAGGTGCTCCATAACTTTCACACAGTCTGTATGAACCTTCAGACATTTTTGCTCCTAGTCCTATACATGCTCCTATTTTCTTGGTCCATTCTATTATAGCTTCAGAATTTCCCCAAGTTAATTCTGGACCGCCTTCCAAATCTTCTTTCTTAATGTATCCTCTTTGGTATAGTTCCATTGCCGCAGCAATAGTTGCTGAAACAGAAATGGTGTCTATTCCGTATTCATTACACCAGTAATTTGCTTTTATAATAGCTCCTAAATCAGATATACCGCAGTCTGAACCATAACCCCAAACAGTTTCATATTCTGGTCCTGATCCCTCAATATCATCTACTTTGCAATATCTACCACAAGCTATAGGACATCTAAAACATGGTTCCTTTTTTTCTAAATATTTTTCCGATAAAGTTTCACCGCTAATTTCTTCCGCATTGTCAAAAAATGATTTTTGAAAGTTATTTGTAGGCATTGCCCCATTTTCATTTATTATGTTTACGAGAATAGCTGAACCATACGTTGGTAAACCCTGACCTGTAACGCCATTTTCTCTAATTTTTTTTATACATCTCGAAAATACTTCTTTTAATTTTTCGCTGTCTGCTATATTTACTTTGCTAGTACCTCGAACCACAATCGCTTTAAGGTTTTTAGAACCCATAACAGCTCCTACTCCAGACCTACCAGCAGCTCTACCTCTTTCATTCATAATACTGGACATTTTAGATAGCTTTTCACCAGCAGGACCAATTGTTGCAACTCTTGCTTTAGTTCCGTGAAGTTCCTCTAAGATAGTTGTCGTTTCACCAACAAGCTTACCCCAAATTGATGATGCATCCTTAAGCTCCACAACACCATCCACAATATTTAGGTATACTGGTTTTTCTGATTTTCCTTCAATAATAATAGCATCATATCCGGCAAATTTAAGTTCTGCTCCCCAATATCCTCCTGAATTAGAACATGCAACTGTTCCTGTAAGAGGTGACTTTGTTACAACCATATATCTTCCACCAGTAGGTGTATTAGTACCAGATAGTGGTCCTGTAACAAATATTAATTTATTATCAATACTAAGTGGTTCTATACTTGGATTTATTTCATCCATTAAAATTTTAGTACCTAAACCTCTTCCGCCAATAAATTTTAATGCTTCATCAATATTTAAATTTTCTCTTTTTATAGTTCCTTCTGTTAAATTTACTCTAAGAATTACTCCTTGATAGCCATAATAATTGTTCATATGATACCTCCTATAATTGTATATATAATTATACAAGCAATAATCATACCAATCATTATAACTAACATAACCCTTAGTTTAGCTGAGTTATTTAAGTTCACAATATTTCATTGTTCTATTATGACACAGCAATTCAAAACTAACTGTTCCTTTTTGGAACAATGTATCACTATTTAACAGTCGATATCAAATTCTTTCAGCTTCCTATATAGAGTATTTCTACCAATACCTAATATTTGCGCTGTATGAGTAATATTTTTATCATTAGAGTTCAATATTTTTATGATATGTTCTTTTTCTAAATCTTTTAAACTACAAAATTGAGGCTCAGAATTCAGTGCTTCACTCTTCACATCAACACAAAGTTCTGTTTTTTTTCCAAAACCAATTTCATAAATATCTGGAATAACTTCAGTATTTATAACCAGTTCAACATAATTCTCAAGTTCTCTTACATTCCCTGGCCAGTCATATTGAATCAATTTTTCCATATCCATTTCTGAAATGATTACCTTTTTTTTATTAAGTTTTTTGCTGATTCTTTCCATGAAATACTCAATTAATATCTTTATGTCGCCTCTTCTTTCCTTTAAATCTGGTAGGCGAATAGGTAAAACATTTAATCTATAATATAAATCCTTTCTAAATGTATTGTTTTCAACTTCCTCTTTTAAGTCCTTATTAGTGGCTGCAATAACTCGAACATTCACGACTTTTTCCTTATTACTTCCAATTCTGCTAACAGTTCCTTCCTCGATAACCCTCAAAAGCCTTGTTTGTAAGTCGTATGGCATCTCACCAATTTCGTCTAGAAAAATAGTTCCTCCATCAGCAATTTCAAACTTCCCTGGATTACCTTTAGTTTTTGCTCCTGTAAAAGCTCCTTCTTCGTATCCAAAGAGCTCTGACTCAATAAGATTTCTTGGAATTGCTCCACAGTTTAAAACAACAAATGGTTTTCTAGACCTTTGAGAGTAATTGTGAATAGACTGAGCAAAAAGCTCCTTTCCAGTACCGCTTTCTCCTAAAATAAGGATATTAGACCTGCTGTCTGCTACTTTTTTTGCAAAATCTACTACATTTAAAAAATTCTCGTCTTGTCCAACGATTTTATCAAAAGTATAAATAGCATGTCTTCCCATTATTTCATTAATTAGTTTTCTCTGCTTTTTGACCTCATTGAGCATTAGCATAACATAAGTTTTTTCATTATTTTTATTTTTAACAAGATATGCACGTAAATTTAACTGTTGTCGATTTTTTTTTGAATATACATCTACATCTTCAACAAAGGAATTGGTTTGTTCTAAAACCAACTTTCGGATACGCATCCAGTCCTTTAGAAGTTCATTAGCATTCATGTTTTTTAGATCATCTTGAGGATATCCAAACAAATCAGATGCAAAAGCATTAGCTGTAATAATTACTCCGTCCATGTCTGTAATGATTATCCCAAACATTAGTGAATTTTGAACAGCTTCGTAATAATTTTTTTCCTTTGTTAATATCGTCTCAAACCTATTAGATTCCAACACCTTTTCTATAACATTAGCTGCAGCAACTACCATTCCCAAAGTGTGAGAGTGAACTGATTCACTGTATCCAGTCAAATCAAGAACCCCTATAATATTACCTTCAGGATCTTTTATAGGTGAAGCTGAGCACGTCCAACGATGATAAGCACTAATATAATGGTCTTTTCCAGATAACTGCAAGGGAGTTCCCTCAGCAAGTACAGTTCCCATAGCATTAGTTCCAATGCACTCCTCACTCATATATGCTCCTGGGATCATTTTAAAAGAAAAAGCTTCTGATAAGATATCCTCATCACCTATTACGTTAAGAATACAACCATCTTTATCTGTTAGGATTGAAAAAAAATTTGATCCTTTTACAAAATCATATATATTATTCATAATTGGAGCTACAGCTAGAATAAGTTCTCTGTTATCTTCCATTTTTCGAAACAGCTGTTTATCATCTAGAATTTTACTTGAATATATCTGGTTATACTTCACATTATATTTCGCACATCTATCATGTGATCTTAGTATATAATCTTTTCTATTTATATCACGTGCAGGCATAATACCACAACCTCCTAAAAGTGCTTTTTTATTACTAATTCTAGTATAATTATACCATACATTCGCCAACAATTCCACATAACATTTATGTATAAATGTTATGTAAAAATTAATTATGCAAATAGCCCATATAAAAGAGGTAGTATAAGAGGTACTGTAAATGTCAAAATAATTCCCGTAATTAATGTCACCAATCCTATTTCAACACCTACAAACTTTGTTATTGGAACAAGCATTGTATCCATATTTCCAGCTGCTCCTCCTGCTATTGGACTTCCGTTACTTATTTTTATTAGAAATGGTAAAAGTAGTATTGTGAAAAACTCTCTCATAACATTAACAATAAATCCATATGTACCCGTCTCAATTCCATATACCTGTGTCATATAAGCCCCCGTTAAGCTGTAATAACTCATTCCACTTGCTGACATTATAGATATATGTATAGGTAAATTAAGTAATAATCCCGAAACAAGTCCCCCTATAATACTTCCTACAAAAATTGCAATAGAAATATAAATAACTCTCAACCCAAGTTTTTTTATATATTTCAAAACTTTAATATTAGAACCTAGACCTATACCTACACTAGTATAAAGTATTACAAGAGATACAATTAGTAAATAATTAAGAACAAAATACAAATTGCTGGACATAAAAAAATAACCAAATATAACGCCCGAAACAATGCTTAAAGGCATAATCCAAATTAATGGCGAACTTTTCTTTTCCTCTTCATCTGTAAAATTAGTTTCTTTGTTTATATGAATATCTTCTGCATTTATTTTCTCTTTTATCTTTTCTAATGGAAGTACAGTCTTTTCTACCATTACTGTAAATAAAACACTAAACATAATCGCACACATAGTAATGACTAAACAATTAAAACCTATAGAATGCAAATTCATCATAACAGACTTATTTATACCGATATTTATTCCTATTGTCAACATCAGTACCACCAAAACTATATTTATAACAAAATCAATTCTAGTTAATATTTTTTGGGATAAATTACACAATCCAATTAAAAATCCAATACCTAAGCAAACAAAAGGCATGAAAATCATAAGAAGCCTACCTCAACTTTCTTTCCAATTATTTTATTATAATCATAAAGCAAGCCAGATAACGGCTTGCATCACAACGATTCAATAAATACATCAAGACAAAGACGAATGTCTTTGTTTCATTAGTTGTACTTATTATATCATATTTTTTCCAATTTTGAACTTTTTTTTATGAAACCGTTTTTCAATAAATATGCAAAATAATAACATATTAATTACAAAAATACATTGAAAAATTTGTAGAATTAAGGTAAAATTGCTTGAAAGAAGTAATTTACAAAGGTTTATAACAAAAACAAACCATCATGATAAATAAGGCATGACACGGAAGGAGCTAAATCATGTTTACAATAGATAAATATGTAGTTGCAGAAAGTTTAGACCAAGCATATGAATTAAATCAAAATAAAAGAAATAAAATTATTGGTGGTATGCTTTGGCTAAAAATGGGGAGAAAAAAAATTGGAACAGCGATTGATCTTTCTTCATTAGGATTAAACACTATCGTGGAGGATGAGGATAGTTTTAAAATAGGTTGTATGTGCACATTGAGAGATATTGAACTTAACAGTGGATTAAATGATTGTTATCCTAACTTAATTTCAAAGTCAGTCGAACATATAGTTGGAGTTCAAATGCGAAACATGGCTACAATTGGAGGAAGTATTTATTCAAGGTTTGGTTTCTCTGATGTCTTAACAGCTTTTTTAGCTTTAGACAGCTATGTAGAGCTTTATAAAGGTGGTATTGTTTCTATGGATAATTATGTTAATATGCCGCTTGATAATGATATACTAATTAGAATAATTATAAAAAAGGATTGTAGAAGAACATGTTATAATAGTTACAGAACAAGCTCTTCAGACTTGCCAGTGCTTACATGTTCAGTTTCAAATTTAGACAATACTTGGAACGTAGTTTTGGGTTCTAGACCACAAAAGCCAGTACTAACAAAAATTAATGCAAATCCTAATCCAACAGATGAAGAAGTTAATCAAATTATATGTAAAGTTATTGATAATTCATCTTTTGGTACAAACTATAGAGGAAGCAAAGAATACCGCGAAATACTAGCCAATGCCCTTATAAAAAGAAATATCGAAGCAATAATAAACGGAGGCTATTATGCAAATTAAATTATGGATAAATAACAAGGAATTTAGTGATAATATTGCACCTGATACAATACTTCTTGATTTTTTAAGAGCTAAAGGGTTTCATAGTGTAAAGCGTGGATGCGATACATCAAACTGTGGATTATGCACTGTTTTGTTAGAAAACAGACCAATACTTTCATGCTCAACCCTAGCAGTACGTGTAGATGGTATGCACGTAACTACTATAGAAGGATTAGAAAAAGAAGCAGCAGAATTTGGAGCATTTTTATCTGACGAAGGTGCAGAGCAATGCGGATTTTGCAGTCCTGGTTTTATAATGAGCGTTTTATCAATGAAAAACGAATTAAAAAATCCAACAGAAAATGAAATAAAAAAGTACCTAGAAGGAAATCTATGCCGTTGCACTGGATATATGGGACAATTAAGAGCTATCAAAAAATATTTAAGCAAGGAGAACTAGAATGAAAGCAGTAAATAAAAATATTAGAAAAAAAGATGCTATGTCAATTGTTACTGGTAAACCTATTTACACAGATGATATTATTCAAGAGAATTGCTTAATTGTTAAAGTTCTAAGAAGTCCACATGCACATGCAATTATCGAAGAAATAAATACAGAAAAATCAAATAATGTACCTGGGATAGAATGTATATTAACACATATAGATGTTCCAAAATCTAGATTCACAACAGCTGGTCAATCATATCCTGAACCAAGTCCTTACGATAGACTTATACTGGATAAACTGATTAGATGCGTTGGTGACCCTGTTGCAATAGTTGCTGGTTGGGATGAAAAGTCAGTAGATAAATCGCTAAGTTTATTGAAAGTTAAGTATAAAGTACTTAAGCCACTATTAGATTTCAAGGAAGGCAAAGACAATAAAATAATTGTTCATCCTGAAGAAGATTTTAAAGCATTAATTGATATAGGCTCAGATAATAAAAGAAATATTTGCGCTTCTGAATGTTTTGAATTTGGAGATGTAGAAGAAGAATTAAAAAAATGCTCTCATATAATTGAGCAAACATATCACACTAAAGCTAATCATCAAACTGCTATGGAAACATTTAGAACATATACCTGTCTGGATGCATATGGAAGACTTAATGTAATATCTTCTACTCAGGTTCCTTTTCACATAAGACGTATTCTGGCAAATGCTCTAGAAATACCTAAATCTAAAATAAGAGTAATAAAGCCAAGGATAGGCGGTGGATTCGGTTCAAAACAATCTGCTATCAGTGAAATGTTTCCTGCAATAGTAACTTTAAAAACAGGAAAACCTGCAAAGATGATATACTCACGTAAAGAAAGCCTAACAAATGGAAGTCCTAGACATGAAAGCGAATTAAATATTCGTTTAGGCTCAGATGAGAATGGAATAATAAAAGCTATACACATGAACACAATTTGGAATGCAGGAGCATATGGTGACCATGGACCTACTACTGTTGGACTAGCAGGTCACAAAGCTATGACAATATACAACAATGCAAAAGCTTTTAAATTTGATTACGAAGTAATTTACTCAAACACTATGGGGGCAGGAGCTTTTCGTGGATATGGAGCTACACAGGGATTTTTCGCACTAGAATCTGCTATAAATGAATTAGCAGCAAAGCTTGAAATGGACCCTACTGAACTTAGAATGAAAAATATGCTTTCCCAAACTCAAGTTGGGAATATCATGCCAACTTATTATAATGAAGAGTTAAAAAGTTGTACTTTAGATAAATGTTTAGAAAAAGCTAAGGAAATGATTGGTTGGGATGAAAAATATCCAGCAAGAAATATGGGCAACAACAAAGTTAGATCTGTAGGAGTTGCTGTTGCAATGCAAGGCTCTGGAATTTCAGATATAGATGTAGGAGCTGTAGAAGTCAGATTAAACGACGATGGTTTCTACACCTTAATGATTGGAGCTACAGACATGGGAACAGGATGCGATACTATACTTTCTCAGATAGCTGCTGACTGTTTAGATTGTGATATGGATAACATTATAGTTCATGGTGTAGATACCGATTTATCTCCATATGATACTGGCTCATATGCTTCAAGTACAACCTACATCACTGGTATGGCAGTTATTAAAACGTGTGAATCCCTTAAAAAGAAAATAATTGCTGAAGGTGCTAGGCTTTTAGCTTGTTCCGACGAAGATATGAATTTTGATGGTCAAGAAGTATTTTCAATGAAAGATGAAAATAAAAAGATAAGTTTAAAAGATATTGCAAACAAAGGTTTAATTGGAATGAATAATTATTTGACAGCAAGCGAATCTCACTATTCACCTACGTCGCCTCCACCTTTTATGGCAGGTATAGTAGAAATTGAGGTTGACATGCTTACAGGAAAAGTTGATATAATTGATTATGCTGCAGTAGTAGACTGCGGAACACCAATTAATCCAAATCTCGCTAGAGTTCAAACTGAAGGTGGAATAGTACAAGGAATTGGTATGACTTTATATGAAGATATCATTTATGATGAAAGTGGTCGTATGATAAATGATTCATTCCTTCAATACAAAATACCTACAAGAATTGATGCAGGTAACATAAGGGTTGAATTTGAATCAAGTTATGAACCTACTGGACCATTTGGAGCGAAATCTATAGGTGAAATAGTTATAAATACACCTGCTCCAGCTATAGCAAATGCAGTATATAATGCAACAAAAGTCAACATTAGAACACTACCTATTACTGGTGAAAAAATTGTACTGGGAATGCTTAAAAATAATATTACTCCGCTTGTATAAGCGGGGTTTTTTATTTATTATCTTATATACTCTTTTTCCATCATACTAGATTTTAATAGAAAATCTGCAGTAGATACATTCATTGCAACTGGTATGTCGTATAAAACAGCTATTCGTAAAAGAGCCTTGACATCAGGATCATGAGGTTGAGATGTTAATGGATCCCAGAAAAAAATCATAAAATCAACCTTTCCATCTACTATTGCAGCACTTATTTGTTGATCTCCACCAAGTGGGCCACTTTCATAAGCTCTAACCGGAAGCAATGTTTCAGTTGTAATCATTTTGGCAGTTGTACCTGTACCACAAAGGAAATGTCTCGACAATAAAGTAGTATGTTTTTTTACCCATTTAAGCAAATCATTTTTTCTGTTATCGTGAGCTATTAAAGCTATATGTTTTTGCTCACCAATATTTTTAATATTCATAAAACCTCCTCAATCTTTTTTATTATTGCTTTAATTTAAATCATTTAATTTTATTTATAATATTTTTTTGAAATAAGGTAAACTTAATAGCTTACATTATTAGAAATTATAGCAAATAAATAATAATTTGTACACTAATTTTTAAATAAAGTACTTGACAAAATCAAATTTTACTATTATTATAAGATTGTAATCATTACAACTTAGTAATTGATTTAATTTAATGTTTGTAATATATTAAATTTATCTATGATAGGTGATGAAAATATGAAAATCGAATTTGAAGATTTATTAAAACGTTTAAAAGTTAAAAATATACGCCTCTCTCATCAAAGATTAAAGGTTCTTGAGTATCTTACCATGAATCAATGCCATCCAACTGTTGACCAGATTCATAACAGTTTACACATTGAGGTACCTACATTATCAAAGACAACTGTTTACAATACACTTAATTCATTAACAGAGGCAGGGTTAGTAAGAGTAATAACCATAGAAGATAATGAAACTAGATATGACATACGTACTGATAACCATGGGCATTTTAAATGCGAGTCATGCAAAGATATATTTGATTTTGATATAGATATAGATAAATTCAGTACTTATGAATTAAAAGGTTTCCATGTAATGGATAAGAATGTTTATTTTAAAGGACTATGTCCTAATTGTATTCAAAACAAAACATTAAACAAATAAATACCGGTTCGCACGAATACTCACCCTATATTTCAATATTACTATTGTATTAATACTACAGGGAAGGTATTGTATGCATTCCGTTTAATATTAAAAATAAAATTGGAGGTAATTATAATGGAAGAACAAAAAACACTTAAAAATTTAATGGATGGTTTTGCAGGAGAATCACAAGCAAACAGAAAATATCTAGCTTATGCTAAAAAGGCTGAATTGGAAGGAAATACTAACGCTGCTAAACTATTTAAAGCAGCATCTGATGCAGAAGCAATCCATGCTCAAAAGCATTTAGAAGTTGCTGGTAAAATCAAAACTACTGCAGATAACCTAAAAGATGCAGTTGCCGGTGAAACATATGAATTTGAAAGTATGTATCCAGAATTTCTTAAAGTAGCAGAGGCTGAAGGAAATAAGGCTGCAATAAATTCATTTACTTTTGCAATGAAAGCAGAAGAAGTACATGCAAAATTATATAAAGATGCATTAGAAAATATAGATAATACAGAAGAAGTATTCTATTATTTGTGCCCAATCTGCGGAAATATAGAAAAAGTAATTCCTGATAAATGCCCGATTTGCGGTGTACCAGGATCAAAATTTATTAAATACTAAATTAATTATGAAAGCCACCAGTAGATAAAGTCATATGGTGGCTTTCATAATTAATTAAATAAAAATAACAATTTCTATTTATTCTTACTTACTAATCCTATCTCTTGGATGTGGAGGAATTTCAATTATTTTTTCACCTACACCGGCTAAACTTGATTCTGTCGTACGAATCATCCCAACATTAAAATCAGTCACTATTCCAGGGAACATACGTATGTTTAATATGCGTGTGACATAGTATCCAACAGCTTCTACTCTCAAATTATATGTTGAAAAAGGATATTCCGGACCCATAATTAATGTATCTTGTGAATACGCTACAGGAATTTGTACTAGAATAGGATTAGTAGAAGTTATAAAAGCTATAATAGGAATTTCAACATTTTCTCCTTTTCTTACATAAATGGTAACAGTAGCATTAGATAGTGGTTGTCTTTCTCTTTCTGCGTATACATAAATATTTAAATAGCCAACTTTATTAGTTATACCCTCTATGCCTTTGACAATATTCTCATCAGGAAGAACCTTCTTGGTACTATTGTTATTCTCACATTTACTTACATATAAATCTCTTAATTTATTACTATAATTATTTCCCATATATAATGTACACCGTCCTTAGTTTCAATTTTCTTATCTGGTATTCAATATATGCTAAAAATAAAATTATGTTTAAATTTATAAACAAATAATACTAAAGATTTAGGTTTTTGTTGTTATATAGGAAGTATAGCCATATAAAAATGCAAATATTAGTAGCCAAAGATAAAAGTCTTTAACCAATTTAATACTACAACTTTTCAACTATTAAAAAATTGATTTAAATTTTATATTTTCCACAATATAATCCCTAAATTTTCTCGCAACAGGAGACATAAATCTCTCTTTATGCCATATCATATACAAATAACGCTTCGAATCGCAATTTTTAATATGAATCGCCTTTACATCATAAGTATTAAGCCCAAACATTTTAGGCATAATTGCTATACCCATATTTGCAGATACTATACCTGCAATCATTGTATCATTTGTAACCTCAGAAACTATTTTAGGTTTTTTACTTAATGTAGATAGGATATTGTCAACATAAATTCTGGTTCCGCATTGATGATCATAAGTAATCAGTTTCTGGTCTATAATTTCATTTAAATCAACAGATTCTCTCTCAGCCCATGGGTGTTTATTTGAAACAACTAATGCCATTTCTTCTTCACACACAGTATAAAATTCCAGTTCCGGAGCATCCATCTTAGAACCAAAACCTATATCAAATTTCCCATCCCTTATCCCACTTATAATTTTTTGCGAAGTATTTTGGTCATATTCAAATTTAATTTGCAAGTTAAGTTCATCTTCATAAAATTGTTTAACAACATAAGGAATAAAATGTGTACTCAATGAACTAACAAAGGATAAAGAAATAATTCCAGCATCAGGGTTCATCATTTCTTTAACGGTTTCTTTTCCTAACTCTATTTTTTCTAAAGCCTCAGTTATAAATGACAAGAAAGTACTACCATATTTAGTAAGTTTAATATTTCTCCCTTGTTTATAAAACAACGGAACTCCTAACTCGTTTTCAAGCTCCGATATAGAATGACTTAAAGTAGGCTGTGAAATAATAAGCTCTTTAGCTGCCTTTGTATATTGCTCATATTCAGCTATAGTTTTAAAATAATACAGTTGCTGTAAATTCAAATCTTTCACCCCATTTAAAATAAAAATAGTAATTAATAAATTATACATTAATAATTTATTAATTACTATTTTTTTATAAGCTAAATAAAAATTATTATGAAAAATTTACTCTTCTTCCTTCTTCCGCTGACAAATATGCTGCATAAATTACCTTTATAGTTTGATATGCCAAGTCAAAATCTGAAGATGGTTTTTTATCATAAGCAATTGTTTCAATAAAATCTTGCAATTCACCCATATATCCTCTAATTACCTCATCTGATACAAAAGCTTTATTCCATCCTAATTTAGCAGGAATCATTTCAGAAATCACAACATCATCTAAACCCTCTTCATCTAAAAAGTAAGTGTTTAATATATCAGTAGGTGTTATATTACACATTAGAGCATTATCATTGCAATATATTTCAACATAATTCTTAGTTCCACCCAGAACAGTATCTGTAGAAATTACTAATGCTTTAGTTCCATCTGAAAAAGTAATTGTTACAGTTGCAAAGTCCTCCACATCATTTGGTTGTGCACTAATATGTCTGTGTTCATATTCGGTGAGACAACTTGTAGCTACACCTGTATCTGCCATAACACTTTTTATGGTTATTTCCTCTCCTCTTGCCATTGCTTCTTGTTGTTTTAACCATAAAACTCCTGAAAGAGGATGACAACCAGCTCTTACAAGTGTTCCTCCACCTGTTCCCTTCCATTCTCCAGCAACTGGAGAACTTGAACCCTTTAGGCTTTCTTCACCTTTTAAAAATAGAATCTTGCTTTTTTTCGCAGCAATTATTTCTGCTGCTTTTCTAATAGGAGTTGAGTACACATAATTTTCAGCATATAGGAATTTTTTATCACTTGCATCAACTATTTTTTTTAGCTCATCCATTGATTTTAATACTTCTTCATACATTTTTGATTTAGGAACATTCTTGCCTATTGGTACAACATCATCAGGCTGACCAAAATATCCAGTTAGGGGCTTTTCACATATAACATGCTTGCCTGCAGCTAATGTCTTCTCTATCATACTTGGATGCAAAGATGGTGGTGTAACTATATCCACTACATCTATTTCAGGATCATTCAACAATTCATCAAAACTTGTAATTGCTTGTTCAAATCCATATCTAACTTTCACTTGCTCAGCCTTAGTTAAATCAATATCAACAACTGTTTTTAGTCTAACAGGAACACCACTTACCTTTTCATATCCATTACCATGTAAATAAGCTGCATACCCACTACCAACCACACCAACACATACAGGTTTCACTTGCTTCATATATAAACATCCTCCTTAGCATTCTAATTAATATTTTATATATTAAAATTATAATATATAGAAATAGTAAAAACAAATGCTTAATATTTATATAATGTATTAGTTTTTTCTATACTTTGCATACTTTTCATTTATTAATTTAAGACATATTACTATGCATACATTTTTGTGTAGAAATCTCTTAATATTTTGCTTTCTCTTATAATTTGTAGTGCAACCTCAGCATGACCTCTTGTATACCCATTTCCTATTAACATGGTAATATCTTTACCAACACCCTCTGCTCCTAAAGCTGCTTGAGTAAAGCTCGTAGCCATACTGAAGAAATATACCACTCCTGAATCCTTTGTTGAAAGTATAGCCCCTAATTCACAATTTGGTCTACTTACGTTACTTATAACCAAATCACAAAGTTTTCCTCCTGTAGCTTCCATAACTTGGTTATATACATCTACTGCATTAGTAGCATCACCTTGCATATAAACATCTGCTACACCAAGTTCTTTAACTACTTCAAGAGTTTCTTTACTGTAATCAAAGCATATTACTTTTCCTTTTGGTCCTGCAATTTTTTTCGCTTCATATAAACATAGAATTCCAGACTTTCCTGCACCTCCAATTATTAAAACAGTATCTCCTTCTTTTACAAGCTTAGCCGTCTGCGCTGGCGCCCCTGCAACATCTAATACTGACAAAGCAAGATTTTCTGGTATATCTGTTGGTAATTTTGCATAAATACCGCTTTCAAATAATATTGCTTTTCCTTTTATATCAACTTGGTCAATATCTTCTCTTACAACAACTATTTCATCTATCCTTAATGGAGTTAAAGATAATGATACTAATGTTGCAATTTTATCCCCTACCTTCAAATCTGTTTTACCAACAAGAGCTGATCCTATTTTTTCAACAGTTCCTATAAGCATTCCACCAGAACCTGTGACTGGATTTTGATGTTTCCCTCTTTCCAGAACAATGCTCTTCATTATTTCCTTAATTTTTTCTACGTTACCTGCCGCTTGATCATGAATTTGAGTAAAGCTTGCTGAGTCAATATTTAATGTCTGAACATCTATAAGTATTTCATTGTCATATATTTCCATGTTGTTGTCAATTTTAGTAGCTGGTTGTGGCAAAATTCCTTTTGGTTCTATTACTCTATGTGTTCCGTATAAATTTCCTCTTCTCATTTTTGTTACCTCCTAATTTTATTTTGTAAGTTCTATTAACATACTTGCAGAAAATATAATTACATCCATCTGATTATTACTCCAATTAATTATAACTTAATAAATACATTGCAATTATTGTGCCAATATATTAAGATTACATATTAATATTTGTTTTTCAGCACTTACAGCTATATCACAGCTGTCAAAAATTATTACGTGCCAAACATTAAGCACGTATTTACTACCGTTATTAATATTTTAACCTTAGATAATACTCTTTATAAAATTTATTTTTATTAATTTAAAAATAGTTATAATGTACTAAAACTGATACAATATAACTATCTTATAATAATAAAAATAATTTATGCCCAATTTTAGGCATTGAGCGCTTAATTTTAGGCATATTCTCTATACTAGCCTAAACCAAAGATTATAGACAATGTTCCAACTCTATTTTATTATATCAAAAATATCTACAATTTATAATAATACAACATAAATGCATAAATAATTGTAATTTCATTTTTTAGAGTTAACATAAGCAATTTCAATGTCTAGGTGCATTTTTTCTTAAAATTGTAAAAATAAAAGTACCTTTCATGGCTATACGATCCTTTTCATGGGCTTTTTGTATTGTATTTTTTGAATATTATTCATTAAGATAATTGTTTAAGTTGCTTCTATATACTATATATCAAGTACTATGATTATATATTGATTTTAAAGTACCTATATTATATACTTAGTGAGTTTTTATTTTAACGGTATTTCTGAACTAAGGCAGAAAACTAAGCATCATATCATCTTTATATTGATTGCACTCCAGATTCTTCAAAGGTAACCATCATGCTATTCATATCAGTCGCCGCCTCTACTATACTAAACAATAAAACTGCGCCAGATCCCTCGCCTAGTCTCATTTTTAAGTCAAGCATAGGCTTTAACCCAAGAAGCTCAGAGGCAATTTTAGATGCTTTTTCATCTGAAATATGTGAAGCTAATAGATAATTTTTTATTTTAGGTTCAAATATAATTGCAACTATTGCAGAAACTGTTGAAATAAATCCATCAACAATAATAGGGACTCCAGAAGCTGCACCGCCTATCATTACTCCAGCCATACCTGCAATATCGTATCCTCCAATCTTAGAAAGAAGTTCCAATGGATTATTTTTATCGGGTTTGTTTAATTCAATTGCTTTTCTAATAACATTTGCTTTATTTTCTATAAGTTCTAAAGGTAAATTTCCACCAACTCCCGTAACTTCAAGTGGATCAACTCCAGTTATTACAGAAAGTATTGCAGAACTTGGAGTTGTATTACCTATACCCATTTCTCCAGTAGCTAGAATATTTTTTCCTTTTTTAACTTCCTGCTGTGCAATTTCAATTCCTATTTCTAATGCTCTTATGGCTTCTTCTTTTGTCATGGCAGGCCCTTTTGCTATATTATTAGATCCATAAGCTATTTTCCTATTTATAACATTGCTATGCTCAATATCTACTTTTACTGCTACATCTACAACTACTACGTCTGCCCTTGACACCTTTGATAATGCGCATACACCCGTTAAACCATTAGCCATATTTATTGTCTGCTTATATGTTACTTCCTGAGGTGCCGCCGCCACACCTTCCTCGCATACTCCATGGTCTGCAGCCATTACTATAACAGATTTCCTATCAGCCTTTGGGTATATGTCTCCTGTGATTCCAGATAGTTGTACTACAATATCTTCAAGTTTTCCAAGACTTCCAATTGGTTTATTTAGACTATCTACTCTTTTTTTTGATTTTTCCATGATAACTTCATTTAAACCTTTAATTTGTTTTAATGCTTGCTCTAATTTTTCCATAACTTCCTCCTACTTTAATAAATACTTTTTACTTAATAGTATTTAGATTCTTAATTTATTATTTAATTATGGCATTAAAAAATAAAAAAAATCCACATCTAATAAAGATGTGAATTTTCCATCATTCAAACTTGTAATTGTTCAAGGCAGGTCTCCTGACTTCGAATCATTGCTTCTGTACGCCTTCCCATATGGTGGCATTTGCACAGTTACTCATCGATACAGTAGTGGGCCTGTTCAGGATTTTCACCTGATTCCCTATTATCTCCAAACAATTTAGAGCACCTTAAACATTATTTATTCAGTTAAATAAATTATATAACACACATATTTCGTATGTCAATAATAAACTATAAAGTATAAAAATATTTATCTTCCTAATAATATTACTTTAAGCTCTTTATAAATTGAAAATATCAAAATTAAAAATATAGATTACTATCCAGGAGGTAGGTTATTATGACTATGAGTAATAAAATGTTAAAAAAATTTAAAGGTTTATCTGCAATGATAGGTGATACTCCAATGCTCGAAGTATCTATAAAATACAAAGGTGAATACAGAAAAGTCTATGCAAAAGCAGAATATTACAATTTTACAGGAAGTATCAAAGACAGAATTGCCTACCATATAATGAAGCAATCATATGAAGTAGATATGATAAAAGAGGGTGACCTTATAGCTGAAGCGACAAGCGGCAACACTGGAATATCATTTTCTGCTATTGGTGCGTACCTAGGAAATCCCGTGAAAATTTTTATACCAGACTGGATGTGTAAAGAACGTATTCATTTAATAGAAAGCTTTGGAGCAAAAGTTCAATGTGTGTCAAAAGAAGAAGGTGGCTTCATAGGTTCAATTAAATTTGCTGACGAAATGGGTTTAAAAGAAGGTGCATTTTTACCTCATCAATTTTCCAACCCTGGAAATGTAGATGCTCATTACAAAACAACTGGCAAAGAAATTTTAAGTCAATTGAATAAATTAGGAAAAATTCCAGATGGTATAGTAGCAGGCATTGGTACTGGAGGAACTCTCATGGGAATTAAAAAAGCAGTTCAGGAAATTTATCCAAAATGCAAGGCGTTTCCACTTGATCCAGCTAATTCGCCAATAATGGCTTCTGGTGGTAAAATATTTGGCCCCCATAGAATTGCTGGAATAGAAGATGAATTTATCCCTGAAATTGTTAAACTAAATCAACTTAATGATGTAATTATGGTTGATGATGGCGATGCAATCAACATGTCAAGAAAGCTCTCTAGTGTTTTAGGTTTAGGAGTTGGTATTTCATCTGGTGCAAACTTCCTAGGTGTAATAAAAGCCCAAGATATTCTAAATAATAAAGATGCTGTTATTGTCACTGTTTTCGCTGACGATAATAAAAAATATTTATCTACTGACCTTATGAATGAGCAAGCAATAAAACCTGATCACATATCACAAGATATTGAGTTAATTGGATTAACGGCCGTCAAATAATGCTAATATTAAATTTAAAATTAAAACAAAGAGAGCATCTAATCTAATTTTTAATTAATTAGATGCTTTTAAATTTATATATCATTTTCTGAATTTACAAAGTAAAACCACCCTTGACCATTATACTTTTCTCCTTCCAAATATTTAAGTCTAATATTTGATTTTTCCTTTAGCTGCTCAACATATTTTCTTGCTTGTTCCATATATTTATTATACTCATCAACCAAAGAAAACTCCTGGTTAACTGAAAATTTATTATTTGAATCGTCTATATATTTTACACTTTCTTTTATACCAAAGTTTTCTACAATACTTGATTTATTATCGTAATTTTTATGTCTCCATTTCCCTGTTTTAATATTCACAACATAATCATAAAGAAACAGATACCCAAATTCAGCTACGAACTCAATAGCCTGACATATGAATTCTACTTCTTCTTCACTCATAATGTAATGAATGTTAAATCTAAGCCATCCAGGTTTTACAGATGAAATACCATCATCTACAAATTGCCTGAAAATTTTAGATGTTTCATCGCTAATATCAAGTAGCCTGTGTCCATATGGTGCCGCACATGAGCAACCTGCTCTAGTTTGAATTCCAAATAAATCATTTATTAGTTTAGCAACATATTTTGGGTGAATATATTTATTATTGTGCTTAATTTTAATAGATATTATGGGCAACCTTATATTTTCATCTAAAGGACCAAGAATCTCTATATTTGATTTGTTTTTTAATATGTTAATTATTTTTTTAGTATAATATTTTTCCTTTGATATTATATTATCTGTTCCAATTAAATCCTTAAGTTCAATCACTAAGGCAGCTTTTATAATTTGCATAATTCCAGGTGTTCCCGCCATTTCCCTTTCCTCAACACTTTTTATATAATCATGTGCAACAGAACTTACATAATTTACAGTTCCCCCTCCAGGAACTGTCGGCGGAATTGTTTTATCATATAACTTCTTATTAATTACAAGTAATCCAGATGTCCCTGGCCCTCCTAAAAATTTATGAGGCGCTAAGTAAACTGCATCAAAGTATGAATTAACACCATAATTCATGTTAATTTCTAAATAAGGAGCACAAGCAGCAAAATCAAAGCAAGCTAATGCATCATTTCCATGTAAAATTTCCGCTATTTCATACACAGGAGTAATTATTCCAGTTACATTTGAAGCCGCAGAAAAAGAACCTATTTTTAATCTATCTTTGTATTTTTTATCTGAAATTTTTCTTTTTAACTCTTCTAAATCAAGAGATCCATCTTGGCTTAGTCCTATTTCAACTAACTCTGCCATTCCTTCTTTCCATATAAGTATATTTGAATGATGTTCATATGGTCCTATAAATACTACAGGGATATGTTGTAATGATTCATTTGATTCATTTATAATATCATCAATACATTTATCACATTTTATGTAATCTTTTATTATATCATCTATTCTTATTTTAGTTGCAGGCGAAATATATATTCCAATAATTTTAGCAAATCTTTCAATTGCTCCTGTTGCTCCAGTGCCAGATGGAATCAAATAACAATTTTCTTCAGCATTTAAATGTTTTTTAATTATTACTTCAGATTTATGTAATAATTTAGTCATTACCTCCCCTGTCATATCATCTTGGGTATGTGTATTTGCATAACATTTCTGAATTTCAAGCAAATATTTTTCTATAAATCTTAAAATTCTTCCTGAAGCTGTAAAATCTGCATATGTCAAAACTCTATTTCCATAAGGTGTTTCAAACTTGTAGTCTTTTCCAATTAATTCATTCCGAAGCATTTCAAACGACATACTCATAAAAAGCTTCCTTCCTATTTATATCTTTTTTTAATAAATCACTACAAATATTGTTTCATAGATAGTTTTTATTATTCCAATCGAGAATAATTTTAAATATCAATTGTACACGTATTTACATTCACATTGCAATAAAATTATAATTATGTTAATATTGTTGTAATTTAAATACAGAACTGAGACCTTTATAGAAAAAAATTGAGGATAAATTATGAATAGTATATTTAATACCGAAATAAATTATGCAGTTAATAAAGACTTATTATTAAAGTTGATGAAAACAAGTGAATCTACCTATATTGGTGAAAGAACTATTGAATTAGCTGAGAAATATAAAAATCTAATGAAACCTAAATACATTTTCAAAAAATTAAATATAGACTCTATTACAAATGATACAGTAACCATAGGAAATGAAATATTCCACAGCAAAGTCTTAGCAACTAAATTATTTGGACATAGTTCTGTATATATTTATATAGCTACTAGTGGAAAAGAAATAGATGAAATCAGTAAAGAATTTTCTGATGTTTTGGATTATTATATAATGGATCAAATATCATACATTGGGTATTTATGCGCATTAGATGATATGCATAAATATATGTCTGATAAATATGAAATAAATAAATTTATTTCTCTTTGTGCAGGATCTGTACCAGATTGGAGCGTTGAAGAAGTAATAAAAATATTTAATATTTTTGGCGAAGAATACAAAGAAATAGGAGTAAAAGTTCTAGAAAGTGGTTTAATTGAACCTTTAAAATCAACATCAGGAATATTATTCGCTACTGACGAAACCTTCCATAGTTGTGAAATATGCAGAAAAGAAAATTGCCCAAGCAGATGTGCTGATTTTGATGAAATGTTAAGTGTAGAATTATTGGGTACACATGATATGAAATTATTTTCATAAAAAAAATATGTTCAAAAAATATAATTTAAACATGAAGCCTAATATAGAAAGAGTGATAAAATGAAGTATAACATTAATAACAACAAAAAAGATATTTTATTATCAACACTGTTGCAACAAAACGATATTGATTTTAAACTTCCTTGTGGTGGTAATCACACTTGTGGAAAATGCAAAATAAAGGTTTCAGGAGAACTTTCAAATATATCAGATGAAGAAAAGAAATTTTTATCTCAGATAGAAATTGAAAATGGATATAGACTTGCTTGTTTCACAAGAACAAGTTCAAATGTTGTAGTTGAAACTGAAAATATAAAATTAAGTAGAATTCTTGAAAAAGGTATTATGGATAATTTCATTATAGATTCTATACTGTCAAATTCCGAATATGGTATAGCCATAGATATAGGAACAACTACTGTTGTAGCTTGCTTATTTAGAGGAAACAACAAAGAATATGTTGCCGTTAAAAGTGAACTAAATATGCAAAAAATTTATGGTGCCGATGTAATATCAAGAATTAACTATGCAATAAACAATACAGTTTCACAAGTTAATAAAACTATAATTGAGCAAATAAATAACTTAATTATATATTTATTAAGTCAAACTGGAGTAGACATTGAATCCATTAAACAACTAGTTGTAACAGGAAATACAACCATGTTACATTTTTTTGCAAACTTAAATCCCAAAAATATAGCATTTTATCCTTTTGTAACAGAAAGCTTATTTGGAATATATATAGAAAATACAATTGGTTTGAATATTACTAAAGAATGCAAAATTTATATTCCACCATGTGCAAGTGCATATGTTGGTGCGGATTTATTGTGTTGTATTCTCTCATGCAATATGATTAAAAATGATGAAATTTCTTTTATAGTAGATATTGGAACAAATGGAGAAATGGCCTTATTAAAAAATGATAGGCTATATTGCTGCTCTACTGCAGCCGGTCCAGCTTTTGAAGGCGCTAATTTAAAATTTGGAACTCCCGCTGTAGAAGGGGCAATTTATAAAGTTTATTACAACGAAAAATCCACCTCCATAGAATATAAAACTATAAATGATACCTCTGCCATTGGAATATGTGGTTCTGGAATAATAGATATTTTGGCAATTTTATTAGAATTAAATATAATGGACAATTCAGGAAGGTTATTAAAGGAAGGTCATCTTTTTACTAAAAATATAATTACAACTGAAAATAATGAAACATGTTTTCAGTTTGATAATTCTGATATATATATTTCACAAAAAGATATAAGACAAATACAATTAGCTAAAGGGGCTATTGCTGCTGGTATAGAAACATTATTATCAGAAAATAGTATTGAAACAGTTAATATAGAAACATTTTATATTTGTGGTGGCTTTGGTACTTATTTAGATTTAAATTCTGCAGAAAAAATAGGACTTATCCCTAAAAATATAATTGATAAAGTTAAAGTAATTGGAAATGGAGCTATAGCTGGAGCTTCCCGTATCTTGTTAAATAAAGCAAGTATTTATGAGTTGGATTTAATTAAAAGAAAATGTATTTACACAGAACTTTCAACCAGCGACATATTTATGAACAAGTATATAGAAATGATGAACTTCTAAACTAAATTATTATAAAATAAATGTTGACCCTCTCTTTTATGAAAAAATATTAACAATGTATATTACTTTTTTTCATAATATATGTTATAATAATGAAATAAAATAATAACCAATGAGGAGGTTTTAGCATGATTACTACTTTAGATTCGGCTAAAAAGTATTTTGACGATTTAAAAAATGGATGCAATAATCTGATTGATTGTCAAAACTTATACAAAAGTATAGGTGCAAAGGAAGATTTATTTATACTTGACATAAGAAAAAAAGATGATTTTGCTAAAAATTTTATAGAAGGTTCCGTTCATTGTGAGTGGAATGAAGTATTTGAGTTTATCGAGGAAGATATTTTACCTAAGGATAAGAAAATAATTGTTGTTTGTTATACTGGTCAAACTGCAGGTCAGGTTGTAGGTATACTTAAATTATTAGGATATGACGCTTGCTCTCTTATGGGCGGAATGGTAAACGGTTGGATGAAAAACTCTATGCCGATTGAAGCTGCATGTTCTACCTGAATGTAAATTTTTCTCTTGTATAGAGAAATTTAGTAGCTGATGTAAACCAATATAGAAATGATTAACTTCTATTATATGAAAAACAAAAAATATATACATTAATTAATATACGATATCAAAATGAGTTGTATAAATAATAATACTATACAACTCATTTTTAACAAAAATACGATTTAAAAATATCTGCCGTTTCTCATTATTTTAATATTTATTTTTACATTTATATGATTTATTAATTTTTCTTATTATTGTTGATTGATTTACTCCTAATATGTTAGCAGTTTTTCGTGTAGATTTTTCTTTTTTATAAATTTTATCAATAAGAAATTTTTCAAACAGTCCTACTGCATCTTTCAAATTCTTACCTTCAATTTCATTAAGATTAAAATATTCATGTGATTCAGTATCTAGTACAGGAATAGTACTGTCTTTGAAATTGTCTTCATTTGAAGTTATAAATTCATCTAAAGCAACTGGTGTATCTTCTATTTCTAAAACTGAATTTGAACTCATTAATATTATTCTTTCAACGAAATTTTTCAATTCTCTTATATTCCCTGGCCATTCATATTTCACTAATTTATCGTATATATTTGAAGAAAATTTCTTTTCCCTACCATATTTATTACAATAGTATTCAATAAAATAATCTGCTAATGGAATTATATCATCCCTTCTTTCTCTTAATGGAGGAATATTAATAGGAATTACATTTAATCTGTAGAAAAGATCCTTTCTAAATTTATTTTCATCTACAAGTTTTTTTAAATTGGAGTTAGTTGCTGCTATAAGCTTAAAATCTATATATTTTGGTTTAGTAGAACCTATTCGCTTAACCATTTTAGTTTCTAAAATCCTAAGGAATTTTCCTTGAGTAGCTAAAGGCAATGAATTTATCTCATCTAAAAAAAGAGTCCCTCCTTCTGCTATTTCTATTAGTCCTTCCTTTCCTGCATCTAAAGCTCCTGTAAATGACCCTTTTACATAACCAAATAACTCAGATTCTAAAAGAGTCTCAGGCAAAGATGCGCAATTTATACTAACCATCTCTTTTTCTTTTCGAGGACTCATTTCGTGAATATAATTAGCTATTACTTCCTTGCCAGTTCCAGATTCACCTTGTATAAGTACAGTAGTGTCATAAGCTGCAATTTTTTCGGCTTCCACTAATAATTTTTTCATTTGATTACTTTTAGATATAATATTCCCTGAAGCATTTTTTACAGTATCTATATCTTTATGCTTCATAACATAAACTTCATTGTCGTTAAGTTTGTCATGATATGCTTTATTTATTCTATCTATATCTCTTAACTGTCCTATAATGTTTTTTATATTACCTTTACCATCAAAAATTGGCGATGAAGTAACAAGTAGTTTTTTTATTATATTATCTTTTTTCGTAATATACTGAATTGCTGTTTTACTTTTCTTTTCTTCAAAAACATCTAAATATAAGCACTTATCTATAATACCATCTCTGTATAATTGCTTAGAATTAAAGTGCATAAAGTCATTTTTGGTATATCCTGTAATATCTATGATTGCTTGATTAGCAAACAAGAAATTCCCTTCATTATCTAAAATATATATTGGGTCTAATAAAGAATCTATAATATCTTCATAAATCTTTTGTTCCATATTGTATCCCTTCGTATGCTTTTCTTTTATTATATTATAATTATGCTAATTTTTAAACATCAAAATTTAGACCACAGAAATTAATTGAACATAACTTTTTAGAATTTAGAGCGTTTATATATATGTAATCTAGGCGCAGGCCTAAATTACATATTATAGTTCTAAATAAATATTATTTATTTAAATTTACCTTAGAAAAGTTAACAAGATAATTTTTTAAAGTACAATTGCTATAATTACTGCAGCTATCAAGGATAACGAGCCACCAACTAAGACAGTTACGAAAATGTGACGATAGGCTTGTTTGTGAGTAAGTCCAGTGAGTGCTAACAACGCAAGTACAGCACCACTATGTGGCATAGCACTAAAAGGACCCGATGCCATCGAAGCTATACGATGTATTAGTTCAGGATCAACCCCTTTAGCTAGATATGTTTTTGAGAAAGCACCCATAACAATACCTAAACTTCCTGATGATGACCCAGTAACAGCTGACATCAAGCCCGAACTTACCGATAAGCTAATTAACGGGCTTCCTGGGATACTTAAAATAAATTTAGATATCATCTGAAATCCTGGAGCTGCTGCTATAACTATCCCAAAGCCAACAGCTGCGGCTGTTAAAAAAGCTGGTGAAACAGCACCAGAAGCTCCTGTATTTAATGTAACAATGTGTTTTGAAATATACTTATTAAAAACTACAGCGGCAACTATTATCGAGATTAATAATGCTATAAGTATTATATTTGGTATCTTCATGGCACTACCAAAAACGATTATAGTTATTAAAACTAATAAAGGAAGAACACTTATGCCTACTGAAGGAAGATTATCTTTTTTAACATTTTTCTCATCTACCTCTGTGACGATATAATGCTCATCCGCTTTCTTTGATTTTTTTAATTCCATATTCATATACCATAAAGAAAATATAATTACAACCACTGATCCAATAATTCCAACTAAAGGAGCCGCCATTAAAGTAGTTCCTAAAGTGGCAGTTGGAATAGCATTTTGAATCGAAGGTGCTCCTGGAAACATGGTCATTGTAAAAGTAGCCATACCTGCAGTAAGCGGAATCATAATTAGATGCCAAGGTATGTCAAGCTCACGAAAAAGCGGTCTAGACAATGGTATTATAGCGAACATTGCTACATAGAGGCTAACACCGCCATATGTAAGTAAGCTTGATATAATAAAAATTGCCACCAATACTTTATACGGTTTATCTGTACCGGTTAGCTTCAGCGTTCCATTTGCAATAGAACGCGCGGCTCCGCTTTCTTCCATGTATTTAGCTAAGATCGCTCCTAATAAAAATATCAAAAAATAATTTTTGATAAACGAGCCTATACCTGCCATATAAGAGTTTGGTTCCGTAATTAGCGCTGAAAATACATCCATTTGGTTTGTAAGAATGACCAATAACGCACACAGTGGACCTATAATCAGAATACTGTACCCACGAAGGGCCAAGAAAATTATTAATACCAACGCACCTATAATGCCAGTAAGAAACATCAAATTCATAATAAAAAACCTCCTAATTTTTTTGAACAATCAATACTTTTTTGATATTAAACTATCTTATTAGATTTAACCCAAATCTTCATTTTCTCAGCTTCTTTAATTAAATCATCTCTAACGATAGGATCTGCCAAACTAATTAACAGCTCTGCTCTTTGCCAAGTTGACTTAGCTTTAAGATCTACAACTCCATGTTCGGTTACAACATAATTGCATATAGATCGAGGTACAGTTACAATACTACCATTTTTCAAACTAGGTACAATTTTAGAACTTATACTTCCGCTTTTATCCTCTATATGTGATGCCATACAAATTATGCCTTTTCCACCTTTAGAGCGAAATGCAGCATAAATATAGTCAAGTTGCCCACCTGTGCCAGAAATTTGACGAAATCCATAGGATTCGGAAGATACTTGTCCATATAAATCAACTTCAATTGCATTATTAATAGCTATTAGTTTATCATGCTTTGATGCAATAAATGGATCATTAACATAATCTACTTGATAACTTGCGCAAGCTGGATTCATATTTACAAAATCGTATAATTTTTTTGTTCCCATTGCAAATGTATATGCAATTTTTCCTTTGTCGAAATTTTTATATTTTCCAGTCATAACACCGGACTCGTACATATCAACATAGGCATCTACAAGCATTTCAGTGTGACCTCCAAGATCTTTTAAGTCAGACTTAGCAATTAATTTCCCAACTTCATTAGGCATTGCACCAATACCTAATTGTATAACTGATCTATCCTCAATTAATTTAAGAACATTCTCTGCTACCTTTATGTCAATTTCGTTAGGTATTGGACTTTTTACTTCAATCATCGGCTCATTATTTGTTTCGATTATAAAATCAATATCAGAAATATGAACTGATTCATCGTTTCCTCCAAGACAGACAGGAACATTAGAATTAACCTCTACAACAACCTTTTTTGCTTTTTTAATAACACTAGCATGTATAGAATTAGATACACTAAAATTAAAATATCCATGTTGGTCCATTGGAGCTACTTTAAGTGAAAATACATCTGGTTCTAAATAACGTTCATATAACTTTGGACATTCATGATATGTAAGAGGTATATAATAACTCAAATTTTTATCATGAAGATTACGGCTCCCACCACTAAAATGCCAATCATTAAAAATAAAGTGTTCTTTATCAGGATCACACTTTACTATTTCAGGAATCCCAGGATAACAGACTGCTACAACATTAACATTATTTAATTCTTCTTTTCTTTTAGCAAGATACTTATCAAAATAAGTAGGAGCCATCATAAAATTTCCGTAATGTATCCAATCCCCAGATTTTACAATCTTAACTACCTCTTGAGGAGAAATTAGTTTGTCTTGATACTCTTGATTATAATTCATTAATTCACAACCTCTCAATATGAAAATCTATTTTACTTCCGGAAACACAAATGACTCTAACGGACATGCTTCTATTGGTATTTCACGGTTTTCTTTATTTTTAATTATTGCTACAACTTGGTCATTAATTGGTGTTGCAACACCATATTTTCTACCTAGACTACATACTACACCATTAATTGCGTCAATTTCAGTTTTTGTTATTCCATTTCTTAAATCTTGAAGCATGCTTGCTATCAATTTTCTATGCGGACCGTATAAAGCTTTAAATTTTTCAGCTATATCTTTAAAATCTTCTTTTTTTGTAAATCTAAATTGATATAAGTCAAATGTTCCAAAATACTCAACTTTAATACCTGCAGCTTCTGCTACCTGCATACATTCGTTACCTATATGAATAATACATTTCATAGAAGTTGGATTATCAATTACATCTCCAAATGATCCATTCATCACAGTTGACATTCCACTTCCTGTTGAATTGATAAATATCTTTGCCCATCTAATTCCCATCAAATTATCTTCTATAGTTACTGGACACATTAATTCAAGAATTGATTTTACAGTATTTAATCTTTCAGTAACTCCACCTTTGTATTCTCCCAAGTCAAAATGCAATGCCTTTTCCTCTGTAGTTAATTCTGATACTCCCGGTCCTTTAAAAGTAGCTCCCCAACCTACTGGAGCGCCTATTACTCTATCTTCACCAACAACCTCAGCAATAGCTGGTTCAGGAACCCCGTTTTGAAATGTAACAACAACTCCATCAGGAGCTAAATGTTCTTTAACCTGTTGTAATGCTGTATCATTAAAAGTTTGTTTTACTAAATAGAATACAATGTCATATAATCCTTCCATTTTATCTGGAGTTATTGCTTTTACTGGAACAGTAAAATTACGAGTACCAATTACTGTAGCACCTTTTTCATTTAAAGCATCTACATGTGCCTGATACGCATCTATTAATACAATATCTTGACCACCCTTTACTATATGAGCTCCTAAAATAGTACCTAAAGAACCAGCTCCCATTAATGCTAATCTCATGATTATCTCCTTCTAATTTTTATTATTTTATTAAAATTGTTATTTTTGTAAATCTAAAATTTCTCTAGCTTCATTAGGTGTTGCTACATCAATGTCAAATTCCTTCATTATTCTTACCATCTTTTCTACTAGTTGTGCATTGTTTTCCGCTATTTTACCTTTTCCTACCCAAAGGTTGTCCTCCATCCCAACTCTAACATGCCCGCCTAACAATAAGTTTTGCATACAAATAGGGAATTCTTGTTTTCCAGCGCCAAATGCCGACCATTCATATCCACCTATACCAAAAACCCTATCAGCTGTATCTTTCATTGTTATCAAATCATAGGGTGAAGCTCCTAATGCTCCATTTATTCCCAATACAAACTGTAAATACGGTTTTCCTTTAATAAGATCAGCATCCTTCATAAACTTTACATTATAAATATGCCCGGCATCATAGCATTCAAGTTCTGGTTTTGTGCCATTTTCAATAAATATATTTAACATTTTTTCCATATCTGCAAATGTATTGCTGAAAATAAAACCTTTTGTGTTTTCTAAGTATGGTTTTTCCCAGTCATATTTCCATTCTTTAATTTTTGCTGCTGCAGGGAATAATCCCCAGTTAATTGAGCCCGCATTCATAGAAGCTAGTTCTGGTTTAAATCTTGGAACTACAGAACTTCTTTGTTCAACTGTCATTCCTGCTCCACCTCCTGTAGTTAAACAGATGATAACATCTTTGTTTACTTGTCTGATTTTATCAACAATTTGTTGATAAATCTCCAAATCAGCTGATGGTTGTCCATTTTCTTGATTTCTAGCATGAATATGAACAGAAGCAGCACCTGCATTAGCCGCATCTATAGCGTTTTGTGCTATTTCCTCCACTTTGATTGGCAAAAATCGGGACATTGATGGCGTATGTATAGAGCCAGTAATTGCGCAGTTAATAATTCTTTTATTCATTTTTAAAACCTCCATATTTGTATTATTGTTTTACACATGATACATACAGCAAAATCTATGCCATTATCGTATGGGTTCTAAAATTTTAGTTATTGTTGGTTTTTCAAGATAATAATATATGTCAGTTAAAATATAAACGATGCTAATTTGCATCTTGCGCAAATTGGCATCGTTTATCAGAGTTATAAGATGCAATTTAGCATCTTAATAAATTCTACTATAGAATCTCATTATTTTAAAGTTACCAAGAACCTAATATTACATTATTGATATTAATAGTTAATATTCCTCCCTTAGGGTAAACAGGATACCAAAAACACTTAAAATATATGACTCCAAAAGAATATATACAATATTTATTGGATAAGTCAGCATAAAATAAGGCCAACCAAATAGTTGGTTGACCTTAACTAAGATATTTACATTGCTTACCATTTATAATTCATCATAGCCTGTATGAGTAGCTATCATTCATTTAATTTTTATTAATTTTATATTTTAGACGTCCATAGACAGTTTTACTTCTGGTCTCCAAATAAGAACACGTTCTTCAACTTTACCTATAATCCAATCAACTAATACTCCCAATCAATGGTTAAGCGTGGTTCTACATACCTTAGATGGGCTGTCTTGCAAGCTGCTCGTCTGGTTCCTATGCGTGATGCTACTTTTTCTGCTTATTTAGCTAAAAAACGTTCGGAAGGTAAACATTTCAATATTGCTAGAAGCTATGTAGGTAAAAAACTGTTAAGGGTAATTTTTTATCTGCTTAAGAATAATACTCCATTTGTTCCACAAATGTACTGTGTAATCTGCCATATTTTTTCAGGACAACTCTGTTGTTCTATTTGTCATGCTCTTTTTATTAATTGATTTTTTCTTATTAATTTTTCAAATTTCACTTGACTTCATATAGTTAGTCTTATACTGAGGAAATACAAAATCTTTTTTAAAAATCTTTATAAATACTTTTTGTCCTTGTTCTAGTATACAATCTATAGTAAACAACTTATCAAGTTTAAACTCAAAATCTGAATTCGTCTCAAAAATATAGCTCAAAACATTGCCTTGAGGTATAACATGAGCTACTGTTCCTGAGATAACATAATAATCTTCATAGATCCCTTCTTCTTCATTGGTGAATTCGATTACTTCAGGACGCAATGCAATAATTTGTTTAATGTTAAATAACCTCTCTGATATTTCTTTAGGCACTACGTTATAGTTACCTATGAATTCTGTTACAAAAGAAGTTTTTGGATTTAAATAAATATCTCTTTAATTTGTGTTTTATTATACCTATATTATCTATATCAGAATACCACTTGTCAAAATTGCTGGCATAATACAATACTGATAATACAAATAGTTATTACCCAAAGAGATATTCTAAATCCAATCAAAAATTTTTATAGTAAAAAAATATATATAATAAATTTTTATACAATGTGGAGGGTGGTCAATTTTCATTGTATATCAACAATATACAGCTTCACTTATTACCCCCATTTCATTGTCTATTTCAGAAATAACTACTTATGAATGTGAAAGTTGCAAAAAATAAAAATAAGCCTCAAAATACTTCTTGACAATCAAGAAAAAAATTGAGGTTCTTTTATTTTATGAAATTGTAGGACTAGCTCAAATTATTTTTGAGACAGCCTCTTTTCGTATTCAGTTTGCCTTAACCATTGATCTACAAATTGTCTTTTATGACTACTTGTATTTGTGAGTATATTAATAATACTGTCACAAATACAATATAATTATATAACATTTTTAGTTATAATTTGTGACAACATTAATTATAACTCACAATTCAAGTAATTACCTTTTACTCTACTGTCACCGATTTTGCTAAATTTCTTGGCTTATCTATATCACAATCTTTCAAAAGGGCTGCATAGTACGCTAAGTACTGCGCTGGAATTATAGCTGCTAATGGTGATAATAATTCATTTATATCATCAATTACTATCTCGTCAGTTTCTTGACTTAGCTTGCGCATAGAAATTACCATTGTAGCAGCACCTCTTGCTTTTACTTCTTTAATATTACTTCTTGTATTTAGGTTAATGCACTCTTGTGTAATCACTGCTATAACTGGTGTATTTTCTTCTATTAAAGCTATTGTTCCATGTTTTAATTCACCAGCAGCGAAACCTTCTGTTTGGATATATGAAATTTCTTTTAATTTAAGTGCTGCCTCTAGGCAAACAAAGTAATCCATACTCCTTCCAATGTAAAAGCAATTTCTACTATTCACCAAATACTTTTCTGCTAATTCTTTATAATTTTCTTTATCATCACAAAGAGTCTCCATAGTATATGCAATTTTGCTTAACTCTTTGAAAATATTTATATTAATTTTATTGTTAACAAGTGATGAAAGTATTGAAAGAACTGCTATTTGTGCAGTGTATGCCTTTGTTGAAGCAACAGCAATTTCTGGTCCAGCATACAAAAGTAAAGTATTATCTGATTCTCTTGATAGCGTTGAACCTTTTACATTTGTTAAAGTCAATGTTTTATAACCCATTTCTTTAACTTTTACTAATACTGCTCTGCAATCTGCAGTTTCTCCACTTTGAGATATAAACATAAATAGTGGATTTTTAGTTAAAAGTGGCATATTGTATATAAATTCGCTTGCTATTATAACTTCTGTTGGCTTATCTGCTATTTTTTCAAAAAACTGCTTTCCAATTAATCCTGCGTGATAACTAGTTCCACATGCTATTATATATAATTTATCACAATTTTTTACATTATCAATTATTTCAGAATCCATACATATTTGACCATTTTCATCAGAATACTGTGACATTATCTTTCTTATTACAAATGGCTGTTCTTCAATTTCTTTCATCATATAATGAGGATAAGTTCCCTTTTCAGTATCTGTAGCATCTATATCAGCCATATATGGTTCCCTATTAACTTGATTTCCATATATACTATATATTTCTATACTATCTTTAGTAATTTTTAAAAACTCTTTATCTTCAATTTCATAGAAGCTGTTTGTATGATTTATCATAGCCATAGCATCGCTTCCTATCATATTGAATCCTGAACCTCTTCCAGCTAAAAGAGGAGTTTTATTTTTTGCAGCATATAATGTGCCCATATCTTCTCTATCAAGTATTGCAAGAGCGTACGAGCCTTCAAGTTCACTCATTGTATGCCTTATTGCCAATTCTACCGATTCACCGTCATTAACAAACTTCTCTATTAATTGTACTATAACCTCTGTATCTGTATCACTTGTAAAATTAGTTCCATTGAGATGTTTTTTTCTTAATTCATTTTCGTTTTCTATTATACCGTTATGAACAAGTGTAAATCTCATTGAACTGCTTTGATGAGGATGTGAATTGATTTTATTTGGTTCACCATGTGTCGCCCATCTTGTATGACCAATACCTATTGATCCTGTTACATCTTTGTCTAAACAATCTCTAAGTTTTGCTATACGTCCTTTTTCCTTACATACATAAACTTGGTTATTATTAACTATAGCTATTCCGGCTGAATCATATCCTCTATATTCTAATTTTTCAAGACCTCCAAGGATAATTTCCTTTACATCATCAAATCCAATATAACCTACTATTCCACACATAATTTAAGCTCTCCATTCTAAATTTTTATTTTTTTCAAAACAAACTAAACTTGAAAATATAATTTTTTTCAAGCATTAAAAATTAATAACTAATTTTATTCATATTATTGGGAAACTTAAACTAGACAGAAATGTTATTTCATTAAAAAGATATGAAAGCTTATAAGTTTTATTTTATTATAGCAGTCTCCTACTATTTTTGTAAAAACCTTATCGATGAAGCTACACCGCAGAGCATCCGCCGAATTTTCGATAACTCTGTCCTCGTCAACTTATAAGAATATAAGTTCTGGCGCTATAATATTATTGTCTTAGCAAGTTTCTTTATTTTAACCTCCTTATTATAGTTCAGTACTAATTTATGTAATTATTAAAAATTAGTTACATCATTCTTAATTTTACCACAATATAAGCAATAAGTACATCAAATTTTCATTATTGCGCCAAATATTTTTTAATGTTTGTTATCCTTATCCTATTGTTGATAAATTTGCCATGTATTATTTCATAATCTAAACACATAATAAGCTTATAGAAAGTCAGTAAAGATTTTCTAGTTGAAAATTTAATCTGTGTATATAATATATTAGCAAAGTTAAATATAAGTACCCAAACTTTATATAAAACTTTCTAACTTATTGGCTAAGTACATTAAAAATGAAATCAGAATAAATTGCCAATAAATCTATAACTTACATGATTAAATAATTTTCAAAAGACAATAATAATAACATCTTAGAGAAAGAAAGGAGTGAATATTAATGGCAAACTCAAATAACAGCGGTAGCAACAATATAGTAGTTCCTGAAGCAAAACAAGCATTGAACCAAATGAAAGCAGAGATAGCTAACGAACTTGGTTTATCAAATTATGAACAAGTGGATAAAGGTAACTTAACAGCAAGACAAAATGGTTACGTAGGCGGATACATGACTAAAAGATTAGTTGAAATGGCTCAAAGACAAATGAGTGGTAGTTCTGGAATGAACGGAAGTATGAAATAAATTAACAGAAAATAAAAATTAAATAAACATAAAAAAATCCGGATTATATAATCCGGATTTTTTACATTATTTTTTAGCTACTCTGCCTTCTTTTTTAAGCTGTTCGATAAGTTCAGGAACTACTTTAAATACATCTCCTACTATACCAACATCAGCCACTTCAAACATAGGTGCATATTCATCTTTATTGATTGCTATAATGTAATCAGATTCTTCCATTCCAGCTAAATGCTGAATAGCTCCTGAAATACCGCATGCAATATATAAATTTGGTCTAACAGTTTTTCCTGTCTGTCCAACCTGTCTATCTTTAGGAACCCAACCAGCATCAACTGCTGCTCTTGAAGCAGAGATTGTTCCACCAAGCAAATCTGCTAATTCTTCTAGCATTGCATAGTTTTCTGGTCCTTTCATTCCTCTTCCACCTGAAACAAGAACTACTGCATCTTCAACATTCATTTTTTCTTGAATTATTTTTACAGTATCTAAAATTTCAACATTTTTGCTACTTGCAGGAATGTTTACTTTATATTCTTCTATATTAACTGTATTATTTTCTGAATATTCAGCTTCTTTCATAACACCTGGTCTAACTGTTGCCATTTGCGGCCTAAAGTTAGGGCACGCTATAGTAGCCATGATATTTCCACCAAATGCTGGTCTAGTCATCATTAAATTTAATTTTTCTTTGTCATCATCATCTTGTGCTATATCCAAACTAGTACAGTCTGCAGTTAGTCCTGTATGAACTCTAGCTGAAACTCTAGGAGCTAAATCTCTTCCTATTGCCGAAGCTCCAAAAAGTACTATTTCAGGTTTTTTATCTACACAGATAGTGTGCAACGCATGAACATATGGTTCTGTCATATATACATCAAGTGCATCATCATCAACATATATTACTTTGTCTGCACCTGCATAATTCAATTTTTTTGCTTCATCAAGCATATCTTTTCCAAGTAACACCGCTGTTACTGTAGTTTGTAAATCCTTTGCAAGCTCTTTTCCCTTACCAATTAGTTCAAGGGCTACTTTTTGTACTTTATGGTCTCTTTGTTCTGCGAAAACAAAAATACCTTTGTATTCTGATAAATTCATTACTGCTTCCTCCCTCTAACTATAATATGAATTTTTCTTTCATTTTATTTACTATGATTTCGGCTGATTCTTGAGGATCTACGTTATAAACTTTTCCTGCTTGTTTAGCGCCTTTTGTAAATGACTTTTTAACTTTAGTAGGAGAACCTTTCAAACCAATATTGCTCATATCTACATCTAAATCCTTCAATGTCCAGATTTTAACTTCTTTTTCTCTATATGCATCAAAGATTAATCCTGGTTTCATATATCTAGGTTTATTTAATTCAGCAAGTGCTGTTATTAATATAGGTAATTTAGCTTTTAATAAGTCATATCTATCTTCATATTGTCTTTTTACAATAATTGAATCACCATCAACTTTAATATCTTCAGCATAGCTAATATTTGGTAATTTTAAATGTTCAGCAATCTGAGGTCCAACCTGAGCTGTATCTCCATCTATTGCCTGTCTTCCTGTTACTATTAAATCATATTCAAGTTTATTTAATGCAGCCGCTAGTGTTGAAGAAGTTGCCCATGTATCAGCTCCACCAAATGCTCTATCTGTTACAAGTATTGCTTCGTCTGCTCCCATAGCTAAAGCTTCACGAAGTGCTAAATCGGCTTGAGGTGGTCCCATTGATACTACAGTTACATGTGCACCCTTTTCATCTTTTAACCTTAAAGCTGCCTCTAATCCCGCTTTATCATCTGGATTTATAATGCTTGGAACACCATCTCTAATTAATGTACCTGTTTTTGGATCAAGCTTAACCTCTGTTGTATCAGGTACTTGTTTTATACATACTACTATATTCAACGTTATTCCCTCCTATTTCAACATATTTGCACTGATTACCATTCTTTGAACTTCTGAAGTTCCTTCGTAGATTTCAGTTATTTTTGCGTCTCTCATCATTCGTTCAACAGGATAATCTCTAGTATATCCATATCCACCATGTAACTGAACAGCCTTAGTTGTAACTTCCATTGCTGTTTCAGCTGCAAACAATTTTGCCATAGCTGCTTCTACGCTATATGGAAGCTTATTGTCTTTATTGCATGCTGCTCTATAAACCAATAATCTAGCTGCATCAACTTTTGCTTGCATATCAGCTAATTGGAATTGAGTGTTTTGGAATTTAGATATAGATCTACCAAATTGTTTTCTTTCTTTAGTGTATTTAACAGTTTCATCTATAGCACCTTGAGCTATACCCAAAGCTTGAGAAGCAATACCAATTCTACCACCGTCAAGAGTTTTCATAGCGATTTTAAAACCTTCGCCTTCCTTGCCAAGAAGATTTTCCTTTGGAACTATGCAATCTTGGAATATAAGTTCGCTAGTTGCAGAACCTCTAATACCCATTTTTAACTCTTTTTTACCTATAGTGAAACCTGGGAACTTTCTATCAACTATAAATGCTGATATACCTTTTGTTCCTTTAGACTTATCTGTCATAGCCATTACTATAAATACATCTGCATACTCAGCATTTGTAATAAAAATTTTATTTCCATTAATTATATAATTGTCACCATCTAATACTGCTTTAGTTTGTTGTCCAGCTGCATCTGTTCCTGCTCCTGCTTCTGTCAATCCAAACGCTCCTATTGCTTCTCCTGATGCAACTCTTGTTAGATATTTTTCTTTTTGTTCTTGAGTACCAAATTCATTTATAGGAGAACCACACAATGACGTATGTGCAGACAATATAACACCTGTAGTACCACAAACTTTAGACATTTCTTCAACAGCCATAATATATGTTAATATATCACAACCTTGCCCTTTAAACTCCTTTGAAAAAGGAATTCCTAAAAACCCAAACTGCTTAAACTTCTCTACTGTTTCAGTAGGGAATCTTTCCTCTTCATCAACTTCCTGAGCTAATGGTTTTACTTCTTCAATAGCAAATGTTCTGAACAACTGTCTTGCCATTTCATGTTCTTTACTTAATTGAAAATTCATCATTATCACTCCTATTATTTTTTGACATATTTCATTCCGTCACTATAGAAAACTTTTCTATTTTTGCCGTTTGTTAAATATTAAACAATTTTAAACCCGAAAAATCATTTCTTAACCCACTACATTATATAACACTTGTCTATAAAATATCAAGCATAATTTATATTTTTTTATTTTTTTACATTTTTCTTCTATTTTCCTTTGAAATTTGAACTCCTTTTTTCTACAAAAGCTGACATTCCTTCCTTTTGGTCTTCCGTAGCGAAGCATAAACCAAACAAATTTGATTCATATGATATTCCTGTTTCTATATCAGTTTCTATTCCCTTATTAATTGATTCCTTGCAATATTTGACAGCTATTCTTGCATTTGAATTGATTTTTTTCGCCATAATATTAACTTCATTCATAAGCTCATCAGGCTCTACAACTTTATTGACAAGACCTATGTTATATGCTTCTTCAGCTTTAATTATGTTGCCTGTATAAATCAATTCTTTAGCTTTTCCAACACCAACCAACCTTGGTAGCCTTTGAGTGCCTGAAAATCCAGGTGTTATTCCAAGTCCCACTTCAGGTTGACCGAACTTAGCTTTTGATGAAGCAATTCTAATATCACATGCCATACAAAGTTCACAACCTCCACCTAGAGCAAATCCATTTACCGCTGCAATAACTACCTTATTTAGTGTTTCAATTTTTCTAAACACTCTAGACCCATATTCGCCAAATTTTTTACCTTCTAAAACATTTAAATCCTTCATATATGCAATATCTGCACCTGCTACAAAGGCTTTTCCTTCACCTGTCAAAACTACAACACTAATTTCTTCATCTTTTTCAATTTCATCGAACACTAGCTCAAGATCAGTTAGAACATCACTATTTAATGCATTCAAAGAATTAGGATTATTGATTTTTACCGTACAAATTCCGTCATTTTTATCAACTAATAAATTTTTAAATTTCATAACTCGCCACTCCTTTGATTTATTATTATATGTATACTATATCACTATTTTTTGACTATAATATTAACTTTTATTAATATTTATGTTTTTTTATTTAGAATTTTTTTAACCTTCCTATAAAAAATAATGAGATTGTATAAATTATGTTAATATTTCATGCTTCTATATGTTATTTTATAAACAATCTTTTGTTTAATATAGCTATTACTTTATTAAGTATAGTAATACAGAATTAAAGATTTCAATAACATAATATAAATTAACACAAAAGAAGTTTATAAAACTTACATCGTATTTTCAAGCACGAGAGACTTTACATTCATTTGTGCAAGCAATCTTAATTTTAAAAATACTTCTAAATTTTGTTCATAAGATAAACCATCTACTGTAGCTTCTTGCTTCCTGCTACATCCGTCAACCGCACCCTTTTTCAACATTTCCGTGGATATTTTTTCATACATTTCTTCATCATACATAATCATGTAATTGTTTATAATACTAAGTCCTGCACAAATTCCATAAGCACCCCAATTAGAAATTCCAGCAATTATTAAATTATCTGACTCAAACTCTGCACAAATTACATTTCCTTTGTTTACATATCTTGTTACAAGTTCTCTCACCTTACCCATACCTACTTCATTTCCACCATCTCCAATGGCTGAAGTAGGTATATTATTCTCCCTAGCTTTTATAAATAACAAATCTGTGTTTGGACAAAATTTAGTTATATCATCTCCATTCATAGAATAACATTTATTGTCAACACCTCTACCAGGACGTTCTATACCAATTATGTGGTTAGGTTTATATTTTTTTATAACTTCAGAAGCTTGTTCGTTTTCTTTATTTTCTTCAAATATATATAATTCTGAATTTAAATTTAAAAGTTTAGCTCCATCTCTTAAAAAAATCTCTGAATACTTATCAGTTACAATTATTACTTTCTTATTGATACTTTCAAGAGCATACGCCAATGCTAAAGCACCTGGTGGACCATCTGTTTCACCAATTTCAGCTACTTTGATTGCAAAACCTGTTACAATTACAACTGTATCACTTGCATTTAATGAAGTTACACATGATTTAAGTTGTCCCTCTAATTTTATTTTGTCCATTCCTCTATTTTCAAGATTTAGTGATATAATTTCTTCTATTTTATCAAATGCACTAAATACATTTAAATTATTGAATTCATCTAAATCATCAAATTTATTACAATAAATAGTTTTCATGATTATCCTAGTCACCTTTTCTATAATAGCTTGTTAAATAATATTAGTTAAATCCCACATATTTTTTAATACATATTTAATATCATATTTTTTTGCTAATTCATTTGAATTTTTTTGCCAACCTGCTAATATAGGTATCACATTTGCATTTATTGCACACTCCATATCGAACTTAGAATCACCCACATAATAAGTTTCTCTCGCACTACTATTTAATTCGCTTATGGCCTTTAATAGTGGTTCTTTATGTGGTTTATGATTTACTGTATCGTCTGCAGTAACAACAACATCAAAATATAAGTCTATGTTTAGATCTTTTATAGCATCCAATGTTGACTGCTTCATTCTTGATGTTACTATTGCCATTTTAATGTTTTTTTCTTGCAGATATTTAAGAGTTTCCACTACATTATCATATAAACGAACTTCATTATTAAATCTCTTTAATTGATATTCTCTATAGCATTTTAACACATCTTCTATATTATGACCACTAAAATCTCTATTCATTGTCGTAATTAGCGGTTCACCAAATGTACTCAATACATGTTGCTCATCACATTCAATACAGAATTCATTATATGTATGCTTAAATGAATTAATAATAAGTTGATTTGTATCAGCTAAAGTACCATCAAAATCAAATATTACTGTTGTTATCATTTTACTCTCCTATTTTTATAATACAATTCAATTTATTGGTCCTTTTTTTTATTTTTCATACTTAAACCAATTCTTTGTTTTTGAGTATCTATACTAATTATAGTTACATTTACTATATCTCCTACCTGAACTACTTCCATAGGGCTTTTTATATATTTATCGCTCATTTCTGATAGGTGTATCAGTCCATCTTGTTTTACTCCAATATCAACAAATGCGCCGAAGTCAACAACATTTCTAACAGTACCACTTAATTTCATACCAACTTTCATATCTTCCATCTTCATTACATCATTTCTTAATATTGGTTTTGGCATTTCATCTCTTGGATCTCTTCCCGGTTTTTTCAACTCTTCAATTATATCTGTAAGTGTTGGTATTCCTAAGCTTAATTCTTCTGCTAAAACCTTTATTCTGTCATTATACTTTTCTTTAAATGACTTTTTCTCTTCTTTTACATTTAATTGTGATAATGCTTCAAGTCCTTTAAGTCTTGTATTTTTGCTGCTTATTTTAACGTTTTTCTTATCTTCTTTTACTTCAATTTTCATTATTCTTTCTGTTATGTCTTTTAATCTATCTTGTTTAACATCTTCTAATGTGTACCCTAATTTTTGAAGCAATTTTTCAGCAATTTCATAGGTTTCTGGATGTACTGCTGTTTTATCTAGTGGATTATTTCCATCTGAAATCCTTAAAAATCCTGCACATTGCTCAAAAGCTTTATCTCCTAATTGTTTAACTTTAATTAATTCTTTTCTATTTTTAAATTTTCCATTTTCTTCTCTATACTTTACAACATTTTTAGCAATTGTTTTTGATATACCCGATACATATTGCAATAGTGCTGTCGAAGCTGTATTTAAGTCTACTCCAACATTATTAACAGAATCTTCTACAACCCCATCTAATGCAAGACCTAATTTTGTTTGATTAACATCATGCTGATATTGGCCCACACCTATGCTTTTAGGATCAATTTTTACAAGTTCAGCAAGAGGGTCTTGTAATCTTCGCCCTATTGATATTGCTCCTCTAACTGTCACATCCAAATCTGGATATTCTTCTTGTGCTAATTTTGATGCAGAATATACAGATGCACCTGCTTCGCTTACAATAATATATGATACTTTCTTATCTATTTTATTAAGCATATCGGAAACTACTTGTTCGGTTTCTCTAGATGCTGTTCCATTACCTATAGTAATGACATCTATATCGTATTTTTTTATCCAGTCCATCAGGAATTTTTGGGATTTTTCGATTTCATTTCTAGGTTCATTAGGATAAATTACTCCATGGTCTAGAAATTTACCAGTTTCATCTATAACTGCTAATTTACAACCTGTTCTAAAACTTGGGTCAATGGCGAGAACACGTACATCCTTTACAGGAGGTACCATCAATAGATTTTTTGTATTTTTACCAAATACTTTTATTGCTTCTTCCTCAGCTCTTTCAGTGAGCATATTTCTAACTTCTTTTTCTACAGATGATGAAATTAACCTTTTATAACTATCTTCAATTGCAGAAATAAGATAAGTCAAAGTTATTGCATTTTCATTTGTTATTACTTTTGATTTCAAATAATTTACTATTCTTTCATCAGGAGTGCTTATTTTAACTTTTAATTTTTTTTCTTTTTCACCCCTGTTAATTGCTAAAACTCTATGATTGGCAACATTCTTAACAGCTTCCTCATATTTATAATACATTTCATAGACTGATTCTTCATTTTCATCAACGGCTTCGGATAATATTATTCCATCAGCTAAATAGATTTCTCTTATATGTTGCCTATACTCTGCATTATCTGAAATCATCTCTGCAATAATATCACATGCCCCTTGATATGCATCCTTAGTGTTTGATACACCTTTTTCTTCATCAACAAAAGGTTTTGCAATATCTTCTAAGTCACCTTCTAATATATTTTGTGATATAATTATTTCTGCAAGTGGCTCTAGACCTTTTTCTTTTGCTTTTGATGCTCTTGTAGATTTTTTCTGTTTAAATGGTCTATATAGATCCTCCACACGCTGTAAAACATCTGCATTTAATATTTCAACTCTTAACTCATCTGTTAGTTTACCTTGCTCCTCTATTAAACGTATTACTTCTTCTTTTCTAGATTCAAGGTTTCTCAAATACATGAGCCTATCATATAAATCTCTCAAAACAATATCATCTAATGAACCTGTTTGTTCTTTTCGATATCTTGCAATAAATGGAATAGTACTTCCTTCATCAATTAGTTTTACAGTATTTTCTACTTGAAATGATTTTAATTTAAATTCTTCGCATAATATTTTGTTAATATCTACCATTATCGTCTCCCCTTTTTTCTTTAGATTTGTTTTATAATTTAGTATCGCAAAATTCTCATCTTCCAATATTAAATTTATTTCTTATTATATTATATTGTAGTGTTATCGTCCCTTGATTTCATTTTTAAATATTCATTTATAAATAAATCAATGTTACCATCCATAACTGATTGGGAATTTCCTGTTTCTGCACTCGTTCGATGGTCTTTCACAAGATTATATGGATGGAAAACATAAGACCTAATTTGACTACCCCAGGCTATCTGATTATATTTACCCTGTATATCTTCGATCTTTTCTTTATTTTCAATTGCCTTTATTTCTAAAAGTTTAGATTTAAGAAGTTTTAAAGCTGTTGCTTTATTTTTATGCTGTGACCTTTCGCTTTGGCATGAAACTACAATTCCAGTTGGAATATGAGTTATCCTAATTGCAGAATCCGTAGTATTTACATGCTGTCCCCCAGCACCAGTTGCACGATAAGTATCAACCCTTAAATCCACTTCATTTATTTCTACATCTTCTTCATCATCCATTTCAGGTACAATGTCCACCGAAGCAAAGGATGTGTGTCTTCTATTAGAAGAATCAAATGGAGATATTCTTACTAGTCTATGTACACCTTTTTCTGATTTTAAATATCCATATGCATTTTCGCCTTCTACCAATAATGTCACACTTTTTAAGCCAGCTTCTGTATCAGGAAGTATATCTAACACTGATACTTTGTAACCATGTCTTTCCACCCACCTAGTATACATGCGATATAACATTTCAGCCCAATCCTGTGCTTCAGTTCCGCCTGCACCTGCATGTATTGATAAAATTGCATTATTTTTATCATACTCTTGACTTAATAACGCTGAAATTCTTGTGGACTCTAGTATTTCTTCTACTTCATTTATCTCTTTAAGCAAGTCTGGCAATTGACTATCATCATCTTCATCGATAATCATTCCTACTAATATTTCTATATCTTCTACTTGAGATTTTAAATTCAAAAATCCATTTATTCTATCTGTATTGTTTTTTAGTTTCTGTGACACTTTTTGTGCATTTTCTTGATTATTCCAAAATCCAGGATCTTGCATTTCTGACTCTAAAAGTATATTCTCTTCCTTTAACTTATTTAAGTCAAAGGGAACCACCTACTTCATTTAATATTTCATTGAATTTTTTGAGTTTTTCCGTAACTTCATACAAATCTACCAATTTATCACTCCCTTTTACAATGGCTGAGCAAGGGGAGAACAATGGCTTAGCCATTGTCCTTCTATTGCTCTCATATTTCTCTATTGTTCGTTTGCTCCGCAACATTTTTTATATTTTTTACCGCTTCCACATGGACACGGATCATTTCTTCCAATTTTCTTTTCTTTATGGACTATAGGCTGTGGTTTTCCTCCACCTAAATCTCCACCACTCATACCAGTTATTTTAGCTACTTCTTTACGTTGCATATTTTCTTGTGGTCTAACTCTCATTATCATCCTAACAGTATCTTCCGAAATAGCTGCAGTCATATCTTCAAACATATCAAATCCTTCAACTTGATATGCCCTAACTGGGTCTTCATTTCCTAGTGCTCTTAACCCAATACCTTGTCTTAGCTGGTCCATAGCATCTATATGATCTATCCACTTAGTATCAACATTTCTAAGAAGAACAATCCTTTCAACCTCTCTAAATGTTTCAGACCCAAATTCATTCTCTTGTCTTTCATAATGTCTATCAATAGCATTAATCGCTTTTTCTCTTAATTTATCCCTTGTAATATCATCTATATGTTCAGTATCAAAGCCTATTAAAATTCCAAAGGTTTCAGCTATATACTTAGTATATCCTCCAATATCCCAATCCTCAGGATCTTTTAATTCAGAAGTATACATATCTATACCTCTATTGATTAAATCAAGAATCATCTTATGAATATATTCTTTCAAATTTTCGCCTAGAAGTACCCTTCTTCTTTCAGAGTAAATAACTTCTCTTTGCTTATTCATAACATTATCATATTGAAGTACATGTTTTCTTATATTAAAGTTTCTTCCCTCTACTCTTCCTTGAGCAGTTTCTATTGTTCTGGTGAGCATACCAGCTTCTAAAGGTTCATCTTCAGGCATCTTAAGTGTATTGATAATAGCCTTTACCTTATCACCAGCAAAAAGTCTCATCAAATCATCTTCTAATGATATAAAAAATCTAGTTGAGCCTGGGTCTCCCTGTCTTCCAGCACGCCCTCTTAACTGATTGTCAATACGTCTTGATTCGTGACGCTCAGTTCCTATAATGTGAATTCCACCCGCATCTAAAACTTTTTGATGTTCATCTTTTAACTCTGCTTTTGAAGATTCAAGATATTCTTTATATGTTTTTCTAGCTTTAATAACCTCTTTATCATCTGTATCGTTGAAGCCATCTGCTAAAGCTATAAGTTCATCCGAAAATCCTTTTGATTTCATTTTATGCTTAGCAAGAAACTCTGGATTACCACCCAAAACAATATCTGTACCTCTACCAGCCATATTAGTTGCAATAGTAACCGATCCCAAACGTCCAGCTTGTGCAACTATCTCTGCTTCCTTCTCATGCTGCTTTGCATTTAAAACTTCATGTTTAATACCTTGTTTTTTTAATATTTTACTAATTAATTCAGATTTTTCAATAGAAATTGTACCTACAAGCATAGGCTGACCCGTTTTATGTTTTTCAACAATTTCATTTATTACTGCCCTGTACTTTTCAACTTCTGACTTATATACAACATCCTGAAAATCTTTTCTTATAACTTCCTTATTAGTCGGTATTTCTATTACATCAACACCATAAATTTCTCTAAATTCTTCTTCTTCAGTCTTAGCAGTACCAGTCATACCTGACAGCTTTTTATACATTCTAAAATAATTTTGAAATGTTATTGTAGCAAGTGTCTTTGATTCTTTTCTTACTTCTAGTTTTTCTTTTGCTTCAATTGCTTGGTGTAACCCATTAGAATATCTTCGACCATACATCAAACGTCCAGTAAATTCATCAACAATTAAAACCTCGCCATCTTTAACAATATAATCAATATCATTTCTCATTGTATTATGAGCTTTTAGTGCCTGATTAATGTGGTGAGTAATTTCCATACTAGATTGATCTGCTAAATTTTCTATATTAAAATATCTCTCTGCTTTTGTTATACCTCTTGCAGTAAGTGTTACATTTTTACCCTTTTCATCAACAATGAAATCTACAGTATCATCATCATCAACATCTCCCATAATGAAATCCATCTTTGATTTTTTTTCATCTGGGTCTTGAACCTTTCCGGTTAATGTTTGAACAAAGCTATCAGCCTTAGAATATAATTCTGTTGTTTTTTCTCCTTCTCCTGAAATTATAAGAGGTGTCCTAGCTTCGTCAATCAAAATACTATCAACTTCATCTATGATACAAAAATTTAAATCTCTCTGAACCATTTCTTCTTTTCTAATTACCATATTGTCTCTTAGGTAATCAAATCCAAACTCATTGTTTGTACCATATGTTATATCACAATTATAGCTTGCTCTTCTTTCTACCGTTGAGATACCGTGAATAATACAACCTACAGAAAGTCCAAGGAAATTATGAACCTTACCCATCCACTCACAGTCACGTTTTGCAAGATAATCATTTACAGTTATAACATGAACGCCTTTACCTTCTAGTGCATTTAAATATACTGGTAATGTTGAAACCAAAGTTTTTCCCTCACCAGTTCTCATCTCTGCTATACGTCCTTGATGTAGAACAACACCACCTATTAATTGAACCCTATAATGTTTTTGTCCTAAAACCCTCCATGCAGCCTCTCTCACTACGGCATAAGCTTCAGGCAATATATCTTCCTTTGTTTCACCGTTAGCAAGTCTTTGTTTAAATTCATTTGTTTTTTGTTTTAGTTCACTGTCAGATAAGCTTTGCATAGTTTTATCTAAAGCAATTATTTTATCAACAGTGGGTTCTATCCTCTTAACCTCTTTTGCGCTATAAGAGCCAAAAACTTTTTCTAAAAAACTTTTCATAAATAATCATCCTTTCTACGTATATCCCTTTATTTCATAGAACTGAAATACCCTGCTGTGTATCCTGAACTCCATGCCCACTGCAAATTAAATCCTCCGCAATCACCATCAACATCAAGTATTTCTCCAGCAAAATAAAGACCACTTACCTTCTTCGATTCAAGAGTTTTTGATTTTAATCCAGATAAATCAATTCCTCCTGCTGTTACTTGTGACTGCTGCCATGTATTATGACCTTTAACAGGAAATTTCCATTCCTTTAAAATATCGATGATTTTATAAATTTCTTTTTTATTTAATTTTTTACACTTTACTTCCTTATTATTAAACCCGGCTTCAGTTAAAACAACCGGAATAAGTTTTTTATTAATAAATCCAACCAAACTATCCTCAAGTAATTTATATCCTACTTTTGAAAATCTATCACTTAAAACATCGTACAACTCATTTTTACACATAGCAGGAAACATATCTACTGATATGTACACTTTTTCGCCATTGTTCATTTTCTCTAGTACCATTCTACTAATTTGTAGCACAGGTGGACCAGAGATTCCGTATTCAGTAAAAAGCAGTTCTCCCGCTTCTTCCCTAATCATCCCTTTATCAGTAAAGCCTTTTACAACTCCATCAAACCTAATACCTGAAATTCTTTTAAAAAACTGACCATCTAATTTAAGCTGAACTAAAGCTGGAAACGGCTCTATAATTTTATGGCCAAAGGATGCGGCTAAATTGTAACCACTTCCATCTGAACCAAGTTGAGGACTTGATTTCCCACCTGTTGCAAGAATTATCTTATCTACATGAATTGTTTCATCCATTCCAATAATACTAAATTTTTCTTTATTCTTTCTTAATTCTTTAACTTCAAAGTCAATTTTTTCATCAATGTTTAATCTTAATATCTCATACCTTAGTACATCAAGAATACTTGATGCCTGAAGCGAGTTTGGATAAACTTTTCCACTTGAATCCACATATGGATATATCCCCAAAGACTCAAAAAAGGACAATGTCTTATTTAAATCAAAAAATTGCATCACTTCTTCTGCTTGCTTTATATTCTTACTATGAAAACAAGCAAAGGACATGTTCATATTAGTATAATTGCATCTACCATTGCCTGTAGCTAATATTTTTTTACCAACACGATTCATTTTTTCAAATATAATTACATCTGCTCCAGCCCTACTTGCAACTATAGCGGCAACTAAACCTGAAGCTCCTCCACCGACAACAGCAATCCTCATAAACTCATTCCCTTTACTTTTTACTATTTATTTTTTTCATAGGTTTATATGTTTTAATAATATATTCTGCAACCTTTAGTCCGTCTATTGCTGCTGACATAATGCCACCTGCGTATCCCGAACCCTCTCCGCATGGATATATTCCTTTAATATTACTCTGCATATCTTCATCTCTAACTATCCTAACAGGAGATGAAGTTCTAGTCTCTACCCCAGTCAAAACTGAATCCGGTCTATCAAAACCTTTAAGCCATGTTCCAAAAGCAGATATTCCCTCAACTAAACTTTCGCATACAAAATCAGGTAAGCAATCCCATAAATTTGCAAATGTTGCACCAGGTCTATAAGTAGGATAAATTTCACCAAAACTATTTGAAGCCTTTTTATCTATAAAATCTTTATAAAGCTGTACAGGTGCATGATAATTACCTCCACCTATTTCAAAAGCTTTTTGCTCAAGTCTCCTTTGAAACTCAATTCCCGCAAGAGCATCATCCCCACCAAAATCCTGTGGATTAACAGTCACAACAACTGCGCTGTTTGCATTTTCTAAATCTCTATCATAAAAGCTCATTCCATTAGTAACCACTCCACCCTTTTCAGATGACGAACCTGTTACCATCCCTCCAGGACACATGCAAAATGAATAAACAGACCTTCCATTTTTACATTTATGAACAAATTTATAATCTGCAGGTCCGAGATTTGGATGTCCAGCTAATTCTCCATACTGTCCCTCGTCTATCATACTTTGAGGATGTTCAATCCTTACTCCTATTGCAAATGGCTTTGGTTCCATTTTTACTTTTTTATTCAACATTTTAAAAGTGTCTCTAGCACTATGACCTATAGCTAAAACTAATATATCTGTATCAATTATATCATTCTCTGTAATTATACGATACAAATTATTATCTTTCGAACATATATCTGTAACACACTCTTCAAACCTAAATGTTCCACCTAAATCTATCACTTTTTTTCTAATATTAACAATTACATCTCTCAACAAATCTGTGCCAATATGTGGTTTGTTAACATAAAGTATTTCAGAGGGAGCACCAGCTTCTACAAATTCTTCCAATACGCGCTTTCCTCTTTTAGACCTATCCTTTATAAGTGTATTTAATTTTCCATCTGAAAACGTTCCGGCTCCACCTTCGCCAAATTGTATATTTGAACTTTCATTTAGCGTTCCATCTTTCCAAAACTTTTCAATATCTTTAATTCTGTCCTTAACCTTTTTGCCTCTCTCAATTATTATAGGATTATATCCCTTTTCAGCTAAAAGCAATGCACAAAATAGACCTGCCGGTCCACTTCCAACAATGACGGGTCTTTTATCAACAGGTTTTTCACCAACTATCTCTACCTCATATATAAATGGTTCCACAACTGAAATATTATTATTTCTTTTTGAAATTTTTATATCATTGTACAATTCTACATCCAATGCGTATATAAACATAATATCATCTTTTTTTTCTAGCATCAATAGACTTTCTAAATATAGATAATGATTTTATCTGCTGCTTTGTAATCTTTAACAATTCAGCAGCTTTATCTCTTAAATCCTCTTCACTATGTTCAATAGGTAATTTTACTTGCTGTATTCTAATCATTTTGCACCTCTTATAATCTTTAAGCAATATAAAAATAATACACAAACAAATCATCTTTTAATCTTTTCCATATTATATTATTTTTATGTAACTTAAACATTATACCACAAATTAAAAATTATTCTATCACAATTTTTAATTTCACTATTATTAATAATAAATTTAATTCTGAGCAAAATAATAAAATGCATAAATTATAAAATTATTTGTAAAAACACCATCAAAGAAGTAGTTTTTTTACAAATATTGTTGGCTTTTGTTGGCTTAATATTTGCTTATTTATTAATAATAAAAATCAATTTAAGCTTTTTAAGAAAAAAAGAAAACCGAAAATTTTCGGTTATTTCTTAGTTGTACTATTTAAATTGGCTTATCTTCAATTGGACTTGACATTATTATATACGTTTCAGTGTTACCATAAGATTGAACTTTTCCAACAAGCTCTTCTAAGTGTGACATTTCTCTAAGATAAGCTTTCATTATCATGCTATATGGACCTGTAACATGATGACACTCAACAATATCTTCTGATTTTTTTGCAAAGTCCCAAAAGCTTTCTTGTTTTTCAGGTTTTATAGTAGCATTTATATATACACATATTGGTTTACCGACTTTTACATTATTTACAATAGCTTTATACCTTTCAATTATGCCTGTATCTTCTAGCCTTTTAACTCGTTCTGCAACTGCCGGAGGACTCAACGATACTAGTTTACCTAGTTCCTTCATTGAAATTCTGCCATCTTTTTGCAAAATACTAACAATCTTAACATCTGTTTGATCCATCACTTTACCACCTTGTTTTATTAATTACTATTAGCAAATTAACTTTAAATGCTACGTGTTTTTTAAAAAGATATAATTTTAATTATGTACAAATACATATATTCATGTTATTATAACATAATTATAATAATCAAATCAAGAGAAACATTGTTATATTTTTGTTTATTTTATTTAAATTAAAGGAGATTACTATGTCTAAATTAAAGATTACAGAAACATCCCTAAGAGATGGTCATCAGTCTCTTATAGCTACAAGATTGACTACAGATGAAATTCTTCCTATACTTCCAGAAATGGATAAGGCAGGTTTTTATTCTATGGAGGTTTGGGGAGGAGCAACATTCGATTCATGTCTAAGATTTTTGAATGAAGACCCATGGGAAAGACTCCGTAAAATTAGAGCAAATGTTAAAAACACAAAGCTGCAAATGCTTACTAGAGGTCAAAATTTATTGGGCTACAGACATTATGCTGATGATATAGTTGAAACATTTTTAAAAAAAGCTATATACAACGGTATTGATATTGTTAGAGTATTTGATGCACTAAACGATTTTAGAAATTCAAAGAAATCAATTGAAGTTATAAAAAAAGAAGGCGCTCACTGCCAATGTGCCATTTCATATACTATAAGTCCAGTACATACACTAGAATATTATTTAAAACTAATAAAGGATTTTGAAAATGCAGGGGCAGATTCTATATGCATAAAGGATATGTCTGGTATATTGTTGCCTGAAAAGGCCTATGAACTAATTAAGGCAATAAAAGAAATAACAAGTTTACCAATTGAACTTCATAACCACTGTACAAGTGGAGTAGCGCAAATGACTATGCAAAGAGCAATAGATGCTGGAATAGATATTGTAGATACTGCAATTTCACCGTTATCTTCTGGCACTTCTCAACCTTGTACTGAATCATTAGCTTTTACTCTTCAAGGTACAAAAAGAGATCCCGAACTGAATATTACTAGTTTAAATAATACAGCAGATTATTTCAAACCAATAATTAGCAAGTACATAGATAATGGAATATTGAGCCCAAAAGTTTTAATGACAGAGCCTAAAACTTTATTGTATCAGGTTCCTGGTGGAATGCTTTCAAATCTAATTTCACAAATGAAATCACTAAATGCAAGTGATAAGTTCGAAGATGTTCTTGCTGAAATACCTAAAGTAAGAGAAGACCTTGGTTTTCCTCCTCTTGTTACTCCAATGAGTCAAATGGTTGGTGCACAAGCAGTTTTCAATATTATATCAGGAGGAAGATACAAAATAATTCCAACTGAGATTAAAAATTATGTAAAAGGTCAGTATGGTAGACCAGCAGTTTCTATCTCTGAAGATATTAAAAAGAAAATTATCGGAGATGAAGATGTGATTACAACTAGACCTGCAGATTTGTTATCCAATGAATATGATAAAATGGCAGCAGAAATAGGAGAACTAGCACAATCTGTAGAAGATGTTTTATCATACGCCTTATTCCCTCAAGTAGCGAAAGCCTTTTTTGAAAAGAGGTAATCTATATAATACTTTATAAATTCAAATTTAATGCTGAAAGATGAAATCTAAAAAGCTGAAAACAATATATTATTTTTTAATATTGTTTTCAGCTTTTATTTGCTTTTTTAATATATTGAAAAAAATTGTAGTATATTGTATAATGATGTCAAATACATGTGGAGGTAATGTATGGACAATTATAGGATAGCCGTATGTGACGACAGCAAGGAACATGTTGAAATAATATATAACATGATAAATCTCATCAAAGAAAAACACCAACTAAACTTAATACTATACACCTTTACATCAAGCAAGGAGCTAGTGTCTAATCACGAAAAGCGAAATTTTGATATAATATTTCTAGATATGGAAATGCCAGAACAAAACGGAATAGAAACAGGGTTAATTATTAGGTCTATATCAAAGGATACAAAAATTATATATGTAACTGCACATAGTGGTTATGCCTATGAATCATATATGGTTAAAGTTGAAGATTATCTATTAAAACCTATAGACTATTTAAAACTTGAGCAAAACATATTGTTGTGCTGCGATAGTTTAAAGAAAAAAAAAGAAAGAAAATTTCTTGATATTAATGATGTATCCAGAAACTTTCAACGAATTTTCATTGACAACATCATATGTTTAGAAAGACATAGAGATAGAAAAATACATATTAAATGTATATATAAAAAAACAATTATAGTTAATGAAACCATATCAAATTTAGAAAAAAACTTAGCTGACTGTAAAAATATTGTAAAGGCAAATCAAAGTGTTTTAATTAACCTTAACAATGTTAGAAAAATTACTAAAGATATAATCACTTTTTGTGATGATAGTACTGTAAAAATAAGCGAAAGTCGATTGGCTATTGTAAAAAAAGAATTTCACAATACTTTATAATAATCTACAGGAGATAAAACCGTGATAATAATTTGGAAGGCCATAGAAGTATTTGTTAATTTTTTTCAAATGTATGTAATATATAAAATTTTTGATTTATTTTACGAAAGAAAAATTAATCATAAGTATACACTTGCTAATGCAATAATTGCAATGACTATAATAGTTTCATTGGTAAATCAATTATCTTCAATTAAAGATAATATTATAATTTACCTTATGCTTTACTTATCCATTTATCTATCTACCATATTTATTTTCAAAGGCAAAGCAACTACAAAGGCTATTTTAATTTTTGGTATATTATTTATTTTAGCCCTATGCGAAGTTACTGCTTCAGCAATAGTTATGATTGTAACAGACATTGATATATCCAAGGGATATGATTATGGTTTTTATAGGTTGACAATAATTACTATATCTCAGACAGTATTTTTTTACATTTATACATTTATAAAAAATAAATATTATAATAAAACTATTAATTTGGTTAATAAAAGCTACTATATATTAATAGGATTGATATTATTTGTAAATATAATAGCCCTAACAATTGTTGTTTGGATGTATGGTAATTTAGCGCTAAAAAATAACTTTCACATCTTTTTAATTACCGTTTCTATTTCAACATTATCTGTGCTTCAAATAATTTTGTTTCTGAATATATTAAAAAATGCAATTAAAGAATCCGAAAAAGACAAGCTATTGTTTCAATATGAAATTGGAAATAAATATTACTCACAAATAAATGATATATTAGAAGAAATGAGAATTATAAAACATAACTTAAAAAATAGTTTAATAATTATTGACACATATAACAAAACTAATCAAAATGATAAGTTGCAAAATTATATAGATGAACTTATGGGTGAAACAGATGTCTTTATAGTTCCAAAAATAGATGAAGAAAATATAGTTACATCATATTTAAACTATAAGGTAGAACAAGCCAAATTTAAAAACATTAAAGTACATATTGAAAACTGTTTAACTACTGAAATTGCTATAGATAAAACTGATATATGTCAAGTTATAGGCAACATAATGGACAATGCTATTGAAGCTAATGAAAATAATAACAACAAATATATAGATATATTACTATACAATAATGATGATTACATGATAATAAAATCTCAAAATCCAACAAATGTACCATTAATTATAAAAAATAACGAGATAGTTACTACTAAGGAAGATACCAAAAATCATGGACTTGGTCTTAAGAGCATTAAGAAAATAGCAGAAAAATACGAGGGTAGCTTAGATGCAGAAGTAATCAATGATTTATTTAAAATAAAAGTAGTGTTTCTAAATACCTAAGTTCTAAACAGTGCATGAAATGTGCATATATATACACATTTCATGCACTGTCGTAATACTAAGACAATATCAAAAACTTTTTTCAATTCAATGTAACTCTCACATAATCATTTGAATTTCAATGTTTATTGAGAGTTTTTTTGTTTGTTTAATTAGGCAAATAGACAACGAAAACACGACAATAGACAAGTTCCTCAAAATATTATTGAATACGGGATGAATATCTTGTATAATACTGTCATAAACAGAAAGGAGGAAAATAAAATGAAAAAATTTAATTATAGCAAAATATCATTATCATTATTGACTTGCTTGACTATGGTTTTAGTGACAACAGCTAAAGCTACAGTTGGTACAACATGCTTATTTTTTGTAAACCAACCTAAAATACCAAATTGCTTGATCGAAAATGATAAATAAACTATCTGGTAAATTGTCTGACATTCTAGGAGATAGCATGAATTCTACTGAACAGGAAAAAGAAATCTTTACATACAGCATTGAAGTATTACTATCCTTAATGCTAAATATAGTAATACTTTTTGAAACAGCATATATAATCGGAAAAATCCCAGAGTTTATTGTTTTCATAATATTTTTCTCTGGACTTAGGACATATGCTGGTGGATATCATGCTAAGTCTCACATAGAATGTATGACTGAATCGTTTATTATTTTTTTTATATCTGCTATGAGCAATTCATGGTTTAGAGCAGGTGGGGAATTAATTATAGCAATAGGTATTGTTGCTTCTATTTTCTTAGTATTTAAGTATTCTCCATCAGAAAGTGTAAACAAACCTTTGAATAGCAACAAACGAAAAAAATATAAGATAATTAGTAAAAGTATATTATTTTTTTACTGTTCGGCAATTATAATTTTATACTTTTATAGGGTTCAAACTAATTACATATACTTAACAGCTGTTGTTGCTATGCTAATTGAATCTATAAGTTTAGTCATTCCAGAAAATCATAGTTATACAGAACTATGATTAAAACTTTTTTTAGATATACTGTTTGTTTCACTATTTTCATCAATATACATAGTTATGACATCGGTGGGGGAAAAAGAAAATAAGCCTTTATAAATCAACTCTGAATGTTTATACAGGCTTATTATTTCGGATTATTTCATTAGTTTTATTAATTAAAAACATCCTTTATAACTTCTCTTAATGTTTTAAGTTCTATTACTTTAATTTTATTAAATTTTACTGGTCTATTGAAAGCATTTTTAGCTACATAAACCTTTTTAAAACCCATTCTATTAAGTTCCCTAATTCTCGTTTCAAGAGATGGAACTTTTTTTAGTTCTCCAGTTAAACCAACATCTGCAATAAACACAACATCATTAGGAATTCCTTTATTATAAACAGATGAAACTATACTCATTATTACTGCTAAATTTATAGCTTGTTCTCTTAATCTCAACCCACCAGTAATTTTTATAACAACATTTTTATTAAATAAATTAAAACCACCTCTTTGTTCAAGGATAGAAATTAAAGTATTTAATTGATCTTTACCTAAATTTTCTCCAATCCTTGATGGAAATGGTGTAAAAGAATTTGAAACTAAGCTTTCAACTTCCACTATTATAGGTCTAGATCCTTCTCTCACTACAGTTAAAGCGCTTCCTGATATAGACTCTCCGTCTTCTCTTTTTGTCATGAAAAATTCCGATGGATTATCTATGGAAACCATACCCGCTTCCGTCATACCAAAAAAACCAATTTCCCCTGTTCCTCCAAATCTGTTTTTAGAACTTTGAAGAGCTCGTAGTTCTTCTTCATTTTCACCTTCTATAATTAAAACTGTATCTACAAGGTGCTCAAGTGCCCTAAGCCCTGCAATTTCTTCATTTTTATTCATCTGCCCAACAAGTATAACAGCTCTAGGCTTTTCGCTATTTTTTGCAACTTTAAGTAATTCGTTAGCACATTCCATGGTCTGAGTTGGAGAACCTGCTCTAGATGGTAAATATTCATCTAATATAAATGATTGTATACTATCTACGATTATTAGTGCTGGGTCGATATCACTTATAGAATCTAAAACATTATTTAGATTTGTATCTGATATAATCCATATATTTTCATTAATTTTGCGTAATATTCTATCTGCCCTATTTTTAATTTGGCTATCACTTTCTTCTCCTGATGCGTATACTACTTTATATCCTTGAGAAGAAACATCGTCGGCCACTTGTAGTAAAAGTGTTGATTTTCCAGCACCTGGCTTTGCTGTGATAATTGTAATTGAATCCTTTACTACACCACCACCCATAACCCTGTTAAATTCATTTATATCAGTAATAATTCTATCGCTATTACTTGAAGTAACTTCCGATAATTTCTTTATAGTTTTTCTTTTTCCAGTTGACCTACTATTACTAGAACTTTTTTTAGTATCTATAATAACTTCTTCTAAACTATTCCATTCATCACAATTAGGACATTTGCCCATCCACTTAGGACTTTCATAACTACAATTTGTACATCTATATATAGTTTTATTTTTAATTCTGCACACCACCTAACTTAAACTTTGAGTAATCTATATATTTATTTTAAATATTTCAAATCCGCTATTATCTCTTCTAGTTCTTTTATTACATTTTTTCTATATGCACCACTTCCCATACTGTCTAAATAATCCCAAAATGCTGCAGTCATATTGCTTTCATTAATAGCGAAAACGACAGGTGGAAATGAAGTTTTCTCAATAACAACCCCTATGTCTTCCTTTACATAAAGCATATATCCATTAACAGAACTATTATTTTTATGAATAAGAACATTGTAATTGTGATAATTTTTCATAAGATATAATATATTTTCTAAATGTAAAATATATTCCTCTGTACTGTAGTATAGATCATCTTTTATAACAATATTAGAGATAGCTGTTTTAACTTGTCCAGATTTTATTGAGTCTATATCAGCAATTTTTATTATGTCAACAAATTTGTTATCTAGCAATCCTTTCTCAAATTTATGCCTACGAATTTTAAAATATGTTAATAGTCCATCGTCCTTATAGTTTTCGTTAAATAAACGTTTGCTCATTTTTTCTGCTACAACTTCTGGCATTGTTAAAACAGAAAGTGTATCTGTGCTAATTATTGAATTTGATTCTTCATTTTCGAATTCAGAAAGCGATTCTAAATATCTATCTTTATCTACTGATGTAAATATTTGCATCAGTGGCCTGCAAAGGGACAAATAATCATTGAACTCACCAATCAAAGCTTTAATTGTATTTTTTTCTCTAAGTACAAAATTTGCCGCATTTTTTGTCATACTACTTATAGACGATGAAGTAACCGCCGCTGAATCAGGTGCTATAAAGAGAGTTCGTTTAAAAATTCCATCTCTTTTTTTTGGATAAAAAAACGGTTCTATTGCACCTGTCATATATAAAGGAAGCCACTTGCTTATGGCAGAAAGCATTTCATCTAAATCTCTACTTACAGTATGAATTATTTTTATTCTATTCCCACCCATAATAACACGCGTCATCAGATTTGCCCACTTTTCCGTAAAAGCTAAATCACCAAATAACCACTCGGTATCTTCATCACTAAAAAGCAATAAGGTTTGTGGTTTTTTATTATTAATTACAACAGATAGAAATTGAATCACTGCTTCTCTCTTTCCATCTACCCCATAGTAAACATTAGGTTCTATGCTATTAAAATTTGTCATATGTATATCTTCATTATTTTTTATATTTGATTTTTGATAACTAAAATTAGAAATCTTATATAATAAGTCTTCTACTGGCTTTTTTTCATCATCAATTTTCATTAACCACTCATATATTACTTCAGCTGCGGATTCGTTATCTAATATTACAGAAGTTTTAACTTTTATAGTTTCGCTTAATATTTCAATTTGATATTTTTCATTACAATGTTTAGAAAAATACACTGCCATAGGCATTATGTAATTTCCATTTTTTGCAGGTTTTCTATCCCCTCGTCTTAGTCGGCTCACATAGGAAGCATCTAAAGAGGTATATAAAGCAAGTGAGCTGTTTGTTGTTTTTGTAATTTTCATCAAATAATCAAGTTTTTCATTAAACTCCATAATATCACCTCAAATAAATAATAGCATGTTTTTTTTACTCTTACAATATTTTTGTCACAAATCATGCCATTTATTTGTCAATGACAAATAGCCTTAGGTGGTTTATATATTAATTTTTTAGTATATAATTGAATTGAGGTGATTTGCATGGCTTGTAAAATAAAGCTTAAAACGGGTTTTTATAAAACAACCGACGTATATATATTGGTTGAAAATAAAAGTATTATTTTGTCGCCTGTGAACAGCTTAAATAATTTAGATATAGTTATATCCGATAAAGATATAATTGAAATTATAATTGTATGTAAAAATAAAAAACACATACAAATTGAATTATATACAAGCAATAAACTTTATACAGCAGGCTTTGTCTTAAACACCGACACAGATGAAGTAAGAAATGTAATAAATAAGCTTATTTTAGATTTTAACAAAAAAATTATAATTGAAAAGGAGGAATAAAATGTTTAGAAAAATATTTTCATATTTACTTATTTTTTTATTAGTATTTTCACTGGTTAATTTTCAATTAGCAACAGTCAGTGCAAGTGACCTACCTAAAATATGGGTTAGCAACACTGGTGACGACTTAAAGGATGGATTAAGTGAAGCAAATGCAGTACTCACTATGCAAAAAGCATTATCACTTGCCTCAAGTTATTCTGCTGCACAAATTGTTTTAACAGAGGGAGATTATATTACACCTGCTATAAGCATTTATCACCCCAATTTAACTATTTCGTCTTATTACAATCCTATGGAGAACGAGTATGATAAGGTAACTCTATATGCTGATTATAGCTATACAGGTGGCAAACTATTAGGTATGTGGACGAATAAATGGATTTTTGATTTTAGAAATAACTTAGGAACTATTAAAATTCAACATTTAAACTTTTCTGGCGATAACTTAGAAACTAGTACCATAGAAGATGGTTCTGATGTAACGGGTGTACATATTTATTCTATTGATACAGGAGGAGCTAATATTTCTATAGAAGCATGTACTTTTAAAAATATGTATTCCGGTTTACAAGAAGAATATTCAGATGACCTCGATATTGAGTTAAAGAATAACAACATTTCTGCTATTGTACCATTAATTATAGAATCAGAAAAAACTAGTACCGTTTTAATTGATTCAAATAATATAACCAAAACTAACGCAGAGAATTATGGTTCTGTTATAAAATTAGATTACACAAGAACAAGCACTCAAATTGTAAATAATACTATTGATGGTGGTTTAACTAAAAAAGGTCAAGGAATTTATGGAGATTTTACTTATGGAAAAATAGAAAATAACCAGTTTATAAATTTAACCGATGGGATAGAACTCGATGAAGTTATTAACCTTAATATTACGAATAATGTTTTTAATTTGTCAAAAGGTGACGCCATTGAAGTTGAAACTTATGATGATATACTAGGAAATATTGCTATAAATTCAAATATAATTAATAGCATAAATGAAACTGGCTCAATAGCTATTAAATTTTATATTGACCGTGATGATGCTGTAGGTAATGGTAATTATTCAGTAACCAATAATACAATTAGCAATTTTAACCGTGCTATATATCTATATAACGATAACGATGAATATCCTGAAAATTTAGTAGTTGGAGGTTCCGAAGGCAATGAAAATAAATTCAGAGGTAATATTACAAACTTTTATTGCGAATACGCTTCAACTATCTTGCCATTTAATTTAACTCATAATGATTGGGGAACTGAAAATGAAGAAATTATACTAAGCAAGATAAATTTAAGGAATCACAATAGCGAAACAAAAACTGATTACATTCAATTAGATAGTACTTTTTCAACCAATGCACCAACGGAAGTTTGGGTTGATGATGATTTTAGTGAAACTAATTGTGATAGTCACACTTTTGGTTTGGATGCATTCAAAAGTATAAGCGAAGGAAAATCACATGTAAAAATTGGTGGAATTGTTAATGTTGCAGATGGTATATATGATGAACAAGTATTTATTTTTGATTCTGTTTCTTTAGTCGGTTCAGGCGAAGATACTATTTTAAAAAATACATACGGAAAAACTGTAATACCAATTATTGCAGATACTGTAAAAATAGAAGGTATGAACATAACTGAGGGAGAATATGGTATATTTGTATCTAATTCTTCATATATAAATTCATATTTAAATAATTCAATTTACAATATTGCAAATATTGGACCTCCAGTTAATATTTCGTTAAAAGGCAACTTTTTTACAAACCAAACTCCACCATATGAATATGGTGCTGGATTTGGTATTTACATAGATGATTACTTAAGTAATAATTCTATAAATAATATTGAAGTATATGGAAATAAATTTACAAACGATAATTTGAAATCCTCTTGGGCTATTTATCTAAGTAGCAATTTAAAAATATCTAATTCTATTATAAAAAATAATGAAATAATTAAGGGATACAGAAATGGTTTATGTTTATATTCTAATGGTACCACTCTAATTCAAAATAACATCTTTCACTTAGATGAAGCTAATTATGGAATATCATTGTATTCATACGGAAATGCTACAATAAAAAACAACACGATCATATCAAAAGTTGATTCAATTGGCTTTTGGAGCGATAATTATGGTCTCCGCCTAGATGCAAATGGATTAAACGCAGAACCTGAAAATAACAAACATATCATAGAAAACAATACTATATCTGGCTTTAATACAGGAATTTTGGTTGGTAACTACGATATCATTTATCCACCTGAGGTTATAGTTGGTGGAGAAAGCTCAAAATATAATGACCTAAGCAACAATAAAATTGCTTTATGTAACGCTTCAACAAACATTACTATAAATGCTACTTATAATACATGGGGTGTTGAAGATTCTTTAATTCCATCTTTGATATACGATAGTAATGATGCTTCTTACTATGGACCAGTTATATATTTACCATCTAAAAATCCCGTATCAACAAATGCAAATCTTTCTGCTTTAGCTGCAATGGGTATTGAACTATCCCCTGCTTTTAACAGTGATATAGCAAGTTATAGTGGAAATGTTGATTATACTTTAGAAAGAACAACCATTTCAGCTATTTCTGCTGATAATAATGCAACGATTAAAATAAACAATACAGAAACTTCATATAAAGGAATTAATTTAAATATTGGAAACAATCTAATATCTGTAGATGTAACAGCAGAAGATGGAATAACATCAAAATCATACAGTATTAACATAAAAAGAGATGCGGAACCTATAAATCCTACAGTTGCTAAGCTTTCCATTTTAACAGCATCTGGCATAACACTTAATCCTACATTTAGCGGTGATATAACAAATTACAGTGCTACTGTCTCATACAATGTAGATAGGACTACTATTTCTGCAATTACTTTAGAAAATGGGGCAACTGTTAAAATAAATGATACCTTATCATCTACAAAGGAAATTTATTTAAATATTGGTAGTAATATAATTTCAGTAGAGGTAACTGCTGTTGATGGTATTACAAAAAACACTTATACAATTACTATTAATAGAGAAACAGAATCTACAAATGGTGGAAATTCTAGTAGTGGTAACAAAAATAGTTATACTCCACCTTTAATTAAAGTCACAACCGAAAAATCTGACTACTCAGTTACAAACAGTTCCGAAACAAAAGCATCTGTATCTTTAAGAACAGCTAAAGCAAGCTTAACCTCTGCTTTAATTGATGCCCTCCTCGAAAAGGCAAACAGCTCTAATGGAAAAGACATAAACGATATAATTGAAATAGGAGTTAAATATTCTGGCAATATAAATAAAGTTGAAGTTGATTTAGCATACGACGAGCTAGAAAAAATCTCTAAAAACACTAATTCAAAATTTAGAATTAAATCTCAAATGATAGATATTACCTTTGATGGAAAAGCTATTGATGAAATATCAAAAAGAGCTGATAGAGAAAATATTGTGATATCAGCAAGTATAATTGACCCTTCAAAACTATCTGAAAGGGATAAGAAAAAAGTTGATGGTAGACCTGTATATGACTTAACTATAATGGCTGGCAAAACTCTAATATCAGATTTCAATAAAGGTCACGCAACTGTAAGTATACCATACGTATTAAAACAAAACGAAAATCCTAATGCTATAGTGATATATTATCTATCCGACGATGGAAATCTGAAGTTAGTCAGAGGAAGTTATGATAAATTAACTAAAAGAGTAATTTTTGAAACAACTCACTTCTCTAATTTTGTAATAGGATATAACTTAGTAACCTTTGATGACGTATCTGAAAATGCATGGTATAAAAATGCTGTAGATTTTATAGCGTCAAGAAAAATAGCAAATGGAACAGGATATAATATCTACAACCCTGATGCAAACCTAAAAAGAGGAGAGTTTATAGTACTCCTAATGAATGCTTACCAAATAAGCCCTGATAGAAAAGTAGAATTCAACATAGTACCATTTGATGATGCAGGAAATACTTACTATACAGATTATTTATATGTTGCAAAAGGCCTTAGAATTTCAAATGGGATAGGAAATAACCTATTTTCGCCAGAAAAAGAAATTACGCGTCAAGAAATGTTTGTCATGATATATAATGTACTTGATAAATTAGAAGAACTTCCTGATTATACTTACGACAAACAGCTTGAAGATTTTGATGACTCAAATATTGTTGCCCCATGGGCCAAAGAATCTATATCTGCCTTATTAAAAACTGGAATCATTAGTGGGAACAATAATAGACTCAATCCAACACAAAATACAACGCGTGCTGAAATAGCACAGGTAATATATAATATTCTCTCTAAATAAACAAAAAAATATATCTATCAAATTTTATCGATAGATATATTTTTTTATTTAAAAATTTCAAGTATGTTTAGTAATTATAAACTTATTATATAGTAATATGATCCTAAAAAAATAAATAAAACATTTTATTTATTTTTTTATTTTCTGTATTGACATTACTAATAGCTATATATATAATGAAACCATATGTTAAGTTTAATAATTATAAACACAGAGTTTAATAATATAAACAAAAGACGAGAGGTTTCTTATGGATATTGGAGAGAATATAAAAAGGCTTAGAAATGCCAATTCTTTAACTCAACAAGAACTAGCAGATAGATGCGAATTGACAAAAGGATACATTTCACAAATAGAGAGAGATTTAACCTCCCCTTCTATTGCTACATTGACAGATATATTAGAATGTTTAGGTACCGACTTAGGTAGCTTCTTTAACGAGGCAGTAGATGGCAAAATAGTTTTCAAAGAAGATGATATTTTTGTAAAAGAAACTGACGATAATTACATAATTAATTGGATTATTCCAAATGCACAGAAAAATAAAATGGAGCCAATTTTAGTAGAACTTGATAGCTATGCAAAAACTAAAGTGGACAATCCACATGAAGGGGAAGAATTCGGCTATGTATTATCAGGATCTATTATGCTTTACTATGGTAATCATGCTTTTAAAGTAAAAAAAGGCGAATCATTTTATTTTAAAACAAATAAAACCCATTATATAGAAAATACAAGCAAAAACACAGCACGAATAATATGGGTGAGTACTCCACCTAATTTTTAGTTTTAAGGAGAAGTTATATGAGCAATGCAATTATAGAATTAAATAGTATTACTAAAAAATTTGATGGCGAGACAGTTCTTGATGACATAACTTTATCAGTTAAGGAAAATGAATTTGTTACCTTGTTAGGTCCAAGTGGTTGTGGTAAAACTACAACTTTAAGAATAATAGGTGGTTTTGAAACACCAACATCAGGAGAAGTATATTTTGATGGTCATCTCATGAATGATGTTCCCCCGTTTAAAAGACAGCTTAATACTGTTTTTCAAAAATACGCACTATTTCCACATATGAATGTTTTTGACAATATAGCATTTGGATTAAGAATTAAAAAAATGGATGAAAAAATTATCAACAATAAAGTGTTAAAGATGCTTGAGCTTTTTAACCTTAAAAATTATGGTAATAGAAGAATTGACCAACTTAGTGGTGGACAGCAGCAAAGAATTGCAATTGCAAGGGCATTAGTAAACGAACCCAAGGTTCTCCTTTTAGATGAACCTTTAGGTGCTCTTGACTTAAAACTTAGAAAAGATATGCAAAACGAACTAAAAGCTATGCAAAAAAAATTAGGTATAACTTTTGTCTATGTAACCCATGATCAAGAAGAAGCATTAACTATGTCAGACACAATAGTTGTTATGAACGATGGCATTATTCAGCAAATGGGTACACCAACAGATATATACAATGAACCAGAAAATGCTTTTGTTGCTGATTTCATAGGAGAAAGCAATATATTAAACGGAGTTATGCATGATGATTACTTAGTAGAGTTTTTAGGTAAAAAATTCGAATGTGTAGACTATGGCTTTGGTAGAGGAGAAGAAATAGAGGTTGTTATTAGACCAGAAGATTTAGTTTTAACAGAAAAAGATGTGAGTCCTCTTGAAGGAATTGTACAATCAGTTACATTCAAAGGCGTACACTATGAGATGATAGTTGATGTTTCAGACTTTGAATTTCTTGTACATTCAACAACAAAGGCTCCTGTAGGTACAACTGTTGGCTTATCTTTAACACCTGATGATATACACATTATGGAAAAGGGGGACTAAAATTGAAAGATAGAACTAAATATTTTTCTTACCCTTACATTGTTTGGATGAGCATATTTATTTTACTGCCTTCTTTCCTTGTTTTGTTATACAGCATTACATCTAAGGAATCTAATGGAATTACTACTATAAATTTTACTTTAGAAAATTATAAAATGTTTTTCGACCCCATGTATATAAATATTTTATTTGATTCAATATCACTTGCAGCGATATCTACTATAATTTGTTTAATCTTAGGTTATCCAGCTGCATATATAATTTCGACTGCTAATTTATCAAAAAGAAATACATTGCTTTTTTTATGTATTTTACCAATGTGGATGAACATGCTTCTTAGAACTTATGCTTGGATGACTATTTTAGGAAACAATGGATTGATTAATAACTTTTTTGAGATGATTGGCCTTCAAAAAGTTAATCTTCTATATACTAGAGGTGCTACTGTGATGGGCATGGTTTATAACTTTATCCCCTTTATGATTCTTCCTATTTATACAGCTCTGAGCAAAATGGATATAGGTCTAATAGAAGCCGCTGATGATTTGGGTGCAAACAAAAATACTATTTTTAGAAAAATCATTTTACCTCTTAGCATGCCTGGAGTTATATCTGGTATAATAATGGTATTTATGCCAGCTGTTAGCACATTTATCATACCACAGCTATTAGGTGGTAACAAAAATATGATGATAGGTAATTTAATTGAGAAATTATTCATATTAAACGGAGATTGGAATTTTGGTTCAGCAATTTCTATTATTATGATGATAATTATTTTAATTTCTATGTCTATTATGAATAAATTCGATGTAGATAAAGAAGGTGGTGCTAGACTTTGGTAAAAAAATATTTATCTAGAATTTATATGGCAATAATATTTATTTTTCTATACGCCCCAATTATTGTTCTAGCAATATATTCATTTAATGAGTCTAAATCTCGAGGCAACTGGACAGGTTTTTCATTAAAATGGTATTTAGAATTATTTCAAGACAGAGATATAAAAATGGCTCTTTATTACACAGTTTCAATTGCATTAATATCTGCAATAATTTCAACTATATTAGGAACAGCAGCATCAATCGGAATTAATAGCATGAAAGGTAAAATAAAACCAATTATTTTAAATATAAATTATTTACCCGTTGTAAATCCTGATATAGTAACTGGTATTGCATTAATGATATTGTATATATCCTTAAATATAAAATTAGGCTTTAACACTATGCTTATATCTCATATAGTATTCAACACTCCTTACGTAATTCTATCTATACTTCCTAAGTTAAGGCTGTTAGATAAAAATATGACTGAAGCAGCTATGGATTTAGGAGCAACTCCTATGTATGCTCTAAGAAAGGTTATTATACCAGAGATTAAACCAGGAATAATAACAGGATTTTTAATGGCATTTACTTTATCCATAGATGATTTCATAATAAGTTACTTTACAAAGGGTGAAGGAGTAACAAACTTATCAATTGTTATTTACTCAATGGCAAGAAGAGGTGTCCGTCCAACTATAAATGCATTATCAACAATAATGCTTACTGTAGTATTATTGCTAATGATTGTTGTAAACAATAGATCAAATGCAATAGATAAATCAAAACAAACAAAAAAAATTAAAAGAAATGAGGTACTTTAATGAAGAAAAAAAAATTATACTTGCTATTAACTACAATTTTATCCATTTTAATAATATCAACAGCTTGTAGCAAGCAAGAGAAGGAAGTATTAAATGTCTTAAATTATGATATCTATATTGACAAATCATTATTAAATCAGTTCGAAATAGATAATAATGTAACAATCAAATATGATACATATTCAACACCTGAAGAAATGTATATAAAGGCAAAAGCTGGTGCATCTAATTACGATTTAATAATTTCAAGTGAATACATGATTGAAAGAATGATCGATGAAGGTATGGTTAATAAGTTGAATTTTGATAATATACCAAACTATAAATATATTGGTGAACAATTTAAAAGTCAGCCCTATGATCCAAACAACGAGTATGCAGTGCCATATTTTTGGGGTACTTTAGGTATATTATATAACAAAAATACCGTTGATGTATCTTCTAACAGCTGGGAAATCTTGTGGGATAAGAACAATGATCAAAGAATTATAATGATGGACTCTCAAAGAGACTCTTTCGCAGCGGCTTTAAAGCTTTTAGGATATTCGTTAAATACTGTTAATGAAAAAGAACTCGATGAAGCAAAAGAATTACTTTTAAAACAAAAACCTTTAGTTATGGCTTATATAACTGATGGCGCTCCTGATATAATGATAAGCGAAGAAGCAGATATGGCACTAGTGTGGTCTGGTGAAGCAGTATCTGCAATGGCAGAAAATGAAAATCTAGATTTTGTAATACCAAAAGAAGGTAGCAACATTTGGATTGATGCTATGTTTATACCTACTACAACCAAAAACCAACCATTATCAGAAAAATTTATAGATTTCTTATGTTCCAAGGAGTCAACACTTAGAAATATTGATGAGGTATGGTACTCAACAGTACACACCGAAGCAATCAAAGAAGTTGATGAAGAATTACTAAACAACAAGGCTTTCAATATACCAGATAAAGATATAAAAAACATGGAAATGTTTAGAGACCCAAAAGAGTTCATAGATTTATACAGCTCTAGATGGACAGAAATCATGGCACAAGAATCTAATTAACATCAAAAAATCACTATTTAAAAAAATAGTGATTTTTTTATATATTAATTATTATAAATTTACATGATTTTCTTTTATATTTATTAAATGCAATGTTGATGATACTGTTATAGTAATCAATGTTGCAAATATTAAAAATGACATATGTATTCCTCCCCTTTAGATTTATATATTTATCATCGTAAAATGCTATATTCATTTTATATAGCTATTTTACAATAAGAAGCTTAGTATTTCCTTAAATATGTACGCCTAGAAGGCGTGTTGATCTATACCAGCTCACAAAATTTACACCCCTTGCATATTTCAACTTTATTATCAAATATCCGCTTAATAATCTCAATAGTATTTTCTGACTCTTCATCCCCTTTTTCTACATTGGTATGCAAAATTATTTTTTTTGGCGAAATGTTTAATAAAATATTTATAATTAGTTCGTTGTACTCTAAAATTTTTCCATCTAGTTCTTGTGAAATTTCAATAGCACCTATATAATTCAATTTCTTCATATTGATATCATATATTTGTAACTTATGATTATTGTACATTATGTTAACTGTATCATGCTCTTTTTCATCCACATCAGATATATACCTTATGACACTTATAAAATCAAGATATTCCTTTTTCATTAAATAATTATCTATACATTTCTCCACGATTTGAGAAGCATAGAGATTAATAAATTTTAACCTAAATTTAATAAATCCATTTAAATTAATTGATTTAGAATTCTCTAGTACTTCTTTAAGCTTATTTTTTATTACAAGTTGTATCTTAATATCATTTTCAACTTCTTCTTCGATGGTTTCTTTTATTTCATTAAATTCATCTTCATCAAAGTAAAAATAATTATCTTCAAGATAAACACAACTTTCATGCTTAGTATACTCTTGTAACAGCTTTGTAATTTTACTAGCTACCTTTTCTAAACTAACTTTCCTATTTATTATTTCATTTGTGAAATATTTTATTCGTATATTTCCATCATCAGTGGAAGAAAATTCTATTTTAATATCACTGTTATCTAAATCTGTTATAATTTCAATATTTTTTGTTATTTCAACATTTTCATTTCCATTAATCTCTAATGATAAAAGCTCCATTTAGTCACTCCTCTCGCAGGGAGGTTATATTATTGGTATTATTGATCCCAAATCTATTATTTGTTGACTTGAAGCTTCTTCATACAAATATCCTGAGGACTGTATAAATTGTTTAAATGCATCAATAATAATTTTATCAAAGATTTTGCCAGTTGATAAAAAAATTTTTTCATTTATTAATCCCGTACAGCCACCTATAAATCCATGATTATACCCTTTCAGATATACTACTTCAGGATTTATAAACATACAGTCTATATTATATGATTTAATTTTTTCATGTATTGATAAATCAGATGTTACAGCCTTATTTTTGCCAACTGCTGCTAATGAACATTTTGTATAACCCTGGTTTACATGAATAAACTCTATATTCGCTTCTTCCAAATAATACTTTAAAACCTGGTCTGTATGATGTGTGTTGTGCACAGCATATCTCCCTATTCTTGCTACATTATATGCTATATCCTCAGGATAGTTTCTACATAGAGTTTTTCCACCTTTAATAACTTTTATTCCTATGTTATTCAAAACACTTCTATAATAGTCAAATACATTTGGTGCGACAATAAAAGTTTTTTCGTCAATTGGATGCATTACCATATCAGGATGACCATCAACAGGTTCTTGTAAATCGCTACATTTAATGGTTTTAATAAGTTTGATGTTTAATTTATTTAAATAATTTTTTATTTCTTCGCTTGCCCTATAATCTATTATTGCATATCTGGGTTTTTTAGTTGGTATGAATGGATTCATTTCGTCTCCTAAATATTTATTATATCATAAAGCAAGCCAGATAACGGCTTGCATCACAACGATTCAATAAATACATCAAGACAAAGACGTATGTCTTTGTTTCATTAGTTGTATTTATTATATCATAAAGCAAGCCAGATAACGGCTTGCATCACAACGATTCAATAAATACATCAAGACAAAGACGTATGTCTTTGTTTCATTAGTTGTATTTATTATTTCTTAATTATAACATTTATTTTTTTATTTTTCCAAGTATCTTGTCACTTTTTTACTAATAACAGAAACTCCTATATATAATATCAGTATTATCTAAATATAAAAAAACACAATTTCTCTAAAACTCTTAACAATCTATGTAGTTCAAAGTATAATTAACATTTTATTATCACAGCTATATTTTTTGATTCAGATTAAGTAATTATTACAAATTATTTAATTTATTGTGTTGCAATTATTGCCTATTTTGATAAAATATAAATACACTATTTATTTTATTCAAAATAGTTCGGGATAAATAAAAAATCCCCCTTAAACAATAATCTTAGGGAGAAAATTATGGAAAAATTGCATTTAACATTAAGAATACGTTTAGCAAAGGAAGATATTTTTTTTGGACCAGGTGTAGTAACGCTTCTAACCCTTACAAAGGACTTTGAGTCTTTGAATGGGGCTGCTAAAGAAATGAACCTGTCATATACAAAAGCATATAGGATGATTAAGGTTGCTGAAAAAGCCCTTGGATTTAAGCTCTTAGATAGAAAAATTGGTGGTATAGGTGGTGGTGGTTCAAGCTTAACACCAGAATGTATTGAATTTTTAGAACAATATATCTCATTTGAAAAAGAAATAAATTCAATTTCAAATGATCTGTTTAACAAATATTTCAAAGATTATTTATAAAAGTATTACTCCAAAAACAAAATAGATTTTTGTGGTATTTTTAAAAATAAATTTTCTGTATTGTTTATTTTATTATTCCAAACTTCCTTTTTTACTTTGAACCATATATCAGAATTTTTAACAACATTTTTACTATTTATATTATTAAAAATTATAGTATATCCGTTTATCCCTTCTACTATTTTAATTATTTCACATTTAAACGTATTTTTATCTTCTTCATTATCTGCAAATTCAAATGAATGAGATTTAATTCCAACATACTTAACATTACTTGATATTTTATCACTTGTTTCTAACAAGATATCCCAATCAATAGCGTAAACAGTATGTGGTGACATTACCTTGCAAGATGATATATTTCTACAACCTGTTAATCTAGCAGCTATCAATGTTTTAGGACACTTAAATATTTCCTTTGTATCTCCAATAAGTATAGTTTTGCCTTTATCTATAATAGCCAAATTATTACAAAATTTATATGCTTCATCTCTACTATGAGTTACCATTAAAACTTCTCCGTGATATAGTTTTAACAATTCTAAAACCTCTGTTTGAATCTGTTCTTTTAAATAAGTATCTAATGCAGAAAAGGGTTCATCTAGTAGCAAAACATCTGGCTCATATGCTAGAATTCTAGCCAAAGCAACTCTTTGCTGCTGCCCACCTGATAATATTGATGGATATTTGTGTTCTAGTCCTTGTAGCTTTATAGTTTTAATAAGCTCATCAATTTTTTCTTTTTTATGTTTTTTAGGTAGTTTTATTCCTGCTCCAATATTTTCTTCAACTGTCATATTAGGAAACAAAGCATAGTTTTGAAACAAATAACCTACATTTCTACTTTGCGGTTTTAGGTTTATTCTCTTTTTCGAATCATACAATACCTTATTATTTAGTACTATTCTTCCTTCATCAGGTGTTTCAATACCAGCGATACACTTCAGAGTCATGCTTTTACCACTACCAGATGCACCCAAGATACCAAGATATCCATCTCTGTTTTCAAACTGAACATCAAGTGTAAAACCTTTAAATTTTTTCTTTATATCAACGAGTAAACTCATTTACATTCATCCTTATTTAGATATTTTCTACCTTTTGACGTAAAATAATTCATTAGTATAACAACAATAAAAGATATAATTAGAATAACTCCAACATAACCATAAGCCCCCTCCATATCTCCCGCTGCAACTTCTGAATATATTGCCAAAGGAAGTGTTCTTGTCTTTCCTGCTATATTTCCAGCAATCATTGCCGTTGCTCCAAATTCACCTAACCCTCTAGCAAAATGATAATATACCTCCTGATAAAACCCCTGGTAACGCTACAGGCATCACTATTTTTAAAAATATTTTAATTTCTGACATTCCAAGTGTTCGTCCAGCCATTACTAGGTTTTTGGTCAACCTGTTCAAATGCACCTCTTGCAGAGCGATACATCAAGGGGAATGAAATAACTGCAGCTGCTATAACAGTAGCACTCCACGAAAACACAACCTTAGTTCCAAAATAATTAAGAAGAAACATACCTATTGGCCTCTTTATACCAAATTAAATACAGAATAAAAAAAACCCATAACAGTAGGAGGCAATACTAATGGTAAAGTTAAAACACCCATCCACTATTGCCCTTAATTTATCAGATTTCAACCCCACAACCCATCTTGCTGTGAAAATCCCGATAACAAAAGTAATTAAAATTGATACAGAAGCAGTTTTTTATAGAAATTATTAAAGGTGACCAATCCATTATAATACCTATTTATTTTCCTTAAATCCAAATGATTCAAATACCTTAATTGCTTCATTTGATTTTAAGAACTC